>NZ_JAVHWM010000165.1:0-112843 GCF_032159765.1 Mycobacterium sp. | reverse complement strand
ACCGCGTAGAAGCCGACGTAACCGAGGTCGAGCAAACCAGCTTGTCCCACAACGACATTGAGCCCGATCGCGATGATTGCGACCATGGCGAACTGCGCCATCGTGACACCAAAGCTAGTGCCCGGCGTGTTCACAAAACTTGGTGTGTACAAGGGTAATAACGCAAGAAGGCCGAAGGCGACGACCCCGAAGCCCCATTTCTGGACGCGGGACAGCCGGGCCCAGCGCTCTCGTAGCGCATCACCTGGCGCGAGCAGTGCTTGACGTAAGCGTTCTCGGCTCCGGACCCTGTCGTCGTCGCGATGAGTCATCACGCACGCGCCCTTCCGAGACTTTCGCCCAGTATTCCGGTGGGACGGAAGAGCAGGACGAGAACCAACAACACGAACGCCACCACGTCACGCCACTGGGTCCCGAAGACCGCCTGCCCGTAGTTCTCCATGACACCCAGGAGCAGACCGCCGAGCAGTGCGCCGCGAAGATTGCCGATCCCGCCGAGAACGGCCGCCGAGAAGGCCTTGATGCCGAGGACAAATCCCCCGTAGTAGATGACTCCCTGCGGCAGCTTCAGCGTGTACAGCAGCGCCGCCGCGCCGGCGAGCAAACCGCCGATCAGGAATGTGGTGAGGATGATCCGCTCGCGGGAGACTCCCATCAGCGTTGCGGTGGTTGGGTCTTGGGCGACGGCGCGGATCCCGCGGCCGAGCTTCGTGCGGGTGATCGCCAGGTCGGTCAGCACCGCGAACGCGATCGCCGCGAAGATGATGACGAGCGTGGTGTTGGTGACGGTGGCACCGAATATTGTGAACTGAGTCTTGGGTCGCACCAGCACGATCGGCTGCTGCGCGTTGTTTCCGCCGTATCCGTCGAGGATCTTCGGCAGAATGAAATGTACGAATTCCTGCAATACGAAAGACATTCCGATCGCTGTGATCAAGAAGGTCAAAGGACGGGCATTGCGGCGGCGAAGCGGCCGGTACGCCACCGCTTCGAGTCCCATGGCGGCGCCGCCGGACACCAGCATCGCGAACAGCATCGCGACGCACAGGTAGAAAACCGTCAGAACGGTGCCCTTCTGATATGCATTTCCGCTCGGGTCGAAACCCAGGATCATGTTGAGGCAGAAGTAGGCGCCGAACATGCCCAGCATGAAGATTTCCGAGTGCGCAAAGTTGATCAGGCGAAGTACGCCGAACACCAAGGTGTAGCCAACCGCCACCAAGGCGTAGATCGCACCCCAGGACAGGCCGTCGACTGTCAGCTGCCAGAAGCCGCGTCGAAGCCCTTCCAGATTGAAGTGGATGTTGGCGGCCGAGCAGGTGTACGCAGCGACGCACTCTTGGATCATTGGCCGGCGGACTCCCCGTGCATCCGGTTTACGTGAAGCTCGCCGACGCGATTACTGGACCTTGTAGATCCAGATCAGGGTGGTGGTGAGCTCCCCCGTATCTGACCACTGGTACTTGCGGGCCACTCCCTGGCCGTTGTACGTCTTGACGAAATCCAGCAGGTCGGCTCGGGTGACCTTCCCCGAGTCGATTCCCTTCAGCATGATCGTCCCGAGGTCATACCCTTCGGTGCTGTAGGTACCGGGTTCCTGGTTGAACTTCTTCGTGTACTCGTCCGCGAAAGTGCCGGTTGCGGGGCCGCATGGGCAGGACAGAATCGCATCCTTCGACGACTCTCCGGCCTGCTTGACGAACTCGGGGTCCTTGGTGCCGTCGGCGCTGACGAATGCCGCGGTCACCTCCCCGTTGCGAAGCTGCTGAACAAACGGCGCGGCCTGCGAGTAATAACCGCTGTAGAAGATGGCGTCCGGCGCGATGCCCTTGATCTGCGTGACGGTCGCCGACAAGTCCCTATCCTCTTTCTTGACCGAGATGTTGCAGCCGGAGTCTGCGACCGGGCCCAGCGTCTGACGTACGGCCTGCGCCAAGCCCAGACCGTATTCCGACCCGTCGTCGACGACACAGATCTTCTTGAACGCCAACGTGTTCTTGAGGTAATTCGCTACCGACGGACCTTGCACGCCGTCATTGGCAAGCCCCCGGAAGAAGGTCTTCCAACCGTTCGCGGAGAGCGTGACATTGGTTGCCGAAGCGGTCGCCGCCACCAAGCCGTTGTCGTTGAAAACGCTGCCTGTTGCCTTCGTCTCACCGGAGAACGCAGGGCCGACGAGACCGACGATGCTCGGGTCCGAGACGATCTGCGGCGCAATGCCACTGGCCTTATCCGGAAGGCCTTCCGTATCGAAACTCTTCAGCTGGACCTGGCAACCGGGATTGGCCGAGTTGTGCTTGTCGACCGCCAGCTTTACGCCGTTGATGATGTTGATACCCAGTGCCGAGTCCGGCCCCGTCAGTGCGCCGGCCATCGCGAGAGCGACCGGCTGACAGGTGGCCTTCCCGTCGCCGGCGGGGTCGGCCGCAGTCGCGCCGGTCTCGCTCTTGACCTCGCCGCCGTTCTCATCGATCTGGACCTGCTGCACGATCTTCAGCTGACCGTTCCCTGAACTCTGAGTGCCACCGCTACTGCTACTGGTGGGGCCACTGCTGCTGCTGTTGTTGCCCTGACTTTGTTTGCCGCATCCGGTCATGCCCACGGCGAGCAGTCCGACCGCACCCACAACAACAGCACTCCGCATCACGTGACCGCGCACGTGTCACCTCCAGATCAGATTCCTGTTCGGCGGCGCGCAAGCGCTCAGCGACCACCCAGCGTGTCCGCGCCCTCGGTAGAACATAGCCAACTGAGCGCGACACTGCGCGGTGTTGACCAACCAAAAGCGCGTCTCGGCGCATATTCGGCCTATCCGGCCGACGGCGCGTCCTTCGGCGTGTCCAGCGTCTCAAGCACCACTTCGGCGACACGCTTCATCGTGGTGCGGCGGTCCATCGCCGCCCGCTGGATCCACCGGAACGCCTCGGGTTCGGTCATCCCCTGCTTGCCCTGCAACAAGCCTTTGGCCCGTTCGACGAGCTTGCGGGTCTCCAGCCGGTCGGACAGCGAGGCGACCTCGCGCTCCAGTTCGGTGATCTCGCTGAAGCGGCTCACGGCGACCTCGATTGCGGGCACGAGGTCGGTGGCCGAGAAGGGCTTGACCAGGTACGCCATCGCGCCGGCCTCACGGGCACGTTCCACCAGCTCGCGCTGGCTAAACGCGGTGAGCACGACGATCGGCGCGATCCGCTTCGAGGCGATTTCCGCCGCCGCGTCGATGCCGTCGCGCCGCGGCATCTTCACGTCCATGATCACCAGGTCGGGCCGCAGCGACTCAGCAAGCTCCACGGCCTCTTGCCCGTCGCAGGCCTGGCCCACGACCTCATACCCTTCTTCTTTGAGCATTTCAGCCAAGTCGAGCCGGATGAGCGCCTCATCTTCGGCGATGAGGACGCGGCGCGGTGTCGGCGCATCCGCCGGTGACTCGGTCATGGCTGCCATTGTGTCGTGACTCGCGACGCGCGGCGACCTCGGGGCTCGGCATGCGCATCCTCTATCGTGGAGTGCTGCTCGCCCTCGTATCCCAACTGGCAGAGGAAACGGATTCAAAACCCGTACAGTGTGAGTTCGAATCTCACCGAGGGCACTCGTCACAGCAGCTCACCCGCTATTTTGGTCAGTGGCACAGCGGCTAACCGGGGAACCGTCCGCAGAGCGTGCGCAGTAATTTCAGCCGCGTCGTCGAAAGCGTCCGCAATCCGGCCCAAATCGTCGGGGAACAAATGGCCGTAACGGTCCAGCGTCAGCACCGCCGTCTTGTTTCGGGTCGGTCCATGTGCCGGTCACCTGATCGGACACTTGCTTGTTCAGCCAATGTTGCGCGTCGGTCTTCCGTGCGAACCCTTTGACATGCTCACGGCCCTGGTCATCGACATACCTTGCCCGCCAACGACTTCCCTTGCCGTGGTTCACGCTCGGCACCGTCTGGGTGTTGCCGTTCTCGTCGCGGACAGTCTTGGTCCAGCGGTCCTCGACGCCCGGCCATCGCGGACGGCATCGTGTGGGGAATCCCGCAGCCGCACAGCATCTTCGACATCCAACAAGACGCCACCGTGGTGGCTCATGATGGGAGTCCTCCGCCGAAGGACACGGCACTTCGGCGGAGGACCCGTCAAACGCTAGACGCGCGGGGGAACTGTTCCGCCAGGCGCAGACCCGCGAGCCCCATTCGCGTCGTTGCGCCGCCGCAGCCCCGCCAGACCCGCTAAACCGAGCAGGCCAGCAAGACCCCACAACCCATTGTTTCCGCTGTCATCGTTGTCGTTGTCCGCTGCGAGCGTCGTCGTCGACGTCGCTACCGGCGCAGCCGGTGCATCCGCGACCGGAGTGGCGTTAGCCACACCCATGCCGCCGAACATCAACCCCACCAAGGTGAGCGAAGTAGCAAGAATTTTGTGCATGGTCGTATTCCCCCAATTTCTAATGAGATTCCCTGCCAGTCACGGTCTCGGACTGGGGGAGCGACGAACGCCGCCAACGGCTTAATTACCCAAAAGGCAATGCCCCAAACCAAACCCAAACCACAGACAGACAGGACACACCATGACCACATGGGGACAAGGCTCCACCCGCGGCGGCCGCAAAGCCCGCGCCGCCGCACTAGAACGCGACGGCTACCAATGCCAACTCGACCACCCGGCTGCACCGGCCACGCATCTTTCGCAGACCACCGCGTGAACATCGCCAGCCGCGGAGTCACACGCACACAAGCCACCGACCCCGACGACCTACAAGCGGAAGATCAGGCAGGAGACAGCGGCCGCCGCGCCAAAGTCAACACCGAACGCCAAGCCGCAAACGGCTACCGGCGTCACCACATCCGGGCAAAATCACGTGACGATGGACACCAGCGCACCCGTGTGAACAACCCAGGCTGATTTAGTGATCGTGTCCGGGTTCGTAACGGCTCTTGGCCAGGACCGAGCAATCCCTGCCCCCCGGCCTCTTATCTGCTACCCGCGTGGTGCATCGTTCCAAACTCCGCACGCCACCCAGCACGATGACGGGGCCGGGGCACTGGGACTTAGTCTCGGCGGGCATGAATGCCAAGATGACGATGACCTGCTTCGCGTACAAATGGGAGTTATCCGCCGTCGGCTACTACCGGGGCATCTTGATCACAGCCGAGGCTGTGCAGGCGGACCCCGGCGCCTCCAACATCACGACAGCGCCCGACGGCTTCGGCTTCGACAAGCCCAAGAACAAGACATGACGGGCTTAGTCGAACTCTTCAACGCCAGGTGACGAGGCTAGAAGCGGCCTGACTGACAATTCGGCCAGGCGGTGGCCGGGAATAAATCTGACGGCCGAACGGATTAAGCTCTAACGATGGCCGCCGAGGTGAACGAGTCGGCAGCAGGCCCGATCGCACGGACCTTCTGTGGTCCGCCGATGCGCCTTCGCCCGCAGACCGAGGCTCGCAACCGGCACTATGCCGATCGCGCGAGGCGCAGCCGCAAGGTCCTCAACATCACCGCCGGGATCGCCGCCGTCGTCAGCACCAGCTTCTCGGTCATGCAGATCGTCACCGAGCCCGAACTATGGCGGATCTCGCTGATCAATCTCATCGCCGCCGCCATCTTCTTTTGTATTCCCGTGCTGCACAAGTACGGTGAGATGTTCTCCGCGCTGGTGCTGATCATCACCTCGTACGTCTCGCTCACGATCGTGACGTGGAGCGTCGGAACGGGCTCTGGTCTACAGTTCTACTTCCTCGTCGCTGCCACCGTGGCCGTCCTCGTGTTGGGCATCGAGCACATCCTGCTTGCGTGCACGCTCGTGGCGATCGGCGCGGCCATCGTCATCACGCTGCAATTCACCGTGCCAGTCGACACCGGTCTTCAGCCGCCCTGGGCGATTCCGGTCGGCTTCGTCGTGTCGGTCGTTTCGGCATGCGTAATGGTCGTCGCGACGGTCTGGTACGCGCTGCGAGAGATCGAACGCGCCGAGGAGGCAATGGAAGAGGAGTACTACCGCTCTGAGTCCTTGCTCGCGAACATCCTGCCCGCCACCATCGCGACCCGGCTGAAGAACCCTGCCACCACGATCATCGCCGACAAATACGACGATGCCTCGGTCCTGTTCGCCGACATCGCCGGCTACACCGCCCGGGCCAGCGAGTCGACACCCGCCGACCTAGTCGAGTTCCTGAATCGGCTCTACTCCGAGTTCGACCGGCTAGTCGAAAAGCACGGCCTGGAGAAGATCAAGACGAGTGGCGACTGCTACATCGTGGTCAGCGGTGTCCCCGAACCCCGTCACGATCACCTCGAGGCGCTGGCGTGCCTCGCACTGAACATGGCTCACGTGATCCAAGGCCTGGAAGATCAAGTCGGACAAGCGGTTCCGGTGCGGATCGGGATCGGCGTGGGTCCGGTGGTTGCGGGAGTGGTAGGCACCCGCCGGTTCTTCTACGACGTGTGGGGGGACGCGGTGAACGTCGCCTCACGGATGGAGTCCACCGGCGTCGAGGGCAGGATTCAGGTCCCCCACCAGGTATACGAGCGCCTCACGGACACCTTCCATTTCGAGCATCGCGGAGACGTCGAAGTCAAAGGCAAGGGCGTGATGCGCACCTGGTTCCTCGACGCTCAGCGCGACGACGACCCCGCCGAGAAACCGGCGTTCCTCCCGGCGTAGGCCGGCAGCTAGTACGCGGGCTGTTCAGCCGGCCGGCGGGGCGGGTGGAACTGCCCCGGGCGGCAGCGGCGCTGGCGGTGGCGGCGCCCACGCTGAATCGGGGAGATTCTGCCCCTCACCCACCGGGAGGGTCGTGCCCGGCGGCGGCGCTGTCCCCGGCAACGGCTCGGCGAGCTGCTCGTGCGGCATCTGGCCGAGCAGGCCGCCCTTGTAATCGCCCGACTGGAACTGGCCCCACAACCGGTGCATATAGTCACCCGGCGCGATGACCGCATTCTCTTCGCCGGGTGCGTAGTCCCTCACCGGTCCTTGTCCGGGGACAGAAGGCCTCTCGTACTGCGGCAGAAGGTACTGGTTGAACAGCGGGTTCAGGTTGACCGGAGCGCCAGCTGGGCCTCCCGGCGCCTGTGGTACCGAATTCTGCGACAGCACATACTCATTCGCCGTCGAGCCCGAGGTGTCGGGGAACGACTGCAGCCCGGCGATCGGGCCTGCGCCACCGCCGTTCTGGGCCAAACCCTGAAGGATGTTCACCTGAGGGTCGACGCCCGCCGGTGGGGCCGAAGGCACGTACTGCGCGCCGTTTCCACCGGCGAGCACTTCCGTGCCTTCCGGAATTCCCGGGTTGGGCACATCAGGCGGGGTGTCGGCGGCGGCCGTGGCCGCCGAGGCCAGTGCCCCGGCGACCAACGACCCCAAAATCGCCGCGCCCGCGACTACTTCTCTTGCTTCCCAGGTCTTTCCGCGACCCACGATCTAGACGACCTTGACGACGCCGTAGTACGCGACGATGTCGTCATTGTCGGCGGTCGAGCTCGTCAACACGGCGTAGGACCGCAGGAACGACTGGCCGACGCAACCGTCGATCTTGATGTGGATGTCGCGAAGCGTGACGCGCACCGGCGCCTTCTTGTAGGACTTCTTGTCCACCGAGACGTTGATGACCTCACCGGGCTGCGGGTGCACCTCGATCTGGCCCTGAATCGGGAACGTCAGGCCGGTCGGGATGTTGCCGATCGCCGTCGTCGTAATGCCAAGGCCGATCGAGCCGTTCAGCTTGACCGTGTTCAGCGAGATGCCGCAGCCGATCTGGTAGCCGGCTTCCAGCGTGCCACCCGTCAGGGTGCCCTTGCCGCCGCCCGTCACCGTGCCGGTGAACGTGCCGCCGGCGAGGTATTCACGGGAAGACAGCGCAGTGGTCAGTGGCGGGATCGCGAGCTGCGACTCGTCCTTGCCGACGACGTTCAGCGTCCAGCCGTCCGGGGAGTTCGCGATGCCCGGGACCTCGGACCCGACCGCGCCGGTGTCCGGCGGAGGGCCGGCGTCGGGATCTGGGTCGGCTGAAGCGAGCGGCGCCGCGCCTACAGAAATGAAGGTGCAGACAGCTGCCAGGGTGGCAAAACGGTTCATCATGCGTGAAGGCGCCTCTCGTGTTCTGTATTCAAGGGAACTGTCTGGTCGGATGATCAAGGGGTTATACGGCCTTCGTCACACCCATGTAGGTGACGACGTCGTCCGTGTTCTCGGTCGAGCTGGTCAGAGTTGCGTACGAGCGGATGAAGGATTGGCCGACGCAGCCGTCCACTTTGACGCGGAATCCGGTGATCGTGACGCGCGAGCTGGTGCCCTTGAACGACTTCTTGTCGACCGGGACGATCGTGACGGTGCCGGGCTTCAGACCGACCTTGATCTGGCCCTGCAGAAGGGTGCCACCGTACTGGCCGCCGAGGGCCAGGCCGGGCCCGAGGCCGGTGAGCGTGGGGGTGATGCCGACGCCGCCGAGAAGCTCGACCGGGCCGCCGACGATGCCGCAGCCGATGTAGTAGCCGGCCTCCAGCGTGCCGCCGCCCAGCTTTGTGCCACCGCCGCCGGTGACCGTGCCGGTGAATGTGCCGTCGACGAGGTACTCACGCGAGGACAGCGCGGTGGTCAACGGGGCAACCGGCTCCATCGACTCCTTACTGCCGGTGACGTTGAGCGTCCAGCCGTCCGGGGTCTTCAAAACGCCTGGAGGCGACGACGGCATCGGGCCGTTCGGCGGCTCTGAGACGGGCACTGGCGCGGGGGCTGGGTCGGGGTCGGCCATCGCCAGTGGCGCCGAACCTACCGGGAGCAAGAAGCAAGCAGCAGCCAAGGGGGCGAAACGGTTCAGCATCGTGTGATGGCGCCTCTCGTGTCCGTTACTAAGAAACTGTTCCCGTGGATCATTAGATGCACAGGTGTCTAAACGGTAAACAACACCACAACAGTTGACCCGCGATTTCTATCTAATCAGGGATCTTGCATGCTCTCGGGTCGCGCGGTAGGTCACGGCCCGGCATCGGCCCCCCACAGGTTCGACGTACAGTTTCTTAGGCTTACGCAGTCATTTTCTTAGGTTAGTGAACTCGATGGCCCGGCTGCGGACACCGCGCGTTCAAAATGCGTTCAGGTGCCAGACAACCTCCGCGACGACCATTCGGCCGCGGGGAGTTCAACTCATGCCGGGGAGGCATCAACTATCTTGGGCAGCATCATGACGACACATACGTACGGTCGCGCCTTGGCGACCTCACTTGTCATCTTCGGCATCGGGCTGGGATTCGCCCCCGCCGCATCTGCCGATCCCGCCGACGACGCCGATCCGGGCGCCGGGTCCGAGGTACGGGTGCCGGCTCAGGCAACATTCAGTTCGCCAGGCTCGGGCGACGCTACGCCGGAGGCAGTGGTGGCGTGTCAGCAGTTCGCCGCCGGACTGGACGTCGCGGCCACCAACTATTCGGATTTCGCCAACAACATCGCCGGTGACGCTCCGCCGAACTACGGAGATCCCATCGTCTCCGACAGCAATGTGACGGGCCGGACGGCGCTGCGCGCCGCTGCCGCAAACGCGATGGAGGCGGCGGGGACCCCGGGGCTGGCCCCCGAGATCGCCGGTCCGATGAATGCGTGGTCGGGCGGAGCCACCAGGCTGCTGATCCTCATGGGGGTACACGCCCCCGTCGACGCGATCAACGCAGCGGCGACTGACCTGAACAACAACACCACAGACGTGCAGATGGCGTGCGTCAACGCCGGCACGAAGGCCTGAGCGAACTAGAGCAGCTTCGACAAAAACTCTTGCGTGCGTTGGTGTTTAGGCTTACTGAGCACTTCGCGGGGATTGCCGCTCTCGACGATCACTCCGTCGTCCATGAACACCAGCTGATCGGCAACCTCGCGGGCGAAACCCATCTCGTGGGTCACCACCACCATGGTCATGCCTGCGCGCGCGAGGTCGCGCATCACCGCGAGGACATCGCCGACCAGTTCGGGATCAAGCGCGGATGTCGGCTCGTCGAAGAGCATGAGCTTGGGGTCCATCGCGAGCGCCCGCGCGATCGCCACGCGCTGCTGCTGACCACCTGACAACTGCGCGGGGTAGGCATCCGACTTTTCCGACATCCCCACCTGCGTCAACAGCTCACGAGCCGTCTCGCGGGCCGCGGATCGCTTGCCCTTCTTCACGTGGACGGGCGCTTCTGTGATGTTGGAAAGTGCTGTGCGGTGTGGGAATAGGTTGAAGTGCTGGAACACCATACCGACGTCGCGGCGTTGCCGTGCAGCGTCACGCGGCGGCAACTCGTACAGCTTGCCCCGCCGCTCGCGGTAACCGACGAGTTCGCCGTCGACGTACAGGCGGCCGGCGTTGACGGTTTCGAGGTGATTGATGCACCTCAGGAACGTCGACTTTCCGGAGCCCGAGGGCCCGATGATGCACAACACCTGACCACGCTCAACCGTGAGCGTGACACCCTTCAGCACCTTCAGGGCGCCAAAGTTCTTGCACACCTGTTCGGCGACAACCATCGCCGTCACAGATGCTCCTCGGTGACACCCTGTGCCTTCGCCAGGTTCTCCAGCTGCTTGGACGTCAGCTTCCGCGACGCACCTCGGGAGAAGTACTTCTCGAGGTAGTACTGGCCCACCATCAGCACGCTGGTGATTGCCAAGTACCAGGTGGAGGCGACCAGCAGCAATGGGATCGGCTGGTACAGCCGGACGCCGATGTCATGCGCACGGCCATAAAGCTCGAGCGAGAACGGCACCGCGGCCACCAGCGATGTGGTCTTGAGCATGCTGATGACCTCGTTGCCGGTCGGCGGAATGATCACCCGCATGGCTTGCGGAAGAATGGTGCGCCGCATCGTCATCCACCATGACATGCCGAGAGCCATCGACGCTTCTGTCTGGCCCTCTGGCACGGAACTGATTCCGGCCCTCATGATTTCGGCCATGTAGGCGGCTTCGTTGAGAGCAAGTCCGATCAGCGCCATCTGGAAGAACAACGCGAGACCGGCGATGTGGAGGTGGACAAATGTTGGGCCCCAAGGGATTCCGAACTGCAGGTTTGGGTACAGGACGGGAAACAGCCCCCAGAACACCAGTTGGACGTACACGGGGGTGCCTCGGAAAATCCAGATGTACCCCCAAGCGACCGATCTGAGGACATAGTTCGGTGATAACCGCATGACTGCCAGGGCGACACCCAGCACAACGGCGATCGCCATTGAATAGATGGTCAGCTGGAGGGTGTACCACGCGCCCTCGGCAACCGTTGGGTCGAAGAGGAATTTGCGATAGGTGTCCCAGTGGTACACCGGATTGGTTTTGGCGCCCCACAGGAACAGGCCGAGGAGGGCGAGGATGACCGCCGCCGCCACCCATCGCCACGGGTGCCGCAGCGGTACAGCGTTGATCGGCTGCGGCGTCGGCTCCTCCGCAGCCACAGTCAGCTGACGGCCCCGTTGATCGTGGGCTTGGGGATGGCACCTTTGTCAACGTTCCACTTGGCCAGGATTTTTTGGTACTCGCCTGTCTGCATGATGTGTTCCAGCGATTTCACGAGCGCCGGACCCAGTTTCGATCCCTTGGGGATAGCCCACCCGTACGGCGCATTCCCGAACTGCTCTCCTGCGGCCTCGAGCTTTCCGCCGCTGTTCTTGATCGCGTCTACGGTTACCGGGTAGTCGGCGGTCATCGCGTCGGCTTGGCCGACCGTCAGGGCGTTGGTCGCGGCGTCCTGCAGGTCGAACTTGAGGATTTCGATCTTCGGCTGGTTCTGCTTCAGGCACGCGTCGTTCTTCGTATTCAATTCGGTTTCCTGGATTGTGGCCGACTGCACGGCAACCCTTTTGCCGCACGGGTTGTTGGGATCGATCGGCGCTCCGGGATGCTGGGCCCACAAGGTCGACGTCGTGAAGTAGTCGACGAAATCGACCTGATTTTGTCGCTCCTTGGTGTCCGTGAACGACGACATCCCCATGGTGTACGTCGTACCGATCGACGGAATGATGTTGTCGAATTTCGATTCGCGACAATCCAGCGTCACACCAAGCGGAGCCGCGACGGCGTTGAGCAGATCCACGTCGAAGCCCACGATCTTGTTGTTGTCTTTCCACTCGTTCGGCCGATACGACGGGTCAACGCCGACGATCAGCTTCCCGGACTGCTTGATGTCGTCAGGCAACAGGTTGGCGACGTCGTCGACCTTGGCCGGCTTGGCGGCTGGGTCGCAGGGCGGCCCGTCGTAGCCTTTGGTGCTGCAGCCCGTCAGCGGCAGGGCCGCCCACATCGAGACCACCACTGCCACTCGCCATCCGCGTGAAATTCGCACGATTGCCTCCTCCTGCGTCTCGTGGGAACCCTACGGCCCGCGGGCGTTCACGGCGAGGCATCGATGTCGTTACCGAAATCCTTCTGCTTGCACCTGGGCTGTGATTCACTCATGCAATGACCGCACCGACCCCGCCCATACTCCTCAAGCACATGTGGAAAACAACCCTGGCCTCGGGAATCCTGTCGCTGATCCTTGGTATTCTCGTGCTCTGGCTTCCCGGAGCTTCGATCGTCGTGGCCTCAATTCTGTTCGGTATCTACCTCTTGATCAGCGGCATCGTTCAGGTGATCTTCGCGTTCAGCCTGCACGTGTCGGCGGGCGGCCGCGTCTTGCTCTTCATCAGCGGTGCAGCGTCGTTGATCCTCGCGGTGCTTGCGTTCCGCCACATCAACGACGCCGTACTTCTGCTGGCGATCTGGGTGGGCGTGGGCTTTATCTTCCGGGGCGTGTCGATGACGGTCTCGGCGATCAGTGACCCCGACATACCTGGCAGAGGCTGGGAGATCTTTTTCGGCCTGACCAGCCTGGTGGCGGGAATCTTCCTGCTGGGTTGGCCAATGGACTCGCTACCGGCACTCGTGTGGGCGGTGGGCGTCTGGCTCCTGGTGATTGGCGTGTTCGAGATCGTGTCCGCGTTCGGCATCCGGAAGGCGGCCAACAACGTCGCGTCATTAGTTGGAGCACGTACCCCGGCCTCGGAGACCTGACGCTGGTGACGGAGCCGACGAACGAAGCCGAGAAGCCACCGCCACCACCGATCCCGAGTTCTTTCCCTGCGTCGCCCGCGGATCCTGCGCAACCGCCGGCACCGCCCGGCGCTGTCTACCCGGCGCCCCCGCCGATGCCGTACGAATATCACACTGGCGCACCCGCCGCACCGCGCAATGGGCTGGGAACCGCGGCGCTGGTACTCGGGATCATCGGTCTGCTGGTCGGCTGGGTACCGATCATCGGCACAGCCATTGGAATCATCCTCGGCATCATCGCGATTGTGCTGGGAGTAGTCGGTCGTGGCCGTGCGAAGCGGGGCGAAGCCTCCAACGGCGGGGTGGCTCTCGGCGGCCTGATACTCGGGATATTCGCGATTGTCATTGCGATTGTTGCGTTCGTTCTTTTGTATCTGCTGTACAAGGAGGCCCGGGGCCCAGAGTTTCTGGACTGCGTAAACAAGGCCGGCGCCGACACCGCTGCTCAGCAACAGTGCCAAGAGCAGTTCGAGCGGAATCTGAGTTCGGTCTTCGGCATTCCAACGACGGCCGCTCGTTAGTCGAGCTGCAGCTGCCGCCGTCGGGGCACGAATTCCAGCGACAGCAGTACCACGAGTGCGGGCAGGACGTGGCGCGTTGACACCAGTGCGTAACGACGGCCGCCGAGCGCGTGGAACTTTCGAAGATAGCGGTAGAGCGACTCCAGCGCGATAACCGAGTCACCCATATGGATCACGGTGTAGAAGAACGTTTGTATCGGCCCCCGACTCGCGTCGTCGAAGATATCGGGGAACGCCGCGAAGGCAAGCGAGAGCCGTTGACCGCCAGCAGCTTTGGCCGCAGACATCATGTCGACGCTGAGCCGCTCGTCGATGCCATTGGGTGCGCCAGGACGGCGCCACGGCACGTCAAGCGTCACGTCGCGCCCACCGCCTGCAATTGCGTAGCGATGGAACCCTTGCACCTTGCCTGACTCGTCGCGGGCGATGATCACCTGGATGCCCGGATACCGTCGTTCCAGCGCCGCGTCGAGGATCATGGAAAACCCCCGCTCGGTGCGCGCGCCACTATGGGAGGCGAAGAGAACCTCCGCCAACTCGGCTTGCAAAGCGCAGTCGATGTCCTGCTCTGCGACCACCTCGGTGGTTATCCCGAAGTTGTGCGTGCGCTGCACGGCCTGACGCAGATTGCGGAACTTGCGCCCCACCATGTCGAATGAACCGAGATCGATCACCACGTCACGCCCGATCGGGACGTGAAGCATTCTCTGGCCCACCACAGTGTCGTTGCTCCACAACGCTGTTCGGCGCTCGCTGCAGCCCAACACCATGATGCGCCAGCCGCGAGCGTGGCACATCGCCACGAAATCAGCTATTAGCTGCGGAAACTGGTACTCGTCGCCGAGCGGATCACCACTCACCACAGCGAAACCGAAACGCGTCCGGTAGGCAAGCGCAGCCTTGGCGTCCGCACTGAAAAAGTAGGACTTCAGCGCCTGCATCGCGAACGGCGCCAACGGATCACCCTGTGTCGCGTTCACCAGACGCCAGACCCGGGGTAGCTCGCCCGGTTGCGGTCGTGCCGACGTTGGCCACATCAGCACCCAGGCCGCACCTGCGATGAGCAGACTGCCGAACAGGTCGTAGGACAGAATGTGGGCCGCCAGACCGACAATCAGCACCATCAAGGCGGACGTCGCATGCGCGGCGGTCACCGGACGACCGAGGAAAATCCCGCGCGCAATCAACGCCACGGCGGCGAGGATGGTCAGCGACCAGCCGAGCCGTCCCGCCGCGTCCCAGTCTGGATGGGCTCGGTCGCGGGCGAATAACACGACGAGCCAGCAGAACCCCGAGAGAACGGCGAGCGAACCGACCCACCGGGCCGCCGGCCTGTCGACGCTGACGACAACGCGTTCGCGGGCGGGGATTCTCGCGAGTTTGACCGGCTCGGACATCAGGTAGAGGGTACGCCCTGCGTAGCCTTCGAGCTGGGAAAGTGCTTAATTATCCCCTCCTGTACGACGGTCGCGATCGGGCTGCCCGTTCGGTCGAAAAAGTGTCCCATCCCCAGCCCGCGGGACTCGGCCGCCACCGGAGATGTCGTCGCATAGAGGACCCAGTCGTCGAAGCGCACCTGGCGGTGAAACCACACCGAGTGATTGACCGTGACGGCGAAGATGCGATCGAAACCCCAGGACAGTCCGTGCGTGGTGATGATCGAATCGAGCACCGTCGTATCCGAGGAGTAGACCAGCGCCGCGTTGTGCAGCACGGGGTCGTCGGGCATCACGCCGTCAGCTTTCATCCACACTCTGTTGTGCGGGAGCATGCCTCCCTTCTTCCGCAGGATCCACGCCGGGTCGTTCGCGTATCGCCATTCGATTGGCCGCGGCGCGCTGACGAAGGCGGGAACCACCTTCTCGTAGCCCACGAACAGCTCTCCGATCGGAGGTAGGGATTCGGGTGGCGGCACGTCGGGAAAGGCGGCGCCGTGTTCGAGCCCGCGACCGCCTGATAGATACGAAACCATTGCAGACGAAAGGAGTTTCCCGTCTTGTACGGCGTCAACCCGGTGGTTGGCGAATCGTCGTCCGTCACGCAGGTTCACGACGTGGTATTCGATGTCAGACTCAGGATCACCGCCGTCAACGAACGTCACGCTCAGTGCGGCGAGCGGCACTTCGGTGGTGACGGTCTCCGAAGACGCGACCAGCGACTGGGCCATCAGCTGGCCGCCGAATGTCCGGATCGGGGATTTGGCGGGGTGAGAACCTGTGAAGGTGTAGTCGTCGACGCGCTTCAGATCCAGGGTGGCGAGCAGTTGCTCGAAGTCCGAGGCGCCCACCGAATCCCCCTATAGATCTTCCTCTCCGATCCGGTGCACGTGGATCAGGTTGGTCGAGCCTACTGTGCCCGGTGGGGCGCCGGCGACGATGACCACCAGGTCGCCGCGCTTGTACCTGCCCAGTTCCAGAAGCGATTTGTCCACCTGGCGAATCATGCCGTCGGTGCTCTGCATGTGCGGCACGATGAACGTCTCGGTCCCCCACGTCAGCGCCAGTTGACTGCGCACCTCCGGCAGAGCGGTGAAGGCAAGCAACGGCAGAGGTGTATGCAGCCGCGCGAGGCGCTTTACGGTGTCGCCGGACTGGGTGAACGCCACCAACGCCTTGGCATCCAGTCGTTCGCCGATGTCACGGGCCGCATACGAGATCACCCCGCGCTTGGTGCGCGGCACATGGGTGAGAGGTGGCGCCGCCGTCGAGTTCTGTTCGACCGCCGCGATGATCCGAGACATTGTTTTGACGGCCGCGATCGGGTGTTTGCCCACCGATGTCTCTCCGGACAGCATCAGCGCGTCGGCACCGTCGAGCACCGCGTTGGCGACATCGGACGCCTCGGCACGGGTGGGCCGCGAATTTTCGATCATCGACTCGAGCATCTGAGTCGCGACGATCACGGGTTTGGCGTTTTCCCTTGCCATTTGGATTGCGCGCTTCTGTACGAGCGGCACTTCCTCGAGAGGCAACTCGACGCCGAGATCACCGCGGGCGACCATCACCGCGTCAAACGCCAGGACGATGGCCTCCAGGTTGTCAATCGCCTCGGGCTTTTCCAATTTGGCGATGACGGGAACACGCCGGCCGACGCGGTCCATCACGTCGTGCACGAGCTCGATATCGGCCGGGGACCGGACGAAGGACAGCGCGACGAGGTCGATGCCGAGTCGCAACCCGAATTCGAGATCCTGAATGTCTTTCTCGGACAGGGCCGGTACCGACACATTCATTCCGGGGACGGAGAGCCCTTTGTTGTTGGACACCGGCCCGCCCTCGGTGACCGTGCACACCACGTCGTCGCCCTCGACCCGTTCGACGAGCAGCCCGACCTTGCCGTCGTCGACCAGCAGGCGATCACCCGGCGCCGCGTCGTTGGCGAGCTGGGTGTAGGTGGTGGACACCCGGTCATGCGTGCCCTCGCACTCGTCGACCGTGATCCTCACGACGTCGCCGTTCGCCCAGAAGGCGTGCCCGGCCGCGAACCGCCCCAGCCGGATCTTGGGGCCCTGCAGGTCGCCGAGTATGCCCACGGCGCGGCCGGTTACGTCGGAGGCGGCGCGGACTCTGTCGTAGGACGCCTTATGGTCGGCCTGGTCGCCGTGGCTGAAGTTCATCCGGGCCACATCCATCCCAGACTCGACAAGCTCACGAACGGTCTCGTCAGAACTGGTAGCGGGCCCGAGTGTGCAGACGATCTTTCCGCGTCTATTCACGGATTCCGAGCATAGTCCCGCTGCGGATAACTGACAGCGAACGGTGCACTACCCGCCGTAAAGGGGTATGAGCGGAAAGCCCGGCAGATTGCGCGCCACCGTCCAGGCGAGGGTGGTCACCACGGCGACGACCGCGAGGGCGACGGTGATGGCCGGCTTCTTCGTGTGCCGACGCCACAGGATCCAGGCCAGCAGCGCCGGGATCCCGATGAGGAGGAACACGTTATCGACCACCGCGGCCCCGAGATGCGCGTGGAGCAGGTCATTTGTCATACGTAAGCCGCCACACGCCGGGCAATTCCATCCGGTGAGCACTTTGAACGGGCATACCGGGAACACTGAGGCGCGATTGTGTGGGTCGACGACACCGACGTACGCAACGGCCCCGGCAACGACTGCACCCGTTGCCAGGGACGCGTAGAGCTTTCGTCGGCTGGCGCCAGCCTCGGCCGTCATGGCTTCAGCATGCCACTGTTACCGGAAGCGGCCTCTCAACCTGGGGAATCGCCGACGCCGCTGAGATCTTTCGGACTCAGACTTCGCCCCGAGCTCGACCGCGGTCGTGGATTCCGCGGCTGACTGCTCTACCGGTCCGTCGTGTTCGTCTGCTGGTTCGGCGTCTTCGGCTGCGCCGTCGTCCGACTCAGCCTCAGCCGGTTCGTCTTTCGGGTCTTCTTTCGCGTCTTCGGTGTCCTCGTCGGCTGCCGCCTCAGGCTCGGCCTCACCAGCTTCGTCGTCCGCGTCTTCTGTGTCTTCTGTTGACTCATCAGCCGCGACTTCGGCTTCGGCCTCGACTGGCTCGTCGCCCGGTTCGTCGTCCGCGTCTTTGGTTACCTCGCCGGCTGCCGCTTCAGGCTCGGCCTCACCAGCTTCGTCGTCCGCGTCTTCTGCGTCTTTGGTGTCTTCTGTTGACTCATCAGCCGCGCCTTCGGCCTCGGCCTCGCCTGGCTCGTCCCCCGCGTCGTCGGCGACGTCATCATCTGCCGCCGCAGACTCGACCGGTTCGTCCTTCGCCTCTTCCTCAGAACCTGGCTCGGGCGAATCCTCAGCAGATTCCGAAGATTTGTCTGCCGACCCGGATTCGTCGGCCTCCCGATCGGTTTCAGCCGCGCTGTCGCCAACCGCTTCGTCGTCGTCCGCGGCCGCGGCAGCCACACCTGCCACCACACCGCTCGTCGACCCCGCGGCGACAAGCTCCTTCGCCCACGCGACCAACTCCGAATCCTTCTCCCCTAGTGCCTCTTTGGGCTCGTCAGGTTCTTCGGCTTCGGACTCGCCGCTGTCTGGTGCGCGAGGTTTGCCCGCCAACGTTTTCGGATCTTCACGCCCCTTCGGGGCCAACACGATGTACACAACTGCGCCGATGAATACGAAGGTCGACGTGAAGGAGTTGATTCTGATACCGGAGATCAGTGTGGCTTCGTCCGCTCGCAACCCGAGCGCCCGCAGTTCGATCAAGAACCGGCCCACACAATACAACGCAACATAGAGCGCGAATAGGCGACCGTGACCGAGCTTGAAAAGTTTGTCGGCGTAGATCAACAGCACGAAAACCAGGACGTTCCAGAGCAGCTCGTACAGAAAAGTCGGGTGCACGGGGTGTGGTTCGGCCAGCTGCCCCGTCGACACACCGTCCATCAGGCCGATGTTGCCTGCGGCATCGCGCCGCTCGTAAATCTCCAGTCCCCACGGTAGCGATGTCGGGCGGCCATACAACTCCTGGTTGAAGTAGTTGCCAAGCCGTCCGATCGCCTGCGCGAGCACAATGCCTGGTGCTATCGCGTCACCGAACGCCGGCAGCGGGATACCCCGGAAACGGCAACCGATCCAGGCGCCCACGCCGCCGAGCGCAACAGCGCCCCAGATCCCGAGGCCACCGTCCCAAATCCGTAGCGAGGCAAGGAAACCAGCGCCTTCGGGCCCGAAGTACTTGGGCCAGTCGGTGATGACGTGGTACAACCGGCCACCGATCAGGCCGAAGGGAACCGCCCACAGCGCGATGTCGTAGATGACCCCTTTTTCCCCTCCGCGGGCTACCCATCGTCGGTCGCCAATCAACAGGGCCGCGATGATGCCTGCGATGATGCACAGCGCATAAGCGCGAACCGGGAAATTCCAGTCCAACACCGGAATGTGAACGTGCCACACACCCTGGGGAGGGCTGGGGAACGACGCCAGCAACCTCGTCATGCCGAAATCCTCTGCCGCACTCCGTCAGCCAACTCCTCGGTCAGCGTGCGAAGCCTTGCGATCTGTCCATCGCCGAGCGCGGCCACCAATGCCGAGCCGACGATCACCCCGTCGGCATATGCCGCGATCTCCGCCGCTTGCTCCCTGGATCTCACGCCCAGCCCCACTCCGACCGGAATGTCCGACACCCCCTTCACCCGCTGCACCAACTCGGGGGCGGCGTGCGATACCGCGTCCCGCGCTCCGGTGACGCCCATAGTCGAAGCCGCATAAACGAACCCACGCGAGGCCTCCACTGTCGACGCCAACCGCTGTGGCGTCGACGAGGGCGCCACCAGAAAGATCCTGTCGAGCCGATGATCATCCGACGCGGCCAGCCATTGCCCGGCTTCTTCGGGAATGAGGTCTGGGGTGATCATGCCCAACCCGCCTGCCGCCGCCAAATCCCGGGCGAATGCGTCAACACCGTAATGCAGCACCGGATTCCAGTACGTCATCACCACCGCGCGCCCCCCGGCGTCGCTGATCGCTTCCACGGCCTGCAGTGAATCGCGTACGCGTACTCCACCACGCAACGCGACTTCGGTCGCTGTCGCAATGGTGGGTCCGTCCATCCCCGGGTCGGAATACGGAATTCCGACTTCGATGATGTCGCAACCCGATTCGACCAGCGCGGTCATGGCGTCGATCGACGTCGCCACGTCGGGGTACCCAGTCGGCAGATAGCCGATCAACGCGGACCGATCATGCTGGCGGCACGAAGCAAAGAGCTCTGCCAGCCGTGCGGGTTCAGCCACGTGCGATGTCCTCGTCGTCGAGCAGGCCGAACCACTTCGCCGCGGTCGCGACGTCTTTGTCGCCGCGCCCCGACAAATTGACGATGACGATTCCCCCGGTTCCGATCTCGGCCGCCAACGGCAGCGCTCCAGCCACAGCGTGGGCCGACTCGATGGCGGGAATGATGCCTTCTGTTCTGCACAGGACGCGGAATGCATCCATCGCCTGGGCATCGGTGATCGGGCGGTATTCCGCGCGGCCGATATCCTTGAGGAGCGCATGCTCGGGGCCGACGCCCGGATAATCCAATCCTGCTGAAATCGAGTGGCTTTCGATCGTCTGGCCGTCTTCGTCCTGCAGCAGATAGGAGAACGACCCCTGGAACGCGCCCGGTGACCCGCCGGTGAAAGTTGCTGCGTGCCTCCCGGTCTCCACGCCGTCGCCGGCAGCCTCGAAGCCGATCAACCGCACACCCGGCTCGTCGATGAAAGTGTGAAATATGCCGATCGCGTTGGATCCCCCGCCGACACAGGCGGTCACCGCATCGGGCAATCGGCCTGCCTGAGAGAGGATCTGCGCGCGCGTCTCCAACCCGATCACGCGTTGAAAGTCGCGGACCATCATTGGGAACGGATGCGGCCCGGCGGCAGTGCCGAAACAGTAGTAGGTGCTGTCAGCGTTGGTCACCCAGTCGCGAAATGCTTCATTGATCGCATCTTTGAGGGTTTTCGAGCCTGACGTCACCGGGATGACGTCGGCGCCCAGAAGCCGCATCCGGGCAACGTTGAGCGCCTGCCGGTTCGTGTCGACCTCGCCCATGTAGATCACACACTCAAGGCCAAGCAATGCGCACGCGGTCGCGGTCGCGACGCCGTGCTGGCCCGCTCCGGTCTCGGCGATCACACGGGTCTTGCCCATCTGCTGCGCGAGCAGCGCCTGCCCGAGAACGTTGTTGATCTTATGGGAACCGGTGTGATTGAGGTCTTCGCGTTTCAGGTAGATCCGCGCACCGCCGGCGTATTCGCTTAGCCGAGCCGCCTCGTAGAGCGGCGAGGGCCTGCCACTGTAATGCGTCTGCAGCCTGTCGAGTGTGTCGAGGAATTCCTGGTCGGCGCGCGCCTTTTCGTAGGCCGCGGTGACCTCCTCGATGACAGCCATCAGCGCCTCGGGCACGAACCGCCCACCGTAGACGCCGAAATGCCCGCGGGAGTCCGGATCATGCGCAGTCGGCTCGGCGATCGCCGAGCTGGACTTCGGCAGGTCGGTGATGGTCGGGTCGTGGTCCAACGGGCTCATCGGATGAACAACTAGCGGGCCGATCTCGGACACGACGGGTGGGTGCCTGCCGTCACCAGGTCGGCCACTGCGCCGCGCGGATCGCCGCTGGTGACCAGGCCCTCCCCGACCAGAACCGCGTCGGCTCCGGCACCGGCATACGCCAACAGGTCCGCCGGACCACGAATACCCGACTCCGCAATGCGAATCACGTCTGTCGGCAGGCCAGGCGCGATGCGCGCGAAGCAATCACGGTCGACCTTGAGCGTCTTGAGATCTCGCGCATTAACGCCGATCACCCGCGCTCCGGCCTGCAACGCCCGATCTGCCTCTTGCTCGGTGTGGACCTCGACCAGCGCAGTCATCCCGAGAGACTCGGTGCGGTCGAGCATCGCCGCCAGCACCTGCTGCTCCAGCGCCGCGACGATCAGCAGCAGCATGTCCGCACCGTGCGCCCGCGCTTCGTGGATCTGGTAGGGCTTGATAATAAAGTCCTTGCGCAACAACGGAATCGACACTGTGGCGCGAACCGCGTCGAGGTCGTCGAGTGAGCCGCGGAATCGTCGTTGCTCGGTGAGCACACTGACGATTCGTGCGCCGCCCTCCTCATACGCGCGGGCGAGTTTCGCCGGGTCGGCGATCGCCGCCAACTTACCGCGCGAGGGGCTGGCTCGCTTGACCTCCGCGATCACGCCAATGCCCGGTTCACGCAACGCGGCCATCACGTTTCGCGATGGCGGAGCTTTTTCAGCAGCGGCTTTGACCTCGGCCAGCGGCACGACCGACTCACGTGCGGCAACGTCGGCACGAACTCCGTCGAGAATGGAGTCGAGCACGTTTGCCGAATCCATGCGGGTCGGCTCCTTCCTCCGCAACCTAGCCGACATCCGGTCGAACATCGAAAGGGTAGCCGCCGTGCGGTTGCCGCCCCTCACCGACCCTCGCTACCCGAATCGGTGGTTGGGTCACTGCCCTCGTCGAGCGCGTCCCACATCACCCGCTCCGACATCGTCTCGTCGGGGGTCCCGCGTGCCGCCACAGTGCTGCGGCGGGTCGTGCGTGACGCGTACTTGTCCGAGGCCGCCGGGCCCGTGACCGCGACCCGCGTCAGCAGCACTGCGGACGTCAGCGTCATCACCGCGGCGGCCAGCGTCAGCACCGCGCCCCACGGCTCACGGGAACTGCCGATCAGCGAGACCGCCGGCACGTCGGTGAGATGGGCCGCCCTCGGGGCGACGTCAGGCGTCGTCCACAGCGTGATCGCCAGGTACGCGCAGCCCGCGCTCACCAGCGCCACCAGCACGGCGAGTATCCGCAAAGGCCATCGCCGCACCGCCAGCGCGGCGACCGCCGCAGCCAGCAGCAACACGGCAAACGGAATCAGCGCGGTGGACCACGCCGCACCGGTCAGGGTCGTCACGCGGGGCTGGCCGAGGCCCTCGGACGACGTCAGCACGACCCACGGCACCCTCGAGGCCGCCCACAATTCGATGGCCGCCAGCACCAACAGCAGCTGCGCAGCGCGGATCACGGAGATTTGAGCGTTTCAGCGGCCGCGATCGCGTTCAGCACGGTTTTGGCTTTATTGGTGGCCTCCGTGTGCTCGTACGGGCCATTGGAGTCGGCGACAACCCCGCTACCGGCCTGCACGTAGGCGGTGCCGTCACGCATCAGTGCGGTGCGGATGGCGATCGCGAAATCGGCGTTGCCTGCGAAGTCGAGGTAGCCGACCACCCCGCCGTAGAGCCCGCGACGGGTCTTTTCGACCTCCTCGATCAGCTCCATGGCGCGGACTTTCGGGGCACCTGACAGCGTGCCGGCGGGGAAACACGCAGTGAGAGCGTCGAGCGCGGTCCGGCCCTCGGCGAGGCGACCGGTGACCGTCGAGACCAGATGCATCACGTGGCTGTAGCGCTCGATGTGGCTGTAGTCGTCGACGCGCACCGTGCCCGGCACGCAGACCCGTCCGAGGTCGTTGCGTCCAAGGTCGACCAGCATGAGGTGCTCCGCGCGCTCCTTCTCGTCGGCCAGCAGCTCCTTTTCGAGGAGGACGTCTTCCTCCTCGGTCTCGCCGCGCCATCGCGTGCCCGCGATCGGATTCGTGCTTGCCCAGCCGTCTTTCACGGTGACGAGCGCCTCAGGGCTTGAGCCGACGATCGAAAAGTCCAGACTGCCATCGTCTTTCGGGATATGCAGGAGATACATGTACGGGCTTGGATTGGACGCCCGCAGTATCCGGTAAACGTCGATCGGCTCGACATGGGTGTCCATCTCGAACCGCTGCGACGGGACGACCTGGAATGCCTCCCCGGCCTCGATCTCGCCGACGAGGCGGTCGACGATCTCCGCGAACTCCTCTGGCGTGCGTTGCGAGCGGTGCAACGGTTCTGGGCGGTCGAAGGTGGCGACGGTGGAGGGCAACGGCTGCCCGAGCGCCGTGGTCATCACGTCGAGCCGCGCGACCGCGTCGTCGTAGGCCCAGTCGACGCGTTCGTCGGTGCCGTTCCAGTTCACCGCGTTCGCGATCAGCGTGATGGTGCCTTCGTGGTGGTCGACCGCGGCGACGTCGGTGGCCAGCAGCAGAACCATGTCGGGCACGTGCAGGTCGTCGACCGCCAATTCGGGCAGCCGCTCCAGCCGCCGCACCATGTCGTAGGCGAAGAAGCCCACCAGGCCGCCTGTCAGCGGCGGCATACCGGGCACGGGAACCGAATGAAGCAGGTCCATCGTGGCGCGCAGCGCGTCGAGAGGGTTGCCACCCCTCGGCGCGTCCGTCGGCGCCGCGCCGATCCACGCAGCTTGGCCATTGCGCACGGTCAGCGCCGACGGCGCCCCGGCGCCGATGAACGACCAGCGCGACCAGGACCGCCCGTTCTCAGCGGACTCCAGCAGGAATGTGCCTGGCCGATTGGCGCCCAGTTTCCGGTAGGCCGACAGCGGTGTCTCGCTGTCGGCAAGGACCTTGCGGGTGACGGGGACGAACCGGTGCTCGTCGGCCAGCGCGCGAAACTGCTCGCGCGTGGTCGTCACAGTCAGGTCGGCGGTCGACGTCACGTGAGTATCTTCCCACCTTGCGGGTATGCGCCCGGCCGGGCGTAGCGTGTTCACTCATGAAACGTGGTGACCTAGTCGAAGAGTTCGAACTTCCCGATCAGACCGGCACACAGCGCACACTCAGCGAGTTGTTGGCCTCAGGTCCGGTGGTGTTGTTCTTCTATCCGGCCGCGGGCACAACCGGCTGCACCCGCGAGGCGTGCCACTTCCGGGATCTGGCAAAGGAATTCGCCGACGTCGGCGCATCGCGGGTTGGTATCAGCACGGACGCGGTGGCAAAGCAGGCGAAGTTCAGCGAGACCAACAACTTCGACTACCCGGTGTTGTCCGATGCTGACGGCGCCGTGGCCTCGTCGTTCGGCGTGAAGCGTGGCTTGCTGGGCAAACTGATGCCGGTGAAGCGGACGACGTTCGTGATCGACACCGATCGCCGCGTGCTGGAGGTGATCTCGAGCGAGGTCAATATGAACACGCATGCGGACAAGGCGCTGGAGGTCCTGCGGGCGCGTCAAAGCGCGTAGCTCAATCCTCTTCGGCGAGCAGCACGTCGGTGTCGAAGCAACTGTGATCCCCGGTGTGGCACGCGGCCCCCACCTGATCGACTTCCAGGAGCACTGTGTCGCCGTCGCAGTCCAACCGGACCGAGTGCACGTGCTGGGTGTGGCCCGACGTCGCTCCTTTCACCCAGTGTTCCTGCCGCGAACGCGAATAATAGGTCGCCTCACGGGTTTCCAGCGTGCGAGCCAAGGCGATGTCGTCCATCCAGGCGACCATCAGCACCTTGCCGGTGGCTCGCTCCTGGGCGACCGCGGCGATCAAACCGTTCGCGTCGCGTTTGAGCCGCGAGGCAATGTCGGCGTCGAGTGTCATCGCTGCCGTCTCCTCTTCGCGCAAGCGCTCATCGCACTGTGATCCCTTCTCCCGCCATCGCCGCCTTGACCTGCGTGATAGTCAGCTCCCTGAAGTGGAAGACACTTGCGGCGAGCACGGCGTCGGCTCCTGCAACAACCGCGGGAGCGAAATGTTCCACCGCGCCCGCGCCGCCGCTGGCGATGACGGGCACCGTGACGGCGGCGCGCACCGCGCGCAGCATCGGCAGATCGAAGCCGGCCTTGGTTCCGTCGAAATCCATGGAGTTGAGCAGGATTTCGCCTACTCCCAGGTCAGCGCCGCGCTGAGCCCACTCGATGGCGTCGATGCCTGTGCCATTACGTCCGCCGTGAGTCGTGACTTCCCAGCCCGAGGCCGTCGACGCGCCGCCGTCGGGGACCGTGCGCGCATCGACGGACAGCACGATGCATTGCGAGCCGAACTGCCGGGACAATTCGGCAAGCAGCTCCGGGCGTGCGATCGCGGCGGTGTTGACGGACACCTTGTCCGCACCCGCGCGTAGCAGCGTGTCGACATCGGCGACCGACCGGACGCCGCCCCCGACTGTGAGAGGAATGAACACCTGGTCCGCGGTGCGGCGCACCACATCCAGCATCGTGGCCCGTCCCGAGGACGAAGCGGTGACGTCAAGGAAGGTCAGCTCGTCGGCGCCTTCCGCGTCGTAGGCGGCTGCCAGCTCGACGGGGTCGCCGGCGTCGCGCAGATTCGCGAAGTTCACGCCCTTGACGACCCTGCCGCCGTCGACGTCCAGGCACGGGATGACACGAATTGCGACGTCGGCCATCAGTAGTCACCCGGATCGCCGAGATCGCGCAAGATGTCCAGAATCTGTGCGTGACAACGCGCGTCGCCAGCAAGCACCGACCCCGAGTGCGACGACCAGGCATTGCCGGCTATGTCGGTGACGACGCCGCCCGCGGCACGCACCAACGCCACACCGGCAGCGTGGTCCCAGACCTTTCCACCGAAACTGATTGCACCACCTAGGTTTCCGGCTGCAGCCCACGCTAGGTCGATGCCGATGGCGCCATGAATGCGGATACGCGACGACACGCGGCTGAGGTGTTCGACGACCGCGAGCCGATATCGACCGGGCAGCCGACCCCGCGAGTCCACATTGAAGGTGCCCAGGCCGACGACCGCGTCGGCTAGTTCAGAGGGCGCCAGTGGCGCGAGATCCACACCGTTGCAGCGCAAACCCTGTCCGACGATGCCGGTCAACCGTTCATTGGTGAACGGCATCCAGGTGAGACCGGCTACCGGTTCACCGTCGCGCATCAGGCCCAGCAGGATCGCCGCCAGCGGCAGTCCGGCAGCGTAGTTGAACGTGCCGTCGATCGGGTCGAGGATCCACACCAGGGGCGAATCGACGTCGGCGCCGCCGAACTCCTCGCCGTGAACCTTGATTCCGGTCGCGGACGTCAACGCTGCACCGACCTCACGCTCGATAGCAAGGTCGACCTCGGTCGCGAAGTCGTTGCCTTTCTTGCGAACTGCCGAGTCGGCACCGCGGCCTTCGACGAATCGTGCCGTTGCCATATCGAGGATCGCGGCGGCCTCGGCGACCAACGTGCTCAGGTCGCTGTCGTCTGGCGACATGCCCGGCTACCGCCTTACCGCTGCGAGCGCCTGCGGCAGTGTGAATCGCCCCGCGTAAAGCGCTTTTCCGACGATCGCGCCCTCGATTCCGATCTCGGTGAGGGTAGCGATCGCCTGGAGGTCGTCGAGGCTGGAGACTCCGCCCGAGGCAATCAGCGGTGCGGCGGTGCATTCCGCGACACCGGCGAGCAGGTCCAAGTTAGGGCCATTGAGGGTGCCGTCCTTGGTGACGTCGGTGACGACGAAGCGTGAACAACCTTCTCTGTCAAGGCGTTCCAAGACAGTCCAGAGGTCGCCGCCGTCGGTCTCCCAGCCACGGCCGCGTAGGCGGTGCTCGCCGTCGACGATCTGCACATCTAACCCGACCGCTACCTTCTCGCCGTGCTCGGCGATGACCTTCGAGCACCACGTCGGGTTCTCGAGTGCCGCGGTTCCGAGATTGACTCTCGCGCAACCCGTTGCGAGCGCGGCCCGCAACGACTCGTCGTCACGGATACCGCCCGACAGTTCCACACTGACGTCGAGGGTGCCGACGACGTCGGCGAGCAGTTCCCGGTTCGAGCCACGCCCGAACGCCGCGTCGAGGTCCACGAGGTGAATCCACTCGGCGCCGTCGCGCTGCCAGGTCAAGGCGGCGTCAAGTGCCGAGCCGTATTCGCTCTCGCTGCCGGCTTTCCCCTGCACCAGGCGAACCGCGCGGCCCTCGACGACATCGACGGCGGGCAGCAGGATCAGCGGGCTCATAGGCCCCGCACCCAGTTGCTCAGCAAAAAGGCACCGGCGTCGCCGCTCTTCTCCGGGTGGAACTGCGTGGCCGCGAGGGCGCCGTCCTCGACGGCAGCCAGGAACGGGACGTGATGACTCGCCCAGGTCTGCACGGCGTCGCTGTTGCCCTCCCAGCGCTGTGCCGCATACGAATGCACGAAATAGAACCGGGTATCGGCGTCGAGGCCGTCGAACAGCCTGCTGCCGACGCCGGCCTGGACGACATTCCATCCTATGTGCGGGATCACCGGCGCGTCCAAACGGGTTACGGCGCCGGGCCATTGGCCGCAGCCCGCGCTTTCAACACCGAACTCAACCCCACGATCGAACAGGATCTGCATCCCCACGCACACGCCAAGCACCGGACCCCTGGCCTTGAGCCGCTCGGCGATGATCTTCTCGCCGCCGATCGCGCGCAGGCCCGTCATACACGCATCGAACGCCCCGACTCCGGGCACCACCAAACCGTCGGCGGCCGCCGCGGCGCCGGGATCTGCGGTGACGTCCACCGTCGCCCCTGCCCGCTCCAGCGCGCGCTGCGCTGACCGCAGGTTGCCTGATCCGTAGTCAAGCACCACCACGGATTTAGTTGTCACAGCGTGCCTTTCGTGGACGGCACGCCACTGACGCGGGGATCGGCTTCGACCGCTTGGCGCAATGCTCGCGCCACTGCCTTGTACTGGGCCTCGGTGATGTGGTGCGGGTCGCGCCCGTAGAGCGTGCGGACATGCAACGCGATGCGGGCGTTCATCGCCAACGACTCGAAGACGTGCCGGTTGACCACGGTGTGGTAGGGCACGCTGGAACCGGCAATCGTGAAGTGGCGCAGGTGATCCGGTTCACCTGTGTGAACGCAGTACGGACGGCCTGAGACGTCGACGGCGGCGTGCGCGAGGGTCTCGTCCATCGGGATGTACGCGTCGCCGAAGCGGCGGATGCCAATCTTGTCGCCCAGCGCCTGTCCCAGCGCCTGGCCGAGCACGATCGCGGTGTCCTCGATCGTGTGGTGTCCCTCGATCTGTACATCGCCCTTGGCCACAACGGTCAGGTCGAAACTGGCGTGGCTACCGAGCGCGGTGAGCATGTGGTCGTAGTACGGCACACCGGTGTCGATGTTGGTGGTGCCGGTTCCGTCCAAGTCGAGCTCGACGACGATGTCGGACTCTTTGGTAGTGCGCTCGATCCGCGCACGACGGTTCTCGGTCATGATGCTCCTATCCCGGCGAGCTGGGTGGACACCAGGCGTGAACTGGCGGTCAGGAAAGCGTCGTTCTCGTCGGGAAGCCCCACGGTGACACGCAGATATCCGGGGATACCGACGTCGCGAATCAGGATGCCTGCGTCCAGATAGCGCTGCCACGTCGCGGCCGCATCGGCGAATTCACCGAACAACACGAAGTTCGCGTCACTTGGGACGACACGAAAACCCATGACGCTCAGCGCTTCCATCACGCGTTCGCGTTCGGCGATCAGCGCTGCGACGCTGGCCAGCGTCTCGTTGGCGTGCCGCAGCGCGGCGCGCGCGGCGGCCTGTGTGGTCACGGACAGGTGGTAGGGCAGCCGCACCAAGAGCATCGCCTCGATCACCGCGGGCGCCGCGATCAGGTAGCCGAGCCGGCCACCGGCGAACGCGAATGCCTTGCTCATCGTGCGCGTCACGACAAGCTTCGTCGGATATTCGTCGATCAGGCCGATCGCACTTGGCGCCGAGGAGAATTCGCCGTAAGCCTCATCGAGGATGAGGATGCCGGCGCCCATCGCATCGAGTAACCGACGGAGGTCGTGCAGTGTGACACTTTGAGCGGACGGATTGTTGGGGCTTGCCACAAACACCACATCGGGACGGTGCTCGACGATCGCGGCCACCGCCGTTTCGGTGTCAAGGCCGAAGTCCTCCGCACGCCGGGCCTCCAGCCAGCGGGTCTGCGTGCCGTCGGAGATGATCGGATGCATCGAATACGAGGGCACGAAGCCGATCGCGCTGCGGCCTGGTCCGCCGAACGCCTGCAGCAACTGCTGGAGCACCTCGTTGGAACCGTTGGCCGCCCAGAGATTTTCGACCTCGACACCCACGCCGGTCTGGCGGGTGAGGTATGCCGCGAGATCACGGCGCAGCGCCACGGCATCCCTGTCGGGATAGCGGTGGAGGTTCACGGCCGCGTCGCGCACCGACTCCGCGACGTCGTCGACCAATGCCTGGGTGGGCGGATGCGGATTCTCGTTCGTGTTGAGCCGCACCCGCACATCGAGTTGTGGCGCGCCGTACGGCGACTTGCCGCGCAGGTCGTCACGCAAGGGCAGGTCCTCCAGCGTGACCTTCTCTCCGGGAATGCTCATCGCTGCGCCTCGAACCGTCTGCGTACCGCCTCGCCGTGCGCGGGCAGATCCTCTGCCTGCGCGAGCGTGATCACATGACCGGACACGTCTTTCAGCGCGGCTTCGTCGTACTCGACCACGTGGATGCCCCGCAGGAATGTTTGCACCGACAATCCGCTCGAGTGCCGCGCGCACCCCGCCGTCGGAAGCACATGGTTGGACCCCGCGCAGTAGTCGCCGAGGCTCACCGGCGAGTATGCACCCACGAATATCGCACCGGCAGAACGGATTTTCGCGGCCACGACGGCAGCGTCTGCCGTCTGGATCTCCAAGTGTTCTGCAGCGTAGGCGTTCACGGCCCGAACACCCGCGTCGATGTCGTCGACGAGCACGATTGCCGACTGGCGCCCGGTGAGCGCGGCCGTTACCCGCTCCCGATGCTTCGTTGTCTCCAGTTGAACCACAAGCTCTTTCGAGGTCGCGTCCGCGAGCTCCTGACTGGGCGTCACCAGTACGCTGGCGGCCATCTCGTCGTGCTCGGCCTGGCTGATCAGGTCGGCGACGACGTGGGCTGGGTCGGCGGTGTGGTCGGCGAGAATCGCGATCTCCGTCGGCCCCGCCTCGGCGTCGATGCCGACCTGCGAGCGGCAGATCCGCTTGGCGGCAGTGACATAGATGTTGCCCGGCCCGGTGATCATGTCGACGGGTGCCAGCTCGGCTCCGTCAGTGTCCGTGCCTCCGTAGGCCAGCAGCGCGATCCCCTGCGCGCCGCCGACCGCCCACACGTCGTCGACACCGAGCAGCCGGGCGGCGGCCAGGACGGTCGGGTGCGGCAGCCCGCCGAACTGCGCCTGCGGCGGGCTGGCGATCACCAGCGACTCGACGCCCGCGGTCTGGGCGGGCACGACGTTCATCACGACGCTGGACGGATAGACCGCGTTGCCTCCCGGCACATAGAGCCCGACCCGTGCCACCGGGACCCAGCGCTCGGTGACCGTGGCGCCGGGACCGAGCCTGGTCGTGGTGTCGGTGCGGCGCTGGTCGGCGTGCACCGCGCGAGCCCGCTCGATCGCGACCTCGAGCGCCGCGCGCACGTCGGGAGACAGTGCGGCCAGAGCCTCGTCCAGACGCGCCGCCGGCACCCGCACGGTGGCGGGCCGGATCCTGTCGAACGACTCGCCGTACTGCAGCGCCGCCTCGGCCCCGCGCTCGGCGACCGCGTCGACGATGGGCCGCACCTTCGGGACCACTGCGTCGACGTCCACGCCGCCCCGAGGCAGCGCAGCCCGCAACTGCGCCACGCTCAGCGAGCGGTTGCGCAGGTCGATCCGGGTCATCTCGATCGTGGCCATTACGTCGATTGTCCCTGATCGGAGTATCTGAACGAAAATCAATTGAATTGGGCCGCGACTCGTGGGCAGACTCCGGCAATGAGGCCGGAAGTGTGGTGGGCATTCCTCGGGGCGGCGATCGCGATCAGCGTGTCCCCCGGCGCAGGGGCGATTCAGTCGATGGCGACGGGCCTCGCGCACGGCGTACGCCGCGGATACTGGAGCATCGCAGGTCTGGAGATCGGCCTGATGATGCAGCTGGCCGTGGTGGCACTGGGGCTCGGCACGGTGCTCGTGGCCTCTGCGGCGGCGTTCGCGGCGGTGAAGTGGGTGGGTGTGGCCTACCTCGTCTATCTGGCGGTGCGGCAGTGGCGGACCGCGAGCGTTGCGTTGACCGAGCAAATGATCAGACCCGACGGCGGCCGGCTCTCGCTGCTGCTGCGTGGCGTTCTCATCAACGTGACAAATCCAAAGGGGCTGGTGTTCCTGATCGCCGCATTGCCGCCTTTCATCGAGGCGTCGTCGCCACTGCTGCCGCAGTACACCACCATCGGCGCCACGATGGTCGCCGTCGACCTGGTGGTGATGGGCCTCTACGCCGGCATGGCCGCACGGCTTGTGCGGCTTCTACACACCGCCAAGCGGCAGGCGGCGTTCGGCCGCGTCTTTTCCGGCTTCTTCGCGACGGCGGCGGTGGCCCTGTCGCTCATGCGCCGCGCGTCGGCGTAAGGCGCTGGACCAACTCCCGGTGGCCGGGTCCCGCCAGCCGGGACAGCGCGACAGCGCGGCCGGTCAGGACCAACAGGATCGCCTCGATCGGGCCGGTGACGACGATGCCGCAACCGGCCGACCAGTCAGCGTCACTCGCCACAAAACGCATGTCGCTGAACCTACGCTTCGTCCGGAACGGAAACCCCATGGCCCAGACCGTTTCCGCGCCGGCAGCCGCGGCCTCGATCGGCATCTGGCGCTCTAACCCGAGCGGGATCGCGATGTCCTGCCCGTGCACAAGCACGTCGAACAACGCGTTGCGGTAGTTCGTGTATCGCGGCAAACGCCGCGAGCCCGCATACGTCCGCAGCTCGCCGGCGAGGTCGACACCCGACTCGGCGTGCCGGACGGCCATGTCCTGGTTGGCTTTGTTGAAACGTCCGCCCGCACGCGCGGCTGCAATGGCGAAAGCCCACACCGACGGCTGCGCCAGCAATGCGACATGAGCAGCTACGTCGCGAACACGCCATTCGCCACACAGCGATGCGGTGTTCAACTGCTCGTCGGTCAGTGACTTCACGATGTCGGCGAGACCGAGGCGCTCCTGTTCGATTGCGCGCCAAGTTTTTTCACGGTCCATGTGGCTCGTCACCTGATCTCACACGCGGGTGAAGACGGTCTTGGCCGTCATCGAGGGCCACACCTGCGGTGCGTCTTCCCAATCCGCTACGTGTTCGACGACCGGTGCGAGATCGCAACCCGTCGTGAGGACGTCGAGAATCTCGGGAATCACCGCGCGCGCGTTGACTCGGCCCGTCACGAACCGGACACCGCGCGTGTACATCGGCAGCAGCGGCATCTCGACCTTGATCTGGGGGTAGACGCCGGTGTCGGTGCACACGCCGTCGGCCCACGTCGCGCGCAATGTGGCCGCGAGCAGCGCCGGGTCGGCCGAGGTGTGCACCGTCACCGGATAGGGCTCCCAGGATCGGTCCGGTTTTGCGCGGTCGTGCACGACAGCACCCAGTTTCTCGGCGGCGGCAAGCCGGTTCTTGTCGGTGTCGACATAGTCGACGTGGGCGCCGATCGCCGATGCGAACGCAGCGGCATACACACCGATCGACCGCCGACCCACGACGAGAACTCGTCGATCCGAAGGGTCTAGCGCATCAAGCTCGGCGCGGTACGGGCCAATTGCGCGCCATCCGTCGGGAATGTTGTCCGAAAGCGACGCGATGGCAACGGGATCGACGGGCTGCGGTATGGGAATGAGCATCGCGTCGCCGTGCGGCACCGACACCAGATCGGACATAAAGCCGCCGCCGTCAAGCCCAGCGAGCGGGGCCATGCCATACATCGCCATCAATGGATGCGTACCGCAGGAACCCGTCGCACCACGCAGACACTCGCGGCACCGCCCGCAGCTGATCTGAAACGGCACCACCACCCGGTCACCCGCCCGCACCGTCGTCACGGCGTCACCGACGGCCACCACTTCCGCCACCCCCTCGTGGCCCACGGCGTGTCCCGGCGGCATCGGCAACATGCCTTCCGCCACTGCCATGTCGAGATCGCAGCACGCCACGGCAACGGGCCGAACGAGCGCCTGTTCCGGCGACGTGATCGTCGGCTCCGGCGCTTCTCGCCAGGCATATCTTCCGGGCTCGACGAACATCAACTGCCGCATAGGTGTGATTCTTGAATGACCTTTCTAGTATTGTCAAGGGCATGCCCCGCCCCGACCGCAGCCGCGCCGCGCTGATCGAGACCGCCGGTACCCTGTTTCGCCGGCAGGGATACGCCGCGACGGGCCTCAACCAGGTCCTCGACGACGCAGGCGTGAAGGCCGGATCGCTGTACCACCACTTCCCCGGCGGCAAACAGGCGCTCGCCGCCGCCGTGGTCGAGACGGCCGGAGCCGACATCGAACGGATCCTTCGGACAGCGCTCGCACAAGAGGTCCCCGTGTCGGCGGTCGTCGATCAATGGGTGGAGCTTCTCGTTGCCGGTCTCTCGGCAGATTGTCGCGACGGATGCCCTGTTGAGCCGATCGCGACGGAGTCGGTGCACGCGAGCGAGCTGATTCGCGGTGCCGCGGCGCGGGCTTTTGACAGCTGGTGTACGGCGATCACACAGCGACTCTGCAGGGACGGGTGGGGCGACGAACGCGCGAAAGAGGCTGCCCTCGCAGTTGTTTCGGTGATCGAAGGTGCGTTGATGCTGTCACGCACGACCGGAGATGTGGCCGCGCTCAACGCCGCGCGGGCTGCCGTTTCGGCCATCCTCGGCGCCGACTGACGGACGACGAGCGTGCGCAAAGTACGCACAATTGCGGCGTGTCGCGCAGCAGACACGCCCGCTCGCGGAAAACGCCGCGCTTAGAAATCCAAACCGACGTCGAGCACCCGCACGGAGTGGGTGAGCGCGCCAATCGCGAGGTAGTCGACGCCCGTCGCGGCATACTCGTGGGCGTTATCCAGCACCAGGCCGCCGGATGACTCCAGCTTCACAAGCGGGGCGCGTGCGTCGCGGCGTTGCACCGCGATCTGGGTCTGCCAGACCGGAAAGTTGTCCAGCAGGACGAGTTCCACCGGCTCCGCCAGTACCTCGTCGAGTTGGTCGAGCGAGTCCACCTCGACCTCACAGGGTAGGTCGGGCGCGGCGGCCCGGACCGCCCGCAGCGCGGCCACCACGGATCCGGCCGCAGCGACGTGGTTGTCCTTGATCAGTGCGGCGTCGCCCAATCCCATGCGGTGGTTCTGTCCGCCGCCGACGCGAACCGCGTACTTCTGCAGCGCGCGCAGCCCGGGCAGCGTCTTGCGGGTGTCCCGGATTGTCGCGGTTGTGCCGGCAACCGCATCGACCCAAGCGCGGGTCGTCGTGGCGATACCCGACAGGTGACACACGAGGTTCAGCATCGTGCGTTCCGCCGTCAGCACCCCTCTGGTGTCGCCGTGAACGCGCAGAGCTACTGCCCCGGCGTCCAGCCTGTCCCCGTCCGACGCCCTGTCGAGCACCTCGTACCCGCCCATTCCGAGCACCTCGTCCAGCACGAGCAGTGCCACCCCCACTCCCGCGATGACACCGGGCTCCCTGGTGACCACTGCAGCAGTCGTCGTCGCACCGGCCGCCACGGTCGCCTCGGTGGTGACGTCGGGGCCGTACCGGAGGTCCTCATCGAGGGCGCGGCGGATCGCCGAGCGCGCCTCAGCGACCTCGTTTTCGGACAGGTGCATCAACCGCAGGCCCCGGCAGGCACCTGTGCGTCGACGACGACGCGCCCGTCGGATGCGAGGCGGGCAGTCGCGCTGCTGGCCTGTGCCGGATCGGTGTCCGGGTAGTCGTCTCGATGGTGGCAACCGCGAGTCTCGGCGCGCGCAAGTGCCGCGGCGACGACGGCTTGCGCGGTCACCGTCAGGGCAATGTCCTCGGCGTCAGTGTTGGTGAGCGCAGCGCGCGGCGGGGCCGCCTGAAATGCGGCCTCCGCCCCGGTCAGTCCGTCGGCGTCGCGCACGACCGATGCGTGCGCGGACATGATGTGCTGTAAATCGTTGCGGGCCAATGCTGTACGAAGCGGCAGCACCGGGGCCACTGCGTTCACGCGCCCTCTGCTCAGCGCGTGTGCGGCAGCCCTGCGTCCCGCGCGGCCGCCGACGACCAAGCCTTCGAGCAGGCTGTTGGACGCCAGCCGGTTGGCACCGTGCATTCCAGTGCGCGCCACTTCGCCCGCCGCGAACAGACCGGGTAATCCTGTGCCGCCCTCGACGTCGGTGACCACGCCCCCACAGCTGTAATGCGCTCCCGGCACGATGGGGATCAAGTCTTTCGCAGGGTCGATTCCCGCCGCCCGGCACGCGGCGGTGACCGTGGGAAATCTGCGGGCCACATCGGTCACTCCCCGAGCGTCGAGATAGGCACACCGGTCGCCCGATTCGCGCAGCCGGGCGTCGATCGCGGCGGCTACCACGTCACGGGGTGCCAGATCACCCATCGGATGCACACCCGCAGTGATCGAAACACCGCGGGCGTCAAGGAGGCTGGCGCCTTCGCCGCGCAGGGCCTCGGTAATCAGCGGTCTGCGGCCGCCGACGCGCTCGTCGAAAAGCATCGTCGGGTGGAATTGGACGAACTCGACGTCACTCACCGGGACACCGGCCCACAACGCCAACGCGATTCCGTCGCCCGTCGAACCCTCGGGGTTGGTGGTGGCCTGGTACAGCTGGCCCAGACCGCCCGTGGCAAGGATTACCGCGGGGGCGTGCACCACACCGATGCCGTCATCGTTGATGACCTGCACCCCGGTGATGCCGTCGACGTCGCAAAGCAATTGCACGGCAACATGATTGTGCCGGATATCCAGCTTCGCGGCAGCGTGGTTCAGTGCGCGCTGCACTTCGGCGCCGGTGGCGTCACCGCCCGCGTGCACGATCCGCCGCCTGGAATGTCCGCCTTCACGAGTCAAAGCCCACTGGCCTGGGGTGGCCTCGTCGAAACGCGCTCCGGCGGCGACCAATTCGGTCACCGCGCGATACCCGTCGGCAACGATCGACCGCACTGCATCGGGGTCGCAGAGACCCGCCCCTGCCGACAGTGTGTCGTTGACATGAGCCTCGACAGAGTCCTCGGTGCGCGGAAGCACCACCGCGATGCCGCCCTGTGCGTAGAACGTCGCGGTGTTGGCCGCCTTGCTGAGCACCATCACCGTGCGGCCTTGGCGTGCCGCGGCAATCGCAGCAGCGAGACCCCCGACCCCGGTGCCGATCACGACGACGTCGGCACGCTGATGCGTCGATGAGCCGCTTGCGCGAAGAGAAGATACTTCCGATGAGCCGCGCGCGCGAAGAGAAGACAAGCGAGTCATTCCCCACCGCCCGGCTGGCCGATTTCGATCATCCGCTGCACGCTGCGGCGGGCCAGCCGCGCGATTTCCGGATCGACATCCACTTCGTCGACGCCATTGCGCAGGCAGCGCAACAACGCGGCCGGCGTGATCATCTTCATGTACTTGCACGACGCCCGGTCGTTAACCGCGCGGAAGTCGACCCGCGGTGCGGCCTTGCGCAATTGGTGCAGCATCCCGACCTCGGTGGCCACGAGCACCTCCCGGGCGCTGGTGGCGCGGGCCGCCTCGAGCATGCCGCCCGTCGACAGGATCTTCACTCGATCCGCGGGCACCGCGCCCTCTCCGGCGAGATACAGCGCAGAGGTCGCGCAACCGCATTCAGGGTGCACGAAAAGCTCCGCGCCGGGATGGGCGCGGGCCTGGGCGGCGAGCTCGTCGCCGTTGATGCCGGCGTGCACGTGACATTCGCCGGCCCAGACGTGCAAGTTCTTGCGTCCGGTCACGCGCCGGACGTGTGCGCCGAGGAACTGGTCGGGGCAGAACAGCACCTCGCGGTCCTCGGGGATCGATGCAACGACGTCGACGGCATTGGCCGACGTGCAGCAGATGTCGGTGAGCGCTTTGACGGCCGCGGTGGTGTTGACGTAGGACACCACGACAGCGCCGGGATGTTCGGCCTTCCATGCCGCCAGGTCATCGGCGGTGATCGACTCGGCCAGCGAGCAACCCGCACGCTGGTCCGGAATCAGCACGGTCTTGTCAGGGCTGAGGATCTTGGCGGTCTCGGCCATGAAGTGCACGCCGCAGAAGACGATCGTCTGCTCGGGCGCCTCGGCCGCGATTCGCGAGAGGGCCAGCGAGTCCCCGACATGGTCGGCGACATCCTGAATGGCCGGCACCTGGTAGTTGTGGGCGAGAATTGTCGCGTCGCGCTGCTTGGCCAGCCGCCGGACCTCGGCCACCCACTCGGCGTCCGGCTCGACGCCGGTGTATGCGCCCTGCGGCGGGCCCCCAGCCAAGCCCGGTTCAGAAAGGAGCGTCATCGCCGCCTCCTGTGGTCAGGTTTTCGACTTATAATCGAAAACATGCCAAATTCTAGCACCGCGCACGAGGTGCTGGCGGTCGTGTTCCAGGTTCGCCAGCTAGGCACACCGAACCCCGAGCTCAGCGTTCTCTTGTGGGAGCGCGCGATGAATCCGCAGCGTGGCGCCTGGTCCTTGCCGGGTGGACGGCTACGAAACGACGAAGACATGACCAGTTCAATCCGACGTCAGCTGGCCGAGAAGGTCGACCTGCGTGAGATTGCTCACCTCGAACAGCTGGCCGTGTTCTCGGACCCGGCGCGGGTGCCGGGCACTCGGACCATTGCGTCCACCTTCCTCGGCCTCGTGCCCTCCCCGGCCGTACCTGCCCTGCCGCCCGACACCCGGTGGCATCCGGTCAGCGCGCTGCCGCCGATGGCGTTCGACCACGGCCCCATGGTTACCCACGCCCACAGCCGTCTGATCGCCAAGATGTCCTACACCAACATCGGATTTGCCTTGGCACCAAAGGAATTCGCGCTTTCCACGCTCCGCGATATCTACGGTTCGGCGCTCGGCCACCAGGTCGACGCCACTAACCTGCAACGAGTGCTCGCACGACGCAACGTCATCACGCGCACCGGAACGATCGCCCGCAGTGGACGCAGCGGCGGCCGTCCGGCCGCGCTCTACCGCTTCACCGACTCCCAGTACCGCGTCACCGACGAGTTCGCCGCGTTGCGTCCGCCGGGCTGAGTTCTGCCAGGCAGAACCTGCATTGCCGTCCCGGACAGGCAATCCCGAGACCAGATACGGCACCCTTGTGGCACGATGCAGGATCATCCGATGGGGGCACACATGGCAGATGACGGACCGCCAAGCGCCGGGTCTGAGAGCGCCGGCCAGCCGTCCGACGGCGGCGCCGAGACCGATCTTCCTGCCTACCAACAACAGCTTCCGGCCGGGTACCTCCCGCCGTCGCGCTTCGGCGCCGGATACACGCAGCCTTTCGCGGACCCGCAATCGGCGGCGTATTCACAACCCGCCGCGTACGCACAGCCCGCGACGCACGCGCAACCCCCCGCCTATCCGCAGGCAGCTCTGCATCCGCAGGGGTACCAGATGGCGCCGATGGCCGGTACCCTTCCGCCGGGCTACATTCCGGTACCGCAAAGACCTCCGCGCCCAAGCCCGTTCGCATGTGTGCCGCGGTCCGACTGGATTTTCGATTCGGCGGCGATTGTCGGACTGATCCTCGCCCTGATCCTGCCATGGACCGCGGCCGGCCATGGGTACAGCCGACCCGAGGTCATCGCCGGGGTGGTGCTGGCCCTCTGCGCGATCGTCCTGCCCTACCTGAGCCGCACGAATCTCTTCGGGCCGTCCTGGACACCCGGCAAGCTCAGAGTGGCCAAGCTATTGACGGCCGGCCCGCTCGCGCTCTGCGCGGCAACATATTTCGTCGTCGATGCGATCCTCGGTGGAATCCACGTGGGGGTGACCGAGTTCGCTCTGGCCCCCGGAGCGTGGATCGCGACAGCGGCCGCGACACTAGCAGCCCTGCCTCGGCGTTCTGATCTGATCGACACCGCAACACAACGCAGCGCTCAACTCTGGGGGCGGATCCTTTCTGCCGTATGCGTCGCGCTCATCGCGTGCGCCATGCTGGCTGTGCTGCTCGTGCTCCTCAACACCTACCGTTCACTGCTCAACGTGATCTCGTTGCGGGCCATGGTGTTCCTGCCCGTGGTGCAGACACTCCTGTTCGGCGCGTGGGTCGTCGCGGTCTGGCGCGTGGCGAACCGGGCGGCGCGGGGCGATGCCGCACGACGTCTTGCTCTGGGCGCTGCGGGCGCAGGCGCGCTGTTGTGGGCAATCCTCGCGGGGGTCGGCCACTTCACCTTCGGCACCGCCGAGTCGCTGAACCTGCCATTCTGCGGCATCACGCTCACGATGGTTGCGGCACTTGTCGCGCTGTCACCGTCGCTGAATCCGCCAGCCATGCAGCGGGATACGCAGACTTGGCTCGGTGCGGTACGCATTATGTTCGGTCTGGCGCTGGTAGCGGACATCCTCGTCCTTGCGCAGGTGGTAGTCGACGTCACATTGACCGGGTCGCTGAGTGCGGGGGTACTCAGTACCGCAGTGTGCGCGGGAGTTGCTGCGGTGGCGTCAGATTGGGCGCGACAACGCATCGACGTCAATCCGGCATATAGCCGCACAGCTGTTCTCATAGCGGCAGGAATTCAGGGGGCAGCAGGGATAGCCCTGATAGTGATACTGGGCCTCAGCTGGCATTCCTGGGAAGCGGCGACAGGCCCTCTGGTGATCGCGGCTGTTGCGCTGCCTATCGCCGCGGCGGCATTTGTTACGGTCCCGGCATCGATGCGCGCGTTTTTTCCTAAACCTGTTCGCCCACAACCGGTCCCACCGATGCCGCCGATGGGCTGGCCCCCTATTGGGCCCGTGTTCGCCGACCCCGCAACCGTAGCAGCTGACCCGTCGACGCCGCCGCAGGTGCTCTACGCGCTCGCGCAGCAGAACGTCGCGCTGTGGCCCTACCTCGCGGCCAACCCGGCAACGCCGCCGGATCTTGTCCAGCACCTGCGATTGTCCCCCGACCCCGCGGTACAGGCGGCGCTCCGCGTCCGTTATCCATGACCCCAGCACTCCATTCTCGATAAACCCCAAGGAATCTCCGTGAGTTGGCAGCCCCCTCCCGCTACCGGCCCGATGCCGGTGGCGCCGCCCTTGGCCCCCTACCCGGCTGCGGCCGCGGGGTACATGCCGCCGCAACCCGCGGGCCGTCCTCCGATAGTGCGATGGGTGGCAGGGCTTTTGGTGTTTGCGGTCCTCGTCGCCGGCGGCGTTATGCTTCACCGCACCGTACTGGCACGATTCTTCGGTGGGGCGGCATCGCCCGAGGAAGCCGTGAGAGCCGCGATCGAGGCGATCGAAAACAACGATTGGCGCCAACTCGCGCTGATGCTCCCCCCTGACGAGGTCGCCGGGTACGCGGATGTCCAGCAGCAGAGCGAACGAATCATGCGGGCGATTGGCGACGAGGCTGATCTCAACAACCTGTACGGCAACCAGGGAGTGCATGTCAACGTCGAGAACCTCGAGCTGAGCGCCCACGACCAGCAGACCGAGCTCGCCAAGGTCAGCATCGAAAACGCCGACATAGCAGTGTCTTTCGACACCTCGAAAATGCCCGACTGGATGCGCAAGGATTTCGAGAGAGACAGAATGTCGTTCGACAAAGCCACTGTCAAGATCCGCGGAGCCACCGTCGGAAGCACTGTCACGACAAACGGAAAAACCGAGACGCAGCGCGACACGACGGTGCGCGTCGGCGGTCGTACGCAGCCGCCGTTTGTGATGGCCGTCGAAAGAGACGGCAGCTGGTACGTCAGTCCCACCTTCACCGGCCTCCAGTACGCCTCAGAAGAGGCTGGTTACGAAACCTCTCCGCCCAGCGTCGCGCCCGGCTTCGATTCGCCCGCCGCAGCGGCCGACGGACTGCTCAATGCGATTGCTAAAACCTTTCAGACACATGACATCTCCGCGATCGCCGACGCTGTCGGTGGAGTGGAAGGCAGAGCGCTTCAGACGTATCGGAAATTCATCAATTCCCGGCTCTTGAAGTCAGACAGGTCGCAGGTGGAGTCCATTGACACGAGCGGCAGCAAGTTCAGTCTGCTCTCCGTCAACGGCGATACCGCAAGGGTTCGCCTGGACCGAGTCCGCTTGGCGGCCACCACCGATGGGCAGACAGGTGAATTCGACTGGGACGGCAGCTGCCTGCGAGTCACGGGACAAGCTGACAACGGGCAGTACTGTCTCAGCGACACGAAGGCGAAGATATTCAAGCCGCTCGTCGACCGGTTGAACTATGTCGTGGCGGTGCGCGCAGACGGTGGTTGGAAGATCAGCGCCCTGCGCACGGTGTTCAGCTGGTTCTCCGATGTGCTCAGCTGGGTCGGCGATAAGGAGCTCGCCATCATCAAAGCGCTTGTTCACCACGACATGACAGAGTTCACCAAGTCGACCCAGGTGGCCGGCACCGTCAATCTCGACGGCTCGACGAGCGTGTCGATCGAACGAATGGGCCCGTATATCGACGGCGGGTACGCCCTCGTCGACGTTCCCAACCCCAAGGGCAAGGAATTCACGGTCTCCTGCCACAGCAGTGGCGGCAATTGCGACGTGCTCACGACGTTCAGCCCGTCCGGGGAACCCCAGTCTCCGTACGCAGGCGGCAAGCCGGGCACCTATAAGGCCCTGGTGTTCGGGCCGACCGGCGAGGTCGAAGTCGCCGTCGAGACATACTGACGCAGGATTCGTGTGATACAGGTCACAAAGAGGTAAGGGGTCGGCGTGTGCGGCGTCGGGTAGCCAGACTGGACTCTTAAGGTCTTCTTAAGTAAGAATGCCCAGTGGCACGTGAGGAGTGTTCATATGGAGGCTGCCAGGCTGGCCACAACGACCGGTGCTGAGTGGATCGGCCACGCGCCCCACGAGGACGTCCAGCGCGGGCGTCCGAGGCTTCCGGAAGACGATCGCTTTTATGTTCCTCCGCCCGGCTTCGAGCACGCGGCGCCCGGCACCGTGCTGCGGTCGCGCGATGTCGAACTCGCGTTCATGGGCCTGATCCGGCAGAAGTTCACCGCCACCCAGCTGCTGTATCGCAGCACCGACCGGACCGGCTTGCCCGAGGCCACCGCAACGACAGTGCTGGTGCCCGCCGAACGAGCGCCGGGAAACCTCTGCCCCGTTGTCTCCTACCAGTGCGCGATCGACGCCGTCGCCTCCCGATGCTTCCCCTCGTATGCGTTGCGGCGCGGATCGTTCGCGCTCGGCGCGCTGGCGCAGCTTGAATTTCTGCTCATCGCTGCCGCCCTGTCGGAAGGCTGGGCCGTGTCCGTGCCGGATCATGAAGGCTCACAAGGCATCTGGGGAGCTCCGTACGAGCCGGGTTATCGTGTTCTCGACGGTGTGCGCGCCGCACTGCGCTGCGATCGACTCGGATTGTCGGCGTCGGCGCCGATCGGGCTGTGGGGATATTCGGGAGGCGGCCTTGCCTCGGCATGGGCCGCAGAAGTGTATGCCGACTACGCCCCGGAATTGAACGTTGTCGGCGCTGTACTCGGTTCTCCCGTGGGCGATCTGGGCAGCACCTTCCGTCGGCTCAACGGCACGTTCTTCTCGGGGCTACCGGCGATGGTGGTCGCTGCGCTCAGCCGGGTGTACCCGGAGCTGGACCGTGTGATCAAGCGTCACGCCACCGACGACGGCGTCGCATTGCTGGACTCGCTGCAGCGGATGACGACGATGGAGGCCGTCATCCGCATGGCCAACAAAGACATGGACTCCTATGTGGACCGTCCGCTCAACGAGATTCTCGACGAGCCGGAGGTTCAATTCGTCTTCGACGACATCAAGCTGGGGACCGCGGTGCCCGGCGCGCCCGTGCTGATCGTGCAGGCCGTCCACGACAGGATCGTGTCGGTCGACGACATCGACGAGCTGACGGAGAGTTATCGCGCCGGAGGTGCTGCCGTCACCTATCACAGGGACATGTTCAGCGAGCACATGCTGCTGCATCCGATGTCCGCGCCGATGACATTGCGCTGGCTGCGAGACCGATTCGCCGCCCGGCCGCTGACCGAGAACATCGCCCGCACAACGTGGCCGACAATGTTCAACCTGTCGACGTACAAGGGCATGATCAAGCTCATGTCGATCGCCGGGCGTGTCCTCACCGGCAGGACGTTGCACCGCGAACCGCTGTCTACGGCCGACGCCGGCTGACCCAGACGGTGAGCTAACCCACCGTCTGGGCCACTGAGGGCACGACGCCAAGGTCGTCGTCCGGCGATCCTGCGGCGATGATCGCATATGTCAGGGCGGCGACGGCTGACGGCAGCAGCAGCCCCGCGATCACCTGGACGGGTGAATGACCGAAGAACACCGCAGGTGCCTCGGTGACGTAGTGGACCTTGTGATCGGCGGGAACCGACGCGAAGTCCGTGTGGCCGTAGCGAAGTCGAACAAGTCCGGCACCTACGCCGGCCGCCGTGCCCGCCGCAGCCACACCGCCGGTGACCAGCCCGATTACCATCGCGGGCCCGCGAGCCGACCGCCACTGCCACATCAGAACGGCACTGACGACGGCCACGACGAACAGCAAGCCGGCCATCATCACCGCGGAATCGAAGAAGTGCTCCGCATCGTTGCGGACGTAGCCGTGCAGCAGTTCGCCTGCCCGCGTCCACCCGACGACGCCGGTGGCCGGCGGGGCAAGCACTGCCCAGATCCCACCCGCGACTACGCCGGCCACAGCCATCCCCGCTGTGACCGCTATCCCTTGCCGGACCTCTCTGGGCAGGTTAGGGGCCTTCACGGTTGCCTCTCCTGGTCAGTCGAGTCCGACGTCCCATGCCTCGAACATTGTGCAGACCACCCGTCGGGACGCACCTGCACGGTCATCCGCCGTCCGCATTCGGCGCAATAGCGTGGCGGCTCCAAACCAAGCTGCGCAGCCGCCGGGACCGAGGTGCCCGCCGCCTCGCCGGTGTAGACGTTGAACTTGGCCACTGGAACAGCGTCTCTTACAGCGTCGCGTTGAGCGCTTTGATCGGCATCTGGAGGTTGTCGAGCAGCTCCAGGTCGGCCTCGGCCGGGCGGCCCAGCGTGGTCAGGTAATTGCCGACGATGACGGCGTTAATGCCACCGAGGATCCCCTGCTTCGCGCCCAGGTCGCCGAGTGTGATCTCGCGCCCGCCTGCGAACCGAAGCATGGTGCGGGGCAACGCCAGCCGGAACGCGGCGACGGCCTTGAGCGCTTCTGACGCGGGCAGCACGTCGAGGTCACCGAATGGTGTTCCCTGCCGCGGATTGAGGAAGTTCAGCGGCACCTCATCAGGCTCCAATTCGGCCAGCTGGCAGGCGAACTCGGCTCGCTGCTCGAGCGTCTCCCCCATGCCGAGAATGCCGCCGCAGCAGACCTCCATACCCGCGTCGCGCACCATCGACAGGGTCGCCCAGCGTTCCTCCCACGTGTGCGTCGTGACGACGCTGGTGAAGTGCGACCGAGCGGTTTCGAGGTTGTGGTTGTAGCGGTGGACGCCCATCGCCGAGAGCTGGTCCACCTGCTCTTGGGTCAGCATTCCCAGTGAGCAGGCGATCTGGATGTCGACCTCGTTGCGGATCGCCTCGATACCCGCAGCGACCTGCGAGAGCAGCCGCTCATCGGGCCCGCGCACCGCAGCGACGATGCAGAATTCGGTGGCGCCGGTCTTAGCCGTCTGCTTCGCAGCTTCCACGAGGCTGGGGATGTCCAGCCACGCGCTGCGCACGGGCGAGCTGAAAAGGCCCGACTGCGAACAGAAGTGGCAGTCCTCGGGGCAGCCGCCGGTCTTGAGGCTGATGATGCCCTCAACCTCGACCTCCGGGCCGCACCACCGCATCCGCACCTCGTGGGCCAGGGCCAGCAGATCATCAAGGCGGTCGTCGGACAACCGCAGGACGGCGAGCACCTGATCCTCAGTGAGGCCCTTGCCATTTTCGAGCACCTGCTCGCGGGCCACTTCCAGGATGTCGGTCACGCTGCGCCCTCCGATTCTTGAACGGTGTTCAGGCTAGGGTAGCTGCGTGCAGCTGCACAAATTCGACGTGGTCGATGCCGCGACCGCGCTTTTGGACACGTACGGCATCGCCGACTTGACCATGAGGCGCCTGGCCCGTGAGCTCGATGTCAGCCCCGGCGCGCTGTACTGGCACTTCCCCAGCAAGCAAGCCCTGCTCGGCGCGGTGGCCGACCGGATTCTGGAACCGATGCTTCGCGACAGTGCCGCCGACGGATGGCGCGAACGGATCGTCGCGGTGGGCTCGTCGCTGCGCGAGGCCCTGTTGTCCCACACCGATGGCGCCGAACTGGTGTCGGCCACCTTCGCGGCAGGGCAGTCCGAGGCGATGACAAAGGTGGTCGGGCAGTTGGCCGCGGCCGCCGCGGACGCCGGCGTCGCGCCCGGCAAGGACGACGTGGCTGCGCGATCTGTCGTCTACTACGTCCTGGGCTTCACGGCCGACGAACAATCGCGTCTGCAGTGGGATGCGGCGGGAGCCCTGCCCGATGCGCAATCCGTCCTGGCGACGGATCCGAGCGCCAGGTTCGCATTCGGGCTCTCGCTGCTTGTCGACGGGATTGCACACGCGCGCGCGGAGTTCGGCGCCAGCGCGGAGAATTCCGAGTAGCCGCCGCAGCTCGAATCTCATCCGCCACTCGCGTCTCTCGGCGCGTGATGTGGGCGTCTAGTGCGCGACACTGCGCCGATTTCTGCACCAGGGTCGTGGTTCCGCGAAATCAACAGCCCTAGCGCAGAAATCGACGTGTTGCGCGTGCTACTGAATCAGGTGCTCGGCGCGGTGGTTTCCGTCCCAGTGGCGTAACCCGACGAAGCCACCCTGCAAGTCGCGCGTCACCGTACGGATATTCAACGCCGACCGAAGTTGCGCCTGGTCGACCCTTCGCGCCAACGTCACATGCGGAGTCCATTGCCCCACAGCGGTGTTCGGCGCCGGGCCCGGCGACAGGTACTCAGCGCACACACGCATCGCTTCTGCGTGCAGATCGAGCAATTCAGTTGACGGAACGACGGATCGCACCAAGGTGAAAGGCTCGCGCCCGAACACCATCGGGGCCCCGATGACACATGACACGGGCAGCCGGCGCAACAGCGGCCGCAAGTCCTGATCGGCGTCCGTCGAGATGCCGTCGGCAACGATCAACGTGGCGTGAGGCCTGCTCGTCGGCCCCGGCGCGCGCAAGCCGGCGTCGGAGAGGCTTTCCCACACGCGCCGGAGCACAGACTCAGTGTCGGGGTCGAGCAGCAGCTCGATCGAGTGCACCACTGTTGATTTGCTCCTCGCGTCCGCACCTCGTCACCGGGCCAGGTCTGCCAGCCAGTCCCGGTCCACCACCGACGCACTCAGCTGCTCGAATTCCGCCTGCCTCATCCTCGCCGCGCCCGCAGGCAGCACCGCCCGCAGCTCGGCCATCTTCGCGAGTTTCTCGCGGTTGCTCAGCTCGGCGGGACCCGGTGTCGTCGGCCATGAACCGAGAACCAAGCCTGCGCACGAAACACTATGCGTATCAAGTGCTTCCAGCGTGAGGGCGGTCTGGTTCAGGGTGCCGAGCCCGGGAGAAACCACCACGAGCACGGGAGCATGGGCGTCGTGAGCCAGATCCCGCAGCGTCACGCCGCCCTCGCCGAGTTCGACGAGCAATCCCCCGGCGCCTTCGATCAACGTCAACTGGTTCGAGTGATCGATGGTCCGCACGAGCACGTCGAGCTCAACACGATTCGGCAGCGGCAGCCGTGCCAATTCCGCTGCTGCAGCCGGCGCCAACGGCTCCGGGTAGCGCCACGACCCGACCACCCTGTCAACGCCGGACAACCGCGTCACCTCGGCGAGGTCGTCGTCGCCCCCGGTGGTCCCTGTCTGCACCGGCTTGCACACCACGACGTCGATGCCGGCCAGCCGCGCGGCACACGCGAGCACGGCGGTCGCCACGGTCTTGCCGACGCCCGTGTCGGTACCCGAGACGAATACGACGCTCACGCCCGCACGGCGCCGAGAACGTCGGTCAGCACGCGCTGCGCAATGTCCATCTCCTCGCCGGTGAGGGACGCGCGTGCCGTCAACCGCAACCTCGAGGTCCCGTGCGGCACCGACGGCGGCCGGAAGCACCCCACCCGCACACCGCGGTCAAGGCACGCCGTCGCCGCGGCCAGTGCCACCTCGGGTGCACCCAGGATCACCGGTACCACCGCAGATTCCGGTCGGTCGGCCACGCCGCAGGTGGCGGCGAGAACTGCGGCGTTTCGCCGAACCCTCTGCGGCAGTTCGGGGTCGGCGATCAATACGCGTAGTGCCGCAAGCGCAGCCCCCAGCGCGGCGGGCGCGAGCCCGGTGTCGAAGATCATCGGGCGCGCCGCGTCGATCAGGTGCTCTCGCACGGCGGGCGGACCGAGAACCGCGCCGCCCTGACCTCCGAGAGCCTTCGACAGCGTCGTCGTCATCACCACGTCGGGCGCGCCGGCGAGACCTACTTCGTGCAGGAGCCCCCGGCCACCCTCGCCGCGCACCCCCAAGCCGTGGGCCTCGTCGACGATCAGCAGCGCGCCGTGCCTGCGGCACACGTCGTGCAGCGAGAGAATCGGGGCCAGAGCGCCGTCGGCGGAGAACACAGAATCGGTGATGACGACAGCGCGGTCTTCATCGCGCGCGGCCAATGCGGCGTCGACGGCGTCGACGTCACCGTGCGGCGCCACCACTACCCGCGCCCGCGACAGCCGGCACGCGTCGACGAGCGAGGCGTGGCTGCGCTCGTCGGACACCACCAGTGCCCCCGGTCCGGACAGCGCGACGACGGCAGCCAGGTTGGCGGTGTAGCCCGACGAGAACACCAAAGCCGAAGGGGCGCCCACGAACTCGGCCAACTCGTGTTCGAAGTCCTCGTGCAGCTCGGTGTTCCCGGTCACCAGCCGCGAGCCGGTCGACCCGGCGCCCCAGGTGCGTGCCGCGGCCACGGCGCCGTCGATGACGCTGGGATGTTGCGACAACCCGAGATAGTCGTTGGACGCGAGGTCGATCTCGGCGCCGACGGGCGGCCGGGTGCGCAACGAGCGGCGCAGCCCGGCATCGCGGCGCTGCTGCTCGACCTCGTCGAGCCACGCCAGCGGTGTGGTGGCGATTCGGCTCTTCATCTGGGCGTTACCCTACGGAACTCGCAACCGCCACCATCGCCGAGGTGATCTGGTCGATCTCGGCTGGCGAGCAGATGTAGGGCGGCATGACATAGATGAGGTTGCGGAAGGGCCGCAGCCACACACCATGATCGAGCGCGACGGGCGTGGCCACCGCGAGGTCGACCGGATGGCGCATCTCGATCACCCCGATGGCTCCGAGCACCCGGACATCCGTCACGCCGTCGACTGACTGCGCCTTCTCCAGCCCTCCACTCAGGCCTGCCTCGATGTCAGCGACACGGGTCCGCCAATCCTGGCCGAGCAGCAGTTCCACCGACGCCACCGACACCGCGCAGGCCAGCGCATTGGCCATGAAGGTCGGGCCGTGCATCAGTGCTCCGGGCTCGCCTTCGCTGATGGTCTGCGCTACGTGGGCGCCGCACAACGTCGCCGCCAGGGTGAGGTAACCGCCGGTCATGGCCTTTCCGACGCACATGATGTCGGGCGTGACGCCCGCGTGGCCGGCAGCGAACAGTTCCCCGGTCCGCCCGAATCCGGTGGCGATCTCATCGAAGATCAGCAATACCCCATGCCTGCGGCAGGCGGCGCGCACGTCGATCAGATAGCGCGGGTCATGAAATCGCATACCGCCCGCGCCTTGCACCACAGGCTCGACGATCACCGCCGCGAGCTCGTCGGCGTGCCGCGCGAGTTGCTCCTCGAATGCGGCGCTGTACGACGGCTCGTATGAGGTAGGCACCTGCGGTGCGAACACTTGCCGCGCCAGGACATCGGTCCACAACGTGTGCATGCCACCCTCTGGGTCGCAGACGCTCATCGGCGTGAACGTGTCGCCGTGGTAGCCGCCCCGCCACGTCATCAGCCGGTGCTTGGCCGGACGGCCCAGGCTGCGCCAATACTGCAGCGCCATCTTGACGGCGACCTCCACGGACACCGAGCCGGAGTCGCTGAAGAACACGGTGTCCAGCCCGGCCGGCGTGATGTCGACGAGCAGCCGGGCGAGGCGAGCTGCGGGTTCGTGGGTCAGGCCGCCGAACATGACGTGGTTCATCGTCGCGAGCTGGGCGGTGATCGCAGCATCCAGCACCGGGTGACCGTGGCCGTGGATCGCTGTCCACCACGAGCTCATCGCATCGATCACCTCGACCGGTCCGCCCTCGCGCACGACGGTCAGCCGCGACCCACGCGCGCCGACGGCGACCACCGACGGAAGCGCACCCGGTCCCGCGGGACTGTAGGGATGCCACACGTGCGCGGCGTCGATCGCGCCGATTTCCTCGGGCGTCAATGCAGCCATGGAGATCGAGCCGAAAAACTCACAGGAATGCAGCGTAGTGCAGCGATTCTGGCGAGCCCCTGGACGTTTGCTCGACACGCTGTCCACACCATGTGCGTGGCGCACCGCTTGGGTAGATTGACCTCGACCATGATCACCCTCACGCGCACACGTTCAGCCCCGGGGCCTGCGCTGCGGGCTGTGCGCGACGCACCACCGAGTTCCCGCGACAATCCGTCCTATCGCCACGATCTCGACGGGTTGCGCGGAGTCGCGATCGCACTCGTCGCGGTGTTTCACGTGTGGTTCGGCCGTGTCTCCGGCGGTGTGGACGTGTTCTTGGTGCTGTCGGGTTTCTTCTTCGGCGGACGTCTGCTGCGCACCGCCCTGACACGCCATCCGTCACTGTCGCCGGTGCCGGAAATCGTCCGGTTGGCGCGGCGGCTCCTGCCCGCGCTTGTCGTGGTGCTGGCCGCGTCGGCCGTGCTAACGGTTCTCATCCAGCCGCAGACCCGCTGGGAGGCTTTCGCCAACCAGAGCCTGGCAAGCCTTGGCTACTACCAGAACTGGGAGCTGGCGCACACCGTCTCGAGCTACCTGCGTGCCGGTGAGGCGGTCAGTCCGCTGCAGCACATCTGGTCGATGTCGGTGCAGGGCCAGTTCTACATCGCGTTTCTCGCCCTCGTTCTGGCGTTCACGCTGCTGTTCGGACGGTGGCTCCGCCAGTATCTCCGCCGCGCGTTCGTGGTCCTGCTGGCCACGCTCACACTCGGGTCGTTCGCGTTCGCGATCTATGCCCACGAGCTCAACCAGGCGACGGCGTACTACAACAGCTTCGCCAGGGCGTGGGAGCTGCTGCTCGGCGCGCTGGTCGGGGCCCTCGTCCCGTATGTGCGCTGGCCGTTCTGGGCGCGCACCGTGGCGGCCACCGTCGGTGTCGGAGCGATTCTCTCGTGCGGAGCGTTGATCGACGGGGTGCGGCAGTTCCCCGGTCCGTGGGCGCTGGTGCCTGTCGGTGCCACGGTCTTGGTGATCCTCGCCGCGGCCAACCGGAATCTCGACCCCGAATCACCCGACGCCACCCCGCTGCCCAACCGGGTGCTGGCCTCGGCGCCGTTCGTCGCGCTCGGGGCGATGGCGTATTCCCTGTACCTGTGGCACTGGCCGCTGCTGATCTTCTGGCTGTCCTATAGCGGCCACAATCACGCCGGGCTCGTCGACGGTGCGGTCATCCTGATCGTGTCGGTCGTGCTGGCCTACCTCACCACGCGGTTCGTTGAGAACCCCCTCCGATATCGCGCCTCAGCGACCAGACCGCGGACCGTGTCGCTGCGCCGCGGGCTGCCCCGCCCTACGATTCTGCTCGGATCTTTCGTCGCACTCCTCGCGGTGGCGTTGACCGCAACGTCGTTCACGTGGCGCGAGCACGTCATCGTCCAGCGAGCAAGCGCCAAAGGGCTGGTCGGGTTGTCGACGAAGGATTACCCAGGCGCATTGGCCCTGACGTCCGGAGCGAACCCCCAGAAACTGCCGATACGCCCGACGGTGCTCGAGGCGAAGACCGATCTACCCGAGACCACCCGCGATGGGTGTACCAGCGACTTCGGTGATCAGCAGATCCACACGTGCGTCTACGGCGACAAGAACGCCACGCGCACCATTGCAATGGCCGGCGGCTCGCATGCCGAACACTGGATCACCGCGCTCAACGTGCTGGGGCAAACCCACCACTTCAAGGTCGTCACGTATCTGAAGATGGGCTGTCCGCTGTCCACCGAAGCGGTACCGACGATCGTCGGCGACGACATCCCGTATCCGCAGTGCCATGAGTGGGTGTCGGCCGTGATGGACAAACTCGTGGCGGCCCGTCCTGACTACGTCTTCACTAATTCCACCAGGCCGCGGTTCGGCGACATCGGCGACGAGATGCCGCCCAGCTACGTCGGCATCTGGGAGATGTTGTCGCAGTACGGAATCGGCATCCTCGGCGTGCGCGACACCCCGTGGTTCGTGCGCAACGGAATCTCCTTCGAACCGGCCGACTGTCTCTCCGACGGTGGGACGGCGACGTCGTGCGGCATGAATCGCTCCGATGTACTCGAGACCCGGAACCCGACACTCGACGCGGTCGACCAGTTCCCGTTGCTGCGGCCCATCGACCTCAGCGATGCCGTTTGCCGGGCGGACATCTGCCGAGCGGTCGAGGGAAATGTCCTGGTGTACCGCGATTCTCACCACCTGTCTGCCACCTACGTCCGCACGTTGACCGACGAGCTCGGGCGCCAGGTCGGTGCGGCGACCCGCTGGTGGTGAACGGTCGATGACGACCGAGCAGACATAGCCCGCGGCATCACGTCACGCCCGATAGGGTCGGATGATGGCCGCGGCTGAGAAGAAGCCACACCCTGCACCAGTGCTCGCGACGGTCTGGCCCGGCACCCCATATCCGCTCGGCGCGACCTTTGACGGCGCAGGCACCAACTTCTCACTGTTCTCCGAATGCGCCACCACGGTCGAGCTTTGCCTGATTGCCAAGGACGGCACCGAGCAACGGATCGAACTCGACGAAGTCGACAGCTTCGTGTGGCATGCATACCTTCCAGCGATCACCCCGGGGCAGCGCTACGGGTTCCGCGTCGACGGCCCGTGGAATCCCGCGGCCGGACAGCGGTGTGACCCGAGCAAGCTGTTGCTGGACCCGTACGGCAAGGCGTTCGACGGTGAGTTCACCCAAGGCCCGTCGCTGTTCTCCTACGACACGACATCCGACGACGATTCAGCCTCCGGCGAGCGCACGATGATCGACTCGCTCGGACACACGATGACCAGCGTTGTGGTGAACCCCTTCTTCGACTGGGGCTCCGATCGCGCGCCGCGCCGGCCGTACCACGAGACGATCATCTATGAAGCCCACGTCAAGGGCATGACCCAGACCCACCCGGCGATCCCCGAAGAACTCCGGGGCACCTACTCCGGACTTGCCCATCCGGCGGTGGTCGAACATCTGCTGTCGCTGAACGTCACCGCGATCGAACTGATGCCGGTCCACCAGTTCATGCACGACTTCCGACTGCTCGACCTCGGCCTTCGAAACTACTGGGGCTACAACACGTTCGGGTACTTCGCGCCCCACAACGCCTACGCGTCATTTCGTCAGCCAGGCGCCGCCGTGGCCGAGTTCAAGAACATGGTCCGGCTCTATCACGAAGCCGGCATCGAGGTGATTCTCGACGTGGTTTACAACCACACCGCCGAGGGCAATCAGCTGGGACCCACGATCAACTTCCGCGGCATCGACAATGCCCACTACTACCGGCTACTGGACGAGGATTTGCGCTACTACAAGGACTACACCGGCACGGGTAACAGCCTCAACGCGCGCCACCCGCACACCCTCCAACTCATCATGGACTCGCTGCGCTACTGGGCCCTGGAGATGCACATCGACGGCTTCCGGTTCGACCTCGCGTCCACTCTGGCGCGGGAGCTGCACGATGTGGACCGGTTGTCGGCATTTTTCGATCTCGTCCAGCAGGACCCGGTGGTCAGTCAGGTCAAGCTGATTGCCGAGCCGTGGGACGTGGGCGAGGGCGGCTACCAGGTCGGCAACTTCCCCGGCCTGTGGACCGAATGGAACGGCAAGTACCGCGACACCGTCCGGGACTACTGGCGCGGCGAGCCGGCGACGCTTGGCGAATTCGCGTCACGGCTCACCGGGTCATCGGACCTCTACGAGGCCACCGGGCGCCGGCCGTCCGCCAGCATCAATTTCGTCACCGCACATGACGGCTTCACGTTGCGCGACCTGGTCTCCTACAACAAGAAGCACAACAAGGCCAACGGCGAGGACAACCGCGACGGCGAGAGCCACAACCGGTCGTGGAACTGCGGCGTCGAGGGCCCCACCGATGACCCCGAGATCCTCGAACTCCGCTGTCGCCAGATGCGGAACTTCCTTGTCACGCTGATGGTTTCGCAGGGCACCCCGATGATCGCGCACGGCGACGAGATCGGCCGCACGCAGCGGGGCAACAACAATGTCTACTGTCAGGACTCCCCGCTGTCGTGGATGGACTGGTCACTGACGAAGACCAACGCCGACCTGTTGGAGTTCACCCGTACGGTGACCACGCTGCGCAAGAGACATCCGGTGTTTCGCCGCCGCCGGTTCTTCGACGGCCGACCCACCCGCAACGGCGCCCAGGTCCGCGACATCGCATGGCTCACGCCGTCGGGCAAGCGGATGACGCTCGAGGACTGGGACAGCGGGTTCGGCAAGAGCATCGCGGCGTTCCTGAACGGGGAAGCGATATCAGAGCCCGACGCTCGCGGCTTCCGCGTTGTCGACGACTCTTTCCTGCTGTGTTTCAACGGCCACGATGAGGAACTCGATTTCGTTGTGCCCGAAGGGCGGTACGGCAGCGAGTGGAGTGCTTGCCTCGATACCGCTGACCCGCGGGGGGAAACCGATCTGACCGCACTCGCCGGCGAGAAGATCACCCTCGAAGCCCGGTCCGTGATCGTGCTGCGCAGAACAGCGTGACAGACAACGTCCCTGTCGTCTCGACATATCGGTTGCAGATGCGTGGCGACGCACTCACTTTCGCCGATGCGCAGGACGTGTTGGACTATCTCGACGACCTCGGTGTCAGCCACGTCTACCTGTCGCCGATCCTGACCGCAACGCAAGACTCCGCGCACGGCTACGACGTCACCGACCCAGCCACCGTGTCTCGCGAACTGGGCGGCGAGAACGGACTCGCCCGTCTGTCGGAGGCCGCGCGCGCACGCGGGATGGGTCTTGTGGTGGACATCGTCCCCAACCACCTCGGCGTTGGCGATCCCATGCAGAACGCGTGGTGGTGGGATGTGTTGCGGCACGGCAGGGAATCGCAGTTCAGCACGTTCTTCGACATCGACTGGGCACCCGACAACGGCGTGGAGGGCAAGCTGGCACTGCCCGTGCTGGGTTCCGACGACGACGTCGCCGACCTGACTGTCGACGGAGACGTACTGCGGTTGGGTGATCTCGTGTTCCCGATCGCGCCGGGCACCGGCGAGGGTTCGGGGCCCGATGTCCACGCGCGACAGCACTACCGGCTGATCGGCTGGCGTCGCGGATTGGTCGGCTACCGAAGGTTTTTCGCGATCACCTCTCTCGCGGGGCTGCGCCAGGAGGACCGCGCGGTGTTTGACGCCACTCACTCGGAGGTGCGGCGATGGTTCACCGAGGGCCTCGTCGACGGCGTCCGGGTGGACCACCCCGACGGATTGTCCGATCCCACCGGCTATCTCGGCTGGCTGCGGGAGATCACCGGAGCGGACGCGTGGATCGTCGTCGAAAAGATCCTGGCCGTCGACGAGGCGCTGGAACCGACGCTGCCCGTCGCCGGCACCACCGGCTACGACGCGCTGCGCGAATTCGGCGGCGTCTTCGTGGACCCGGCCGGTGAGCACGCTCTCACCTCACTGTACGAATCCGCGGGCGCACCGTACTCGGCCAACGCGATGCTGGCGCGCGAGCTCAAGGCCACCACCGTCACCGACATGCTGTCCAGCGAGTTGCGCCGCCTGGTGCGCGCCATGGTGCATGCGACCGGCCAAGATCACCCGCGACTGCCCGACGCGGTGGCTGCCCTGGTCAGCCGAATTGGCGTCTATCGCTCCGACTATCTGTCGCTGTCCGCGATCCTTCCCGTAGCGATCGCCGAAACACTTGTGGCTTCACCAGAATTCGCCGAACCTCTGCAGGTGGTCGCGGCCGCATTGAACAGCGCCGAGCCCGCCGTCCGCCTGCAGCAGCTGTGCGGCGCGGCCACCGCCAAATCGATGGAGGACTGCCTGTTCTATCGGGACGCGCGGCTGGTGTCGCTCAACGAGGTCGGCGGCGAGCCTTCGCGATTCGGCGTGAGCGCAGCCGAATTCCACCGGCGGGCCGCGGACCGTGCCCGGTTGTGGCCGCATGCGATGACGACCCTGTCCACACATGACACCAAGCGCGGCGAAGACGTCCGGGCGCGCATCGGCGTGCTCTCGCAGGTTCCGTCATTGTGGGCCGAATTCGTCGGCGGCTGGGCGAACAGGGCCCCAGCGCCAGATCATATGACGGGAATGTTCCTGCTGCAGAACATCTTCGGCGTATGGCCTGTCGACGGTCGGGTGACCGACGCGCTGCGCGACCGGTTGCATGCATACACCGAGAAGGCGATCCGGGAAGCCTCGACGCACACGTCGTGGAACGATCCCGACACCGAGTTCGAGTCGGCAGTGCACGCGTGGTTGGACACCGTGATCGACGGGGATATCGCCGCCGAGCTGACCAAGCTGGTCGCCCGACTCGATCCTCACGCGCATAGCGATGCGCTGGGACAGAAGCTCATACAGCTCACCGCGCCGGGCATCCCGGACGTGTACCAGGGCACCGAACTATGGGACGACAGCCTCGTCGACCCCGACAACCGCAGGCCCGTCGACTTCGCAGCCCGCCGGACCGCCCTGGCATCACTGGAGCATCCCAAGCTGCGAGTGACCTCGGCCGCGTTGAGGCTGCGACGGCGCCGTCCCGAGGCATTCCTGGCGGGAGGCCATTCGCCGGCCTTCGCCACAGGACCGGCGCGCGAGCATGTCGTCGCGTTTCTCCGGGCCACCCACGTACTGGTGGCAGTCAGCCGGTGGACCGTGCGCCTCGACGAAACCGGATGGGGCGACACGACTCTGGGCCTACCTGCCGGCCGGTGGGACGACGTGCTGACCGGCCGATCGTTCACCGGCCAGGTGGCCGCCGGCGATCTGTTCGCCGAGCTGCCCGTGGCGCTGCTGGAGCGCGCGGATGGCTGAATTCGCGGTGTGGGCACCGATTCCCGACCAGGTACAGCTGGATGTCGACGGTGCGCTGCACCAGATGCGACGAAGTGACGACGGATGGTGGCGCACCGACATCGCCGCCGCACCCGGCGCCCGCTACGGTTTCGTCCTCGACGAGGACCCTGCGGTACTGCCGGATCCCCGCTCGCCGCGACAACCCGACGGTGTGCACGAACGCTCCCAGCTGTGGTCACCGGCCGGGGACGCGTGGACCGACCAGAATTGGCAGGGCCGCAGCATCGCCGGAAGTGTGATCTACGAACTGCACATCGGCGCGTTCACCGCCGAGGGCACACTGGACTCGGCGATCACGAAGCTGGACTACCTCGTCGACCTCGGTATCGACTTCGTCGAGGTGATGCCGGTCAACGCCTTCGCCGGCATCCACGGCTGGGGTTACGACGGAGTGCTCTGGTATGCGGTCCACGAGCCGTACGGTGGACCCGACGCGCTGGTCCGGTTCGTCGACGCATGCCACCGGCGCGGGCTCGGCGTGCTGATCGACGCCGTGTTCAATCACTTTGGCCCGTCGGGCAATTACCTGCCCCGCTTCGGCCCGTATCTGTCGTCGGGCAGCAACCCCTGGGGTGAGGGCCTGAATGTTTCGGATGCGGACTCCGATGAGGTGCGGCGCTACATCATCGACTGCGCGCTGCGCTGGATGCGCGATTTCCACGCCGATGGCCTGCGCCTAGACGCGGTACACGCACTCGTCGACACCACGGCCCTCCACATCCTCGAAGAGCTGTCGGCCGAGACCGATTCGCTCGCAGCCGAACTGGGCCGCCCACTGTCGCTGATCGCCGAGAGTGACCTGAACGACCCCCGGTTGATCACCCCTCGCGACCGGGGCGGTTACGGGATGACGGCGCAGTGGGACGATGACATCCATCACGCGATCCACGCCGCGGTGTCGGGTGAGCGCCAGGGCTACTACGCGGATTTCGGTTCACTGGAAACGCTTGCAAGCACATTGCTTAACGGATACTTCCATGCAGGCACGTATTCGTCGTTCCGCGGCCGACGGCACGGTCGGCCGCTGGACAAGAAGACCATCCCGGCGACTCGCTTGATGGCATACACCTGCACGCACGACCAAGTGGGCAACCGTGCAACCGGCGATCGGCCGTCGCAGAACCTCGATGTCGGTCAGCTGGCCGTCAAGGCTGCGCTCGCACTGACGTCTCCGTACACCGCGATGATGTTCATGGGCGAGGAGTGGGGTTCGTCGCATCCGTTCCAGTTCTTCACCAGCCACCCGGAGCCGGAGCTCGCCAGAGCAACCGCCGAGGGCCGCAAGGCGGAATTCGCGCACCACGGATGGAATGCCGACGAAATTCCGGATCCGCAAGACCCGCAGACCTTTTCGCGATCGAAGCTGGACTGGGCCGAGCTCAGCACCGCTGAACACGCGCAGTTGCTGGACATCTATCGAGGCCTGATCGCGTTGCGGCGCAGCGAACCCGACTTGGCGGACCCGTGGCTCGAGCACCTTTCGATCGATTACGACGAGAAGTGCCAATGGATTGTGATGCATCGGGGGTCGGTGTCGATCGCGTGCAATCTCGGGACGGGCACCGTGCAGGTACCCGTCACCGGAACCGTGCTGATTGCGTGGGGCGAACCGACGGTCGAGGCCTCGCACACTGTGCTGGAAGGCCATTCGTTCGCGGTTCTGCGTTCTGTCAAGTCGTAATCCACACATGCCAGGCACCTGTGGATAGCGCGTTGTCGCGATCGGGTGTCGAGACGACGCTCGCAACATGGCATGTCCCTACGCACCGCCTCCGATCGAGTCAGCTACCGATCCCATCTTCTCGACCGCCGATCTGGGCGAACGCTGGCGAGCCCTGATGGGGCCGTTAGGATTCGGGGAGCGGCTCCTGTGGATCGGATTCATCGGGCCGGATCGGCGCTTGATCAAGGCGCTCACCCAAGTCGAACTCGGGCCGCGGCCAAGGCGCAGATATGTCGAATCGACGATGGCGGCTCTTCGTCACGTAATCGATGAATTCAACGACGACACCACAATCGCCTTGCTCTTGACGCGCCCGGGACGAGGCCCGATTTCGCCAGCAGACCGACAGTGGGCGTCGATGCTTGCTGATCTTGCCGCAGAATTCGGCCTGCCGATCGCGCGGATCTTCCGCGCCAACGACGATGCCCTCGTCGTCATCGATCCGGCTGATGAATCTGCAGCGAGTTAGCCGCTACGGATTGATCAGGTACCGGTAGGCCGGCGAGTCGGGCGCGAGCACCTCCACGTCCATGTCCGACGCCGCCATCCTGGTCAGCAGCCCGTCGTAGTCTTCGGCGGAGCCGAGCTCGACGCCAACCAGTGCAGCGCCGGTCTCGCGGTTGTTGCGCTTGACGTACTCGAACAGGGTGATGTCATCGTTCGGCCCGAGCACCCCGTCGAGAAACCGGCGCAGCGCGCCCGGCTCCTGCGGGAAATCCACCAGAAAGTAGTGCTTCAGGCCCAGGTGCACGAGCGACCTTTCGAGGATCTCCCCGTAGCGCGACACATCGTTGTTGCCGCCCGAGATCAAGCACACCACGGTGGTATCGGGCTCGACGACATCGGTCTCCAGCAGCGCCGTCACCGACAGAGCGCCCGCTGGCTCAGCGATGATGCCTTCGTTTTGGTACAGGCCCAGCATCGCCGTGCACACGGCGCCCTCGTCGACCGCGGTCACCGTCACCATGTCGCCCGCCGCGGCCAGCGCCGCGTAGGTGAGCGTTCCCGCCCTGTTCACCGCTGCGCCGTCGACGAACTGGTCGACATCGGCGAGCGTGACGGGCTCTCCGGCGGCGAGCGCGGCGATCATCGCGGCCGCGCCGGCAGGTTCGACGCCGAGCACCGCCGTATTGGTCGTCCGCTCGGCGAGATAGGTGGTGATGCCCGAGATGCAGCCGCCGCCGCCGACCGGCACGATCACCAGGTCCGGTTCGCCGTCGAGCTGTTCGAGGATTTCGGCTGCGATGGTGCCCTGGCCGGCCATGGTCCGCGGATCGTCGAACGGAGGCACCAGCGTGGCGCCGGTGCGCGCGACGTCCGCCAGGGCGGCCTCTGCAGCCTGGTCGTACGTCGACCCCACCGCGATCAGCTCGATGAACTCGCCGCCGTGATAGCGAATGCGATCGCGTTTCTGCTTCGGGGTCTTGCGCGGTATGTACACACGGCCGCTGATCCGCATCGACCGGCACGCGTGCGCGAAACCCTGCGCGTGGTTTCCGGCCGACGAGCACACCACGCCCGCGGCGAGCTCCTCCTCGGTGAGCTGCATCAGCAGGTTGTAGGCCCCGCGCAGCTTGTACGAGCGGACGGACTGCAGATCCTCGCGCTTGAGGTACACGGTGGCACCGGTCGCCGCCGACAGTCGCTCGCTGAGCTGCAGTGGCGTTGGCGCCACCACCCCCGAAATTCGCTTGGCCGCCGCGTCGACATCGGCCGCGGACAGCGGCCCCTCGCGATCGGTCAGGTTCAGTTCAGCGGACACCGGTCAATGGTGCCACGTCACCAGGTATTACTAGTCCGCGCGGGTCAGGACGAACACCGGAATCTGGCGGTCCGTCTTCTTCTGGTAGTTCGCGTAGTCGGGCCACGCCGCCACGGCGCGCTCCCACCACGCGGCCTTCTCGTCACCGAACACCTCACGTGAGTCGTAGTCGTGGGTCTCGGTGCCGTCCTGCAGCTCGACGCGCGGGTTGGCCTTGATGTTGTAGTACCAGACCGGATTCTTCGGGGCGCCGCCCAGCGACGCGACCACGGCGTACTCGCCGTCGTGTTCGACGCGCATCAACGGCGTTTTCCGGATCTTGCCGGTCTTCGCGCCGACGGTGGTCAGCAGGATGACCGCCTTGCCCTGCATTTCAGTGCCCTCGGTGCCGCCGGATTCCATGTACTTTTCGGCGTTCTCGCGGGCCCAATCAGACGTACTAGGAGCGTATTCACCAGAAAGAGGCATACCCAACCATAGGCGCCAGACCTGGGAGCGCCGGAGTGTTTCGGCTACCCGAAATCATGATCGAGGGGTACCCTGAACAGATGACGACGGCTGAGCACATTCAGGCGATCGCGGCCCCGAAGTCGCCGGAGATGACGATCGCCGGGGTGGCGTGGCCGCGCTACAAGGTGATCGCGCTCGTGGCCGGCCTCGTCGTCGCCGGGATTATCGCGCTCGCCACGATGACCGCCGCCCCTGCCGTCCTCGCCGGCGCCGCGGTCGGCACACTGATCTGGCTCATCCAGGCCGGCCTGCAACACTTCCGCAGCTAGGCCCTTTCTGCTCCTCGCGTCCGCTAGCTGCGACTGCTCGCGTCCTGCACCAGTGGACCCGGCTCAGCCGCGTAGAGCTCCTCGATCTCGGCCGAATATTTCTCGTTGATCGGCTTGCGCTTGAGCTTCATCGTCAGCGTGATCTCGTCGCCGCCGGGTTCCCAGAAGGCCGGCAGCACCCGGAACCGCTTGATCTGCTCGACGCGGGACAGCTTGGCATTGCCCTCGGCGACACCGTTGCCGATCTCCTTGATCACGTCCGGATGTGCGGCGAGTGTCTCGGGTGACGCGTCGGGCAGCCCATAGCGGGTGGCATAGGGCCCGGCCGACTCCGCATCGAGGACAACCAGCGCGGTGTTGTACGGGCGCGCGTCGCCCAGCGCGATGATCACGCCGATCAGCGGGCACGAAGCCTTGATCGTGTTCTCGATGTTGGCCGGTGACATGTTCTTGCCGCCGGCGTTGATGATCAGCTCCTTCTTGCGGTCGACGATGCGCAGGTAGCCGTCGTCGTCCATGTCGAGGATGTCGCCGGTGTGCAGCCAGCCGTCGGCATCGACTGCCTCTGCCGTCTTCTCCGGCTCTTTGCGATAGCCCTTCATCACCAACGGGCCGCGGACCAGGAACTCGCCGTCGTCGGCGATCTTGCCCTCCATGCCGGGGATCAGCTTGCCGACTGTACCCAGCCGGGCATCGCGCGGATGGCTCACCGTCGCCACGCAACTGAGCTCGGACATGCCCCACAATTCGACGATCGGGATCCCGAGTGCGAGGAAGAAGGCCAACGTCTCCTTCGGAATCGGCGCCGCCCCGGACACCGACCACCGGAGCTGATCGAGCCCGAGCTTCTCCCGCAGCTTCGACAGCACCAGTTCGTCGGCCTGCGCCCACTCGGCCGCGACATCGTCGGGCACCGGCTCCCCCGCGACCAGGGCTGCCGCCTTCTTCGTGGCAACTGCTAGTCCCCATTGAAGACCCAGCCGCTTGGTCTCGTCGGGCTCATTAGCGGCCGCGAAATCGATTGCCGCCTTGAGCTTTTCCCATACCCGCGGGACCGCCCCCCAGATGGTAGGCCGCACATCGGGCAGTGCCGCGGCGATCGCCCGCGCATCGGGCACCACCGTGACCTGCGTGCCGAACACCTCCTGGCTGTACAGGCAGCCCCACCTGTCGGCGATGTGCGCGGACGGCAGGTAGGACGTGATCCTGTCACCGAATTCGACGTCGAGGACCGACTCGACACCGATCGACTCGAACATCAGGTTTGCGTGCGTCATCTCGACGCCCTTGGGATTGCCGGTGGTGCCGGACGTGTAGATCAACGTCGCGATATCGTCAGGTTTTACTGCACGCCAGGACGATTCGAAGTCGAAGTCCGGGTCTCCCCCCGCCAGCATCTCGTCAAGCGTCATCGTTCCGTCCGGGCATCCGTCGATGCACACGATGTGCTCGATCGCTGCACTGCTGGCCCGCACGCGGTCGACGTATTGCGCCTCGCAGACCACCACCTTCGTGCCCGCGTTCGAGAACAGGTAGGTCAGCTGCTCGGCGGCCAGCGTGTTGTACGCCGAAAAGCACGTGGCGCCGAGGTGCTGAGCCCCGACGTCCAGCGGATAGAACTCGATACGGTTCGCCATCATCAGCGTCACTGTGTCGCCCTTGCGCACGCCGAGCGCGGCCAGCCCCGCCGTCACGCGGCGGACGTGTTCGGCGTACTCGCGCCATGTGACGGTTCGCGCGTCGCCGACTTCTCGCAAGGCCACGGCATCCGGGTCGATCGCCGCGGTCCGCTGAAACGCCTCGCACAGCGTCGTCGGTTGCTCTGTCATGACGGGTAGCGTACGGCCCAGACCATGGACGAAAGCGGGGAACGGCGGCAAGAGCACGAAGACGTCGTTCGGCGCGCCGAGAATCTGGCCAAGGGCGCCGAACAGCGCCTTCCTGCGTGGCTGCAGCCGGGAAATCCGGAGAGCCGCTGGCCCGTGCTGGTGGCACTGATCGCGGCCATCGTCATGCAACGCGCGATCCCGGTGGCCTATACCGTGGTGCCCCGCTGGCCGCTGATCGCGATGGAGTTGCTCCTCCTCGTCATTCTCGTGACACTCAACCCCCAGCGTCTGACGCGCGACACGACGTACGGCCGGTGGGCCAGTTTTGTGCTGCTCGCGGCCATCACGATCGACAACACGACGTCGGCGATCTTGCTCGACTACCGCATCCTGACCGGGGAGGTCAGCAACGACCCGGAGGTTCTGCTCGGCAGCGGCGCCGCAGTGTTCGTCACGAACATCATCGTCTTCGGGATCTGGTATTGGGAGTTGGATCTGGGCGGCCCATTCGCCCGCCAGGCGCCGCTGGCGAAGCGCGACCCGAAGCGCCGGTACCCCGACTTCATGTTCCCGCAGATGGATGCACGCCAGGTGGCGCCGAAAGATTGGGAGCCCCGATTCCTCGACTACCTGTACGTCAGCGTCACCAACGTGATGGCGTTCTCCCCCACGGACACCATGCCTTTGACGCATCGGGCAAAGGCGATGATGACGGTGCAGGCGCTGGTGGCGGTGTCGACGATCGCGTTGGTGTTCGCCCGCGCGGTCAACGTGTTGCGGTGAGTCTTCACCGAGCCCGGTTGTTGCGTCTGCACCTGGGAGTGACCTGAAGCTTCTTGGTTGCTGTGCGGGCCGAAACCGCCGTCGCGCGAGAATCGCCCGGCCAGATGGAATCGCGGGCGCAGTCTGGCCCCTTTCGGTTCCAGCAAAGCGAACGCAATCGCCGGCCTGAACGGGAATACTTCTCTGCAATGTTGTGGCCCACGAAGATCGCAGCGAATCTGCGTCGCATCCCGGCACGACCGGTGGTGTTGGCGGCCAATGTCCTGCTGTTGGTTGCCGCGGTCGCCGTGCTGTTGTTCGCTTCACGGCCAATTGACGCACAGCGCACCGCAAATGACGCCGGTCCGCGGGCCACCAGGCCGTCGGAGCCCGCCCTACCACCAGCCGCCGTGCCCTGCGAACCCCAAGCCAAGGAGACGACGCCGTACAACGCCGGTGCGAGCGGAACGCCGATGACCACATGCGCGTTCGTCGAGCGGATACGTACCGAGGCATCGCGCCACGGGCCGAAGACGGGAATGTTTCCACTTTCCGTGTACAGCCCGGCCACGCAGAAGACCTACCAGTTGGCGTGCTTCGCCTCGGAGAAATATGCGACCTGCACCGGCGGCGTCGGCGCGATCATCTACCTCTACAACAAGTAGATCCGGCGCGCGGGACTGCTGCGGGTTCCGATTATTTAGGAGTGTCACCAGCGTCTGGTAGCTCGTCGCATCCCTTGCGATAGTCAATGTCACCAGACACTGACGTGTCCCACTCTTTTTGGCTCATGTTCTCGGTCAGCATGGCGCAGATCGCGTCCTCGGCGCGCACTGTCGGCAAATTGGGCCACAGCCGTACAGTGCCGTCTGCGCTCCCCGAGATGATGCGCCGCCCCTGACCACTGACCACCACGCCGACAACCTGGGCCTGATGACCCGAAAACGCCACCAGCGCTTGATCGGGGCTGTCAGCGCCCCAGATCTGCACGTTGTACGGGTCGAAGCTCGCCGCGGCTAGCCGAGCGCCGACCGGGTCGTCCGAATTGGCACTGTACGCCAGACTCATTACGCCCGAACCTATTTGGATCGGTTGCGCCACGGGTTGACCCGTCGCATCCCACTGCTGAACCACTCCGACAGAGATTGACTCGGATGTCGCTCCGACATTTCGGACCGGTTCGGTTGTCCAGACCGCACTCCCCGACGCAAGCCGCCGACCGTCAGGGCTGAATGCCACGCTCAGTACCGCACCCGAATGTCGGTCGGCTAAATGGTGCTGTCGGGCGAACGGTTCAGGCAATTTGCTGGCAGCGTCGGCATCCCACAGTTCATTCGCTCCCGGCAGCTGCCACATGCGCAGCTTCCCGCCGGCGCTGGCTGATGCCAAGCGGTCGCCGCTGGGGCTGAACGCGACATCTGCCACGACGGCGTGGTCTTTGTTCTCGAATGGCGTCGGGTGTCCCGCCGGCAGCTGCCACATGGTGATTTGCCCGTCGATGCCCGCTGATGCGAGCCGATCGCCGTCGGGGCTTATCGCGAGCGCCGATAACGGCCGTCCCGTCTCAATTTTCGTTACGGCGTCGCTATCCGGAGCGTCTGTCCGCCACAGCCGGATGTTTCCGTCGGAGCTTGCGGAAATGACGGTACGGTCAGTGGCATCGAAAACGACACGGGTGACCGTTCCGCGAGGTGCCGGCATTTCAGCTATCTCCGTGCCCGTATCCGAATTCCACAGTGAGACCGAGCCGTCCACACCTCCAGATGCGATGCGGTGGCCGTCGTGACTTACCGCGACGCTGGTCACCGCGCCGCCATGGCGATCCAGCGGATCTGAGATCGGTTGACTGATAGACGTGTTCCACAATCGCATTGTGTGTTCGTTGCCGCCACTGATGATTTGGTCGCCCACGAACGCGACCGTCGGCACCAGGCCCTCGTGGCCGACCATCGGGTCGCCGATTCGCTGGTGGAGCGCCACATCCCACAACCGAACCGTTTTGTCGTTGCTGCCGGACACCAGACGCGTTCCGTCGAGATTGAACGCGACGCTGGTTACCGGCGCAGTGTGGCCCTTCGGCATGAGTGCGACCGGAGTCAGTTCCGCGGCCCTCCACAGCCGCACCGTGTTGTCGGCGCCACCCGACGCGATGAGCTCGCCGTTGGGGCTGAAGGCGACGCTCATGACGCCACCCGGGTGCGCGTTGCCGATCGGCCGTCCCGCCGTCGCAGCGCCGTTCGGTTGGATGACGTCCGCGACGTCCCAGACGCGTATGGTGCCGTCGGGCGCTCCGGCTGCAATGCGGTCTCCGTCAGGACTGAGGGCGACGGTCGACAACTCCCCGGGCGTCGTTATCGAGTGGTTGTCGCTTCCATCGGGATTCGACACATTCATGATCCCGTCGATGCCCACCGAGGCGAGGTATCGTCCGTCGGCACTGAACGCGACGCGCGTGACACGCTGACCATGTTGCGAGGCAAGCACTTTCGGTTCAGGATTTCTGTCATCCAGATTCCATAGCTGCACGGTTCCGTCTACGGCACCAGCGGCGATCTTGCGCCCGTCGGGGTCGATCGCGACACTGGTGAGGTCGACCCTCGGTGTCAGCGCGCGGTCATTGCCGTCGCGGATAGTATTTCGCCACGACGGGGAATTGGTGTCCCACGTGCGGACGCGTTGATGTTCTGCCGCCACAAGCCGATGCCCGCGCTCTGCATACGCAACGCTGACGACAGGATCCTGGGTCCTGAGGATGAGCGCTGTGGTGGGTCGCTTGGTGAGCGCATCGAGGAGCGGCCGTTCGTCGGGGTGGGTAGCGAGCTTTCTTGCCACCAACAGCTCCTGGAACGCGAGCACATCGTCTCCCTGGCGCGTGTCGGCGAGAATGGCCTGCGCATCGGATATCAGCTTCTGGGCGGTCGCATCCCGGGCATTGCGCTGCGCGACCTCCCGCTGCTGAAGGGCCCATGCGGCCAAGCCGGCGGCCGCCATCGCGAAGACCACCGCCACGGCGAGTAGAGCTGCCAGCACCCGCCGCTTGCGTTCCTGCTGCCGCGACTCCTGCTCTCGTCCCGCCCGAAGAAACTCGCGGGTCGGCTCGAGTTTTCTGCTGTAGGTCTTGGAATCAGCGAGTTCTTGTGCCTGTTTGAGACGGTCGCCTGGCAACAAATACGCCGCGTCGCGGCCGCGCGTCTGCCATACCAAGGCTCCCTGAAGCAGCTCGTCCGCCGCCTTGAGATTCTGACTTTCCCCGCGCAGCCATTCCTTCAGCTCGGGCCAGAGATCCAAGAACCGTTCCAGCGCAATCTCGACGACGTCCTGCTCGCCTGCGCCGCTCAGCCTTCGCTTGCCTCTGACCAGTATTCGCGCCTCGACGAACTTCTCGACCAGCTCACTGCTTGTCTCCGGCAGATCGCTCCACAGTGCGATGCGTCGCATGGACTTGTCTTCCTCGCGCTGCTCGCCGGGAATCTGCACGGCGACGACGGTCGCCAAGTAGGGAATGAAAGCCTCACGCAGCCTTGTCAATTGATCCGCCCGCACCGATGGATCCGGGGACAGGATCTCGTTGATCTGTGTCTCGACAACACCGTCGATGCCGCCGATCCGCTTGTATTGCTCGGTCTTCAACTCGTGCGTATCGCCATATTTCTTATAGAGCAGTTCGAGCGTTGCCGAAAGCAGGGGCAAAGTATCGCCTTCGCCCGTATTCGCCTCGGCATCATCAAGTAGCTGACCGACAAGGTCACTTTGGATGACCAACCGGCGGCCGCGCTCAGTCGACAACCGCGCCGGTTCGACAATGACTTGGCGCAGCCGGTCCGACCCCCGCATCGGCCCGAGTTGGCCGAACAATAGCGGGTCCAGGCCGTCCAACTCTTCGGCGGTTTGCATTGCTTCATAGCGGTCGCTGCGAATCGTCGCCGCGACGATCAACCGCAGCGGTGTCTGGCCCGATGCGTCGCTCGAAGTAGCCAGCAGGTCGCCGAGAAGCGCCAGCATGACCTTCGCCTCCGCGCCGGCCTCCGCTGAGAACAATTCCTCGGCCTGATCCAGCGGCATGACCAGTGTCTGAGGCGCGTTGGGGTCGCCCGACTCTCTCATCGCCCGGTGCTGACACTCGGTCAGCAGCTGACGGACCTTCGGCGTGCTTGTGATCCAGTCGTCCTCGATTTCTTCGAGGCTCGGATCGTGAAGACCGAGCCGTTTACGGCTCGCGGCAAGGGAATTGGCTAATCCGAACTCACCGGTCAGGACGTTGCTTCGAGGCCGGACGACATCGAGAAGCGTGAAGCGCTGATCGAAGTCCAGCCGCGGCAAGATCCCTGCACGCAAGAATGACGATTTGCCCGTACCTGACGGGCCGAGGATCACGAACAGCCGGTTTCCACCACTGGAATAAAGCTCGTCGAATTTGCGAAGTGCACTTGCAATCTCTGCATCCCGACCGAAGAACACGGGGGCGTCCTGCGCCTCGAACGGCAACCATCCGCGATACGGCGCGCGCATCGGATCGTCGCGGGGTGGCCACCGGCGGCGGAAGGAATCTGGCCCGAGGAAAGCGCGGATGTCCCTCAGCAGGAGATCGAGTTGATCGCTGCGAAATTCAACGGGTGGCCGATCGTCGTCCAGGTCGATCTGCGTGGCCGATGACCCATCGGCGACAAACAGTTCGCGACGTTGAAGCTTCGAGATTTCGCCGGTGCCGCTGTCAGGCTCCAACCGCGCGCAGAAGATCGTTTTTCGATTGTGCACTGCGTAGTTGAATTCGCCTCCGCACTCGAACGAGCTCTCCCAAGATTTCGAAATCAGGCAAAGCAGTGCTTCACAGCTTTGCAGGTTTCGTTGCAACGTCTCCCGCCACTCTTCACCGCCAACCATCCCGGTTTCGTGGTCGATATCGAGAAATATCTGCCGCTTGAAGGACGGATCCTGCTGTTCCAGCCACCGCTTGAGCGCGGTCGCCTCCCTGTTGTCTTTGCCCGAATGGCTCAGGAAGATGCGGGGCATCGGTTGCCTTACTCGGATTCGTCATACCAACAGCTAACGCTGCTCGCAGACTAATGACCTCCGCGCCATTACGACGCGTGTTTGTTCGGTTTCCCAGCAAACCGTTGGCGTACCTCGCGGGCTCAGCCGCTGAGGCAGCCCGGACCGAGCAGCGCCTTGAGATCCCCCATCAACGCGGAAGACGGCGTCACCCGCAGCGACCGATCGAGTTCGAGCGTGGTGACCCGATCGTCGCTGACCAACCGGAGGTGCACCTGAGCCGGGCCCGGGTGCCGGGCGAGCACCTGCTTGAGGGCTGTGACCTTGTCGGGTGTGCACTGCCGGGTGGGCATGCTCACCGCGACGGGCCGGTTGGCCGCGGCTTTCGAAAAATCGGGAACCACGAGCTCGTTCGCGATCAGACAGATTCGGTCGTCTTGCACTCGGACCTTCGCGTTGACGAGTACGACCGCGTCGTCGACGATCTCGGCCCCTGCGGTGGAGTAGATGTGCGGGAAGAACATCACCGTGATGCCGCCGGTGAGGTCCTCCAACTGCGCTGACACCCAGGGCATTCCGTTCTTGTTGACGCGCCGCTCCACCGACGCCAGAATGCCGCCGACGCGAACTTGGGCGTCGTTGGGCACGTCACCGTCGAGGATCGCCGGAATCTGCGTGTCGACCTGCCCGGCGAGAATGTGCGCGACACCGTCGAGCGGATGCCCAGATACGTACAGCCCCAGCATCTCCCGCTCCAGAGCGAGTTTGTGCTTGTCGTCCCACTCGTCGTCGGGCACCTTGATGGTGAAGACAGCGTCGGCGCTGGGGCCGTCCCCGCTCTCGTCGCCGAAGCCGAACAGGTCGAACTGCCCCATCGCCTCGGCCTTCTTGGTGCCCAGCACGGAGTCCACGGCGTCGGTGTGGACCAGGAACAGACCCTTGCGGGGATGGCTGAGCGAATCGAAAGCGCCTGCCTTGATCAGCGACTCGGTGACCTTCTTGTTGCACGCCGCGATGTCGATCTTGTTCAGATAGTCGGAGAAGTCTGTGAATTTTCCTCTGTTGCTGCGGGTTTGGATGATTGAGCCGACCACGTTGCTGCCGACATTGCGGACCGCGCCCAGGCCGTACCGGATGTCGGCGCCCACCGACGCGAAGTTCAGGACGGACTCGTTGACGTCTGGCGGGAGCACTGTGATCCCCAGCTTGCGACAGTCGGCGAGGTACACCGCAGCTTTGTCCTTGTCGTCGCCGACGGAGGTGAGCAGCCCCGCCATGTATTCGGCCGGGTAGTTGGCCTTCAGATAGGCGGTCCAGTAGGAGACCAGGCCGTAGCCGGCGGCATGCGACTTGTTGAATGCGTAGTCGGCGAACGGCTCCACCGTGTTCCACAGCGCCCTGATGGCCGCCTCGGAGAAACCGTTGGCCTGCATGCCTTCTGCGAACCCGGCGTACTCCTTCTCGAGGACTTCCCGCTTCTTCTTGCCCATCGCCTTGCGCAGAATGTCGGCTCGGGCCAGCGAGTACCCGGCCACCTTCTGCGCGATGCGCATGATCTGTTCCTGGTAGACGATCAAGCCGTAGGTCTCGGCGAGGATGTCGCGCAGCGGCCCCTCGAGCTCGGGATGAATGGGCTTGACGGCTTGCCGCTGATTCTTGCGTTCGGCGTAGTCGTTGTGGGCATTCATGCCCATCGGGCCTGGCCGGTACAGCGCGATGACGGCGATGATGTCCTCAAAACCGGTGGGGCGCATGCGCCGCAGCAGGTCACGCATCGGGCCGCCGTCGAGCTGGAACACGCCGAGAGTCTCACCGCGGCCAAGCAACTCGTAGGTGGCGGCATCGTCGAGCGGCAACGACTCCAGCTCGAGGTCGATTCCTCTGTTGGATTTGATGTTGTCGATCGCGTCGCCGATGATCGTCAGGTTGCGCAGGCCCAGGAAGTCCATCTTGAGCAGGCCGATGTTCTCGCACGACGGGTAATCCCAGCCGGTGATCACCGCGCCGTCTTGATTGCGTTTCCACATCGGGATCACGTCGACGAGCGGTTCGGAACTCATGATCACCGCGCACGCGTGCACGCCCGCGTTGCGGATCAGGCCTTCGAGCCCGAGCGCGGTCTCGTAGATGGTGCGCACCTCGGGGTCGGTCTCGATCAGACCCCGAACCTCGGCCGCCTCCTTAAACCGGTCATGGCCGGTGTCGGTGATGCCCGACAGCGGGATGTCCTTCGCCATGATCGCAGGCGGCAGCGCCTTGGTGATCCGGTCGGCGATCGAGAAGCCCGGCTGCCCGTAGTGGATGCGCGCCGAGTCCTTCAGCGCTGCTTTGGTTTTGATGGTGCCGAACGTGATCACCTGCGCGACGCGGTCATGCCCGTACTTCTCGGTGGCGTATCTCAGCATCTCGCCGCGGCGGCGGTCGTCGAAGTCGATGTCGATGTCGGGCATCGAGGCGCGCTCCGGGTTGAGGAAGCGCTCGAACAGCAGCCCGTGCTCGATCGGGTCGATGTCGGTGATCCGCAGCGCATAGGCGACCAGCGATCCGGCGGCCGAGCCGCGGCCGGGGCCGACGCGGATGTCCACCGACCGTGCATAGCCCACCAGGTCGGCGACGATCAGAAAGTACGACGGAAAACCCTTGTCGCAGATGACCTTTATCTCGTAGGCCGCACGCTCGCCGTATCCGTCGGGCAGGCCGTTCGGAAACCGTTGGCTTAGCCCGGCATCCACCTCGTGACGAAGCCACGAGGCCTCGTCGTGACCGTCGGGAACAGCGAAGATCGGCATCCTGTTGCGCGGCTGCCAGACATCGGCGTACGAACTGACCCGCTCGGCGATCAGCAGCGTGCTGTCGCACGCACCGGGCACCTGCTGGTCCCAGAGCTGGCGCATCTCGGCCGCCGATTTGAGGTAATAGCCGTCGCCGTCGAACTTGAAGCGGTTCGGATCCGACAGCGTCTTGCCGGTCTGCACGCACAACAGGGCTTCGTGGTTGTGAGCAGCATCGCGGGTGACGTAGTGGCAGTCGTTGGTGGCCAGCGCTGGAATGCCCAGTGTGCGGCCGATTTCGAGGAGACCGTCGCGCACCCTGCGTTCGATGGAGAGGCCGTGATCCATCAGCTCGAGGAAGTAGTTGTCGGCGCCGAAGATCTCGCGCCACTTCGCGGCGGACTCCACCGCCTCACGCTGGTGCCCGAGCCGCAGCCGTGTCTGGATCTCCCCCGAGGGGCACCCGGTAGTCGCGATGATCCCTTCGGCGTGCTCGGCGATCAGCTCAGCGTCCATCCGCGCCCATTTGCCGAGCTGACCTTCGAACGATGCCAGCGACGACAGCCTGAAAAGGTTTCGCAGGCCTGTCGCGTTCTCGGCCACCATCGTCAGGTGCGTGTAGGACCCGCTGCCGGAGACGTCATCGTCCTTCTGGCCAGGATTGCCCCAGGTGACCCGCCGGGTGTCGAACCGCGACGCCGGCGCAACGTATGCCTCGATGCCGATGATCGGCTTGATGCCCTCTTCGGTGGCCTTGGTGTAGAACTCGCTGGCGCCAAACATGTTTCCGTGGTCGGTCATCCCGATCGCAGGCATATCCAGGCGCTGGGCCTCTGCCAGCATGGGCCTGATCTTCGCGGCACCGTCGAGCATCGAGTACTCAGTGTGGTTGTGCAGGTGCACGAAGGAATCGCTCATAGGGTCGCCAGTCTATGACCGAGTACCGACGCTTCCGGGCGTGTCGTGTGCGTGTGTTGCAGTCACGCCAGTTTGCGCAGCAACTGGACCATCCGATTGGCTTGGTCAGCGGTCAGGTCGCCGGAAATCTCCAGCTCGCTCGTGTCGACAGCGGTGGTGAATTTCGGCGCGAAGACGACGATGCCGTCGCGGATGAACGCGACCTCGGAGCCGACGTGCAAGGAGCTGTACGTGGCGAAGGCCGCCTTGGACGGCTCGTTCATCGTCATCCGCACGGTGTAGAAATCGCTCTTGATCGACTTGAACGACTCCACGTGCGTCAGCGTCAGTTCCATCGGCTGAGGCCCCAGCACGAAGGCTGCGCCCCGATCGAAGCTGCATAGCGTCACCACATCGGTGGGCGGCACCTGCGGTATCTCTCCTTCGGGCGGACATTCCGACGGCGAATGGATCTCCTGCACGGGCCGAATCGGCAGGGGCACGATGTTGTCAATCGGCGCCAGCGGTCGGCTCGACGGTGCTGCCGAGGTGGTGGAAGTGGTGCTCTCGGTGCCTCGGCCACCTCCGAGCTGCAACGCCACGTAGGAGATCGCACCGATGCCTATCAGGGTTGCGATCAGCGCGATCATCGCGCTGGTCTTTCCCAGGATTCGGTTTCGCTGCTGCCGATCCATCATGCGGGCAGTTTCGCACGACACGCCGCGAGATATTCCCGGACACCCGCGTCGGCCGTCAGGTAGACGGCTCGTCCGAACGCGGCCCGTGCAGCAGCCCGCTGTCCTGAGCGCGCAAGAAGATGAGCGCGCGCCGCCCAGTACGGCTGAAAGTTCTCGACAGCCCGATCACCGATCGCATCCAGTGCGTCAAGCCCCCGCTCGGCCCCGCCGATCTCGGCCTCGACAACAGCGAGCGACACCGTCGATCCCAGAGAGGGTGCGACGTCGGCGAGCCCGCGGTGCAGCAGCCGCAGCGCCGCCCAGTCGGTCTGTCCAGTGCGGGCACGGTCGCAGTGCGCGGACTGGATCGCGGCCTCGAGTTGATAGCGACCGGCGGCGCCGTGGCCGTGCGCGCGCAACAGCAACGCCTCTCCGCGGCTGATGAGCTCCCGATCCCAGTGCCGGGTGTCCTGTTCATCGAGCGGGACGAATACACCATCCGGCGACCGCCTGGCCGCGCGCCGAGATTCGGCCAGGCATACGAGCGCGGCAAGCCCGAGCACTTCGGGCTCGTCGGGCAACAATTCCGCGAGGAGTGTGGCGAGGTACAGCGCTTCACCGGAGAGCGAATCCGGGGCACCGAGGCCCGGCCAGTCGATCGCGTACGCGCCGTAGACCGCTTCCAGGACGGCCGGCAGACGTGCGGCCAGCTCGTGACGCTCAGGTGCAGCGAAAGGTATGCGCGCCAAGCGGATCCGGCGTTTGGCCCGCACCAGTCGTTGCGCCATCGCGGCGGCGGGAACGGCGAATGCCTCCGCGATCGCGTCGGCAGCCACACCGAGCACGGTCTGCAACATCAGCGGAGTGCGAACCTCGGCAGCGATCGCCGGATGAGCGCACACCAGCATCAGCTCCAACCGTCGATCCGGGATAGCCTCTTCTGATGTCTCCTCGAAAGGAGTTGTAGGAGAGTCGGTTTCGATCAGCGGCTGGGTCATCCGGTGGGCGTGGGACTTCCACAGGTCACGTAGCCGGTTGCGGGCCACAGTCAGTATCCAGCCCTCGGGGTTGGCGGGAATCCCGTCGCGGGGCCAGCGGGTGAGGGCACGTTCGATCGCGTCGCCGATCGCGTCCTGGGCCGCGCAGATATCGCCTGTCGGTGCCGCAAGGAGCGCGAGAAGCCGACCGTACGAGTCGCGGGTCACCCGGCTCAGCTCGCCGGTGACCCGCGACTGCGCCGGGTCTACGGGGTGAACCACTCGCCGCGCTCGTGGGTGTACGTGCGCGCCACCGGCCGGATCTCGATGGAGCCCCAACTGGTTGCCGGATTGCGGTTGGCCCAGTCCAGTGCGGCGTCCAGATCGGCGACCTCAATGACGAAGATGCCGCCGAGGCGCTCCTTGGTGTCGGCGAATGGGCCGTCCTGAATCTCAGGAGCGCCGTTACGCGCGGTGACGGTCGTCGTGGCCGCGGTCGGTTCGAGAACCTGGGTGGTGACGAGCACGCCCGCCTCGTCGAGATCGCGAGCGTAGGCCTGGAACGCCGCCATGGCCGGGGCCATGTCTTCCTCGGTCAGGCCGATTTCGCTGGCTTCCTGATAGTGCATGAGCAGGCAGTACCGCATGAGGAGTGTCCTTCCGTGACGTTCATTGTCGAACCTGTCACCTCAATGACGACTGAGGATGCGTCAGATCGACACCGCGTCGGAACACCTATCCAGTGTCATTGCGCGTTCGTCGTTCCGCGCAGCCGTTGGGCCAGGCCCGTTCGGCACGGCGGCCCCGAAGTGGTCCCGACCTACGCAGTCGCGCCGGGCCGCATCACGTGCCGTCCGGGCCCTTCGTGCCGTCGGTGCCGGGGGTACCGTTCGGTGTGCCGGCGAGGCCGCCGACGCCGAGGGAGCCGCCGGAGCCGTGCGAACCTGGACCTCCGGGCTGGCCGTCTGAGCCCGTGCCGTCAAACAGTTTATGTCCGTAGCCAGCAGCCCCGCCGGCGCCGTGGTTGCCGCCGGCGCCGCCGTTGGTGCCGTTGCCGCCGTTGCCGCCGTTGGCGTAGCTGATCAAAGAGCCGGAGTTGCCGCCGTTGCCGCCGTAGCCGCCGACCCCGCCGTTGGCGCCGTTACCGCCCGGGCCGCCGGGGCCACCGTTGCCGGGACTGGTGCGGAAAAGGCCACCGTAGCCGCCGACCCCGCCGGCACCGCCCCTGGCACCGGCACCGCCGGCACCGGCCGTGCCGCCGCCGCCGCCGTTACCACCAGGACCGCGGGAGGAGTAGCCGCCCGGACCCCCGGTGCCGCCGGCGCCCCCACTGGCACCGTTGCCGCCGCGGCCGCCGCCGCCGCCGCTGAATAGGTCGTTGGTGAAAGATGTGCCGCCGTAGCCGCCCTGCCCGCCGGCACCGCCGCTGGCACCGGGGCCGCCCAGGCCGCCGGCACCGCCGCCGCCTGACCCGTCGGCCCTGCCGCCGGCGCCGCCAGCGCCGCCGGCACCACCGCTGGCACCCGAGCTTCCGTTTCCACCTTGCCCGCCGAAGACGTCGTTGCTGGCGCCGCCGCCTCCGCCGGCTGCACCGGCTCCACCGGCTCCACCGGCTCCACCGGCTCCACCGGCCCCGCCGTTGCCGGACCCGTAGGCTTCGCCACCGGCGCCGCCGGCCCCACCGACGTTACCGACGCCGCCGGAACCGGCGGTGCCGCCACTACCGGTGAAAGAGTTGTCGTAAGAACCTTGGTCGTAGCCACCGGCACCACCGGCCCCGCCGTTGCCGGACCCGCCGGCCGCGCCGCCGACCCCACCAGCGCCGCCGTTGCCGGACCCGTGGGCCGCGCCGCCGACCCCACCGGCCCCGCCGACCCCACCGACGCCGCCACCACCGCCATTGCCACCACTACCGCTGTGTTCTTCGTATAACCCGCCGGAGGGCAGCACGAAGCCGTCTCCACCGCCGTGGCCGCCAGAGCCGCCGACCCCGGCGGCCCCACCGGCCCCACCGGCCCCGCCGACCCCGCCGTTACCCGATCCCAGGGCCTGCCCGCCTGCCCCCCCGGCGCCGCCGGCGCCGGCGTTGCCGCCCTTACCGCCGCCGCCGCCATCCTGACCAGATGTGTCGTAGCCGCCCGTTTTGCCGTTGCCGCCGCCGCCGCCGCTGCCCCCGTTACCGCCGAGCCCGCCGGCGCCGCCGGCGCCACCGTTACCTGAAACGGAGCCGCCCAAGCCGCCGGCCCCGCCGTTGCCGCCTCTGCCCGCGTCCACGCCGCCGGTTCCGGCGGTGCCTTGCCCGTCAACGCCGTGTGCACCCGCATTGCCGCTGGCGCCGTTGCCGCCCTTACCGCCGTCGCCGCCGTTGCCGACCGAACCCCCGTTACCGCCGGCCCCGCCGTCGCTGCCGGCTCCGAGGTTGAAGCTGAGGATGCCGTTGCCGGTGTTGTCGGCACCTGCCCCGCCCTTGCCGCCGTTGCCGCCGCTGGTGACCGAGATACCGTTCGCGCCGTTACCGCCGGTGCTGCCGCTGCCGGTAAAGCCGCCGGTCCCTGGCGCTCCGCCCGTTCCACCAGCCCCAACCGAGCCCGGGTTACCGCCGTTACCACCGGCGCCGCCAGTGAGTGCCGCGCTCACGGAGTCGGCGCCGGTGCCGCCGTTGCCGGGCGCCCCAGCGTTACCCCCAGCTCCGCCGTGACCGCCGTCGCCGTTCAGTCCCGCGACGGCTGACTCGCCCCCGGCCGCGCCGCCGTTACCGCCCGCGCCGCCCTTACCGCCCGCGCCGCCGTTGCCGCCGTCACTGCCGCTCGCGCCAGCGCCTGTGCCGAGGTGAAAAATCGTGCCGAAGGCGCCGTCGGTACCGTCGATGCCGTTGCCGCCGTTACCTGCCACCCCGCCGATGCCACCGGCACCGCCGTTGCCGCCTTCGCCGTCAATAGCAGCCTTGCCGAACAACAACGAGCTGGTACCGCGGGCCCCGCCCATCCCGCCAGCGCCGCCCATCCCGCCGCTACCGGCCGCGCTGCCGTCACCGCCCTTGACCCCGACAACGGTGGCAGCGCTTCCGTTCACACCGTTGCCACCGGCCCCTCCGCCGCCGCCAGCCCCGCCTGCCCCGCCGGCACCGCCGTTGCTGAGCACCGAGAACAGACCCACATTGCCGCCTGCCCCGCCAGCCCCACCAGCCCCACCGGCTTGGCCGTCAGTGCCCAAATCACCCGCCGCGATACCGTTTTCGCCGGAGCCGCCGGGCGCACCCGCCCCGCCGGCACCGCCGACACCGCCGTTGCCGAGCACCGACAGCAAGCCCGCGTTACCACCCGCCCCGCCGGCACCGCCGTCGCCGTTGTTGATCCCGGCCACCCCGGCCGCCCCGGCCCCGCCGTGCGCGCCGTTGCCCAAGACCCACCCGCCGGATCCGCCGTTACCGCCGTTTCCGTTGTTGACACCGATGACGCCGTTACCGCCGAGTCCGCCGTCCCCGAACAGTCCGGCCGCACCGCCGTCACCACCGTTGAAACCCGCTCCGCCGTTGCCAAGAATCAGCCCACTGCTGCCGCCGTTACACGCCGTCCCGCCCGTGCAGGTGGAGGCGTCGTAACCGAAGCCGTTGCCGATCAACAGGCCCGCGTTCGGATGATCCGCGGTGCCGTCGCCGATGAAGATCCGGATGAAATCCTCGATCGGATTTGCCGGCGCGGCCGCCGCGGGAGAAGGCGCCAGCAGCGGTGCAGCCGCCAATGCCGGGCCTGAACCCACCGTCAAGCTGCTCACGCCCGGATCGGCGCCCGTGGCCACAATGCTGGACTTTGCCCGCACGCCCGACACCCCAACCTCGCGGCGCGCGAACGCCAGGGCCGCCCACGCCAGCGGCGTCCCCGCAGGACCACCGGGACCACCGGCAGCCGACTGTGAGCCCACCCCCAACCACGACAACACCCCGGCCACCACACTCGTCGGCGGCTGCACGACCGGCGCCGTCACAACCGGATGGGACGCCAGCGAGAAGCTCGACACCGACGGCACCACTTCAGCCGACGACACCACGCCCGTGGAGCCGCCCGACGTGATTGCTGCCGATCGCAGGCCAGGCGCCGAATCCGATGTCGGGCTCAACGACTTACTGCCGGTGTCGCTGCCCACGCTGCTGCTCTTACTGCTCAGGCTGCCGCTGGTGTCCGGGCTGGCCGCACCCGACGAAGCACCCCCGCTATCCGAGATCGCGCTGCGGTGGCGCTTGCCCGACGGACCCGTCAATGACTTTGGCAGCAGACTCGTGGACGACGATCCCAAACCCGCACCACTGGGCGAGCCCGACGACGAACCACCCGCGCTGCTCGACACCGACGTGGTTGCTCCACCGGAGGCCGACACACCTGACGACGAGCCGCCCGACGCCGTCGAACCACTCGACGGCGAGGACTCCCCCGACGCAGATGTACCCGACGACCCCGTGGGAGTCGTCGTCGACGAACCCGGCGACGCCGAACCACCCGGCGCAGACGACGTAGACGACGTACTCGACGTGCCCGCCGAGGAGGCCGAACCCGACGACGACGAACCGCTCGAACCGGCCGACCCAGTGCCGTCAGCGAAAGCCACTCCGGGCGCCGACGCGATGGCCGCGCCCACACCCAACGCCACTGCCAACGCCGCCACCCGCCCGATATACCGCGCGTAGCCAGCCTCCACCGAAGGCGCTGCGCCGATGTAGCGAAGGCGCACCGGCCGCTCAACGGTCGTCGAACGTTGATGCCGGTCCGACTCGGCGGCGAGCGGACCAGTCTCACAGGAAGTTAACGGGTTCACGGGGCTCTCTGGTCTCCTGGGCTGATGGAGCGGGCTTTTTGCGTTCGTGAAAGATTTTGCTCAAGCGGATGTTAAGCCATGAACGAGGGCAAGCATTGGAGATCGACCAAAACGACATCCCAGAATTTGCTATATCCCGACCACAAGGTACCCTTCGGGCGCCTCAGATCGCCCGCGCGGCATCATCTTCGGCGGCTACAACCTTCTCTGGACGCTTGCGCGTCAACCCGTCGATCGTCAGCACCACGAGCGCTACCCAGATCAACGCAAACCCCACCCACCGCGCTGTCGGCATCTCCTCGTGGCCGACCAGCACACCCCACGCCATCTGCAGCGCGGGATTCAGATATTGCAGCAACCCCAGAGTGATCAGCGGCAGCCGCTGCGCCGCCGCCGCGAACAGCAGCAGCGGGATCGCGGTCACGGGGCCTGCCAGAACCATCAGCACGGTGTGGCCCGTGCCGTAACCCGTGAAATGCGCTGTTCCCATGACCTGCAGCGCGATCAGGTACGCGCCGACCACGGGCAGCGCCAAGAGCGACTCGACCGCCACGCTGACCCGCGGATCGGCCCTCACCACCTTCTTCACCAGCCCGTAGGTCCCGAACGAGCTGGCGAGAGCAAGCGCGATCACAGGCACCCCTGCCACCTGCGTGGTCAGCACCACGACCGCCGCGACCGCGATTGCCAGCGCGACGAGCTGCAATCGGTGAATCCGCTCCCGAAGGACCAGCACCCCGAGGGCCACCGAGACCAGCGGGTTGATGAAGTATCCGAGGGCGGCGTCGACGACGTGACCGTGCGACACCGCGAAAATATATGTGCCCCAATTGATTCCAATAAGCACCGACGCGGCCGCCAGCAACAGCCAGGCGCGACGGTCCAGTCGGCGAATGTCGCCGAGCCTTCGCGCGAAGATCAGCACCACTACGAGGAACACCGCGGTCCACACGTACCGGTGCGCCAGCACCTCCAGCGAACCGGCGGGCAACAGAAGCGGAAAAAACCCGGGGCACAACCCCCACCAGATGTACGCGCCTGCGCCGTACAGCAGTCCGGTGCGGCGGGAGTCGGTCACGCGCCGTGGGCGCGCAGCACGTCCAGCGCGTGCTGCAGGTCGGGCGGGTACGGCGCGGTGATCTCGATCTGGCGGCCGTCGCCAGGGTGCGTGAACGCCAGCGACCGCGCGTGAAGCCACTGATGGTCGAGGCCGAGCTTTTTCGCCAAGACGGGGTCGGCGCCGTAGGTCAGATCGCCGACGCAGGGGTGGTGCACCGCCGCGAAGTGCACCCGGATCTGATGTGTCCGGCCGGTTTCCAGGTGGATGTCCAGGAGGCTGGCGGCGCGGAAGGCCTCGACCGTGTCGTAGTGGGTGATGCTGTGCCTGCCGCCCTCGCTGACCACGAACTTCCAGTCGTTTCCCCGGGCCCTGCCGATCGGCGCGTCGATGGTGCCGCTGGACGGGTCGGGGTGGCCCTGCACGACGGCGTGATACCGCTTGTCGACGGTGCGTTGCTTGAACGCCCGCTTCAACAGCGTGTATGCCCGCTCCGATAGCGCGACGACCATGACGCCGGAGGTGCCGACGTCCAGCCGGTGCACGATGCCCTGGCGCTCGTGTATCCCCGACGTCGTGATGCGGAAGCCGGCGGCGGCCAGGCCACCGAGGACGGTTGGCCCCGTCCATCCGACCGACGCATGGGCGGCCACACCCGCCGGCTTGTCGACGGCGACGATGTCGTCGTCGGCGTAGAGCACGGTCATCCCGGCGACTTCTTCGACGCGGTTCTCCGGCGCGCCAGGAGGTTCGGGCAGCCGCACCTCCAGCCACGCGCCAGGGGTCAGCCGATCGGACTTTCCCACGGCTGCGCCGTCGATATCCACGGCCCCGTCCTCCGCGAGCGCCGCGGCCGCGGTCCGGGACAACCCGAGAAGACGGGCGAGGCCGGCGTCGACGCGCATCCCGCCCAGCCCCTCAGGGACCGGCATGGACCGATCAGTCATCTGTGCTTTCGCCGGTGCGGGGTGCTTCCTCGGCGCGCTCGTCATCCGGTCTGCGTCTGCCCGGCCTGTCGAAGTCGTATCCGAACAGAGACAGCGCCACGAGGAGCACTGCGCCGCAGACCACGCAGGAGTCGGCGACGTTGAACACCGGCCACCAGCCGACGGACAGAAAATCGACGACCTGTCCGCGCAGCGGCCCGGGCGCACGGAAGATCCGGTCGACAAGGTTGCCGAGGGCGCCGCCCAGAATCAAGCCGAGACCCAGAGCCCACCATGGCGACACGAGACGCCGGCCCATCCAGACGATGCCGACCACCACGGCCAATGCGATCAGGGTGAGAATCCACGTCGACCCGGTGGCCATCGAGAACGCTGCACCAGAGTTGCGCACCAGATTCCACGTCACCGTGTCGCCGATGATCGAGACGGGCTCGCCGGGGACCAAGAGTCGTACGGCGGCGACCTTGGTCGCGATGTCCACGGCCAGGACCACGGCCGCGACCGCGACGAGCAAACCCACCCGACGGTGCGGCCGGGGCGTCGCCGCGTCGTCATCCGAGGTGACCGGCTCCACAGTGGATTCCTCACTCACATGTCCATCCTCCCAAAGCGGTTCAACGGCCAGCCCATCAACGCCCCTTTTTGCAGTGATGCATGATTCGGGCATGACGCGCATCGTCGTGCTCACCACAGGCGGGACCATCGCCTCGGTCGCCGACGAGCACGGCGTGCTGCGGCCAGCCCGGACCGGCCAGCACCTTCTCGGCGACACCGGGGACAGCGACGTCGAGGTCGTCGACCTGATGAGCAAGGACAGTTCGCAATTGACGATGGCGGACTGGGACACGATCACCGCAGCCGTGCGCGACGCCGTCGACGACAACGCCGACGGAATCGTCGTCACCCACGGGACCGACACCATGGAGGAGACGGCGCTGTGGCTGGAGCTCACCTATGACGGTGCCCCGCCCGTGGTCCTCACGGGTGCGGCGAAAGGGGCAGACTCCCCCGACGCGGACGGCCCCGCCAATCTGCGCGGCGCGATCGCAGCGGCCGCTGAGGCAGACAACCGTGGGATGGGCGTCCTGATCGCGTTCGCCGGCGCGGTCCTCGTTCCGCTCGGGATGCGCAAGATCGCCGGCGGGTTCGCGGGGACGCACTACGCCGGCGCGAAAGTGCGGCCGTTCTTCGGGTCTGCGCGGGCGGCGTCGGCGCCGCGGGTCGACGTCGTCGCGTGTTACGCGGGCGCTGACGCGGTGGCGCTCGATGCGTGCGTGGCCGCAGGTGCGCGCGGGTTGGTGCTCGAAGCGACGGGTTCGGGCAACGCGGGCGATGCGATTGTCGACGCGGTTCGCCGGCATTGCGCCGATGGGGTTGCGGTGGCGCTGTCGACGCGGGTTGCGGGCGGAGCGGTGAGCCCCACCTACGGGCCGGGCGCGGAACTGGTCAGGGCCGGTGCCGTTGCCGTACCCCGGCTGAGCCCCGCGCAGGCGCGGGTGCTGCTGATGGCGGCACTGGCCACAGGATCACCCGTTGGCGAGATCATCCGTTGCTGGGGTTGATTCGTCGACCAGCCCGTTGACGAACTCCGGCCAGTCCAGGCTGTCTACCGGATTGGCCCGGCTCACGTCGGGGTCGTCGATCGGCAGTGTCCTCGCCGGGCCCGGGCCACTGGCACGGGTCTCGAACCGCACGGTCATCACGCCGTGCCCCGCGCCTTGCACCCACCCGTGACCCGATTCCCGATGATGCACGTCGTCGCCGATGCGCCAACCGGGAGGTGCCGTCGTCGTCGGCGCGTTCGCCGACTGGGTGTCCGTCGGCTGGTCCCAGCTGTGCAGGTCCGGGAACAGCGGCTCTTGGAGCACTTCGGTGAGTCCTGAAAAGCCAACGCCCACAAGACGAATGGGCCCGATTTCCACCGGGTCGAGAAGGAGCCGGTGGGCAGCCGCGATCAACGTGGTCGCGTCGGCTGTGGCGTAGGGCAACGTCAGCGACCGGGTGAGCGTGCTCATGTCTGAGCGCTTGAGTTTGACGGTCACCGTGCGCGCGCCGCGGCCGTCGTTGAGCAGCCGCCGATGCGCGTGCTCGCCGATGGGTGTGGCCGCCTGATGCAGCTGGTCCAGTGTCGTGAGGTCCTCGGGGAAGGTCGATTCGGCGCTGATCTGCTTGGCTTCGGCGCGCTCGGCGACGGGCCGATCGTCAATGCCGCGAGCGAGCCGGTGCAGCGCAGGCCCTACCGTCGCCCCGAGGACGTCGGCGACCTCAGCGTCGGTCAATTCCGCGAACTGACCGATGGTCTGGATGCCCAGCCGGTGCAGCTTGTCCTCGGCGACGGGGCCAATCCCCCACAGCCGGCGCACCGGCAGCCCCGCCAGCAGCAGGCGTTCCTCGTCCCGTGAGATGACCTTGATGCCGTCGGGCTTGGCCAGTCCAGACGCGATCTTGGCAATCTGCTTGCCCGAGCCGGCGCCGACGGAGGCCACCAGGCCCGTCTCGTCGCGGACTCTGGCCCGCAGCTCCTCGCAGAACCGCTCGACGACTGCGGTGGTTGCGCCGGCGAGTTCGGCGGGCTCGCCGAACGCTTCGTCAAACGAGAGTTGTTCCAGCACAGGCATCGTCGCGCGCACCGTAGCCAATACCCGGCGGCTCGCGACGCCGTAGACCACACCGCGGGGCGGCAGCACGACCGCGTGAATGCCCACCATGCGACGGGCCTGATGCATCGGCATGGCGGAGCGGGCGCCGAATACCCGGGCCTCGTAGCTGGCGCCGGCGACGACGCCACGTCCGCCGAGCCCGCCTACCAGTACCGGGCGCCCGCGAAGCGTGGGCCGGGTCAGCTGCTCGACGGACGCGAAGAACGCGTCCATGTCGAGGTGGAGCACCCACCGTTCCATGTTGAGAGGCTACGGTCGGCGCTATGGCGATGAATCTGGTGCACCGGCTGTGCTGTAACTCGGAATACTGGGCCAAGACCGTCGAGAAGAAATTGTTGCCGTGGGTCCTGGGCGACATGAAGCTCGGAGACACGACACTGGAGATCGGGCCGGGCTACGGCGCAAACCTGCGGGCGCTTGCTCCCAGGACTTCGCTCACCGCTGTCGAGATCGACGGGCCGATGGCGACCCGTCTCCAGAAGAAGTACGGCGATCGTGCCCGCATCCTTCAGGGCGACGGTACCGACTTGCAGTTGCCTGACTCGGATTTTGATTCGGTGGTCTGTTTCACGATGCTGCACCACATTCCGACGCCAGCGCTGCAGGACCAGATGTTCAGTGAGGTGTTCCGGGTTCTGCAGCCCGGCGGGGCGTTCGCGGGCAGCGACGGCGTGCCTTCGCGGATGTTCAGCATCATGCACATCGGCGACACCTGTAATCCCGTTGACCCCTCGACGATGGCGGACCGGCTGCGCCGCGTCGGGTTCACCGACGTGGAGACCGAAACGCACGCAGGCGAACAACGCTGGCGGGCCGTCAAGCCCGGATAGCGAGCACGCCGATTGGCCACTCGGCGGCCACATCACGCCTTCGCGATGGCCACCCGCACGCCGTCGCCGATCTCGACACTCTCCGACGGTTCGCCGAATTCAAACCTGGTGGCCAGGATTTCGCGTGCGATCAGGTCGCGGTGCACATTGGCCCAGTCCTCGCGCTCAGCCGGTACGGCGATCACAACGCTGATCCGGTCGGACACGTCCAGGCCGGTATTCTTGCGAAGCTCCTGCAATTCGCGGATGCGGTCCTTGGCCCAGCCCTCGGCCTCGAGTTCGGGCGTGACAGTGCCGTCGAGCACGACGAGCCCGGCACCGTCGGGTAGCGCGGCCGTCCATTCCGGTTCGGCCGCAACGAGCTTCGACGAGTACTCCTCGGGTTGCAGCACCGCGGGTCCCGCGGTCAGGGTTCCGTCGTCGTTCACCACGGCCTCGCCGGCCTTCACCGCCTTGATGGCTGCCTGGACATCCTTGCCCAGGCGCGGCCCGGCAAGCTTGGCGTTGACCGCCAACTCGAATTGCCCGAACGCTGCGATGTCGTCGGTGAGCTCGACGGCCTTGACGTTCAACTCGTCGGCCAACAAGTCGATGAAGGGCGCCAACCGCTCCGGATTATCAACGGCTACAGTCAGTTTAAGCAACGGCAGGCGGACTCGCAGTTTCTTCGCCTTCCGCACCGACGACGCCACGGAGGCCACCTCACGCACCAGATCCATCGCGGCCACTAACTCCGGGTCGGACGGCAACACGCCGGCTTCAGGCCAGTCGGTCAAATGAACCGAACGCTCGCCTGTGACGCCGCGCCAGATCACCTCGGTGGTCAGCGGGAGCAGCGGAGCCGCCAACCGGGCCGTCACCTCCAAGACCGTATGCAGGGTGTCGATCGCTTCGGGATCCTCATCCCAGAACCGCTGGCGTGAGCGCCGCACATACCAGTTCGTCAGTGCCTCGGTGAACTGTCGTAGTTCCTCGCATCCGCCGGAAATGTCGCAGACGTCGAGTGCCTCGGTGAGGTCGTCACGCAGCTCCGCGAGCTTGGCGAGAATGTAGCGATCTAGTACTTGCTGCGAATCCGTCCGCCACACACCGACTTTCGGTGCATAAAGGGCCAGGAAGCTGTATGCGTTCCACAACGGCAGCAACACCTGACGCACACCCTCGCGAATTCCCTGCTCAGTCACGATCAGGTTGCCGCCGCGCAGAATCGGCGACGCCATCAAGAACCATCGCATCGCGTCGGAGCCGTCGCGGTCGAACACCTCGTTGACGTCCGGGTAGTTACGCAGCGACTTGCTCATCTTTTGCCCGTCGTCGCCCAACACGATCCCGTGCGCGACGCACGTGGTGAACGCGGGACGGTTGAAAAGCGCGGTCGCGAGCACGTGCAGTGTGTAGAACCAGCCGCGCGTTTGGCCGATGTACTCGACGATGAAGTCGCCAGGGAAATGAGTCTGGAACCAGTCGGCGTTCTCGAAGGGGTAATGGACTTGCCCATAAGGCATGGAGCCAGAGTCGAACCAGACATCGAAGATGTCCGGGATGCGGCGCATCGTGGCGCGGCCGGTGGGATCGTCGGGGTTGGGCCGGCTCAGCTCGTCGATGTACGGGCGGTGCAGGTTATCCGGCCGGACGGCGAAGTCGCGTTCGAGCTCGTCGAGGCTGCCGTACACGTCGATCCGCGGGTACTCCGGATCGTCAGATATCCACACCGGAATCGGTGTGCCCCAGTAGCGGTTTCGAGAGATCGACCAGTCACGTGCACCCTCGAGCCACTTGCCGAACTGGCCGTCTTTGACGTGCTGTGGGTACCAGGTGATCTGCTGGTTCAATTCGACCATCCGGTCGCGGAACTCGCTGACCTTGATGAACCACGACGACACCGCGCGGTAGATTAGCGGATTGCGGCACCGCCAGCAATGCGGGTAGGAGTGGTCGTAGGTTTCGTGACGTAGCAGCACGGCGCCGTTGGCAGCCGCAGATCCTGTGCCGTTCTTGAGATCCCGGATGATGTTCGGGTTCGCGTCGAACACGTGCTGGTTCAGATAGTCCGGAACGCTCGCATCGAAGCGGCCCTTGGAGTTGACAGGCGTCACGGGGGTGATGCCGGCCTTCGCCGCGACGGCCATGTCGTCCTCGCCGTAGGCGGGCGACATGTGGACGGCGCCGGTGCCGTCCTCGGTGGTGACGAACTCCCCCGGCAGCACCTGAAAGCTGTTGGCGGAGTTTATAAAATACGGGAACGGCGGTAAGTAACGCGTACCAAGCAGGTCTGCACCCCGATAGGTCGCAACGACGTCAGGCTCTTCGCCCAATTCGCGCGCATACGCACCCAGCCGCGCGGCGGCCAAAACAAAACGCCGCTCGCCTGACCGCACCACAACGTACTCGACATCCGGGTTCACCGCGACCGCCTGATTTGAGGGCAGCGTCCACGGCGTCGTCGTCCAGATCAGAAGGTATGCGCCGTCAAGATGACCGCCAACTACGCGGAATCCGACGGTGATCGCCGGATCCTGTCGACTCTGGTAGACGTCGTCGTCCATCCGCAACTCGTGGCTGGACAGCGGGGTTTCGTCGTTCCAGCAGTACGGCAGTACCCGGTAACCCTCGTAGGCAAGTCCCTTGTCCCACAACTGTTTGAACGCCCAGATCACCGACTCCATGAAGGTGGGATCGAGCGTCTTGTAGTCGTTGTCGAAGTCGACCCAGCGAGCCTGGCGAGTCACGTACTCACGCCACTCGTTCGCGTAGCGAAGCACCGATTCCCGGCACGCCTCGTTGAACTCAGCGATGCCCATCTCGTCGATCTGGGACTTGTCGGTGATGCCGAGCTCGCGCTGCACCTCGAGTTCGGCGGGCAGCCCGTGGGTGTCCCAGCCGAAGCGACGCTCGACCTTGTAGCCGCGCATCGTGCGATACCGCGGCACGATGTCCTTCACGTAACCGGTCAGCAGGTGCCCGTAGTGCGGCAGCCCGTTGGCGAACGGCGGCCCGTCGTAGAACACGTATTCCTCGGCACCGTCGCGACGGGCGACGCTGGCCCGGAAGGTGTCGTCATCAGCCCAGTAGTCGAGAACCTCGAGTTCGAGCTTCGGGAAGTTCGGCGAACCACCACGCTGGTCAGCGCCCAATTCGGTGCGCGGGTACGCGCTCCCAGTCACTCCTGCGTCTCCTGTGCGCTTGTGTCATCCAAGGCACGGGGACGACGACGCGCCGTTGCGCGAGCGCCGCGGTACCACCCCGCTTGCCACGCGAAACGCACGTGGCCGCTCTCGACGGCTGTGACGGGCCTACCCGTTCGGGTCTACTGGGCCGCCCTGGCTGTTCTTCCGAAAGCTCCCCGGTGATGGCCGGATCGACGCTGGTGCCCCTAGTCTAACGGCCATGCAGAAGCGCACTCTCGAAGCGGTCATCTACGAGCGCGAGCCGCCGATTGCGCGGATCATCCTGAACCGTCCGGACAAGGCCAACACCAAGGACGCCCAGCTGGTGACCGAAGTCGACGAATGCCTGCGCGACGCCGACCGCGACGGCGAGATCAAGGTCGTCATCATCAAGGCGAACGGCAAGGGCTTCTGCGGCGGACACGTGGCGCGATGGGGACCTGACGAGAACCCGTACCCCGATTTCGGCAACACGTTCGAGTCGCTGTACAAAGGCACTGCCGACCTGTTCCTGTGGCCGACGCTGTATCTGTGGGAGTTCCCCAAACCGACCATCTCCCAGATCCACGGCTATTGCATGGGCGGCGGGATCTACCTGGGTCTGCTGACCGACTTCTGCGTGGCCTCCGACGACGCGTACTTCCAGATGCCGCTGGCACAGAGTCTCGGCGAGCCCGGCGGGCACACGATGATCGAGCCCTGGTTGCTGATGAACTGGCACCGCACCATGGACTGGCTTCTGCTGGCTCCGACGCTGTCTGCTGCAGAAGCCCTCGAGTGGGGACTGCTGAACAAGGTCGTGCCGCGCGAAGACCTCGAGGACACCGTCGAGGAAATGGCCCGCAAGCTCAGCCAGATCCCGCTGACCACGCTGATGGCGGTGAAGAACAGCGTGAAGCGCGCCTACGAGTTGATGGGCATGCGGGTGCACCTGCAGGTCAGCCACATCCTGACGAACATGGTCGGTGCGGCGACAGACGTGCAGGAGCGCCGGCGTCAGCTCATCGATTCAGGCTTGAAGCCAAGGGATTTCATCGAGGGCGGCGACGGCGAGGGCTCCGCGAATTCTGCGCCAGGGTCGTGATTACGCACTGACCACAGCCCTGGTGCAGAACTCGGCGAGTACGGGCTAGTGTTCCCCGGCCACCCGTCGTCCCGCCGCATGCCGGGCGGCGACGTACCCGAACACCATGGTGTTCGCGATGCTCGCACCCGCGCCGGGGTAGGTGCGTCCCATCACTGTGGCGGTGGTGTTGCCGGTGGCGTAGAGGCCCTCGATCACCTGATCCCGCTCGTCGAGCACCTGAGCATGCTCGTCGGTGATCACACCGCCGCAGGTGCCGACGTCGGACGGAATCACCATAGTCGCGTAGTACGGCGCGATGTCCAACGGTCCGATCGCCGCGTTCGGCCGATACCCCGGGTCGCCGAGGCAGTCGTTGTACGCGGACTGCCCTCGCCCGAAATCGGGATCCAGGCCCTTCGCGGAATACCGGTTGAACCGCTGAATCGTATCCGCCAGAGTGTCTGCGGGGACGCCGATCTGGCCTGCCAGGTCGGCAATGGTGTGGGCACGCTTGATGAGACCCTGTTCGATCGGCTCGGCGGGCAGACCCCGCTTGAGCGGGTTTGACGTCGACGCGTACCTGCGGGTGTAACCCTCGTCGAAGATCAGCCAGCACGGCACCGCCTTGTTTGCGTACATGGCCTTGCCGACCTCCAGGTAGGAGTTCGACTCGTTGCAGAAACGCCTGCCGGCGGAGTCGACAAGGATCGCCCCCGGTCGCTGACGGGCCGCCACCAATGACCCGGCAGAGGCCGCCGCGACGGGAGTGGGCAACCAGATCGCCTCGTCCAACATGTCCGTTTTCGCCCCGAGCTCCATCGCCGCGGCCAGCACCTCGCCGGTGTCGCCGGCGTTGGCAATCGACCACTTGGCCTCGTTGGGCTGATCGCCGCTGTACTTGCGGCGCATCTCCGCGTTGTGCCCGAATCCCCCGGCCGCCAACAAAACTCCCTTGCGGGCTTCGACATTCACCGGGCGCCCGTTGCGGACCACACGTGCTCCCACCACACGTCCGTCCTCGACCACGAGGTCGTCCATCGCGGTCTCCATCCACAGCGCGGGGTTCCCGTCACCGAAGTCGATGAGAAGTTTCAGCATCTGGGCGATCAACGACGCGCCGTTGGTCAGGAGTTGCCGACGGCGCGCCTTGGCTGCCGCCGTGCGCGCGAACACCCGGGTAGCGACCGTGAAAGCGCTTGGCGCCCGGTTGAAGTACTGCACTGACCGGACTTCGTTGGTCTTCATAATGTAGCCGTAGCTCTTGGCCAGCGGCGGCTGGACCTTGTCGCTCCATTGACCCAATTCGGCCGCGTCGAACGGGTCACCCTCCACCGCACGGCCGGCTGCGTTGCCGCCCTTGTGGTTTGGGTAGTAGTCGCTCCAGCCTTCGCACCGATTGAGTCGAACACCCTTGCGCAGCAGGAACGTCAGCATCTCGGAGCCAGCAGAAAGAAACGTCTCGCGACGCGCCAGGGAGGACGCTGCGCCAATGTCTCCGACGACATCGGCCAGGTATGCGAGGCCGTCCTCTTGCGAATCCGCGACCCCCTCGGCACGCATCAAGGGATTGTTCGGCATCCACACCATTCCGCCGGACATTCCCGTGGATCCGCCTACCAGCGACTGCTTCTCGACGATCAGCGGTTCGAGGCCGGCGTCAAGGGTTGCCAGCGCGGCGACCATCCCGCCGCCACCGCTGCCCACGATCAGCAAGTCGACTGACTTGTCCCAGTTCATAAGGCCGGCACTCGGTCGGAGAGTCCCAGGTCGACGATCGGCACGTCGATGGTCGTGTTGGTCTTCTGAATCGCAGGAACCAAACGCTCGGACGGCAGCCCGGCCAGGAAGCCGTCGACCACCCTCTCGAAGTTCGAGATCAGTCCCTCGATCTCGCTTGACAAGCGCATGTACTCAAAGCCCTTGGCGTGCAGTCCCTTCTGCTGCTTGGGCAGGTTAGAGAAATCCTGCGCGGGAATGGTGGGCCAGCTCGGGTCGTCCGGTGCGAGCGGGTCCGGCGGAGTCGGTCTGCCCTGGGAGCGGTCGTCGGGGTAGCGCGTCAGCGACCAGACCTCGAACAACGTCTGCTCGGGGCCCAGCGGCCTGATCCGGTATGACGATGCGCTGCTGTATTGCGGCAGCAGGAAGTAGTGCGGGAAGCAGAAGCCGATCGGGTCGAGCATGTTGCGGCGGTCCAGATCGTTCAGGTCGGGAAAGTCGCACCCGCGGGCCCGGTGCCACTGCGTGACGGCATCGTTGACGGCGCCGCGCCAGGCGGCCATCGCCTGCATCGGGTCGTCGGGAAGCGAGATATGCTGCAGCCCTTCGGCGATCCGGATGTCGTTCTCGTGGGTCATGCCGCCCATGCCAGATCCGAGCGTCTTCATGAAGTACAGGCTGGTTTGCACGAGGGGATGCACCGACGACGATTCCGGGTGGTGCGAGCTCGGCAGAAGCTGCGGGTGGGTCTGCGGAACGTGGTAGCCCTCCATGAAGGCGGCCGTCGCAAGCTTCCAGTTCACCGGCAGCAGACACGATTTCCACCACTCGACACGCAGCGCGTCGACCTTCCACTCGTCGTGCCGCGAGGCGAACGGCTCGATGCACTCCTGCAACGGCGGTGCGTCGTCGTCGAGGTTTATCCACGCGCAACCGCCCCACAGCTCGCACCTGACCGGCACGAGCGCGAGATCCTCGCCGCCGAGGTTGCTTTCGTCGAATTCCTCTGGCCGCAGCACGAACGTGTTCTTCCCGTCGAGCCCCCAGCACCAGCCGTGGAACGGGCATACCAGGGTGCGACGCGACCCGTGGCCCTCCACGAGTTTCATGCCCCGGTGGCGACACGAGTTGTAGTACGCGCGCACCGTTGAGGCGTCGACCCGGACCACGATGATGGACTGGTCGAGGATCTCGTATTCGGCGAAGTCGCCAGGTTTGGGGATCTCCTCCAGCCGGCACGCCATCTGCCAGACCCGGGGCCAGAACAGCTCCGTCTCCATGGCGTAGAACTCGGGATCGAAGTAGCGCTGCTTGGGAATCCGGTCGGGAGTCTGGACCGCCAGCGGCACGGGCAGCGGCGTCCACTTCACGCGTTCGGTCATGTGCTCTCACCTCTCATACGATCCGCGACGCCCGTCCCTGCCAGTAACGCTCGCGGATGCGCCGCTTGTAAAGCTTGCCGTTGGGATCGCGGGGCAGTTCGGGGTCGAACTCGACGGAGCGCGGGCATTTGTAGGCGGCCAGGTGAGCTCGGCAGTACGCGATCAGCTCGGCCTCGAGCTCGGGACCCGCAGTTGCCGGGTCGACCGGTTGCACAACGGCCTTCACCTCTTCGCCGAACTCGTCGTTGGGGACGCCGAACACCGCCGCGTCGACCAGCTTCGGGTGCATTACCAGAAGGTTCTCGGCTTCCTGCGGATAGATGTTCACCCCGCCCGACACGATCATGAACGTCGAGCGGTCCGTCAGGTACAGGTAGCCGTCCTCGTCGACGTAGCCCATGTCACCCAATGTCCGCCAGCCGCGGTCGTTGGACACCGACGCGGTCTTGGCCGGGTCCTTGAAGTACTCGAACGCCGGACCGCCCTCGAAGAACAACTCACCGGACTGGCCTGCGGGCAGCTCCACCCCATCCTCGGAGACCACGTGGACCGGGCTGAACGGTTTGCCCACGGAGCCGGGGTGAGCAAGCCACTCCTGCGGGTCGATCGTGGTGCCCGCGAATCCCTCTGTGCCGCCGTAATACTCGTGGATGATCGGGCCGAACCACTTCATCATCTGGTGCTTGACGTCCACTGGACACGGCGCGGCGGCGTGGATCACGCATTGCAGGCTCGACACGTCGTAGCGGCGACGCACCTCCTCGGGCAGCTTCAGCATCCGCACGAACATCGTCGGCACGAACTGCGCGTGCGTTACGCGGTGACTCTCGATGAGACGCAAGACAGCCTCGGCGTCGAACTTGCGCATCGCGATCGCAGTCGCGCCCGCACGGTGAACGGCCATCGTGTAGTTGACCCCTGCCGCGTGGTACAGCGGCGCCGGCGAGAGGTACACGCTGGATTCCGTCATTCCGTAGCGCTTTGTGAGCGCGTACTCCAGGACCATCTGCGCCCACGAGCCATTACCGCCCTCGGGGAGCGGCCTGCGGACGGCCTTCGGCCGGCCCGTCGTTCCCGACGAATAGAGCATCTCCGAACCGTCCGAGTGCGGCGGCGCGTCGCCGGCCTCGCGCAGCGCGTCGGAGTAACCAGTCCAGCCCGGCATATCGCCGCCGACGCTGACGTGCGTCTCGACCCCGGCGTTGGACTTCACGATGTGGGCGGCGGTCTCGGCCATCGACGCGTCGACGAACACCGCCCGTGCCTCGGAGTCGTCGATGACGTAGGCGACCTCGTCCGGCGTGAAGTGGATGTTCACCGCCGTGTAGTACAGCCCGGAAAGCTGGCAGCCCCAAGTGATTTCGAAAAACTCCTGGCAGTTCGGAAGAACCAGGGCCACCCCGTCGCCGCGGCGCAGGCCCCGCTCGTGCAGCAGGGCCGCGACGCGCCGGCTCCGCTCGTACAGCTCGCCGTACGAAATTGGCGCGTCGTCACCAACGACGAGGGCAGCCGAGGTTGGCGCCCTCATCGCGTGGTCGGCGAGATTCATCGCTGCCTACCCTGGACTGCTCCTCGCGTCCGCTAAGTGGCCGCCGCACCGTCGGTCGACGCCGCTGCGGCAGCCTGGCGCTGTGCCATCTCCGACGGCAGGACCTTGTCCTTGAATACCCGCTGGATCAGTTCCTGGACGTCCTTGCTGATCGACGCGAGCGCCACCAGGTCGTTGGAGCTCTGCCAGTGCACGCGCATGCCCATCAGTTCCCACGCCCGCTTCAGGTTGGCCTTCGTGGCCAGCAGCGTGGTCAGCGGCGCCTGGGCGATGTGGCGGGCGATCGCGTCGACGCGGGCGTCCAGGTCTTCGAGCTTGACCACCTCGTTGACGAGCCCGATCTCCAGTGCACGCTTGGCGTCGATCACCTCAGCCAGATACAGGTAGTAGGCCGCGCGGCGCCAGTTCATGAACACCCACGGCTCGATCGAGCACTCACCCGACGGCATGCCGAACCCCTGCAGCGGCGGGTACGAGAAGTAGGCGTCCTCGGAGGCGATCACGATGTCGGTGGTCAGCCCGTAGTGTGTGCCGCCGCCGACGCAGTAGCCGTGCACCTGGGCGATCGTGGGCTTGGAGAACTCCCACAAATTCAGGATCGGCTTCACGAACAGATCGGTCTGCGGCTTCCACGGCGTGCCCATGTACTGCGCGGCCGTCACGAAGTCGGGGTAGTCGACGGCGTTGTTGCCGATCGCGTGCCCCGAACAGAAACCCTTGCCGTTGGCCCTGAGGACCAGGACCTTGATGTCGTAGTCGCGGTCGGCATCCAGAAGGGCGGCATCGACCTCTTCGGCGAGCTTCTGGTCCTGCGCGTTGGCCTTCTCAGGCCAGTTCAACGTGACCTTGGCGATCGGCCCCTTCTTTTCGTAGATGATTCTCTCGCGGGTATCGGGTTCGAGATCCATGCATGCCCTTCCTGGTTATGACGTGATGACGCCGATTTGTGCGCCGATGTCGTACGTGGTGCCGACTTCGCCCGTCCACTCGACGGTGCCTGACGCGCCCGCCTCGATTTCTTGTTCCACTTTCTCCGTTGCGATGGTGTAGATGGGGGTGCCCTCCTCGACATGTTCGCCATGCTCGACGAGGAGGTCGACGAGCTCGGCCTCGGAGACCGCAACAGAGACACGAGGAATGCGAATCACGAAGTCACCCATGCGCTTTCGCCTCGGACCCGTGGAGCGTTCGCTGCGCAGCAGCGACGACGCGTGCCGGTGACGGGTAGATCTGGGCTTCCAAGCCAGCCGCCGCAGGGGCCGGGACGAACCGCCCTCCAACGCGTTCGACGGGCGCAGCGAGGTCGCCGAACGCCTCGTACTGCAGCGTCGCGGCGATTTCGGCGCCGGGACCGGCGAATTGGACGGCGTCGTGCACCACCACGGCCCGGCGGGTGCGGCGCACCGAGGAGACCATGGTCTCGACGTCGAGGGGCAAGAGTGTGCGCAGGTCGATGACCTCTGCACTCACACCCTGCTCCTCCAGCGTCGCGGCGGCCCCCAGACAGTCGTGCACGCTGCGCCCGTAGCTGATGAGCGTGACGTCGTGGCCCGGCCGCTTGATGTCGGCAAGCCCCAGCGGGATCGAGAAGCCGGGATCTGTTGGCACCGGGCCTTTTTGGCCTTGCAGGCGAATTGTCTCGACAAACAGACACGGATCAGGGTCGAAGATAGCGGACGTCAGCAGCCCTTTACCGTCTCGAGGCGTCGACGGGATGATCACCTTCATCCCCGGGATGTGCATGAACCAGGCTTCGAGCGACTGCGAGTGCGTGGCACCCGTGGCGAGCCCGCCGTAGACCTGGGTGCGGACGGTGAGCGGGGCGGTGGTCCGGCCTGCCGTCATGAAGCGAAGCTTCGCGGCGTTGTTGATCAGCTGGTCGGCCGCGATCCCGATGAAATCCATGATCATGATCTCGGCCACCGGCAACAGCCCGTCGATCGCCGCGCCGACCGCGGCCCCCATGATCGCGGCCTCGGAGATCGGCGTGTCAAGAACGCGGTCGTGGCCGTACTTCGTCGACAGCCCGGCAGTCGGGCCCGACGCGCCGGGGTCGGCGATGTCCTCGCCGAGAAGAAACACCCGTTCGTCAGACGCCAGGGCGGCATCGAGCGCGAAGTTGAGCGCCTCCCGCATCGTCATCACCTTGTCGTCCACGATCAGGCGCCTCAGGCGGGATACGGGATCGGTTGTGCATAAACATCTTTGGCCAATTCGTCCGCCGAAGGGGCGTCCGCCGCGACGACCGCGTTCAGTGCAATCTCGACTGCGGTGAGCGCTCCCTCGTCGATCCCGCTCAGCTCGTCGTCGGTGCAGACGCCGTTGTCGACCAAGTAACGCCGGAACCGCGGCACCGGGTCAGCAGCCATTGCCGCCTCCATCTGGTCCTTGGGGATGTACGGGGTGCGGTCGCCGAAGTAGTGGCCACGAAAGCGGAACGTCAGGCATTCGATGAACGTGGGACCGTCGCCCCGGCGCGCCCTGTGCAACGCCTCGTCCAGGACGGCACCGACGGCCAGCGGATCGTTCCCGTCGACGCGCACACCCGGCATGCCGTATCCGGCGGCCCGGTCGGCGACCTGCTCGATCTTCATCGTGTCCGTGGTGGGTGTCATCTCGGCGTACTGATTGTTCTGGCAGACGAGAACGAGCGGCAGATCCCACAGCGCCGCCATGTTCGCGGCCTCGTGGAACGATCCGGTGTTAGTGGCGCCGTCGCCGAAGCTGACGACGGTGACGCGGTCGAGTCCCTTGCGCTTGGCCGCCATCGCCAGGCCCACACCGACGGGCGGCCCGGCACCGACGATCCCCGTCGAGAGCATCACGCCCTTCTCCGGCTTGGCGATGTGCATGGTGCCGCCCTTACCGCGGCTCGCGCCAACGGTGCGTCCCATCATCTCGCCGTAAATCTCTTCCAGCGGAACGCCTTTACCGATGAGATCATGCAGCCCGCGGTACGTGGTCACCAGCTGGTCGTCATCGCGCAAGCACACGCCCATCGCCGCGGCGATCGCCTCCTGGCCGCGCGACGGCCAGTACACGCACATGAACTCGCCTGTGCCGATTCCCTTCGACAGCCGGTCATCGGCAGCCTTCATCAGCACCATCAACGCGTACATGTGGCGCATCTGCGCGGCGCTAAAAGTCACTTTGAATAGGACCCGATCTCCCGGTAGACCTTCGGAATCGGAGGTGGCGAGTCCATGCTGAGGTACTGCAGCGATGACATCGTGCCGCTCTTGCCGAGCTCCCCCAGCCGCTGCACGACCCCGTCGAGGTCATCGCAGTCGAGCTCGTAGATAGCCACGAAGGGCCCCTCACCGTCGGTTGGCTGGAACCGGCGCGCGGAGACGACCCCGTCGACCGAGCAGATCTCCGCCAGATGAGTCTCGTTGTACCACTTGTGGTATTCCGCCTCTTTGTCCGGCGACACCGGCATCGTCTGCAGGTAGATGATCCCTCTTGCCATGCTCACCTCTCCACCAGCCGGTCCGCCCGCGACTACCTGCGCAGGTACGCGGCACAGTATCTAAAATACCTAAAATAGAAAAGACACCGACAGCGGGTTCGGCACCGGTCCGCGCCTGATCAAATATCTGTTCCGGTAAAGTCCCGCGTGCCCCAGCCGACCGGACGACTCGATGAGGGACCGTGGACTTCTCATACCCGCCTGAGGTGGAGGCGTTCCGCAAGGAGTTGCGTGAGTGGCTCGCCGCGAACCTGACTGACGACGTGCTCGCCGCGGCCCGCGGGCGCGACCGCACGGGCGCGGGGTTCGACACGCTTCGGGCATGGGACGCCAAGGTTGCCGACGCGGGATGGGCCGCGGTGTCGTGGCCGACGGATTTCGGTGGGCGTGGCGCCACCGTCCTCGAGCAGCTGGTCTACGCGGAGGAGACTACGCGCGCACGGGCTCCGCTGCCGCTCAACGTGATCGGGATGAACAACATCGCCCCGGCGATCATGCACTACGGGTCGGACGCCCAGAAGCGCTCACTGCTCCCCCGGATGAGGCGCGCGGACGACATCTGGTGTCAGGGCATGTCGGAACCGGAGGCAGGCTCCGACCTCGCGTCGCTGCGCACTCGCGCAACCCAGGACGGCGACGACTTGGTGGTCAACGGGCAAAAGATCTGGACCTCCCTGGCACCACGCGCCGACTGGTGTCAGTTGTATGTGCGCACAGACCCCGACGCCCCGAAGCACAAGGGCATCTCGTGCCTGATCGTCGACATGAAGCTGCCTGGGATCGAGGTCCGGCCCATCGAGACCATGACCGGTGACACGGACTTCGCCGAGGTCTTCTTCACCGACGTGCGGGTGCCCGCCGACTCACTTCTCGGACCACTCAACGGCGGCTGGCAGGTGGCAACCACCACGCTGAGCCACGAACGAGCAGGAGCAGCAAGGCTATACGCGGAGATGCAGCTGCGCCTGCACGACCTCGTCACCGACTTGGCCGACGCCACGGTCGACGGCCGGCCCGCCCTCCAGGACAGCTCGACCCTGCACCGGCTCGGCGAGATCGCCGTACGGATCAAGTACCTCGAAGTGCTGTGCCTGCGGTCGATCTCGGCAACGCTGCACGGTGGCGACGCGTTCGGATCGGCCAGCCTCGCCAAGACGGTGTGGGGTGAGGTGGGCCAGGAACTGGCCGCCATCGGCTTCGACACACTCGGACCGCAGGGTGCCGACGGCCGGTGGGCACACTATCGGCTGTCGTCGCGCTCGCTCACCATCGCCGGGGGCACCACCCAGATCAACAAGAACATCACCGCCCAGCGAGTTCTCGGGTTGCCACGCAAATGAACCTCGAACCAACTGACGAGCAGGCAGCACTGCGCGACACCGTGCGCAAGTTCCTTGCCGAAAAGGCAAGCATTGCATCGTATGTGCGGCCGATGCTCGATGATCCCGCCGGCACCACCGATGACGTGTGGCGCGGTCTGGCCGCCCTGGGTGCCACGGGCCTGTTGGTGCCGACTCAGCACGACGGCGCCGGCATGACGATGGTCGAGGCCGGGATCGTCGCCGAGGAACTCGGGTCGGCGCTTCATCCAGGACCCTGGCTGTCGTGCGCCGTGGCCGCTGCCCGCGCGCTGCAGCGCGTCGACGCCGGCAGCGAGGCCGCTGACCTCTTGCGCGGCATCGCCGACGGCTCCGTCATCGTCACCGTCGGGCCGCTGGCCGGCACGCGTCCGTCGGCGCACGAGCACGGGCAGGACGTCGCGCTGCGGGGAACGCTCGCCGGGATTCCTGACATGGCGGCTGCCGACGTCCTGCTCGTCCTCGCCGATACCAAGAGCGGCACCGAGCTTCTCGCTGCCGAAGCCCACGCACCCGGCATCGTCGCAACCCGGGTATCCGGGGTAGACCCGACACGTAGATACTTCGACGTCACGCTCGACGACGTGCCCGCCCGCCCGCTCGCATCCGCCTCACCCGAAGCGATCGGCGCGCTCGTCGACGATGTGCTGTGCGCGCACGCCGCCGACGCCCTCGGTGCCGCGACCGCGGTGCTGACCAACGCCGTCGAGTACGCCAAGGTGCGCCGACAGTTCGGCCAGCCGATCGGCAGCTTTCAGGCCGTCCAACACCTCTGCGTGGACATGTACGAGACGGTGGAGCTCGCCCGCAGCGGGGTCTTGCATGCGCTGTGGGCGGCCGACGCGGCCGACGCCTCAGAACGCCATCTCGCCGCCGTGCGAACCAAGGCGTTCGCCGCGCGGCTCGTCACTGTTGGCGAAACGGCGATCCAGGTGTTCGGCGGCGTGGGCTACACCTGGGAACACGACGCGCACCTCTACCTCAAGCGCCTGCTGAGCTGGAGCGCGTTCCTCGGCGCAGCCGATCAGTTCGTCACCGAAATCGGCGCTCAACTGGCGCATTCGGTGACTGCCTGACGGCAGCGAGTGCCCTAAAGGCTGCCGGCCATCAGCTGGTGATGGGTGTCCCCGATCTCGGCCGAATCCTCCGCCAGCGGGCTGGCCTCCGATGTGAGGTCGATCAGCGCAAGTGGGAACTGCTCCGTCATCTCTTCGACCGTGTAGCGGTCGAGCTGACGGGTGTCGTACCACCAATCCATCTGCACCCGCCGTGCGGCGCGATACACGCGGATTTCAAGGGCGTGCGCACCAGTCGGCAATGCCTGGATGTACGCGGGCTCAGGCACTGAGCTGGTGTAGGCGAAGTGCACATCTGCGAGATCGTGCGCGAGGCGATCACCCTCAGCGATCGCCTGACGGACCGCCAGCAGAGCTTTCGTGGCGCTGGCCTGCCGGACGGTGGTGCACGCCAACGTGACCGTGCTGTCGGCGCCCTTGACGGATACGTCGACAGCCAGGTCACCGGCCCCGAGTGTGCGTGCGATGGTCCGGCCCAGCGCACCGAGCAGGATCTCGTCGGTCGGGATGGCCAGATGACGCGCGGCTTCGTCGAGCTCTTCAGTGAGGAGGCCCGTCACTGGGGCGGGAATCCTTGCAAGATCGTCGGGGCGAGCAGGTTCAGCAACGTCATGGTCCACCACCCGAATGGTTGCCGTGACGGAGTTATTCGACATGACGGCAACCGTACAACCAATGTCCCAGAAATGGGAGACATGTGCCAAAAGTGTGACGGCTGTGTCAATAAGGGAGACAATTCCCGCATTTGCTAGGGGCTGCCCAAAACCGGGATGACAGGCTATCCTCATTGGATGCCGCGGACAGACGAGAACGGTCGACAGCTCAAGGCGTTGCTCGGTTATCTGCTCGACGGGGAGATCGACGCCAAAGAGATTTACGACGCGCTCGGAGTCTCCAGCAGCACCTATTACCGGCGGATCAAGGACCGTGACTATCCGAACGCCGAGGAACTGCGCCTCGTCGCCGACCGGTTCAGCCTGAACTATCCGGACCTCCAGGTCCGGTTCGGCCTGATGACGCACCACGAGGTGCAGCGCTACGTCGAGTCGGGCCCGCTCGCGATGGCAACCGTTAACGAGGTCGTCACATCGGCGCCCCACAGGACGCGGTTATCTGAGTTGAAACCGCGGCTCGATGCGCCCCCGTTATAGCCACAGCAACGGTATTATCTTTTTGCTGACATCACTCCCGCGCAAAGGCAAGTTCCGATGGCCGTAGCAACACTGATCCTGATTACAGTGGCCTGCATCGGGTGGAGCCTGTGGATTCGACGGGTCACGTGGACATGTCGATGGGAAGTCGCGGCCACGCTGAACATCGCGCTGCAAGGTGCCGCCGTGCTGTTGATGTCTCCCCTCGCGTCGCGGACAGTCGGGCATTGGCTTCACGCGCTCACCGGGAAATGGAATCTCGAAGACTACATCGGCCACGACTGCTACATCGTCGCTGCGTCGGCGATCGTGTACAACGCACTGGGCCGGCTGGCCAGTGACAACGAGATGCAGCGGACCTTCAAGCAGTACGTCGAACGCCCCGCGACCTTGTGCATCCCGTTGCTGCTCGCGACGTTCTCCGTCGGCGCAGGCGCGCGGATCTACCGGGCGGATTTCTTCACGGTGCCCACCGACTTCTGGCTGAGCATCTACTGGCTATTGCTCTGCGGCACACTCATCTATCTCCTCGGATACGGCTCGCGGGCGCTGCTGGTGCTGCGCAAGGATCCGCGGTCACGCACGATGGCAAACGTATATCTGGCCGCATGCATCAGCGGGATCATGGCCTGCGTCGTGCGGATTACCACGGCGTTCGTGCCTGCCCTTCAGGGGCTGGAGAACGGCGTGCTCGTGTGGTTTTTCGCTTGCGTGTGCGGCGCGGTCTTTGCGCTGGCCTCGGCTCATTCCTGGCGGGTCAGGACCAAGTGGTTCACCAAGGTCTCGCACTGACACGAGCCGCCAACCGCCGAGCGGTGCGCCACTGACGAGCCCGACGACGGTCGCGCGTCCTACCCCGCGACGACTCCTTGAGGCTCCGGGTACGGCGCGCCGAATTGGGGCACGACGTGGTGCCCGCGCGTGCGGGCCGCCTGGGCGCCGCGACGCAGCAGTCCGACGAGGCCGACGAATGCGGCTTGGTCGAACATCATCGGAGTCAGCAGTCGGTTATGCACGAAGGAGAACGACATCCCCGTGCTCGGATCGGCCCATCCGATGGAGCCGCCGAGCCCGGCGTGTCCGAATCCGGGCATCACCCCGGGCACCGGCACCGAGTGATAGCCGAGGTGAAACGACAGCGGAACCATGATGTTGAGGTCGGGACGAAGGCTCGGTTTGCCCGTCAGGCCGCGGACCAGATTGGCGGACAGGTAGCGGGTTCCATCGATCCGTCCGCCGTTGGCGATCGCCCCGTACATCTTGGCCAGTGCGCGTGCCGTCATCACGCCGTTGACCGACGGGATCTCGCTGTCGAGGAACGGGATGTCGCCTTGAACAAAGGATTTCACCCCAGGGAAGTACATCGCGCCGAATCCGCCGGAGAACCACAAGGCCGCGTACTTGGGCGCAAGGAGGTTGAACACCGAATTGGCGCGGGCGCTTTGGGGCATGAGGATCTCCGCCACCCGGGTGGGCGATTCGGCTGGCGGGCGGCCGAGATGCAGACCATCGGTGTTCAGTGGTTGTGCGACCTCGGTGCGAACCAGCTCTCCCATTCCGGTCCCGGTCACCGCGCGGGCCAATCCGGAGATCAACCACCCGTAGGTGAGTGCGTGATAGGCAGGCTGGCCCAGCAGCCGCGTCACGGGCGCCGCCGCGATCCGCTGCTCCATCAAGCGGTGGTCGAGCACGTCGACTTTGTTGACGCCGTTGAGGTGTGACAGCCCGGCCCGGTGCCGCATCAGCTCTCGCACGGTGATCGCCGATTTGCCGTTGACGCCGAACTCCGGCCAGTATTCGGCGACCGGCGCGTCGTAGGTCATCAGCCCGCGATCGACCAACCGGTGAATGACCGTCGCGGCAACACCTTTGGTGGTAGAGAACACCATCGCCGCGGTGTCGGCCGACCACTTCACCTCACCGCGCCGGTCGGCCCATCCGGTCCATACGTCGACCACTGGTTGGCCGTCGAGATACACCGCCAAGGCACCCCCGCCGTAGCGGCGACCCGGGAACAGTCGCGAGAACAGTTTGATGGCACACGAGAAATGCGAGTCGGCGGCGCCTTGAACACCATGCGGTAGGCCGCCGTCGATGAGATGCAGGTGCGCGCGCGTCACCTAATCATGATGACGCGCTAACAGTCCAAATTAGGCGAGTTGTTACCGATCTGTTAAGTGCGCGCTGCGGAATCGAGAATGCGTTGCGCCCCTAGCGCTGCGGTCAGTTCTCCGTCGCGCACCAGCCGTTCCACCTCGGCGCGAATGCCTTTCACCCCGCGGTCCGACACCAGGCGGTCGATCACGGTGTCGCGGACCATCGACCACATCCACTCCACTTGCTGCCGCCTACGTTTGGACTCGAACTCGCCCGCCTCGGTCAAGACATCGCGGTGCTTGAGGACCGTGTCCCACAGTTCTTGCAGTCCGGTGCCTTCCAGAGCACTCATCGTCAAAACGGGCGGGCGCCAGAGCGTTTCACGCGGATAGATCAGCCGGATAGCCGCTTTGAGTTCGCGCGCCGCGGATTTCGCTTCGACGGCATGCTCGCCATCCGCCTTGTTAACCACGACGATGTCTGCGAGTTCGAGCACGCCTTTCTTGATGCCCTGCAGCTGATCTCCCGTTCGGGCCAGGGTGAGAAACACGAAGCAGTCCACCATCGCGGCGACAGTCACCTCCGACTGACCGACGCCAACGGTCTCCACCAGGATCACGTCGAAACCGGCAGCCTCCAGCAACACAATCGTCTCGCGCGTCGCCTTCGCGACGCCGCCGAGAGTGCCTGATGTCGGCGAAGGGCGGATGTAGGCGCCGGGATGGTTGGCAAGCTTGGCCATCCGGGTCTTGTCGCCCAGAATCGAGCCGCCCGTGCGCGTCGACGACGGATCCACGGCCAGCACCGCCACGCGATGGCCCTGTTGGATGAGCATCATGCCCAGCGCCTCGATCGCCGTCGACTTCCCCACTCCCGGGACGCCGGTGATTCCCACGTGAAGCGAGTTTCCCGCGTCCGGCAGGAGCTCCATAAGCAGCTGCTGGGCCTGGTCGCGACGGTCTAGCCGTGTTGACTCGACCAGGGTGATGGCGCGCGACAGCTCCGTGCGATCGCCGCTGCGGACCGCGTCGACGAGCCGCTGGACAGTCCGGCTGTCAGTCATCGCCGAGGGTGTACCCCAGGCGCTCGGCGAGCTTGTGCAACAGGCCGATTGCAGCGTCGGAGATGACGGTGCCGGGGGGGAAGATCGCGGCGGCCCCCGCGGCGTACAACTCGTCGAAATCACCGGGCGGGATGACACCGCCTACGACGATCACGATGTCGGGTCGGCCTACTGCGGCCAGCGCTTCGCGCAGGGCGGGCACCAGCGTCAGGTGTCCGGCGGCCAGCGATGACACCCCGATGACGTGCACGTCGTTGTCGGCCGCCTGCCGTGCCACCTCGTCGGGGGTGGAGAACAGCGATCCCACGTCGACGTCAAAGCCGATGTCGGCGAACGCTGTTGCGATGACCTTCTGGCCACGGTCGTGGCCGTCCTGGCCCATCTTGGCCACCAGGATGCGCGGCCGCCGGCCATCAGCCTCGGCGAACCGTTCGACAAGCTCGGTGGCTTTGGATAGACCCGTCGCGCTTCCCTTCCCTGAAACTTCGTCGCGGTAGACCCCGGAAATGGTACGGATTTCGGCCTGATGCCGCCCGTACACCTTCTCCAGCGCGTCCGAGATCTCCCCGACCGTCGCCTTGGCCCTGGCCGCGTCGATGGCCAGGGCCAGCAGATTGCCCTCCGACTCGGCCGCACGCGTCAGGGCAGTCAGCGCGGCGTCAACCTCGTGCGGATCCCGGTCGGCACGCAGCTGCTCGAGTTTCGCAAGTTGCTCGGCGCGCACTCTGCTGTTCTCGACCTTGAGCACCTCGATCGCGTGGTCCTCGTCGACGCGGTACTTGTTTACGCCGACCACGGGCTGTTGGCCGGAGTCGATCCGTGCCTGAGTGCGGGCAGCGGCCTCCTCGATGCGCAGCTTCGGGATGCCATCGGTGATCGCCTGAGCCATGCCGCCGTGTTCAGCGACTTCGTCGATGTGGGCGCGCGCGAGCGCGGCGAGTTCATGGGTGAGCGACTCGACGTAGTACGAGCCGCCCCACGGGTCGATCGGCCGGGTGGTCCCCGACTCTTGTGCCAGCAGCAGCTGGGTGTTGCGGGCGATGCGGGCGGAAAAATCGGTGGGAAGTGCGAGCGCCTCGTCGAGCGCGTTGGTGTGCAGTGACTGGGTGTGGCCCTGCGTGGCGGCCATCGCCTCGATACACGTGCGCGCGACGTTGTTGAACGGATCCTGGGCGGTCAATGACCACCCGGATGTCTGCGAATGAGTGCGCAGAGAAAGCGATTTCGGGTTCTTCGGGTTGAATTGCCCGACGAGCTCACTCCACAGCAGGCGGCCCGCGCGAAGCTTGGCCACCTCCATGAAGAAGTTCATGCCGATGCCCCAGAAGAACGACAGCCGAGGCGCGAATTTGTCGATGTCCAGACCAGCGGCCATACCCGCCTTGATGTACTCGACGCCGTCGGCGAGGGTGTACGCCAACTCGAGATCGGCTGTCGCCCCGGCCTCTTGGATGTGGTAGCCGGAGATCGAGATCGAATTGAACTTCGGCATCTTGGTGCTGGCGTACCCGAAGATGTCGGAGATGATCCGCATCGAGGGCTTCGGCGGATAGATGTAGGTGTTGCGGACCATGAACTCTTTGAGGATGTCGTTCTGGATTGTCCCGGCCAGCTTCTCCGGTGGCACGCCCTGCTCCTCCGCGGCCACCACGTAGAGCGCGAGGATCGGCAGTACAGCGCCGTTCATCGTCATCGACACGGTGACTGTCGACAGATCGATTCCGTCGAAAAGCTGGCGCATGTCGAGGATGGAATCGATTGCCACCCCCGCCATTCCGACGTCACCCTGCACGCGCGGATGATCCGAGTCGTAACCGCGGTGGGTGGCCAGATCGAAGGCCACCGATAGCCCCTTCTGACCGCCCGCGAGATTGCGCCGGTAGAACGCGTTCGACTCCGCCGCGGTGGAGAACCCCGCGTACTGGCGAATCGTCCACGGCTGGTTCACATACATCGTCGGATACGGTCCCCGCAGGAACGGCGGCTCACCCGGGAAGCTGTTGAGCGGGTGCCCTGCGCTGATCGCCGCCGCACGGTCGGCAGCGGTGTAGACCGGCCTCACCACAATGCCTTCCGGCGTGTGCCAGTCCAGCTGCTCGGCTGTGTAGCCGTGCGCAGCCGCAGCCGCGGCCGCGTGCGCCGTCACATCGGCTTCCGTGGGTGGGCTGGCGACTTCGTTTCCGTGCAAAGGGATCTCAGCGAAGCTGCCGACTACCGAGGTAGGTGTGCTCACGTTCAGGCCCCCAATCGGGTGAGCAGATTCGACAACGCGTCGACGGCGTCGATAGCCGATGTGAGGTAATCGTTGGGAAGCTGCGATTCGTCGAGATCGGCGACAGCCTTGCGCGGGCCCGCCAAGTAGGTCAACGAGATTCCCGCCGTACGGCCCGCCTCGACGACACCGGCGACGTCGGAGCCATACCGGGCGTCGGTACCGCAGATGATCGCCGTGTCCAATGTCGCCCCGACCTTCTCGGCGACGGACGGCAACGTCTGTGCATCGACGGTTCCCGGATTGACCGCTTCGATGCCGCCTGATGCCAGCAGATTCGTCGCGAACGTCGTGCGCACGTTGTGCTCGGCGAGCGGACCCAACGGCAGCAACAACACTCGCGGCCTGACACCGGTGCGCTCCAGATACGCATCCGAGCGGTCCCGCAGCGCTTCGAAGTCCGCCGCGTATCGACGGATGTCGCCGACTTCGCCGCGCTCGGGCAGTACGTCCTCGTCGAGCTTCGGAAATTCGTTGACGCCGGTGATTTTCGTTTGCCGATGGTCGATGTCCGTGATCCTGCGCGCGCTGGTCTCGGCGATTTCGGCGATGATGAAATCCTGCGCCTCAGTGAAGCCACCACGCTGTTCGATCTGCTGGAAGTGCGTCCACGCCTGTTGCGCAAGGGTTTCAGTGAGATCCTCGACGTACCAGGAGCCACCGCCAGGATCGAGCACCCGTCCGATGTGGGATTCCTCGAGCAGAAGCAACTGGGTGTTGCGGGCGATGCGGCGCGCAAAACCGGGACTTACACCAGGAGCACCGCCGCGGATCGCGGCGTCGAACGAGTGGACCAGAACCGTGTCGGCCCCACCAACGCCGGCGGCAAACGCCGCGACGGTGGTACGCAACATGTTCACCCACGGATCACGCTGCGTCATCATGGGCATCGACGTCACGGCGTGCAGGGTTGCTGCGCCGGCGTCGGAGGCGGCCGCCACTTCGGCCACCCTCCCCCAGAGTTGGCGGGCCGCGCGGAATTTCACGATGGTCATGAACTGGTCATCATCGGCGGCGAACCGGAAGCTGATCTGCCGCAGCGCATCACCGGCAGTCAGCGCCGGCAACGCCCGCAGGTAGCCAACTCCGGCCGCCACACTGGCCGCCAATTCCCAGGAGGCGTTCGCGCCGCGATCGTGGAATGCCGGTCCGTCCACGGTGATCGCCCGCACGCCACCCCCGTAGCCGACCAGCCTTGACGCGGTCGCGACCACGTCGTCGAGGCTGGGTGCGGGCCGGCCGCTCAGCGCGCACGTCAGCGGGTCGGCGCCGAGATCGATCGACAGCATGGCGTACGAGTCGTCGCTGACCGCCTCGACCAGCGAAAGCAGTGCGTCGACGGCTGCGCCGTAGGAAGCGCCGGCGTCCAGCATGATCGGCACCAATTCGATGTACACGCCCTCGAGCACCCGGGGAATGTCCCCCGCGGCGATACCGGTGTCGCCGATCCGCAGTGCCAGCGCGCTGACGCCTTCGGTCAACGCCAGCAGCACCGCGCCGTTGATGTCGGTCTGATCCTTGCCCAGCGACGAAGGAAACGCCTCGGCGACCTTCCACCCGGCGTTGACGTCGCGAAGCGGGTCGCCGCCGCGCACGAACGGCCACGTGCCGGGCAGCGGATTCTCGGGGCGGGCATCCAACGCCGTGTACAACGGCCGGATCGGGAAATCCTCGTAGGTCGGCGCGTCGAGCAGTCGTTCGGGATCACTGGGCATATCGGCCGGATCGCGCCGCGTGCTCTTGACGAGGACCCCGGCCACCGCCGAGCGCCACTCACGACGCGCACGCTCAACCTCCGCTAGGTCGACCGACGCTCCCGTGGACATCCCACCAGGCTAAATGATGGTCACCGGCTCAACGCCGTAGGGTTTGTAGCCGTGCTCAGCGCGAACGTCCGCAACGGCGCACGTGGCGTGCTTTCTGCACTCATCGCCACTGCACGCCAGGTGTCACCCCGGCGGATGGTCGCAACTCTCGTGGGCCTTGTGATTTTGGTCGCATTGATCGTGTTCCTGCCGATGCCCACGGCTGTGGAGCTTCGGGACTGGGTGCGGTCGGCAGGGCCGTGGTTCGCGATCGCATTCCTTGCCGCTCACATCGTCATCACGGTGTTCCCGTTCCCGCGCACAGCGTTCACCCTGGCGGCGGGTCTGCTGTTCGGCTCAGCACTCGGTGTCGTGCTTGCAGTCCTGGCCTCCACAGTCAGCGCGCTCATCGCATTCTGGTTGGTCCGCGCGGTGGGCTGGCGGCTCGATCGACTGGTCAGTCACCCGGCGATCGAAGCCGCCGACGCGCGGCTGAGGCGACGAGGCTGGCCTGTCGTGCTGTCGCTACGACTCATACCCGCGGTGCCGTTCTCGGTGATCAACTACGCGGCGGGGGCGTCCGCGATCCGATCGGCACCCTACACACTGGCGACCTTCTTCGGCCTCATTCCAGGCACGTTGGCGATCGTCGTACTCGGCGATGCGTTCACCGGGCATATCAGCCCGTTGCTGATCGCGGTGTCAGCGGCGACGGGCTGCCTCGGCCTGTTCGGTCTCGTCTTCGAGTACCGGGCTCACCGAAGGGAGCGCGAGCCCGAGGATTGCATTGCCGCACCGATATCCGCCTAGGCGCCTCGGTCGGGTCCCTTTCCGGTGAGCGCTGCGTACGTCAGCAGGAAGAATGCCGCCGGGATTGTGTTGACGACGGGGTCGCGCACACGGATGTGCGCGCCGACAGCGAGGACGAAGTAAATCGTCAGCATCGCCGTCGTCAGCCGTGCGAGCGCCGGGAACCGCGCGACCGACAGCAATCCGACAACGGATGCTGCCTTCGCCACCGGCAGGATCCAGCGAATCCCCGGCGGAACACGCAGATCGTCCATCGCTTTCTCGATGTAGGACAACGGGATCGCGCACGCCACCGAGTCGACGGCCTGGAACCCGGCGAGCAGCCGGTAGGTCCTCGGCGAAGTCAGCGCGCTGGTCAAAGCTCCAACCCACCCCCGCCGTGCCGCGGACCCGATGATTCGTGCTGCTGCTGCGACAGCGGGGGGTACTGCATCGGCGGCAGCGGATCGATCGGTGCCGCGGGGATCGCGCTGACATCGGTCGATCGCGCATCAGCCACTGCGGCCGCCACAGCCTGAGCGATCTCGGGATCGGTTTGCGTGTTGAACCAGTCGGCCACTTCGTCCGAGTCGTCCTCCGGCTTCGGCAGATCCGTGTCGACCGGCGAGGGCTGGTAACGGAACACACCGTCGTCGCCTGGCGCACCGAGCATCTTGGTGAAGCCCTGCAGGGCCGTACCGAAGTCGCTCGGGACCAGCCACACCTTGTTCGCTTCGCCCTGCGCCATCAGCGGCAGCGTTTGCAGGTACTGGTAGGCCAGCATCTCCGGTGTCGGTCGGCCCGCCTTGATCGCCGCGAACGTCTTCTCGATCGCCTTCGCCTGTCCCTGCGCCTGCAAATAAGCGGCGGCGCGCTCGCCTTGAGCGCGCAACATCCTCGACTGCCGGTCTGCCTCGGCCCCCAGGATCGCGGCCTGCTTGGCGCCCTCGGCGGAGAGTATCTGGGCCTGCTTCTGCCCCTCGGCCTGCTTGATCGCCGCCTCCCGGCTGCCCTCGGCTGTGAGGATCATCGCGCGCTTCTCGCGGTCGGCCCGCATCTGCTTTTCCATCGAGTCCTGGATCGAGGGGGGCGGGTCGATGCTGCGCAGCTCGACGCGAGCCACGCGCAGCCCCCACCGGCCGGTGGCCTCGTCGAGCACCCCGCGCAGCTGTCCGTTGATCTGGTCACGCGATGTCAGTGTCTGCTCCAGCGTCATGCCGCCGACCACGTTGCGCAGTGTGGTGGTGGTGAGCTGCTCGACGCCGACGATGTAGTTGCTGATCTGGTACACCGCGGCCTGCGGGTTGGTCACCTGGAAGTACACGACGGTGTCGATGTTCACCGTCAGGTTGTCCTCGGTGATCACCGGCTGCGGCGGGAACGACACCACCCGCTCACGAAGGTCGACGCGTGCCCTGATCCGGTCGACGAACGGCAGCAACAGTGTCAGCTGCCCGGACACGGTTTTGCTGTAGCGGCCCAGCCGCTCGATAACCGCTGCCTCGGCCTGCGGGATCAGCGCGACCGATTTCACGACGATGATGATCGCGAGCACGACGAGCACCGCCAGCACGATCAACGGCGCGACGTAACCATTCATGAAGACTTCCTTCCTTATCGGAGCCCGTTATCGGCGAGCCTCTAGATCACCTTTGACACGACCGCGGTCGCCCCGTCGATGTGCACGACGGTCACCTGGTCGCCGGGTTCGAAAACATCGATCTCGTTGAGCGGCCGGGCGGTCCATATCTGGCCGTCGAGCTTCACCTGGCCCTCATGCAGCGCCACTTTGTCGAGCACCAACGCCGTCTTGCCTTCCAGCGCCTTCATCGGTTCTGGCAGGCCCTTGCCTGAGGTCAGGTGCCGTCGCAGGATGGGGCGGACGCCGACCAGCAGCAGAATCGACGCGATCAGGAAAACGACCCCCTGCACCCAGAGATCGCTGAAAATCAACGCTGACCCCGCCGCGACAAGTGCGCCACCGCCCAACATCAGCAAGAACATGTCGCCGGTCAATACCTCTGCGCCTGCCAGCCCCAGGCCGACGAGCAACCAGATGAGCGCCACAGGCATGCCGCCAGCGTAGCGCGTAACAGGCCGCGTCCGGGGCGAACTATTACACTCCGTCATCATGTGGTGCCCGAGTGCGTCGCTGTCGGTGTGGGCCAATGCGTGGCTCGCGGGTGCTGCTGCGCCTGACGACGTTCTCGACGCATTATCGCTCTGGGCGCCAAAGCATTTCGTGACAGCGTACGACTCTGTGGCAGCAGAGCGAACCGGGTTGCCGTGGCCAGATCTCGACGAAGCGAGCGCGGTGATGCTGCTCCGGACATTGCGCACGGCGTCCGGATCGCCCCGCAGCGAACCTTCGATCAGCATCGTGTTGCCTATTCCTGGGGATGTGCTGGGACTGGTCGCCGGCACGGCGTTCGGGCGCGACGCGCTGGGCGCCGGAGAGGCGCTGATCGTCTCCGACGACCGTCGAACGGCCATCGGCCTGGTACCCGAATTCGACTACGGCGATGATGAATGCGGGCAGGACGCTGCGCCGAGCGGGCTGGTGTGGACCGCGCACGCGCTGCCGACGGCACCAACACCGTCGTACCAGGACCTGGGCGAGGCCGAATTCGCGCTGCGCTCGGCGGTGCGTTCTGCAGCCGAGGCCCTTGGTGCGATCCGACCGGGCTTCGACGTCGCCGACCCGCGCGGCATGGTCGAGAAGGTGCTCGAATCCACTCGACTGCATCAGGTCCCGGAGGACGCGCCCGCGCGGGCGCTGCGCGTACTCGAGAACGTGGCGCGCGTCGACGCGATCATCACGGTCAGCGCGGATCTGATGCCGATCGGCACCCAGACGCTGTCGGACGCCCAGATCGCCAACGAAGCGCTCAAACCACTGTCGGCGGTGGTTCGGTCGGCCAGAGCGGCCGCGATCACCGCGATCCTGTACTCCGCCTGGCAACACCGCGCCTAACCGCCGCGAGCGTGCGAGTCTGCAGGCGACACGCCGACGTTTTGCATGACTTCACGCACGCTCGTTGCTAGCGGTTTTGCGCACATTCGGGCGTGCAGGGTGCGCCGTTGACCGAAACGCCCTGCAGTGGAACGGGATCGGATGCGGGTACCCGCACCGGCTCGTGCCCGTCCTGCAGCTCGTCGATCAGGTCGACCGCGAGGCGGGCGAAGCGCCGGTCGGCGTTCGGGGTCGCCGCCCGCCCGAACGCCATGCCCGCGGCCTCAGCCTGCAGGCGCAACTCATGGTCAAGGTCCCAGATCACCTCGATGTGGTCGGAGACGAAACCGATCGGGCAAACGATCACGGCCGGGGTCCCTGCGGCGACCAGCCGGGCGAGATGATCGGACACGTCGGGTTCCAGCCACGGGATCCGCGGCGGCCCCGACCGGGACTGCCATACCTGGTCGTAGTCGGCGAACCCGGCTGTCCGCGCGACAAGCGCTGACGCATAGCCGACCTGGCGACTGTACAGATCCGGTCCGCATCGTGAATTTGCTTGCAGCGGAATGGAATGCGCCGTGAACACCAGCCGGGCACGGTCACGCACTGCGTTGGGCAGCCCCGTCGCCGCAGCGGTGATCGCCTCGGCGAACATCTCGACCAGCAGCGGGTGGTCGAAGTAGTGTCGCAGCTTCACCAGATCCGGCGCGGCGGTCCCCGCTGCCCGCCGTGCCCGAGCGATGTCCTCGAGATACTGTGTGCAACTTGAATACCCGCCCCATGCCGACGTCGTGAAGACAGCCGCACGACGGACGCCGTCGTCGCGCATCGTGGCGACGGTGTCCTCGATGAACGGGTGCCAGTTGCGGTTCCCGAAGTAGACCGGCAGCTCGCGCCCGCGTTCGATCAGCTCGGCGCGGATCTGCTCGATCAGCGCCCGGTTGACGCCGTTGATCGGCGAGACTCCCCCGAAATGCTGGTAGTGCTCAGCGACGTCATCGAGCCTCTCCGGCGGTACACCCCTTCCGCGCGTGACGTTTTCAAGGAATGGCCGCACCTGCTCCGGCCCTTCCGGACCGCCGAATGACTGCAGCAGGACGGCGTCGAAATCCATTTACAGCAACTGCGTGCTGGCGCCACCATCGGCGTAGATCACCGTGCCGGTGGTGGCAGGCAGCCAGTCGGACAGCAAGGCGCACACCGTCTTCGCCACCGGCGTCGGGTCCTTCATGTTCCAGCCGACTGGAGCGCGCTGATCCCAGCCCTCTTCGAGCAACTGCATCTGGGCGCCGGCCTCCTCGCCGAGCGCACCGCCGACGATGGCGCTCATGGCTAACGTCCGAATCGGCCCAGCCGCAACGAGATTAGAGCGCACACCGAACTTGCCTGCCTCGCGCGCAACGAACCGGTTGACCGATTCCAGCGCGCTTTTGGCAACCGTCATCCAGTTATATGCCGGCATCGCGCGGGTCGGATCGAAATCCATGCCGAC
>NZ_JAVHWM010000158.1:0-10671 GCF_032159765.1 Mycobacterium sp. | reverse complement strand
GAGCGTGCGTGTCTGTTGGCGACACGCCGATCCAGGAACTGAGTTTGCGCACGCTCGCCCAGACGGCGCTGACGACGGCCTCGGCGACGAGCGTGCGCGGAATCGCCACAATCGCCGGCGTGTCGGCCGCAGACACGCACGCTCGCGCGGAAACGGAAGGCTAGGCCGCTAGGACTGAGTCCAGCGCCGAGTAGAACAAGCCGAGCCCGTCGACGGATGGGCCGGTGAGCGCCTCGGTGGCGTGCTCGGGATGGGGCATCAGGCCGACGACACGCCGGTTGGATGAGCAGATTCCGGCGATGTCGCGCATCGAGCCGTTCGGGTTGTCCCGGTAGCGGAACACCACCCGCTCCTCACCTTCGAGCTTGTCGAGCACGGCCTGGGCCGCAACATAGCGCCCCTCACCGGACTTCAGCGGCACCAGCACATCCGCGTCGGGCTCGTAGCGCGACGTCCACGCCGTCGTCGTCGACGCCACCTGCAGCCACACGTCCCGGCACACGAAGTGCAACCCCGCGTTCCGGGTGAGTGCGCCAGGCAGCAGCCCGGCCTCGCACAGCACCTGAAAACCGTTGCATATCCCCAACACTGGCATCCCGCGTCCCGCGGCCGCGATCACCTCAACCATCACGGGCGCGAACCGGGCGATGGCGCCGGCCCGCAGATAGTCCCCGTACGAGAACCCCCCTGGCACGACGACTGCGTCGACGGACTTCAGGTCGGCATCGGCGTGCCACAGGCTGACAGCTTCCGCGCCGACCGCCCTGGCCGCCCTGGCCGCGTCGACGTCGTCCAGCGTGCCCGGAAAAGTGATGATCCCGACCCGCGGGGTCACGACGGTTCCCGGCTGACGGTCCAGTCTTCGATCACGGTGTTGGCCAACAAGGACTCGGCGATCTCGGCGACCGCCGAATCGTCGACGCTGTCGTCGACCTCCAACTCAAACCTCTTGCCCTGCCGCACATCCGAGATGCCAGCATGTCCTAGCCTGCCCAACGCACCCGCGATCGCCTGTCCTTGCGGGTCGAGGATCTCAGCCTTGGGCATGACGTTCACCACCACCCGCGCCACAGGTTGCTCCTCGCTGTCGATCCGGTGAGAGTTTCTCGGAGATCACTCTACCGGCGCGGGTACCCGCGGGCGGGTTGGCAGAGCACAATCGAAGGCATGCAGTTGACGCACTTCGGCCACTCCTGTCTGCTCGCCACGTTTTCCGCCGATGACGGCGCCGACACCACGCTGCTGTTCGACCCCGGGAGTTTCTCCCACGGCTTCGAAGGCATCACCGGGCTGTCGGCCATCCTGATCACGCATCAGCATCCCGACCATGCGGATACATCCCGGTTGCCCGCTCTGGTTGACGCGAACCCGGGCGCGGCGCTCTACGCCGACCCGCAAACCGCAGCGCAACTCGGCGGACGGTGGCAGGCGGTCAACGCCGGCGACGAGCTGACCATCGGCAGCCTCCGGGTACGTGGCGGCGGCGGCGTACACGCGGTCATCCATCCGGAAATCCCTGTCATCAACAATATTTCGTACCTCATCGACGACGGCGAGCACCGTGCACGGCTGATGCATCCCGGTGACGCCCTGTACATCCCCCGCGAGCCCGTCGACGTACTCGCGCTCCCCGCTGCAGCACCGTGGATGAGGATCTCAGAGGGTGTCGAGTACCTGCGCGCGGTGAATCCCCAGCGCGCCATCCCGATTCACCAGGGCATCGTGAACCCCGTGGCCTACAACCTCTACTACCAGCGTTACGTCGAGATGGGCGGCACCGACTTCCAGGTGCTCGATGCCGAGAACGGCACCGAGTTTTAAGGAGGAGTCAGGCGGCGTCGACGAGCGACGGCCGGTCCGGCGTCCACCGGTATACCGAGGCTGTCGCGCCGTGCATCAGCGCGAGATCGATCGCGTCGATCATCGCCTGCCGAGGCCCCGGGCGCGTCAAATGCTTGGCCGACACCGCAATCCGGACGGTGCCACCTCGCCGTGCGATCCGTTCTGCGGACGACACGAGGGTGCGACACCACCAGGGTTCGGTGAGGAAACCTGCGCCGATGCCGATCACCCGGGCGCGCGCGGTGGTGTGACGGACCAGATCGGTGATGCCGGTCATCGCCGCGAGAAGGCGAAAACCATTGCGCGGCAGCGCATCGACGGTCCCCGCGGAGGCGAGCCAGCCAGGCGGGGCGAAGAGTCTGGTTCGCAAGCCGATATGTTCGAGGACTCGATCCGCGCCTTTCAGACGAAGATTGGCCTCATGCGCGGGCAGTGTGGAGAATTCGGGCAGCCGCTTCTTCGTCGCAGCGGCGTCAAACCCGTGCAAGACGATTGCATCGCCGTGTTCGCGGCGGGCACGCAGCCATTCGGAGGCGGTGCGGTCGTCCGCCAGTCGGTAGCCGCCCGCCAGCCGCGGCGCGACCAGTAACGAGATCGGCACATCCCGCGTATCCAGCGACGCGCAAAAGTCGGCTACGTCCGCAGTGGTGCGGTCCCGGATGCCCGAGACCGACACAAGGAGCTGTCCAGGCACAACTTGAGTGTGACCACTTCAGGTGTCGGATCGGTGTCATACACGCCGACGGAAGGTGTCCAAGTCCCCGTTCCAGGACTTTTGACTCCTCCTCTAGCCGTCGAACAGCATCCGCGCGATCCGATCCACCGCGGCCATCGGGTCGCCCGTGGCGACATCAGCCGGGACTGCGTGGTTGAGCCACAGCATCGCGAAGCCGTGCACCAGGGACCATGCCGCGAGCTCGGCTCCTGCCGGGTCGGCTCTCGCGTGTGGATCCTGAAGCGTCGTGACCCCACGCGACAATTCGGCGCCGGCGGCGGCCTGCGCAGCGGCCAGATCGGCATCGCCGGCATCCACCAGTGAGCGGTCGAACATCACGGCGTAGTGGCCCGGATGCTCGATCGCGAAGCGCACGTAGGCCAGCGCCGCGGCGGCGAAGTCTCCCCGCGCCGCCTCCAGCGCGTCGGCCAGGAGCGAAAAGCCCTGCGCTGCAAGGGCAGTGAACAAGCCACGGCGGTCGGTGAAGTGGTGCGCCGGCGCCGCATGGGAAACCCCGGCATTTCGGGCCAGTTCCCGCAGCGAGACCCCGTCGGCGCCGCGGTCAGCCACCAGCCGGGCAGTCTCGGCGAGGATCACCGTGCGTAGGTCGCCGTGGTGGTACTGAGGCCGCGGAGCCGCATTCATGATCCTCATCATAATCCGAGAACTTGACACTGACTAGATACCGACCTACATTATTCTTATCTTGTCATTGTCTAGATTGGAGACCGCGATGGTTCCCCTGATCGCACTTGTCGTCGTTACGCTCGCCGCTCGCGGTGGCGGATGGCTGGGCTGGGAGTACACCGCCACGTGGCCGGCGGCGGCCGCGGTCGGCCTGGCTGCGATGTTCGTCGTCACCGGCGTCGCCCATTTCGTTCAGCCGCTGAGGAGTGGCCTGGTCGCCATCGTGCCGCCCAAGCTTCCCCACCCCGGCTTGCTCGTCACGGTCACCGGCGTTCTCGAGCTGCTCGGCGCGGTCGGGTTGCTGATCCCGGCGACGCGCGTCGCCGCGGCCGTCTGTCTAGCTCTCCTGATGGTGGCGATGTTTCCCGCGAACGTGTACGCCGCTGGCGCCAAGCGCTCTGAACACGCACCCAGCACCCCACTGGTGCCGCGCACGCTGATGCAGGTGCTATTCCTGGCCGGCGCGACGCTCGTGGCAGTCGGCAGTGTCTAGCAGCCACGCGTATTGGAACGCCGCTTCTTTCCACCGCTCGTAGCGGCCGCTGATTCCGCCGTGACCGGCGCTCATCTGGGTCTTCAATAGGACAGGATGAGCGTCGGTCTTGGTATATCTCAGCGCGGCAACCCATTTCGCCGGCTCCACGTAGTAGACGCGAGTGTCGTGCAACGACGTCATCGCCAGAATTGACGGGTAATCCTTCGCTTCGACGTTCTCGTACGGCGAATACGACTTCATATAGAAGTAGACGTCCTTGTCCTCCAACGGGTTACCCCATTCATCCCACTCGGTGACCGTGAGGGGCAAAGACGGATCCAGGATCGTGGTCAGCGGATCGACGAACGGAACCTGGGCGAGAATGCCCGCGAACAGTTCGGGCGCCGCGTTCGCAACGGCACCCATGAGCAGACCGCCCGCGCTTCCGCCCATCGCCACGAGATTCTCCGGCCGGGTGATGCCGGTGTCGACGAGATGTCTTGCCGAGCTGACGAAGTCGGTGAACGTGTTCTTCTTCTTGAGCATCTTTCCGTTCTCGTACCACAGCCGGCCCAGCTCACCACCGCCGCGCACGTGGGCGATGACGAACACCATCCCGCGGTCGAGCAGCGACAGCCGGGCGATTGAGAATCGGGGGTCGTCGCACAGCTCATAGGCGCCGTAGCCGTAGATGATCGCAGGTGCGGGTAGTCGCAGATCGCCGCGATGGATGATCGACAACGGCACCTTCACCCCATCGGAAGCAACGGCCCAGTCCCGTCGTTCGACGTAGTCCTCGCGACTGTAGTCGCCGAGCACCGGCTGCTCGCGCAGCAGCGTGCGGCGCCCGGTCGCCAACTCCAGGTCGTAAATGCGCACCGGCGTCAGAAAGGACGTCGCCCCGATGCGCATCATCGGCGAATCCCAGCTCGGATTTGCGCCCAACCCCGCCGACATCAACGGCGAGTCAAACGAAATCTCCTCCGGCTGACCGTAGTTCCCGTCGGCAGTGATCGGCCATACCGAAATCCTGGGCAGCGCTTCGCGCCGGTAAGAGACCACAAGGTGGTTGGCGAATGCGTCCACTCCTTCAATCCGGACATCGTCACGATGCTCGATCAGCGTGCGCTGCGCGGTCGGGTCCTCCACCGGGGCCTCCACCAGGGTGAAGTTCACCGCGCCGTCGTCGTTGTGCACGATCAGGAATCTCTGTTCGCCGCCGACCACTGCGTGCTCCACCGAATACTCGACGCCCTCGCGACGGGGAAGGACCACCGAAAAACGCGCCCGGGGATCGGCGGCGTCGCCATATCGGACCTCCGAGGTGATCGCCGATCCCGCCGCGATCAATATGTAGGCGTCGCTGCGTGTGCGGCCGACGGCGAGCCAGAACCTCTCGTCGGGTTCGTGATTCACCATTTCCGCCGGCCCGTCCGAGCCCAACTGGTAACGCCACACCGTGTCCGGGCGCCACGCGCTGTCCACCGTCGTGTAGTACACAGTCTGACTGTCAGCCGCCCACGTCACCCCTGCCGAGATGTCCTCGATCACATCGGGATATCGTTCGCCCGTCCGTAAGTCCTTGAACCGCAGGGTATAGCGTTCATCGCCCACCACGTCAACGGAGTACGCCAGGACGTTTCCGTCGAGGCTGACACTGGCCGCGCCGAGCGAGAAGAAACTGTGACCCTCGGCTTCCTCGTTCTCGTCGAGCAGAATCTGCTCGCCGTCTATATCGGTGTGCTCGTCGAACTGCGGCGGCGACCAATCGCCGGGATCGCCTACCGGGCAACGGCATTGCACAGAGTATTGCTTGCCCTCGAAGCTTCGCCCGTAATACCACCAGCTGCCGCGACGCGTCGGTACCGAGAGATCCGTCTCCTTGGTGCGGGACTTGATCTCGTCGAAAATCGCCTGCCGCAGGGGCGCGAGATGCTCGGTCAGTGCGTCCGTGTATTCGTTTTCGGCGTCGAGATGGCCGATGACGTCGGGATTCGACTTGTCGCGGAGCCACTCGTACGGGTCGACGAAGACGTCACCGTGGTGCTCGCGCAGCAGATCGACGCGCTTGGGGCGCGGAGGCACGGGGACCGCGCTCATGCCGCCGAACCGATCCAGTCGTCGAAGCGCAGACCCGAAATACGTTCGTAGGCTTCAATATACCGCGACCGTGTGGCATCAATGATATCGGGCGGCAGCGGTGGCGGCTCGTCTCCGCTGTAGCGGTCCCAGCCGGAACCGGGGTCGGTCAGCCAGTTGCGGACGAACTGCTTGTCGAAGCTGTTCTGGCGGACACCGACCTCATACTCGTCGGCCGGCCAATACCGTGAGGAGTCCGGCGTGAGGACTTCGTCGGCAAGCACGATCTGCCCGCGCTCATCCGTGCCGAACTCAAACTTGGTGTCCGCGAGGATGATTCCGTTCCGCAGGGCGTGTTCGGCGGCCTGCCCGTAGATCCGCAACGTCGCGTCCCGCACCGCGGCGGCCTGCTGTGCGCCGACCAGCTCGACCACGTCGTCGAACGAGATGTTCTCGTCGTGGAGCCCGAGGTCGGCCTTGGTGGCCGGGGTGAACAGCGGCTCGCTGAACCTGCTGGCCTCGACCAGGCCCGGCGCGAGTTCTATCCCGCACAAGCGTCCTGTTTTCTGGTAATCGAGCAGCCCGGACCCTGTGAGGTAGCCACGGGCGACGCACTCGACCGGCAGCATCTGGAGACGCCGCACGATGAGTGCGCGCCCGAGCACGTCTTCGGGAATCCGCGGATCGTCGGGGGGGCCGGCGAGATGGTTCGGCGCGTCGACGAGATCGAAGAAGAACACGCTCATCGCAGTCAGGATGCGGCCCTTGTCCGGGATCGACGACCGCAGCACATAGTCGAATGCCGAAATCCTGTCCGTGGCGACGAACAGCAGGTGGTCGGCGTCGACCTCGTAGAGCTCGCGGACCTTGCCGCTGGCCAGGTGTGGGTAATCGGTCAGGGCGGGTCGCATCGCGTCAGCCTATCGGCATCGCGCAGTGCCCTCGTTGTGCTGGGATCGTCAGCATGATGACCCGGTATCTGCCGTACTCTAGCCGTCCGCTCCGCACGACCCTTCAAGTCCTCTGCGACCTCATCATGATCGGATGGACGTGGCTGTGGGTTCTGATCGGATTGGCGGTGCATGCCGCAGTCTCGACCATCGCGGAGGCCGGGCGAAAGGTGCAGAGCGGCGCCAACGGTGTTGCAGGCAACATGGATTCAGCCGGCGACACCGCGAGCAAAGTGCCGCTGGTGGGCGACGCGCTGAAGAAGCCGCTGACGGCGGCAGGTGACGCCGCCCGTGAGATCGCGCAGGCCGGGCACAGCATCGACTCGACCGCGACGTGGCTGGCAGTACTGCTGGCGCTGGCGGTGGCAGCTCCGCCGATTCTCGCGCTCGCGATGCCGTGGTTGTTTCTGCGGCTGCGCTTCTTGCTCCGCAAGCTGACAATCCTCGGGCTGGCCGCGACGCCGGCCGGAATCGAGCTCCTTGCGCTCAGGGCGCTCGCGAACAGGCCGCTGCGGCGGCTCGCCGCGGTCAACCCTGATCCAGTTGGCGCGTGGCGGCGGTCGGATCCGGTCACGGTGCTCGGCCTTGCCGCGCTCGAGGCGCGTTCGGCTGGAATAAGTTTCCGCGCGCTCGCGCGCAGCCAGCGCTACTGATGCCAGGAGCCAGTGAGCAATGCGGCGAACTGGCCGAAGACCGCGTCGAGCGGTTTGTCCGCCGAGCACACCGTCTCCAGAAGCAAACCCATCACCATCGCGGCGACCAGGTCGATGCTCACGGCGGTGGGTGCCTCGCTGAGTTCGCCGCGCCGGACCGCGCCCCGCAACGCCACCGCGACAAATCCGTTGATCGTGCTCGTGATGTCATGCGATGCAGGCCATTGCCCGGGATGTCGTTTGACGTCCGCGGCGGCGCTGACCAGAAACGAAGCTAGGGGGATGTCGTCGGACAGCGTCTCGACGAAGCAGAGCAGTTGCCGGACGAACGTCGGGGCTGCCAGCGCCCGCTCCATGAGATCGCGCATCGCTCGATCGGCGGAAATCAGAAGTTCCTCGTAGAGATTTCGTTTGCTGTGGAAGTGGTAGATCAGCGCAGGCCGGGTGACACCGACCCGGCTGGCGATGCCCTTCAAAGTGGTCGCGTTGTAGCCGTGCTGGCTGAAGACCTCTCGGGCTGCGCGCAGAAGCTCTCGGCGAGATACCAATCCCTGGGCCGGGGGACGGCCGGGACCTCGCACGCCGGTCAATCTTCCGTCGGACACGTAGCCTCGTCTGCCTGGGCGTCGTATCCGGCGACAAACCGTCGACGACGCCCCATTGGTGGGTCTGATCAGTGACGCGCATCCCGGTGGTGAGTACCCCTGCAGCCCTCGGAAACTCGCCTGGATCCCTAAAAAGACTCTGAGGGTACGGCGGCTTCGCAGATGATTGCCGAGCCGGTCGAATTAGCTGTGGGCCAACGCCATTGCGCGCTGGCGCAAAAGTGGCTCTGCGACGCGGCTGCACTGATAGCGTTTCGTCACGGCTCCCGCGGGTCTGTCGGCCCGCACGACCCGTTGCCGACATCGACTGAAGGGGTTGGCATATGGCAATCGGTAGACGCACGTTCTTCATGGCCGCAACGGCTCTGGCGGCGGCTGTGGTCGCCGCCTGCACGAGGGGCCAGAACGGAGGGCCGGCACCCGCTGCCCCATCGTTGCGCGTCCGGCGGTCACTCCAGGAGCTGCAAAACGACTACGCCTTGGGCAACAAGAAGCCCCTGGAGGATTTGTGGCGGGCATGGGCCCACATCAAGGAACTTCCCGCCGGAGACCCGCGTTCGTTCTTCACCCTCGCCGGCTATCACGGTGAGCCATTCCGCGGTCAAGGCGCCTCCGAGGCCCAATACTGGGGCGGCTACTGCCATCACGGCAACGTGCTGTTCCCCACCTGGCACCGCGTCTATTTGCTCAAGCTCGAAGACGCGCTGCGCAGTGTGCCCGGCTGTGAGAACGTCACGCTGCCCTACTGGGATGAGACCAGCGCGGATTCCCTCGCCCACGGCGCGCCGTGGGCGTTGACTTGGCGAACCGTCGAACTCGACGGCAAAACGATTCCGAATCCGTTGCGCTCCTTCATATTCACTGCCGATGTTGTTGACAGCATCGGAGGCCAGGACTCTATCTACAGCAAGCCGAAGGGATATGAGACCGTCCGCTACCCGCTATCGGGTCTTGTCGGGACGCAGGAGTACCGCGACAAGACGGCGAACCACAACGCCCAGTTTCCCGACTACGACTACAACGTCGCGCTGCTGAACAAGAACATCACCGATTGGCTGGCCGGAACGATCAAACTCGAGGGCAAGCCGGCGAAAAGAGGCCAGGTGGCCGACCAATATCGCGCGTGCCTGGACGCGCCCAACTACACCGTCTTTTCTAACCGGACCTCGGCCTCACAGTGGAACAAAGACACCGGCGTGAAGCCGCCGATCGTGGCAATCGAGCAGCCGCACGACGGCATTCACCTGTCCATTGGCGGGTTCGATCTTCCCGACTTTCCGGGATTGCCCGGCGGTAAGCTCTCACCGATTCCCGGCGCCAACGCCGACATGGGCGAAAATGACACGGCGGCAATGGATCCCATATTCTTCTTCCACCACTGCTTCGTCGACCGGGTGTTCTGGCTCTGGCAGAAGCGGCACGGCATGAAGATGGACATCATCCCCGGCTATGCCGGCACCGACCCTTTTCAGAACCCTTCCCAAGGCCCCTCAGCCGACCTCGATCCGAACCAGCCGCTGGATATGAACACGCCTCTGCTGCCGTTCACGAAGGCCGACGGCACGCCCTACACATCGATGGACTGTGTCGACATCGAAGCGCAGATGGGGGTCACCTACAGCAGCGGCTCTCTTGAGGACCTGTCGCCGCCGCCAGTCGCCGGGCAGCCGCCGGCCACAGCCCCGGTACCTGCGGATACCAAGGTAGTGGCCGTCTCGGGGATCGACCGTTCACAGCACCGTGGCTCGTTTCTGGTCTCGCTCTTCGCCAACGTCGGCGGCGAGCGTGTCCATGTGGGCACCCAGGCCATCCTGAGCCGCTGGAACGTCGAGGGCTGTGCGAACTGCCAGACGCACCTGCAGGCCCACGCCTACTTCAGTGTCCCCCCGGCCGGCACCGGGGTGCTGACGAGCGCCGCACGGGGATCGCTTGGGGCAGTGAGCGACTACGACGTCGAGATCACCACCCGCAACGGAGCCTCGCCGGCGCCGTCAGGTGAGACCGCGCCCGCGGCGGCGCTTCGCGTCGCTGTCCATTAGGGATTCTGAGCACTCCAAATCAAGACGACCGTGGCAGCGAGCGCAACCGCTGCCCAGGACACGAGGGCAAGCCAGAAGAACGTCAGCGACACTGTCGCGAACGGCTGCCACTTGGTCTCCTTCAGCATGGCGAAGGTCGCGGTGGAATACATGCCGAGCGGGAAGACCATGGCCCACCATGCCCCGGAAAACCGCCACCGGAAGTGGCGCAGAGTCACGTACACGAGCACCGGGATCCACAGGGTGGCGACCACCCACGTCACCACTGTCGCCGTGCGCAACTCATGGACGAGCCAGTCGCGCGACAACACGGTCAGTGCCGCCCGGTTGAGGCGATCGCCCGCCAAAGTCGCAATTGCCAAGCCGCCCATCAGGATCCAGCTGTCCGGCCGCCAGATCTCGTCATCTGGGGCGGCGGCAGCCCGCCAGACGATCAGCCAGGTCGCCAGGCAGTACACAGCGAGGGCGAGGAGAAACATCGCGATACCGAGGGTGAGCAGCGCTCGGCTGCGCGTGAGGAGGACCAACTGAGCCGTGAGGATCGCCAGCCCCGATGGGGCGATGCTCGTCAGCTCCCACACGCCGTGCGCACGGTCGCGCAGACCGGTCCACCGGTATCGCCACAT
>NZ_JAVHWM010000154.1:0-4122 GCF_032159765.1 Mycobacterium sp. | reverse complement strand
CCGTTGCTCGACAACCCGGATGCCATGGCCGAGTTGAGGAGGATGTTTGTCCGCTACCTCGATACCGCCGCCCGGAACGGGTTCGGCGTGGTGATGGGGGGACTCGACTACCGAGCGAGCCCCGATTGGGGTTCGCTGCTCGGTTACTCGCCGCAGGCGCTGGCCGAGGCGCAGTTGCGAGCGATCGACTTCCTGCGCGATGTCGCCCGACCCTACGAGGGCCAACTGCCCGCACTCATGTACGCCGGGGTCATCGGCCCCCGCGGCGACGCATATCTGGCGAACCGGACCGAGATGGCCGACGAGGCCGAGGAGTACCACAGTGTCCAACTGACTGCGCTGGCACGCGCCGGTGTTGACCTGGCTGAGGCCATGACGTTGAGCAGCATTCCGGAGGTGGTCGGGTTGGCGCGTGCGGCGGCCCGCGCAGACGTGCCACTTGCGGTCTCGTTCACGTTCGACCACAACACAAGTCGTCTTCTGTCCGGGCTGTCCGTCAAGGAGGCGATCGAGACAATCGACGCCCAGACAGGTGATGATCGGCCCGCCTTCTACGGCTTCAACTGCTCGCATCCGTTGGAATTCATGCCGGCAATCGAATCCGGCGCATGGTTCGAAAGAGTGCGTTGCCTACGGCCCAACGCCGCGTTGATGGACAAGGTCTCGCTGTGCACGCTGGGCCATCTCGAGTCCGGCGACCCGATGGAGCTTGGCGAGCTGATGGGTGGCCTTGCTGCGCAGTACCCGCACATCGACATTTGGGGTGGCTGCTGCGGCACCTGGGACGATCACCTCGAGCAGATCGCACGCAACGTGACCGCGGCCAGGGCCGCCGGATAGCGGTGTGGACAGGGGGAGACTCAGCCGCCTTTCGGTGAGACGATCTGCTGATGGACGACGACGACCCTGAGAAGCGCATCGCCGAGCTGGAACGCGGGCTTGCCGAGCATTACCCCGCCTCGGAGGCGCCCCCCGCTCGCGAGGCCACGGCGGACCCGTCGTGGGCAGCGCCCCCCGCTCGCGAGGCCACGCCGGACGCGTCGTGGGCAGCGACCCCTGCGCCTCCTGCGCCGATTCCGCAATACATCCCGCCTGCCGGCCCGATTCCTGCGCTCTACGGGCGGCGCAGATCGCCGGTGTTTCGTGTCGTGTGGATCATCGGCATTTTCTGGGCGGTGGCGATTCCGATCGGAATTGCGTTCTCCTGGTTCATGAGTAGTCGCTTGTCCGGCATGGACCCGTTCGGCCCGTCGACGCTCACGGTGACGAAAGGCGGGTCGGTGAGCGTCGGCGGCAACAACGAGACGAAGACCATCGAGTGCAATGACGGATCCGTATCCCTGTCGGGTAACAACGGCAATTTCACCGTCACCGGTCACTGCGCCACCGTCAACGTCTCCGGCAACAACACCCACGCCACCATCGACTGGGCTGATGTCATCGTCGCCGGCGGGATCAACACCGTCACGATTTACCACAAGGGCGAACCCAAGGTCACCAAAGGCGGGATCAACGTCAGCGTCAGCCAGGGCTGACTTTCGCGCTGTATCAGCTCAGTCGTCCTCCGGTGCTGCGGGTATGTCCAGGCGGACGATCGACACGGTCTTGGTCGCGCTGTCGGACACGTACAAGTAGCGTCCGGTCGGATCGATTTCGACCTCGTCGGGTGACCCGCCGATCGGAATCGTCGCGACCAACCGGTTATTGGAGCCGTCGTAGACGGTGACGTCGCCGGCGAGTTTGTTGACCACGTAGACACGGGATCCGAACTCGCTCAGCGCGATATCGCTCGGAGCGCCCCGACCGACGAGGTCTGAGCCGCTGTAGCCCAAAAGCGACTTCGTGAATACCTCCACGGCATCATTGGTGGGGTCGATGGCATATAGCTTGCCGGCGGGGCTCATCAACATCCGTACGCTAGCCGGCGTTTGGACCCCCGTTTCGATGAAAGTGAAGCCCGGACCGGAGACGTCGGCGACGATGACGCGCTTGTCGGCCAACATGCCGAAGATGGTTCTCCCGTCGAAGCTCACAGCCAAAGCGGTGATCGGCGAAATTGTCGAAGTGCTCTGGTTGGGAGGCTCCGCTGTCTGGAAGACGGTGGAATCGACGCGAGACACCGTGTTGACCTGGGAATTGACCACATACAGTGTCTTGTCGTCGGAACCGAGCACCATTTCGGTCGGTTGCAGGAACTCGGCGAGCCTCTGGCTCTGCCCGCCGCCGGCTGGGAACTTCGTGACGCTGTTATCGCCTTTGTTGGAGGCAAGGATCGCGCCGTCCGGAGTGATTACCAAGTCGGTCGGGGAGAAGCCGAGGGGAACGGTTCGGACAACGGCGTGTGTCACGGCGTTGACCTGGACCACCGAGTTGCCTTGCAGCACATAGAAAGTATTGTTCGGGCCGGTGAACAGCTGGGACGGCGCGTTCGTCAACATGATGGTGTCGACGACGACGTTCTGGGCCGGCGCCACGGTGACCGGCACCGTGATCATCGTCGTTGCACCGTAGACATCGGTGACCGCGACGGTAACGGTGTCTTTTAGGGCGTCCCCTGTCGCGCCGGGGCGGCCGGCGAGCTTACGGGCGTCGTCGCCCGGACGGTAGGTGAAGACGCCGTCGTCGTCGATGTCGACGAACCCTTTGCCCACGGTCGCGCTATACGTCAGGTGGTCGCCGTCGGGGTCGGTGGCGAATACGTGACCGGTCACCTCGGGGTGCTCGAAAGTCGGTCCCGTAGTGGTGGATTCGGCGGATTTCACCGGAGCGCTGTTGAACGGCGCAATGCCGACTTGGAAGGAGATTGTCAACGTCGCGCCCTGGTCGTCGGTGACCGTGACCGTGACCGTGTCAGTGGGGCTGGTGCGACCGGCGCTTCGGGCGGCGTCGTTGGGGGTGTAGGTGTAGGAGCCGAAGGTATCGATGGAGACGGAGCCTTTGGCGGCGGTGGCGGAGTATCTCAGGTGGTCGCCGATGTCGGGGTCGCGCGCGAACACCTGACCGGTCACCGTGGGCTCGTCGGGACTCGGCGTGGAGGCCGTGGGCTCGGCGGTTTTCACCGGTGGGTCGTTGACCGGGGTGATGGTGATGTGCACCGTCGCCACATTGCTGGTCTTTCCGTCGGTGTCCTTGACGGTGTATTTGAAGCTGTCGGAAAGCACCTCAGCGCCATTGGAGGTGTAGGTGAAGGAGCCGTTGCCGTTTGGCGTGAGGGTGCCGAAGCCGGCCTGTTGGCTGATGACAACCGACGCCGGGTTCAGGTTGTGTTCGGCGTCGGTGTCATTGGTGACAACCGAGATGGTCTGCGACCCGCCTTCGGCGACAGTCAGGACGTCGTCGACTGCCACCGGTGCGTCGTCGACAACGAATACGTTCATCGTGACGGTGGCTACGTTGCTGACCTTCCCGTCGGTGTCTTTGACGGTGTATTTGAAGGTGTCGGTGGGGCTTTCGTCGCCGTTGTGGACGTAGGTGATCGATCCGGTCGGGTCGACGGTCGCGCTACCGTGGCTGGGGGCCTGCGTGATCGTCACCGACTGGTGGTTGATGTTGTTCTCGGCGTCGGTGTCGTTCAAGGAAACAAAGAACTGCGTGTCGCCGCCTTCGAAGACCTCTTCGCTGTCGTCGACTGCGACCGGCGCATCGTCCACCGGCGTGATGCTGATGGTGACGGTGGCTTCGTTGCTGATCGCGCCGCTGGTGTCCTTGACGGTGTATTTGAAGCTGTCCGTGGTTACTTCGGCGCCGTCGGACGCGTAGGTCACGGTGCCGTCGTTATTCACGGTCAAGGCGCCGTGGGTAGTTGGTTGGGTGATGGTTACCGAAGAGAGGTCGATGCCGCCGGCGTCGGTGTCGTTCGCGGTGACCGCGAAGGTCGTGGTGTTGCCTTCGAGCACGGTGGCGATGTCGTTGTTGGCGACTGGGGGGCTGTTGACCGGGATAGTGACGCTTATGGTGCTGGTGTGGCCGGCGTCGCCGAGAACGCCGAAGGATAGTGCGTTCAGCAGGCCGGGCAGGCCGTGGATATGCGGGGCGGCACTGGCGTCGCTGGCGGTGACACTGAACGTGTCCGTTCCGGTGGCGCCGGGGTTGGGATCGTAGGTCAGGCTGTGCCCGTCGGGG
>NZ_JAVHWM010000152.1:0-86000 GCF_032159765.1 Mycobacterium sp. | reverse complement strand
CGGCGGCCTGGGTGCCGATCGAATTCAGGTTCGCCGACCACTGTTCGATGGCGCTGCGGGAGTTGGCCTGGGAATCCAGGATCGGCGTCGAGTTTGCGATGATGTCGTTGATCTGCGGCAGGTTGTCCCGAAAGTCGCTGGCGATGGCGGAAGTCGAATCCACCAACCGCTGCAGCGCCGGACCCAGCCCGCCGACGGCCGCCGACGCCTCGGTCAACAGCTTGTCGATCTTCTCCTTGGGCAATACCGTCAGCCCCTTGTTGGCCGCATCCAGCGCCGGGCCGACCTCTTCGGGCACCGAGCCCTTCTTAATCACCCCGCCGTCGGCGAAATACTGCCTGCCGTCACCGGCGACCAGATCCACATACTGCTCACCGATCGCCGACACCGAATGCACATTGGCCATCGCATCCAACGGAATGTGGTACCGCTTGTCGATGCTCATCGTCGCCTTGGCGCCGTTGGGGGTCGGCTCCACCGCGGTGACCTTGCCGATCTGAATACCCCGGTAGGTCACATTCGCCGTCTTGTACAACCCACCCGAAGCCGGCAGATCCGCATACAACGTGTACTGCCCGACCCCGGCCAACTGCGGCAATCGCAGGTAGTACCACCCTAAGATCAACAGCGCAGCCACCGTGAGAACCATGAAGATGGCGAGCTGAATCCTGATGAACCGCGTCATGCGTCACCCACCCCGTTCCACCAACGGCCCGTTCGGCGCGTCGTGGGGGTTCGGCGTAAACCGCACGTCAGGAATCATCGTGGCGGGATCGCGGCCCCACGACTGTTCGAGCGCACGCAACATGCCCGACAGCCCGGTACCTGACAACTCCCCGTTGTCGATCGCACTGAGGGTGAGATCGGCAAGGACCGACACGTTGATGTAGTCGCCGCGGACCACTTTCGGAACATTCTCGATATTGAAGGGTGCGGTCAGCATCAGCTTCAACGCACCGATCAGATACGGAGAGGCCTTGGCGAGTTCGCCCAGCGGCCGTTGCAGCAGTTGGAAGTTCGTGTGCAGGTTCTCGTTCGCCGGCGACAGCGCGTTGTCCGCTGCGGAACCGAGCCGGCCCACCGCCTGCACCGCGTCCACGAACAGATCGCGCGTATCAGCGAAATGCTTTGCCAGCGGTGGCAATTCGACCAACAACCGATCGAGCGTGTCGTTGTGCGCAGCCACGACAGCGAGCAGGCGGTTCGACGAGTCGATGGCATGGGTGATGTCGTTGCTCTGCTTGGCCAGCTCGCCGGTGAACGTGTCCAGCTTGCCGAGGAAATCGCGAATCTCGCCTGCGCGGCCCGTCACGATGTTGTTGATCTCGTTCTGGATCGTCTCGAGGTTCGAAATCCCGCCGCCCCGCAGGATCATGGAGATCGCGGCCAGCACGCGTTCAGTGGTGGGGAACGCCGACGAGTTCTTCAACGAAATGGTGTCGCCGTTGTGCAGTTCGCCCACCGGCTTGTCCGGCGACGCCAGCTCGACATGCTGTGAGCCGAGGAGGCTGGTCTGACCGATCCGTGCGGTGGCGTTTTGCGGCAGCTTCACTTTGGAGTCGATCTCGAGCGTGAGCCTCGCGACCCAATCCTTCGCCAGGTCGATTGCCGTCACCGTGCCGACCTCGACGTCGGCCACCCGGACCCGGCTGTTGACGTTGAGGGCCAACGTGTCGGGCATCTCGACGTAAATGGTGTTGTGCGGGCCGGTGGTGCCTTTTTGGAAAGGGATCGGCACGTTCGCGATGCCGCGCCACCCGCCGCACGAACTCAGCATCAACGCGGTGGCCGCCAGCGCGACGCCGCGCATACCCGCTTTTGGTAGCCGTTTCCTCAGCTGCAGCAGTTTCATCAGCCCCCGCCCTCTGCTGGATAGCCACCGGCCGGCGGTGGGCCGGCCACTGGCGCCGGAGCGACCATCGGGCCCGGAACCACACCCGGAGCGGGCGGTGGCGGCGCGGGTGCCCCCGGGTACCACGGTGGCGGCAACGGAGTGTTCTCGCTGTACGCGTCCGGCGGGCCCGGCAGGTTACCGCCAGGCGGAACACCGAACGCCGGCGGCGCCGGAGGCGCGACGATGTCCGGTCCGCCCATGAGTTCGGCCAGCGACTCAGGCGTCAGCATGTTCGCGGTGAACGGCTGAACGTCGACGCCCTGCATACCCGGCGCGACCACCCAGCCCTGCTCGTGGTTGCCGTGCGACCACAACGTGTCGCGCGACCAGATACCTGGCACGGTGGTGTCCTTGTATCCCGGCGGCGGCCGCAGCCGGTCCTCGGAGTAGGCGACCATCTTCGGCAGTGTCTCGGCGGTGTACGCGGAGTTCACCCCGAACGGCAGGTAGTTGAATTTGATCGCGTCAAGCACCGGAGCCAGGTATTGCGCGCACAACTCGGCAGACTCCTGATATCCGAGCCTGCTGCCGGCCTGGATCGCGCTGCAGATGAACTGCATGGGGTTCGCGAAGTTGGCAAGAACCGGCTGGCCGACGATGCCGCCCGAGATCGGGGACGAGATGTTGACGATGTTCGCCGCGAGGTTCGGGAAGACGTGCAGGCCGGTCTCCAGACCGTCGCGTGGCTCCGGTTGCAGAATCGCGGTCGTCGTGTCGGAGAGGTTGTCGATGTCGTGGGTGAGGACGTCGGCGTTCTTGTCCAAGAACTGGCGGGTGGTGGTGAGCAGCTGGTTGAGGTCGCGCACCGCGTTGCTGACTTCGGAACTGGTGTTGTTGAACTTCTGGGTGAAGCTCGCAAGGTTGTCGTTCAACGAGACGAACTGCTGATCGCTCTTGTAGAGCGCATTGACGAAAAGCGCCAGGCTGCGCACCACGCCGAAGAAGTCCGGGCGCCCCTTGTTCAGTGTGGTCAGCGCCTCGGACAGGCTGTTGAGCGTCTTGTTGATCTGCTCACCCTTGCCTGCGAGTCCGCTCGCGGCCGCATCGATGATGCGAGGGAATGGACCGTTCTCCGGCTTGCCGTCAGGACCGATTTTGACGTCGCCCTTTTCGTCGAGCTGGGGCCCAAGTCCCTTCAGGATGCGGTAGATCGAGTTGCGCAGCTGGTCCCACTCGACCGGCACCTGGATGCGATTGGAAGTGCAGACGACACCGCCTTCGCTCGCATCTGCGCCCGGAGCGGGGACCGGATCGCAGGGGATCGTCGCGCCGTCCTTCATCACCGCGCCGCTGCCCTTCGACCAGTCCCAGTTCTCGTTTTTCGGAGGGGACAGCTGAATCGTGCGCGACGCGACCAGGCTCGGGTTGAGAACGGAGGCGATGGCGTCCGCTGGGACTTTGTAGCTGTTGTCGTAGTGGAAGGTCACCTTCATCTGGTCGCCCTGGGGCTCAATGGAGTCGATCTTGCCGACCTCCACGCCCATGATCTGCACCTTGTCGCCCGGGTAGAGAGCCAGCACCTCCGGGAAGTACGCGACGACCTTGTTGGTGGTGAGCTTCTTGTAGGCCTGCCAGCCGAAGTATCCAGCGACGATGGCGGCCACGACGACGAGGATGGCCACGACCACCGCAGCGCCGGAAATGTTCCCGCGCTTGAGATTTCGGATGTTGAAGACCTGAGACATGGGTCAGTGTCCTCCAACGTCCGCGGGCAAAGGCATTCCTGGAGGCGGGGCGTCGGGCACCTGGGGACCGGGTCCCGGTGGTGGCGGTGGCCCCGGAAGGTCAGCAGGCGGGACGCCGTACGGCGGGAACGGATTCGACGGGCCTTGGATGGGTTCCGTCCGCGCACCCGGCGGCGCGGGCGGCAACGGAACCGGGACGCCCTGGAGATCGGGCGGGGTTTGGCCAGGCACGCCGGCACTCGTGATACCCGGCGTGTACCAGGGACCGTTCGGGTTGGGCTGCGACGGCACGACGCCTGGCGCCGTGTTGGGGCCCGCGTAGGGCCCGTACGGCCCCACGTTTTGGTCGAGGTGCGAGCACGGCAGCGGGTTGGCCGCGGTGGGGATCGTGTCGGCGGCAGGGGTGTAGCTGCACGGGGTCCCCGCCGGGACCGCTGGACCGGGGAATTCCGGTGTTCCTTCCAACACGGCCGGGGAGGGCGGTGGGGCGCCGTTGGGGAAGCGGGCGCCATTGGGGTCCGGCCAGCGGAACGCCGGAAGGCCCGCGCCGCGCCAGAAGTTCTCGGGGTCGATGCCGCGCTTCTTGAACGCGGCGTCCACGAACGGTTGGAGGATCTGGTAGGGCAGCAGGTTGACCAGCATCACCTTGAAGTACGGACCGGACGCGATGGCCTCGCCAAGCGAAGCGGTGAACTTGCTCAACGTGGTCAGCGAGTCGGCCAGGTCCAGTTTGCGGTCGCGCAGGATGTCACTGATGGTGCGCAACTGCTCGAGCACGTGATTGAGATTCGGGTTCTCGTCGATGAAGCCCTTCACCTGCTCGGAGAACGCCGACACCCGTTCCAGCAGATAAGTAATCGCCTGCCCGCGCTCGTTCACCGCAGCCAGCAAGGTCTTTGAATTCACCAGCAGAGAATTGATCTGCTCGCCGCGGTTGCCCAGCACGCCGGCGATCTTGTTGGCATTGGCCAGGAGTTGGTTGATCTGGTCGTCGCGCTTTCCGATCGTGTCGGAGAACCTCTCGACCCCTTTGAGCGCCCTGTCCAAATTCGGGTACGTCTGGTCGATGGTGTCCGCCAGCGTGTTCAGCGATTTCTTGACGTCGTCGATGTTCCACCCGGAAGCGGCCTTCGTGACGTCGAAGAATGCGTCGTAGATCTGGTACGGCGTGGTGGTCTGGCCCAACGGGAGAACAGCGTTGGCCTTCAGCGGTTTTGAGCCGCGCGGCTCGATCTCGAGGTTCTTGCGGCCGAGGATCGTGTCGGTGCGGATGTACACGCGGCTGTCGGTGCCCACCTGCATGCCCGGCATCTCCAGGCCGACGACGATGTGGTCGCCCTCGATCGCCGTCGAGCGCACCGTGCCGACATCTACACCTGCCACCCGGACGTGGTCGCCGGGATGAATGCCGGCCGTGTCCTTGAACCGCGCGTAGTAGGTGGGCGACGCGAAAATCATTGGTATCTCCGCGAAGCTCTGCCCCACGCCGATAACCAGTATCAGGACGACAATGCCCATCAGCCCGTTGCGAACGCGGTTGCTGCCCTCGAGTGTCCTCATTGCGGCGTGCACCTGCCCGTGGGCTGTGTGGTGACCCGGACAGTACGAACCGGGCCGCCGGGCTGCAAGCCGGGCAGCTTCACCGAGATGTCACAGGCGTAGAAGTTGAAGAAGTCACCGTAGACGCCGCCCGCGCGTCCGATGATCTTCAACGACGTTGGCAGCCTCACCAGGATGTCGTTGAGCTGATCCTTCTGGTCGATCAGTGGCGCTTGAATGGTCTCCAGGTGCCCGAGAGTGTCGTGCAGCAACGGCCGGTTCTCGGACAGGATATCGGCGATCGTGCCTGCGGCATTGCTGATCTCGGCGGTCGAGTCGGCGATCGGATCGGCGCGGTTCTTCAGTCCGGTGACCAGCTTCTCGAAGTTGACCAGCGTGTCGTCGAGCTGCTGCTGGTGTTTAACCGTGGTGTCAAGCACGGTGTTGAGGTTCTTGATCACCTCACCGATCGCCTGGTCGCGCTCGGCCAGGGCAGAGGTGAAATCCGCTGTCTGGTTGAGGATCGAACTGATCGTGCCGCCCTGGCCCTGGAAGATGGTGATGATCGCCTGCGCGATGTTGTTCACCTTGGCCGGGTCCAGCGCCTTGAACAACGGCTTGAAGCTGCCCACGAGCGCGTCGAGGTCCAGCGCTGGCTGTGTGCGCTCGAGAGGGATCGTGCCGCCTGCCGGGATCTGGTTGTTGCTCGGCCCCTTCTTTAGTTCGAGGTAGCGGTCACCGATCAAGTTCAGGTAGCGGATCGACGCGGTCGTGCCATCGTAGAGCGGCAGCGACTTCTCCACGTCGAAGTCCACGCGGACGCGCTGGCCGTTGTCGATGACCGCGACCTTGGAGACCTTCCCGATCTCGACGCCCGACGCGCGAACGAACTGGCCGGAGCGCAGGCCGCTCGCATTACTGAATATCGCCGAGTATCCCGTCGTACGGTCGAACCGAATCTGACCGAACACCACGATGATGATCGCGGTGAACAGCAGGAGCACGAACGAGAAGGCTCCCAGCTTGATAGCGGTACCGGTGATTTTCATGGGTTGATCGTGTTCTCCCCGATCTGGCGGCCCCACACATACTCGATCGCCAGCGGCTGGCCGAGCTCGAAGTGGTTGTACGGCGCGAGCGACGCACCGGTGTCCATGACCAAATACGGTGCGGGCCACAGATCACGCGTGACCTCCTGCCAGCACCCCGGTTTGCCCTCGGGTCCCCCGCGCGCATTCACACGGGGCAGGTTGTCCGGGTACACGTACGGGTTGCTCGCGCCGACGACTTCGGAGTGCGTGCGCAGCGAATACCCGTTGCCGCCAAGTGAATCGGCGATCCTCGGGGCGACATCGTGGAAGTTGCGGATCGTGCAGAGGAGTTCGGGACTGTATTCGTTCAGCAGCTGTGAGGTGGGGACGAGGTCCTCGGCGCCGCGGGTCAGGTACGGGCCGCCGCGCTCGAACACGTCGGCGCCGGTGTTTCCGAACCCGACCGCAGCCATCAGCGCGGCGTCGATGTTGGACTGCTCGTCGTTGAGCGTGTGGGCGGTGGTGACGAGGTTGTCGAGGAACTGCCACAGATCTTCTGACGAGTCGGCATAGACATCGGCCAGCTGGGCCAGCTTCTGCACGTCTTCGCGGATCTGCGGCATCTTCGGGTTGATGTCGTCGAGGATCTCGTTGCCATGGACGATCGACCGGCCGAACCGCTCGCCCAGCCCGTCGAGCGCCTGCGCGGTAGCGGTCAGCGTCTGGTTGAGCTTGACCGGGTCCACCTTCTCCGAGATCTGCACCACGGTCTCGAAGAGCGTGTTGAACTCGGTGGTCACCTTCGCTTTGGTTTGGATGGTTTTCTGGGGGGTGATCCGCTGAGTGTCAGGGTGTTCTGGCGAGGTGAGCGCGACATACTTGTTGCCGAACACCGTCGTGGCTTTGATCGCCCCATCCACGTTGTACGGGATCAGATTGAGGTACTTGTTTTCCACGTCGAGTGACAGCTCGGCCTCGGGCTTGTCTCCGTCAGTTTTCTCGTTGATCGCGGTGACGCGACCGATCTCGACGCCGTTGTAGGTCACCTTGCCGCCCGTGTTCATCGACAAGCCGGACCGGTCGGCCTTCATCGTCAACTTCGTCGTCTCGAGGAACGAACCGCGGAACAGCAGGTACACGAGAACCAGAATGGCGACGAAGAGAAGCGACAGCACTATGCCCGCCACTTTGTAAGGCGGGGTGCGGGAGCTGTTCAGCGGGGCGGACATCGCGTTACACCGTCAGGTTGAAGTTCGGGTCGACGCCGTAAAGCGCCAACGCGACGAGCAGGACCACCATTGCCACCGCTACGAGGGACGCACGCATGGCCTTGCCGACCGCCTCTCCTACGCCCACCGGACCTCCGCTTGCGTAGTAGCCGTAATAGCAATGGTTGAGCATCACGATCACCGAGATGATGATCGCATCGACGAACGACCACATCACGTCTTCCGGCCGCAGGAACGTCCGGAAGTAGTGGTCGTAGGTGCCGGTCGACTGACCGTAGATCAGCGTGGTGGTGAGCTCTCCGGAGAGGAACGACAAGATCATCGCCATCGCGTACAGCGGGATGATCACCACGAAGCCCGCCATGATCCGCGTCGATACGAGATACGAGATCGACTTGATGCCCATCACCTCGAGCGCGTCGATCTCCTCGGCGATCCGCATGGCGCCGAGTTCAGCTGTCGCGCCTGCGCCCACGACCGCGGCAAGCGCGACACCCGACACCAGCGGCGCGGCGGACCGCACGTTGATCATGGCCGCGAAGAACCCGGTGAACGCCTCGACACCGATATTGCCCAACGACGCAAAACCCTGGATCGCGACCAGCGACGACCCGGACAGGCTGACGAAGCCGACGATCGCGGCCGTGCCGCCGATCACCGCCATCGCACCTGTGCCCATACCGATCTCGGCGATCAGCCGCAGCGTCTCCTTGCGGTAATAACGCAGCGCATGCCCGATCTGGCCCACCGCGACCACGACGAACCATGCGACCTGGCCGATGCCGTCGATCAACCGCCCGGGGTAACCGGCGACTCTGGACGTGCGGTCGTATGCCCGCGGGAAGCGCGAGCGAAGGACGGCGGAACTCGTCATCGCCCCGTACCAAACTTGACGCCGATCGTGGTGAGCACCACGTTGACCGCGAATAGGGCAATGACACACAGCACCAACGTCTCGTTCACCGCGGTGCCCACGCCCTTCGCGCCACCCGAGACCGTCAGCCCGCGGTAACAGCCGACCAGCCCGGCGATCAAGCCGAAGATAGTGGCCTTGACGACCGAGATCAGCACCTCGGGTAGCCCGGTGATCAGTGTGAGCGTGGACAGATAAGCGCCTGCGGACACGTTCTGCAGACCCACGCCGAAGAGGAATCCGCCGACCAGGCCGATGGTGATCACCGCGCCGTTGAGTAGCAGGGCAACGAACGTCGAGGCGACGACGCGCGGCACCACGAGCCGGTGGATCGGATCGATGCCGAGCACCTCGAGCGCGTCGATCTCCTCACGGATGGTGCGCGCCCCCAGGTCGGCGCAGATGGCCGTCGAGCCGGCGCCAGCGACAACCAGCACGGTGACGAGCGGGCCGAGCTGGGTGACGGCGCCGATCGCCGCACCGGCGCCGGACACATCCGACGCACCGAACTCGGCAAGAAGAATATTGAGCAGGAAGATCAACAGCACGGTCAGCGGTGCCGACACCGCGAGCGTGGGTAAGAAGGACACCCGAAACAAAAACCAGCTCTGAACGATGAACTCGCGCCACTGGAAGGGCCTCAGCAACGCTTTGCCGGTGAGTACGCACATCCGCGTGAAGCCGCCGACGGCCTCCAACGCTGGCCGGGTGGTATCCCGCACGTAGCCGGCGAACCCGGTCGACGACGTCATCGGACCGCCCGCGCGTCGTTGCCGCGATCACCGCGGCGCAACGGCAGAAGGTGTCGCACGCCCCCTCCTACTCCCAGCTCCGACCACGTGACGCCCGTCTCATTACTGCCAAGTAAGTAAGTCGGACCACAGGACTGTACCCGATAGGGCACGCGGCCGTACACCGCATCTGCGTGATTGGACCCTGTTCGGTTGGCAAACACGTAACCTCCTATCCACCATCAGACGCGACTGCTGAAGTCGTTGCTGCAGAATCAGATTCGCCCGAGCGCACCGAACCAGGTGTCCCGAACCGCGCCCTCAACTCGGTTTTGAGGACTTTGCCAGCAGGGTTGCGCGGCAGCGCATCGACGATCTCCAGCCCTTTCGGGTGCTTGTAGCGGGCCAGCCGCTCGTTGAGAAACGAATGAAGATCGGCCAAGGCGAGACCATCGCCAGCAACGGCCGCGACGGCAACCGGAACTTCGCCCCATCGGTCATCCGGGCGGGCGATGACGGCTACCTCGACGATTGCCGGATGCGCTGCCAGGACGTTTTCGACCTCGGCGCAATAGATGTTCTCCCCACCGGAGATGATCATGTCCTTCTTTCGGTCGACGACCCAGATGTAACCCTCGTCGTCCTGCCTGACTAGATCGCCCGAATGGAACCAGCCCCCGCTGAACGCCTCGGCGGTGGCTTCCGGGTTGTTCCAATATCCGGCCATCAGCGTCGGGGCACGGTAGACGATCTCGCCGACCTGTCCCACGCTGACGTCGTTCATGTCGTCGTCGACGATCCGCGCGGCGACCGTGGGAATGACCTTGCCGACGGAGCCGAGTTTGCGAATTGCGTCCTCGCCCAACAACATACATGTGACAGGCGACATCTCGGTCTGCCCGAATGCCGCCAGGATCTGGGTCCCCGGAAAGGTGTTCGCCATCTGGCGCAGGAGCGTATCCGAGGCAGGCGCGGCACCCCACGTCAACACGCGCAAGCCGAGTTCGCGCGGCTTGCTCTGCTGGGCCGCGCAGACGGCCTGCCATTGGGCAGGGACCAGGAAGAGCCCCGTGACCTTCTCCGCCTCCACGACGTCCAGCAGCTCACCGGGGTCGAACGCGCCCAGCGGATAGATGACCGTCGGCAGCCCGAGCAGCAGCCCGACGATCATTCCGCCGATCCCGGCGATGTGGAACAGCGGAACGCCGATGAATCCCACGTCGCGGTTGATGTCGGCACCGCTGGTGAACAGCAACGTGGTCGCCTGGCCATGGAGGTTGGCGTGAGTGAGGACCGCACCCTTCGGCCTTCCGGTGGTGCCGGAGGTGTACATGATCAGCGCCGGCGAATCGTCGGGAATGTCCACGGGCGCTGCCGTCGCGTCCTCGGCAACGAGCTCGTCGTATCCGAGCACCTCGTCAGACCCAGCGGTGTCGGCGCCCGGGCCGGCCACGATCACCGTGCTCAGCGTCGGGTCTAGCCCCCGCACCGCTGTCGCGAGCTGCGCGAGCACCGACTCGGTGATCACCACCCTCGCCTCGCAGTTGCCGACCAGATACGCGATCTCGGGTGCGGTCATCCGGAAATTGACCGGCACCGCGATGGCACCGAGCTTGTTGATGGCCAGAAACGATTCGACGAATTCCGTACGGTTCAGCATCAGGATCAGCACCCGGTCGCCGAAGGCGACTCCGCGGCGGCTCAGCGCGCCGGCCAGTGCGCTGACCCTGCGGTGCAACTGCGTCCACGTTGTGGTCTGCCCCGAGTGGCGCAGCGCCACCCCGCCGGGCTGCATCATCGCGTGCCGCGCCAACTGGTTCGCCCAGTTCTGGCGCCGGGCGAGGTACGGCTGGTCGGTGTTCATGTCGTGGCCCGAGGTCATGCGCCGAGCTGCTCGGCGCGGCGCTTCAGGTTGTCGGCCAGGTAGTCAAGCGCGCTGTTGACGACCTTTTTCACCATCATCTTCGGGACAGCCATCTTGGTCTCGACGTCGAGGTCCACCGTCAACAGCGACGTCGCGCCCATTCCCACCACCGAAAAGTTCTGCTGCTGTTTGGAAAACAGATCGCCCTGCTGCAGGACTGTGTAGATCTCCGCTCCACTCGGGTAATACACCGCGCAGATATATGTGCCGTCCATGCCCTGCACCGAAATGTCCACCCGCACCTGACTCGGCCTGCCGTCGTCGTAGCGCGCCAGAACCCAACAGCCCCTCACCTCGTCGTTCCATTGGGGATACGCCTCGAAGTCGGCGACGATGGACATGATCGTCTCGGGTCTCGCGGCGACCTCTACGGTCTTGCTGACGATCGGCATGGGCAGAGCATACGAAAACGATGAGAAAGGAAGTGTCTCGCTATGGCTTCGGAAAAGGTGCCACCCGTTCGCCTAGCACAGGCGGTGGAACGTGTGCGACATCACCTCTTTCGACTCCGCCAGAGGATGGCTCCGCCACCGGCCGTGATGATGGAGATGGTCGTCGGTGCGTGGGTCGCGCAGGCTGTCACAGTGGCGGCGGAGCTGGGCGTCGCCGACGCGCTGGCGCGTGGGCCGTTGTCGGCCGCTGACCTTGCCGCGCGCGTGAACGCAGACCAGGACGCGCTCGTCCGATTGCTGAGGGCACTGATCGGCGTCGGGGTGTTCCGACGTCGTCGCGACGGGCGCTACGAGCTGACGCCGCTCGCGGACACGCTCCGGACCGACGCTCCGGTGTCGCTGAACGGTTGGACACGATGGGTCGGAGCACCTCAACACCGGGAACATTGGAGCCACATCGCGGGCGCGTTCCGGACCGGGAAAGCCGTGATACCGCAGATGCGCGGCAAGCCCGCGTTCGACTGGCTCGCCGGTGATCCCGAACTCTCGGAGATCTTCAACCAGGCGATGACAGGCGTGTCGGAGTTGTCGATCGCCCCGGTGGTCGCTGCCTACGACTTCAGTCCGTACTCAACGATTATCGATGTCGGCGGTGGCCACGGTCGGCTGCTGGCGGCGATCCTCGAGGCGACGCCGGGCGCGACGGGCGTGCTGTTCGACCTGCCGCAAGTGGTGGCCGGCGCTCCCGAGCTACTGGCCAAACACGGTGTGGCGCAACGTGTGCGAATCGTCGAGGGCTCGTTCTTCGAATCCGTGCCCGACGGCGGCGACGCGTACCTGATGAAAAGCGTGATCCACGACTGGGCCGACGACGAGGCGGTCCAGATTCTGCGAAATGTCCGCGCAGCCGCCGACCCCGGCGCGCGTCTGCTGCTGGTCGAGACGGTCATTCCCGGCCACAGCCGCGACTTTGCCGGCAACTGGCTCGACCTGGAAATGCTTGTCGCTGTTGGTGCCCGGGAACGGACCGCCGAGGAATACCGTCGGCTCTACGACAAGGCCGGGTTCCGGCTGGACAGGATCGTCCCGACAGTGTCGCCGTTCAGCATCGTCGAGGGCACGGCGGTATAGGGGTCACGAAGACGACGTCGGCGCCCCCAGCGGGGGATCCTCCCGCGCTTCGGGATCGCGGATCAGCCCGCGGAGCAATGCCGTGCTGAACTCGATGGCGATCTCCTCCGCGGAGCGCCGTCCAGTCGGCCGCAGCCAGCGGTACGCGCCTAGGGTCATGCCGATGTAGCCCAGTGCCAGGACGTGCGAGTCGCATTCGTAGAACTCACCGCTGCCGATCCCGCGGTCGATCACATCCCGCACATGCTCGTAGACCGTCGTCTCGGCGCGGCGAATGTATGCGACCTGCTCCTCGGTGAACCACTCGGTGATGTACGGGCTCTCCTGGAAGTACACGGCGGCGCCGTCGATGTTGTTGGCGATGTTCTCCAGCAGCCGCTTGGTGAAGTGGAAGATCGCCTCGCTCGCCGACCACGACGGCTCGTCATGCACCGCCGCAACCGTGCGGTCGGCCGCCTCACGATAGATGTCGAACAGGATCAACGACTTGCTGGCGTAATAGTGGTACACCGTCGCCTTATTGAGCCCGACCACGTCGGCGACGTCGTTGATCCGGGTGCCGTGATAGCCGCGCGCCGCGAAGAGCCTGGTTGCGACCGCCAGCAGTTCCTCGCGCCGGGACAGCTCGATTGTTCCGCCGTTGGGTTCTGAGCTGCTAGATGGGCGCATGGCGAGTCACTATATTTCGCGCCTCTGCACTTCACCCAATCAACCGGTTGATAGTTCGGCAGCCGCCGAGCCCTCCGCTCTCCCAGGCGATGGGGTTAGACTCCCGGCAGGCGACAGTCGAGGGCCAAACAGTCGAGGAGGTGCCGACGTGGATCCGAATCCGGACTACGACATCAGCGACGAAGCAGAATACTTCTTCAACTACATCGCATTCGGGTTGCGGGGCATCGTTGGTCCCGGTGGCGGGTATCCACCGCCCGCTTATCCGCCGGTATAGACCTAACGCAGCGCGCTGACTCCGCCGTCCACGGGGATGACGGCGCCGGTGATGAATGTGCTTGCCCGGCTTGCCAAGAACACCGCAATCCCGGCCATGTCATCGGGACGGCCGATGCGGCCCAGCGGCATCACCGATCCCACCGCGTCCGCTCCCGGTCTCAGTAACTCCTTCGTCATCCGGGATTCAAACAGCCCGGGCGCGATCGCGTTGACGAGAATGTCGGGGGCGAGCTCGCCCGCCAGGTGCCGCGTCAGCATGTGAACGGCCGCCTTGCTGGCGCTGTAGCTGAAGTTGTCTCTACCCCGCTCGGGCGGCTTGATGCCGTCGATGCTGCCGGTGTTGATCACCCGCGCCGGGTCCTCGCGCGTCGATCCCGCCTTCAGCATCGGCACCAGCGCGCGCGTCAACATGAAGACGCCCTTGACGTTGACGGCGAAGATCCGATCGAACCCCGCCTCCGGGAATTCGTCGAATGACGCACCCCACGCCACACCGGCGTTGTTGAACAGTGCGTTGATCGCGTGCTCACGCTCGGCGAGCGTGGACGCCAGCTGTTGGACGCCGTCCGCGGTGCCCAGATCCGCGGGGATCGCCGCCACCGGCCCGAACGCCGACAACTCGTCCACAACGGCTGCCAGCTCATCCTCTTTGCGGGCACACAGATACACCTTGGCGCCGGCCTGCGCGAGACCCCGCGCCATCATCACGCCGATGCCCCGGCCGCCGCCTGTGACGACGGCGACCTTGCCGTCGAGGGAAAACATGTCGTCGCTCATGACCACCAGTCTGGGGCCGCCGGCTTTTCCATTGACAGACTGGTCCCATGCGCGGAGAAGCGAAGTGCTGGCTCACCGACATGGACGGCGTTCTCGTTCGCGAGGAACACGCGTTGCCCGGCGCTGCGGAATTCCTCAAGCGGCTTGTCGAACGCAAGCGCCGGTTCCTGGTGCTGACCAACAACTCGATCTTCACGCCACGGGACCTGGCCGCGCGGCTCGCGCGTTCGGGCTTGGAGGTTCCCGAGGCGGCGATCTGGACGTCCGCGCTGGCGACCGCGACGTTCCTCGATGGTCAGAAGGAGGGGGGCTCGGCGTACGTGATCGGCGAGGCGGGCTTGACGACCGCGCTGCACGCGGTGGGCTACACCCTCACCGACGTCGAGCCCGATTTCGTCGTGCTCGGCGAAACCCGCACCTACTCGTTCGAGGCGATCACCAAGGCGATCCGGCTGATCCTGGCAGGCGCGCGGTTCATCGCGACCAATCCCGACGTCACTGGCCCGTCGGCCGAAGGCCCTTTGCCCGCAACGGGTTCCGTCGCCGCGCTGATTACCAAGGCCACCGGGCGCGAGCCGTATTTCGTCGGCAAGCCGAACCCGATGATGTTCCGCAGCGCGCTGAACCGCATCGAGGCGCATTCAGAGAACACCATGATGGTCGGCGACCGGATGGACACCGACGTCGTCGCCGGCATCGAAGCCGGCCTGGACACGATCCTGGTTCTCACCGGATCGACGTCGCGCGAGGACGTGCAGCGCTACCCGTTTCGGCCTGGCAGGATCCTGCCGTCGATCGCCGACGCGATCGAGCTGGTGTGATCCCGAATCTTTCAATTTCGCGCATCTCGGCTAATTACGGCCTGAAGACCGGCACTATGTACGCGTCGACGGTCTTTCCGCCTAGCTGAAGGAGAAAATCGTCATGACTGAACCCGGTCCGCAGTCGTCCGAACCCGGCGGCACCAATCGCCCCACGCCGCCACCCCCGCCACCAGCGGCCTCGAATCCGGGAGCGTCCCATGCGTGGACGCCGCCGCCTGCCGGGCAAGTGAACCCCCCGGCGTACGGCGGCGGCCAAGCGTACGCGGGCGGCCCGGCGACGCGGCCGGGTCAGATCACCGCAGTCGCCGTCATCGCGTTCGTCATGGGTGCATTTCAGTTGTATGCAGCCTTCAGTAACTTCACCGTGGCCACATCGATCGGCCTGTACTTGGGGTTTGCACCGGGTGTGCTCTACGTCCTGGCTTTCGTGAACCTGATCCTCGCCGGCCTACTCATCTGGGGCGGGCTCACCACGTTGCAGGGCAGGACCAACAAGATCCTGTTCTGGACCGCGGTTGCTGTCCTGGTCTGCGGCGTGATCTTCAACATCATGGTGCGGAACTACGGGTTGCTGTTCCTGCCGATCATCCTGCCCGGAATCATCCTCGGCCTGTTGTGGCAGCAGCCGAATAAGGACTGGTTCGTCGCACAGGGCGGTACGACCGTCTGACCCGGGCTACAGAGCTTTGAGCTCCTCGGTGACTTCGCTGACCGACTTCTTCGCGTCGCCGAACAGCATCGTGGTGCCTTCGCCGTAGAACAGCGGGTTGTCGATGCCGGCGAAACCGGAGTTCATTGATCGCTTCAGCACGATCACCGACCTCGCCTTGTCGACGTTGAGGATCGGCATGCCGTAGATCGGTGAACTCGCGTCGTTGCGCGCCGCGGGGTTGGTCACGTCGTTGGCGCCGATGACGATCGCGACGTCGGTGCGCGCGAACTCGTCGTTGATGTCGTCCATTTCCTTCATCGCGTCATATTCGACGTCGGCTTCCGCGAGCAGCACGTTCATGTGCCCGGGCATCCGTCCGGCGACGGGATGGATCGCATACTTCACCGGCACGCCCTTGTCCTCGAGCATTGCGGCCATGTCCTTGACCGCGTGCTGCGCCTGTGCGACGGCCAGTCCATAGCCGGGGACGACGATCACCTGGTTCGCGTACGCCATCTGGATCGCCGCATCGGCGGCCGAGGTCGACTTGACTGTGCGCTCCACTCCGTCGTCACCCGATGCCGCGACTCCACCGCCACCGAATCCGCCGGCCACGATCGCGGGGATTGACCGGTTCATCGCCTTGGCCATCAGGTTGGTCAGGATCGAGCCGGATGCGCCGACGATCATGCCCGCCACGATCATCGCGGTGTTGTTCAGCGCCAAACCTGCTGCGGCAGCTGACAATCCGGTCAGCGCGTTCAGTAGCGAGATCACCACCGGCATGTCGGCGCCGCCGATCGGCAGCACCACCATCAAGCCCAGCACGCCGGCCGCGACGAGTAGCCCGATCATCCACCACAGTGACGCCCCGCCACTGCCGGGATGCGCGTCGAGCCCGATGACGACGGCGGCTGCAATCGCAGCCAGCAGCAGCAGGATGTTCAGCGCCTGCTGCGCCTTGCCGCCAAGGCCGATGGGACGGCCCGGCAAGATCTCCTGGAGCTTGCCGAATGCGATGATCGAGCCCCAGAACGAGATCGACCCGATGATCGCGGCGAACACGGATGCCACCACGATGTGCGCGGTCGGTTTCTCACCGTGGGTGAAGGCTGAAAAGCCGGACGTCTCCATGAATTCCGCTAGCGCGATCAAAGCCACGGTGCCACCGCCCACGCCGTTGAACAGCGCAACCAGTTGCGGCATCGCCGTCATCTTCGTCAGCCGCGCGGGCGGCACGCCCAGCACGACGCCCAGTAGCAACGCGGCGATGATCCACGGCCAGTTCGTGGTGTGCCGGATCGCGATCAGAGTCGCGATCACCGCAACCGCCATGCCGGCGGCGGCGATCCAGTTGCCGCGCACCGCAGTCTTGGGCCCGGTGAGACCCATCAGGCCGTAGATGAACATCGAGAACGCGACGATGTAGAGCGCGGAGACGAGGTAGTTCATCGGCTCTGCCCGTTCGTCGCCGCGGCGTCAGCCGCGAGTTCAGCCGAAGCCTTTGCGTCCGCCTTTTTCTTGCCCTTGAACATCCCGAGCATGCGATCTGTGACGACGAACCCGCCAACGACGTTGAGCGTGCCGAACACGACCGCGACGAACAGGATGATCTGCAACGCCAGCGACGGGTGTTCGACCTCGCCGAACACCACGAGCGCGCCGACGAGCACGATGCCGTGAATGGCGTTGGTGCCCGACATCAGCGGCGTGTGCAAAGTGTTGGGAACCTTTGAGATGACAGAGAATCCGACAAACCCGGACAGCAACAGGATCGCCAGGTTCGCCAGGAGTTGGTCGTACATTTAGTTCTCTTTCCGTGTGACGCAAGCCCCAGCGACCACTTGGTCGTCGAAATCGGGGGCGAGCTTGCCGTCCTTGACGAGTAGCTCCAGCAATGCGGTGATGTTCTTCGAGTAGAGCTCGCTGGCGTGCTCGGGCATCGTGGCCGGCAGGTTGAGCGGCGACGCGATCGTCACGTCGTGCTTGACCACCGTGCGGCCGGGCTCGGTGAGCTCACAGTTGCCGCCGCTTTCGCCGGCGAGGTCAACAATCACGCTGCCCGGCGCCATCCCCTGCACGGCGTCAGCGGTCACCAGCCGCGGCGCTGCGCGGCCAGGCACCAGGGCGGTGGTGATGACGACGTCAAAGCCGGTGATGGCGTCCTCGAGTTTCTTCTGCTGATGCGCGCGTTCCTCGTCAGTCAGCTCGCGCGCGTAGCCCCCCTCGCCGGCGGCGTCGATTCCCAGGTCCAACCACTGCGCACCAACCGAGCGAACCTGCTCGGCGACCTCGGGACGCACGTCGTAGCCGGTGGTGCGGGCACCGAGCCGCTTGGCGGTCGCCAGCGCCTGCAGACCAGCCACCCCGACCCCGAGCACCAGCACGGTGGCCGGCTTCACCGTGCCAGCGGCGGTAGTCAGCATCGGGAAGAATCGCGTCGACTCGGTGGCCGCCACCAGCGCCGCCTTGTAGCCCGAGACGTTGGCCTGCGAGGACAGTGCGTCCATCGCCTGCGCCCGGGAGATCCGCGGGATCGACTCGAGCGCGAATCCGGTCACGCCGGCGTCGCGCAGCGCGGGCACCGGGCTGTCGGAGTCCAGCGGCGCCAGGAACCCGATCAACGTCTGCCCGTCGCGCAGCTTCTTGACCTCCTCGGGCGTCGGCGGCGCAACCTTCACCACGATGTCGGCGCTCCAGGCGTCGCCGATGGTCGCGCCCGCCTCCGTGTACAGGTGGTCGGGAAGCAACGCACCCTCGCCGGCCCCCGACTCCACCACGACAGCGAGCCCGCGCCCCGTCAGCCCGGCGGCAGCCTTCGGCACCAGCGCAACGCGGCGCTCGCCGTCCGACGATTCCCTGACCACCCCGATCGTCGGAGCCGCAGCGGCGGCGACATCAACTGTCGTCTGCTCTTCAGTCATCTTCTACTTCCCCCGAGGGACTGCCCCTGCGGTATGCATATCTGCATGCCTGTCGACCGCCTGCTGCCAACTGACGAGGCGGCTGACCTCATTTCTCTTGCTCGTGATATCGCCGACAAAGTCCTGACGCCGATCGTCGACGCCCATGAGAAAGCGGAATCATATCCCGAGGGCGTGTTCGGCCAACTCGGCGCTGCCGGACTGCTGAGCCTCCCCCAGCCCCTCGAGTGGGGTGGCGGCGGCCAGCCGTACGAGGTCTACCTGCAGGTTCTCGAGGAAATCTCCGCGCGCTGGGCGGCCGTGGCTGTCGCAGTCAGCGTGCACAGCCTGTCGTGCCATCCTCTGCTGACGTTCGGCTCGCAGGCACAGCAGCAGCGGTGGCTGCCCGGCATGCTCTCGGGCGAACAGATCGGGGCGTACAGCCTCTCGGAACCCCAGGCCGGGTCCGACGCCGCGGCGCTTCGGTGTGCGGCCGCGGCTACCGACGACGGCTCGTATGACATCAACGGGTCCAAGTCGTGGATCACGCATGGCGGACGGGCCGACTTCTACACGCTGTTCGCGCGCACCAGCGGAGGGCCGCGTCCCGGAGGGCAGGAGCGCAGCGACCGGGGAGGAAGTGGAAGCCTCTCCTGCTTCCTCGTGCCGGCCGACCTGGCGGGGCTGTCCTTCGGCAAGCCGGAGGAGAAGATGGGCCTGCACGCGGTGCCGACGACGTCGGCGTTCTACGACCACGCACGGATCGACGGTGACCGGCTGATCGGCGCCGAGGGCCAGGGCCTGCAGATCGCGTTCTCCGCGCTGGACTCGGGCCGATTGGGCATCGCGGCCGTGGCCGTCGGGTTGGCGCAGGCGGCGCTGGACGAGGCAGTGCGCTATGCGAACGAGCGAACGGCGTTCGGCCGCAAGATCATCGATCACCAAGGGTTGGGGTTCTTGCTGGCCGACATGGCCGCCGCAGTCACCGCCGCTCGGGCGACGTACCTCGACGCGGCCCGCCGCTGCGATGCCGGACGGCCCTATTCGATCCAGGCCAGCGTGGCGAAACTGACCGCGACCGATGCCGCGATGAAGGTGACGACGGACGCGGTGCAGGTGTTGGGCGGCGTCGGGTACACCCGCGATTATCGCGTGGAGCGCTACATGCGCGAGGCGAAGATCATGCAGATCTTCGAGGGCACCAACCAGATTCAGAGGCTGGTCATAGCGCGTTCTCTGGCGGTCACGCCGCAGAAGTAAGGTGACGGTCATGGACTTCGCGATGTCGGCCAAGGCTCAGGACTATCACAAACGGCTATCGGCTTTCATGACCGAGTTCGTGTTTCCCGCCGAGGTCGAATACGAGCGCTACCGCCACGAGAAGGGCCCCGACGACCACACGGTGCCGCCGATCATCGAGGAGCTCAAGACACTCGCGCGGGAACGCGGATTGTGGAACTTGTTCTTGCCCGGGGTATCCGGGCTCACCAACGCCGACTACGCCCCCCTGGCCGAACTGACCGGCTGGAGCATGGAGCTCGCCCCGGAAGCCACCAACTGCGCGGCGCCGGACACCGGCAACATGGAGACCCTGCACCTGTTCGCCACCGAGGCGCAGAGCAAGCAGTGGCTAGAGCCGTTGCTGGCCGGTGAGATCCGCAGCGCGTTCTCGATGACCGAGCCCGCGGTGGCCTCAAGCGACGCCCGCAACATCGAAACATCGATCGTCCGCGACGGCGGCGACTACGTGATCAACGGGCGCAAGTGGTGGACATCCGGCGCATCCGACCCGCGCTGCAAGGTGCTCATCGTGATGGGCCGCACCAACCCCGAGGCGGCGAGCCATCAGCAGCAGTCGATGGTGCTGGTACCGATCGACACCCCCGGCGTCACGATCGTGCGAGATCTTCCTGTGTTCGGCTGGCACGACCAGCACGGTCACGCCGAGGTCATCTACGACAACGTGCGGGTGCCCGCTACCAACCTTCTCGGTGAAGAGGGATCCGGCTTCGCTATTGCGCAGGCACGGCTCGGGCCTGGGCGCATCCATCACTGCATGCGGGCGCTGGGCGCGTCCGAGCGGGCGCTGGCGTTGATGGTCGACCGTGTGCAGAAACGGGTGGCATTCGGCCGTCCGCTCGCCGACCAGGGCGTGGTGCGAGAGTCGATTGCCAAGTCCCGCAACGAAATCGACCAAGCACGACTGCTGTGCGAGAAGGCAGCATGGACCATCGACCAGCACGGCAACAAAGCCGCCCATCTTCTGGTCAGCCAGATCAAGGCAGTCGCGCCGCAGGTGGCGTGCAACGTCATCGACCGCGCCATTCAGGTGCACGGCGGCGCGGGTGTCAGCGACGACTTTCCGTTGGCGAGACTGTATTCCTGGCATCGTGCGATGCGGCTTTTCGACGGACCCGACGAGGTGCACATGCGCACCGTCGCCCGCGCCGAAATCGGCGGCGAGAAGAGCGCTTTCGCCGCAGCGGTGACGCGATAGTGCCACCGCTGCCTGGCGCCTGGAATTTCCGGGACGTCGCCGTTGAGACCGGCATCCGGCCGGGATTGTTCTACCGGTCAGGGGAATTGAGCAATCTCGACGACGACGGCCGGGCCGAGCTCACCCGCTTGGAGATCACCGATGTGGCGGATCTGCGGTCCGGCCCAGAACTGCAGCGTCATGGTCCAGGCCTGGTGCCGGACGGCGTCGAAATCCACCATCTGCCGTTCGTGGAAACCATTGTGTCCAATGGCGATGCGCCGCACGAGCACGCGTGGCAGCAATTGATGACCGAGAAGCCAGAAGGTGAGTCGGTCGCCGACGCTGCCGCCCGCTTTATGTCCGAGGAATACGGTCGGTTCGCGCGTTCGCGACTGGCGCAGCGGGCCGTGCACCGGGTGGTGACTCTGCTGGGCACCGACCACCGGGTGCTCGCTCACTGCTTCGCTGGCAAGGACCGGACCGGCTTCACGATCGCCGTCGTTCTCGAGACCGCCGGGGTAGATCGTGACGCGATCATGCGCGATTACCTGGCCAGCAACACGGCAGTCCCGGAACTGCGGGCGGTCATCTTGGACAACATCCGCCACCGCGGAGGCGACTCTCCCGAGGTGGTCGAATCTGCGCAGTTACGACTCACTGACGAAGTGCTCGGTGTGCGCCCGCTCTACCTCGACATGGCAAGGCAAGCGATCGACGAGGAGTTCGGATCGCTGGACGAGTACTTGAGCGGCGCGGGCGTCACGGCCGCAGACATCGAGGCGCTGCGCGCGGCGCTGACGTAGCGCTGAGGGACTACCCCGCGAAGACACCGACAACCCAGATAACCGCTGCCACAAGGCCGCCCGCGAGCTCGACGCCGATTGACAACGCGACGCCCTTAACGGCGTGCACGGTCGACGCCCACGCGCGTCGCTGATCGCGGCATCGCAGGAATTCCGCGAGATACACGCCGCCGACGAAACCGATCACCAGACCGAACACGGGGATGACGAAGAACCCGACGACGCCGAGCACCGCGCCGATCACGAGGACCGACGTTGGTACCTCGGCACGGCGCATCCGTCGCACGGGCCACAGATACTTGATCGCGGTCGTCGCACCCACCACCACCGTGACGGCGGCCAGGGTCACCCACGACGTCGTGGTGCTCACGACGATGGCCCACACCAGGATCGCGCCGTATACCAACAGCAGTCCGGGTATCAGCGGCACCACGATGCCGGCCAGGCCGACCGCGATAGCGAACGCGACCAGCAGGAGGCCGACCGTGTTCACACAGACAAACCTACCGCTGTGCTACTTGGGATCGATCCGGTACAGCCGGTTGCCGGTCGTGTCGAGGAAGTGCAGATGTCCGCTTTCTGACATGGTCAGGCTCGTGACGTGGCCGGCGCCCAGTCCCGTGTCGAGCTGATTGACAACCTCGCCCTCGGGTGTGAACGCGTAGATGATCCCCGTGGCGTAATCCGCAACGTACAGATGGCCTTTGTAAAACTCGAGCCCCGACGGCTGCTTCAGCTGGCCGGGCGGAATCACTTCGGCGAGGTCTACGCCGTCGACACGGTAGAGCGGCACTTCGTCCCAGATGCCTTGAATCCGCGGCCCTTTTTGCGGCGGTGTCGTGTCGATCTTCACGACTCGGCCGTTGCCGGTGTCGGCCACGTAGAGGGTGTGTGTTGCGGCGTCGTGGCTCATCCCGCTCGGCACTCCGGGCGAGCGCTTCAGCTCACCATCGGCGTAGCGGTAGATGTTGCCGTCGTGGTGATTGTGACCGCCGAGGCCGTCGCCGTTGGGCGCGTCGGGGTGCCAGCCATTGAAGTTGTTGCGGTCGAGCGAGCCACGGTCGCCGTTGAAGGCCCACCACACGTGATCTGCGGTCCACGCGATGCCCATGCAATAGCCCGATTCGTGCAGCATGTCGAAGTGCGACATGTGCCCGCCGCTGAAACGAGAATCGGTGGTCCAGGCGGTGGGGCCCATCCACCGACTGCCGCCCTGGATGTCGTCGTGCGACTCCTGGCACGTCCCGACCACCTTCTCGTCGCCGTGGAATGACAACGAGGACGGCTGATGCAGGAAGTGTGGCGAATCGTCGACGTAACGCTTGACGGAGGGGGCCACGCCTTCGACGTCCTCGATGATCGTCCAGCTGCCGTGCTTTTGCACTCCCTCCTGATTCACGATCCACAGCCGTGGAGACTGCGGATCGAATTTGAGGTCGGTAGGCCGGTGCAGATCGTCGCCTTCCAGTTCCACGACGAGGTCGACCGAGCCTGCAGTCTGATTGCCGCGGCCCAGCTCGCCTGCAACAGGCGGGGGTGGCGGAGGCGACGGGCTGGCGGGTGTGTCGGGCCGGCCGCCGCCGGCGCACCCCGACGCGAACACAAGGGTCGACGCGAGAAGGCAGGCGCCCAGGGCTTTTCCGCGCATCAGGCCTCCTAGCACGGCTGTATCTGCGTGAGGATACGACCGCGCACGAGGCGCCGCGGCGCTTTGCACCGAAACCCGCTACGGCTCCAGGACAAGCTTTCCCAGCACGCCGCCGTCGGCCAGCAACTGCAGGGCCTCAGCGGCCTTCGACAGCGGGAATCTCACCGGCGCCGGAGGCCGCAAGCCCGCCTGTACCAACTGGCCGACGCCCCAGCCGTATAGCTGTTCGGCACCGGGATGGGTCAGGAAGTATTCGCCCCAGCCCACGCCAATCACCGCGACGTTGCGCATCAACAGCCGGTTCACTTTGACCGTCGGAATGCCGCCCGCAGCGAAACCGAGTACCAGCAACCGCCCTTCGGCGGCCATCGCCCGAATCGCGTCGTCGAAGGTGTCACCACCGACCGGGTCGACGACGACGTCGACGCCCGCGCCGTCGGTGGCCTCACGCACGGCCTGTAACCAACCGTCAGCCAACGGCACCACCACATCAGCACCCAAGGACGACACATAGTCGACGGCCTCGGGCCGGTGCACTGCCGCGATCACATTGGCGCCCAATGCCTTTGCGATCTGAACTGCGGCGGTGCCGACTCCGCCCGCCGACCCGAGCACCAGCACCCGTCTCCCCCGAACGCAGCGCACCGCGGCGCGCAAGCGCGAAGTACATCGTGTGGTAGTTGCGCAGCAGGGCGGCCGCTTGTGCGTCATCGAGCTCCGGCACCAACGGGAACACATTTTCCGGCGGCACCGCAAGGCGTTCCGCGTATCCGCCGTTCATCGTCGCTGCGGCGACGCGGTCGCCCCGTGAAATGCCCGACCCCTCCGGTGCCGACACCACCACGCCAGCCACCTCGGCGCCGGGAATGAACCCCTGCGGCGCCTTCATCTGATAATCGCCGCGGATCACCAGCAAATCGGGAAACAGCACCCCGGCGGCGCGCACGTCGATGACGACCCGGCCCTCAACCTCGTCGGGAATGTCGTCGACGTCACGGTAAACCAGCCCCGAAGGGCCACAAAGCCTCTCGGCGACAACAGCTTTCACTGGATCAATCCCCCGGTCGCTCCGCTCCTGCCCGCCGGAATAGCGCTAGCCCAGCGAGAACGTGGCGTGCTTGGCAGCGGTCAGATCGTCGATCTCGTTCCACTTCTCGGCGATGTCGTCGACCGACGGCACCGTGGGGAACGTGACGCCGTCGTTCTGGAACAGCGCCGCGCGCTGCACCTTGCCGCCACCGACGATGAAGATCGATCCGGTATCGGGCACCTCTTCAGTGCACAGGTAGGCCACCACGGGCGCCACGTACTCCGGCGTCAGCTTCTCGAACACCTCCGCAGGCAGGATGTCCTGCGTCATCCGGGTCGCGGCGATCGGCGCGAGAGCGTTGGCCTTGATGTTGTACTTGGCGCCCTCCTGCGCGAGCGTGTTGATCAGCCCGACGAGGCCCAGTTTGGCTGCGCTGTAATTGGCTTGCCCGAAATTGCCGAACAGCCCGCTCGTCGACGTCGCGACCACGACTCGCCCGTAGCTCTGCTCGCGGAAATGCGGCCACGCGGCGCGAATCACGTTGTAGCCCCCGTACAGATGCACTTTGAGCACCGCATCCCAGTTCTCGAACGGCATCTTGTGGAAGGTGCCGTCGCGCAGAATGCCCGCGTTGCTCACCACGCCATGGATGGCGCCGAACTCGTCGAGCGCGGTTTTCACGATGTTCTCGGCGGCGTCGGGCTCGGCGACGCTGTCGTAGTTGGCCACCGCGCGCCCGCCCGCTTCCTTGATCTCGGCCACCACCTGATCAGCCATTGAATGACCGGCCCCGGTGCCGTCACGCGCCCCGCCCAGATCGTTGACCACGACGCTGGCGCCTTCCTTCGCGAGCGTCAGCGCGTACTCGCGGCCGAGGCCGCCTCCCGCTCCGCTGACGACGATGACGCGATCCTGCACTCCTGGCATGAGTTTCCTTTCGTGATACGTATTTTCGTCAGTCAGAAAATCCGGCGCGCCATCTTCCACGCCCGTGCGGTGTACGGCGGGTAGAGCATCGCGGAGAGGTCCGGACGAGTCGGTTTGGTCAGCACCGACTTGCGGTGGCTGAACTCCTCGAACCCGAATTTGCCGTGGTAGGCGCCCATGCCGGACGCACCGACGCCGCCGAACGGCAGCCGCGCCGTCGTCACCTGGAAGGCCAGGTGATTGACCAGCATGCCGCCCGCAGGCACGTCCTTGATCACCCGCTCGCGGATGCTCTTGGCCTTCGTGAACAGGTAAACCGCCAACGGTTTCGGACGCGAGTTCACGAAACCGATTGCGTCGTCCAGGGTTTGGGCCGTCACCACCGGCAGGATCGGGCCGAAGATCTCGTTCTCCATCATCGGTTCGTCAGGATCGGGGTCGACGACGACGGTCGGCTGGATCCGCAGCTGCGACGCGTCCGAGTCGCCGCCGAGTGCGATGGTGCCCTTGGTGGCGGCGAGGTAGCCCGCAAGCCGGTCGAACTGACGCTGGTTGACGATCCGCTTCCCTGTCTCACCGGCGGACTGGGCGGTCAGCGCCTCGCCGATCTTTGTCACGAGCTCGTCGCGGATCTTCGCGTCGGCAATCACGTAATCCGGTGCGACACACGTCTGTCCGGAGTTCATCAGCTTGATCCATGCGATCCTCTTGGCCGCGACGTCGATGTCGGCGTCCTCGGCGACGATCACTGGGCTCTTGCCGCCTAACTCCAGCGTGACCGGCGTCAGGTGCGTCGCGGCGCCTTCGTAGACCTTGCGGCCGATCTCCGTGCCGCCCGTGAACATCACCCGGTCGAAGCCCTGCGCGATCAGGTCCTGGCTGACCGCGCCGTCGCCCTCGACCACGGCGATGGCATCGGAGTCCAGATACTTCGGCACCAGCTCGGCCATCAGCCGCGACGACGCTGACGCGATCTCGGATGGCTTGAGCACCACGGTGTTTCCCGCCGCGATCGCCCCGACAAGCGGACCCAGCGTCAGGTAGATCGGGTAGTTCCAGGCGCCGATGATCAACACGGTTCCGTAGGGCTCGTACTCGATCCACCCGCGGCCGGGCAGCTGCGGAACCTCGAGGCGGCGGTACTTGCGCCGCGCCCAGCGCTTGACATGTTTGGCCGCGTAGCGGGCCTCGGCCGCGGTACTCGCCGAGTCTGCGAGCCACGCCTCGAACGGCGAGCGATCGAGATCAGAGGCGAGTGCGTCGGCGATCGCCGATTCCTCCTCGACCATCATCTTTTCCAGCTTCAGCAGCTGATCCTTGCGCCAGTCGATACTGCGGGTGCGGCCGGTGGCGAAACTCTTCCGCAGCCGAGCGACTGTCTCGGGAATCGACGACGCCGACGTAGGTGTCTGCTGGGGTCGCGTAACGGATTCGGTGGTCATGCCCGGTCCTCCTTGACGGCTGACCGCGATCCTAACCAACCGGTTGGGGAGCCAACTCGGCGGTAACGAACGCGTTGATCATCGGCCGGGCCTCACCAGGCTCGTCCCGCGGTGGACGGCCGAGCCGGATGTGCTCATCGCGGGAGGCCACCGTCTCGGTCCGCCAACCGTGCGCAGCGAACCACTCGGCACACTCGGGCGGCTCGTCGTCGTGGTACCAGAGGTCGAGCACGTCGAACGAGGTGTCCTCGCCGCGGGACTCACGCTCGGCCCGCATCTGCTGCCAGCGCTCGTGAACCTCGGCGCGCGCGGCGGGATCGACGCCGAACACCTCCAACGCGATCCGGCTTCCCGGCGCGCTGAGTTCGGTGATCGCGGCGAACATCGCCTCCTGTGCGTCCCCCCGCAGGAATGGCAGCAACCCCTCGGCCAGCCACGCCGTCGGCGCCGTGGGGTCAAAGCCCGCGTCGCGCAACGCCGACGGCCAGTCATCGCGGAGGTCGACAGCGACCTCACGAAGCGTTGTCGAGGGGGACGCTCCCACGGCGGTCAGCGTCGCCGATTTGTAGTCGAGTACCGCTGGAAGGTCGATCTCGTATACGACGGTTCCGACCGGCCACACGAGGCGGTGCCCGCGTGAGTCCAGGCCCGAGGCCAGGATCACGTGCTGACGGATGCCTTCTGCCATCGCCGCGGCGAAGAAGTCGTCGAAAAAATGCGTGCGGACAGCCTGATAGTCGGTCATCTGCTGGAAGTCCATCGCACGCTCGTCGGACTCCTCGGCGCGCGCCCACATGGCGTCGAGGCGCGCACGCAGGTCGGCCAGCTCGGGCGTCGACACCAGCACTTCGGCGTACTCATCGCGTATTAGTGGATTCGGGCTCCGGGTTTCCGCGGCCCGCGCAAGAGCGACCATCACCGCAGTCGCGCCGACGCTCGTCGCGATATCCCAGCTGTCGTTCTCACTGCGAGGCACGGCAACAGTCTGCGCTACGGCCTCTTGACCGCCGTGACGAACGTCGAGAACGCGTCGCCGTCGTTCAACGGCAGCTCGATGTGACGACCCAGCCGGCGCTGCACGTCGTGCGACGCGTCGGCGACCGCCTGCCACCCGTGGGAGTTGAGCCACTCCGCAACGTCGGCGCGGTCGGGGTCCTCGTAGGTGAGCTCCGAGATGTCGATGGTCTGCGGGATGCCGACCTGCTCGGCGATCCGCTCGAAGCGTTCCCGCATCTCCTCACGCCGCTCGGGCGCGTGCTGCCCGGCGGTCTCGACCGAGATCCGGCTGCCGGGTGCGCTCAGCGAGGTGACCAGCTCGAACAGCCGATCCTGTGCGTCAGCGGGCAGGTACATCAGAAGTCCTTCGGCCAGCCAGGCGGTTGGCTGCGCGGGATCAAAGCCTGCCTCGCGCAGCGCGGACGGCCAGTCCTGCCGGAGGTCGATCGGGACCTCGTGACGCTCAGCCGAGGGCTGCGCGCCATGAGCGTCAAGCGTTGCTGCCTTGTACTCCAACACCTTTGGCTGATCGATCTCGAAGATCACCGTGCCGGCAGGCCAGTCGATCCGGTACGCCCGCGCGTCGAGGCCGGAGGCCAGGATCACGACCTGACGAACACCGGCCTTAGTTGCCTCGGCGAAGAACGCGTCGAAGAAATGCGTCCGCACGCCCTGGTAGGTCTGCATGTACTCGAACATCACGGCCGCTTCGGGATCGGCCTCGGCCAGCTTGGCCGGGATGGTGTCGTCGAGCATGTACTCCCAGATGCCGATACCGCCCACGCCCTCGACGAGGATGTGCGCGAACGGGTCGTTGATCAGCGGATCCGGTTTCGCCGTCTCGGCGGCGCGGGCGGCGGCCACCATCACGGCGGTACTGCCGACGCTGGTGGCTATGTCCCAGGTGTCGTTATCGGTTCGCATGGCTATCGCCTGTCTTCGAGGGGACGGAGCCAGTGGATATCTGCAGCTCAGTCAGTTCGTGAGCCAGTCTACACAAAAAGTTAGGCTAGCTATGCGCTACTGTGCCGCAGATCACCGGCGCGAGCCGAAGAGAAATCTTTGCTAGGGCTGCCATTCCCAGAGCTTGCCCACCAGCAGCCGCTTGAACTCGTCGGTGATGTTCTTCAGGTCGTCATGGCCGCCGACGAAGCCCGCATAGAACCCCACTCCCCACAGCATCGCGGTCAGCAACTCCACGAGCGGTTCGACGGGCGTGTTGGTGGTGAGCTCGCCGCGCTCAATCGCGCCGGAGATCGCCCAGGTGAGGAACTGACGCGTAGCGAGCAACGCGTCGTGTTCGTCCTGCCGCAGCTCGGGATGGCGTTGCGACTCCATCACTGAGGTGACGAGAAACGCCGCAGCCGACCGTTCGTCAAGGTCGGCACCGACAGCGGCATCGATGAAGGTATCCAGCTGGGCCAGCAACGTTTTGGCCTCGAACGCCTTTTGCACGCTCTGCGCAACGATCAATTCATTGGTTCGCTCGACAACTACCTGATAGAGCACCCGCTTGCTCTTGAAATAGTGGTTGATTGCGGGCCGCGTGAGATCGGCGCGAACGGCGATTTCCTGAAACGTGGCAGCGTCGTAGCCGAGTTCGCTGAAAACCTGGCGGGCTGCCCGCACAATGCGCTCACGCGTCTCGGCTGCCTTCGCTGCGGGCGGCCGACCTGGGCCTCGGGATGCCGTTGGCACTCGCGCATTGTGTCATACCTTCTTTTACATTTACCTCTAAATTGCCGTGCGATTTACACAGGGGCAATCGGAGCGCGGGTTCGTAGTTGGCCGCCAGCAATCGGTCATGGATTGGATTGCCCGTTTTTTGGTTAATCTGGCGGCTATGACGACCACGCTGTCTCCGGAGGCGTACTTTGCCACGGGCCTGGAGGTGCTCTCAGACCTCGGTTACGGCGGGTTGAAGCTCGCCGAGGTCTGTAACCGTCTGGGGGTCACCAGCGGATCGTTCTATCACTACTTCAGCAACTGGTCGACCTACACCTACGAGCTCGTCGACCACTGGAAGAACGCCAGCACGACGGAGCTGGTCGCGTACAGCCGGCAGGAGCCAGACCCCCGCACACGAATCGAACAGCTCTACCACAACGCTCTTGACCTGCCGCACGGGGCGGAGGCGGCGATCCGGACATGGAGCAGCCTCGATCCAGTGGTGCACGCGGTGCAGACCGACGTCGACCGCCAGCGCCACGACATCATCCGCGAGTCAGCGCTGGCGATCCTGCACCACGACCGGCAGGCCCAGGTGTTCGCCGACTGGTCGCTGTACATCTTGGTCGGGTACGAGCAATGCACGCTGCCGAAGGACAAACCGGCGCTGGAGTGGATTGCCGACCAGCTGCTCGAGGCACTGGACGCCGGCCGACTCTCCACGATCCCGCCACACGCATGATCCCGGACTAACATCCGCTCATGACGGCGCCGCGGACATTGACGCGGCGCGCGTTACACCGGCTGCAGGTCCGCGATCCCGAGCGTGACGGCCTGCGCCGGGCCGTGCGGGCGGCGATCGTGGTGCCGACCGCAGCGGCGGTGAGCTTCCAGACGGGGGCATCCCAAACGCCGTTGTTCGCGATCTTCGGCTCGTTCGCGTTAATGGTGCTTGCCGACTTCCCGGGAAACCGGTCGACCCGGGCCATAGCCTTTGCCGGGATCGGCATCAACGGCGCTGTGCTGATCGCATTGGGGACGTTGGTCGCGCCGATCCCGTGGCTGGCGGTGGCCATCATGTTCGTCGTGGGCGTGGTTGTGACGTTCACCGGGGTACTCAGCGAGACGTTCGCCGCCGGTCAGCGCGCGACGCTGCTGACGTTCGTGCTGCCGGCGTGTACTCCGCCGGGGCCGATCGGCGAACGGCTGGCCGGTTGGGGCATCGCGCTCGCTATTTGCATACCGGCATCGCTGTTCCTGCTGCCGCCGCGTCACCACGACGAGCTCCGCCGTCATGCCGCGCAGGTGTGCTCCGCCTTGGCCGATCGGCTCGAGGGCACAGCCTCCGGCGCCGAGGTGACGGCCGCGATGAACGCGCTTCGGGCGAATTTCCTCGGCGCCGCGTTCCGGCCGGTCGGGCTGTCGGCGGGCAGTCGGGCGCTGGTCCGTGTGGTCGACGACCTCGAATGGGTGACCGACCGCGTGAACGAAGACGCAGGCGACGTACTGGGCGACGTGAAGGAGCCGGCCGTACGCGTGCTGCGCGATTCCGCTCGTGTGCTGAGCATTTCGCGACCGGCTGACCGTGCGGCCAGTCGCGACGAGCTCGCCGTGGCGCTCGCCGAGTTGCGCTCGGTGGCACACCGACGCTTCCGTGACAACATCGTCGCCATCCTCGGTGAACCCGACGACGAAGCGGCCAAGGAAGTGGGCCGGGAGCTTCTGACGCGCCGCACGATCGCGGCGGTGATCGCCGCCACCGGTCGCGTGATCGCCGCGGCCGCAGCGGCCGACGCGCGTCCGGTGTGGGCACGCGCCCTCGGCCTCAAGCTGCCTGAGACTGGGGCCTCGGACTACATCCTCTCGGAAACCGCTGCGGCAGCGGCGATCACGTCGAGCTTTCTGGCGCTGCGGTCGGTGGCCCTGCGCAACAGCCTGCGCACCGGCTTCGGGCTCGCCCTCGCTGTGGCCGTCACGCATGTGTTTCCGGTGCAGAACGGGTTCTGGGTGGTGCTCGGCGCGATGTCGGTACTGCGCAGCAGCGCACTTACCACCGGTACGTCGACGCTGCGCGCTGTGGTCGGCACGACCATCGGCTTCGTGATCGGCGCGTTGCTGATCTCGTTCGTCGGCGTGGATCCGGCGGTGCTGTGGCCGCTGCTGCCCGTGCTCGTGTTCGCTTCGGCGTATGTGCAAGTGGTCGCATCATTCACCGCCGCACAGGCCGCGTTCACCATGATGGTCCTCGTCATCTTCAACCTCATCGTCCCGACGGGATGGCGCGTCGGGCTGATACGTATCGAGGACGTCGTCGTCGGCGCTCTCGTGGGTCTGGTGGTGTCGCTGCTGCTGTGGCCCCGAGGGGCGACCGCGGCGGTGAACATCCAGATCGACGCGGCGCGCGAGCTGTTCTCGCGGTATCTGCGCGCCGCGGTGCTGCGCGTCACCCGCGGGGCTTCGGAGGCAGTCGACGACGAGGTCACCGCGCTCGGTCATTCCTCGTTGGGGGCGTGGCGAAAACTCGATGACGCAGTGCGCCAATACCTTTCCGAGAGCGGGGGTGCGACGGACTCTCGTGCGCCCGTGGTGCGCGCCTCGAACCGGGTGACACGGCTGAGGACAGCTGCCGACCTTGTTGCCGACATACCCTGGCCTCCGCCGCTGAGCGCCTACCCACGTGCGAAGAAGATCCTCGAAGCACACACCGAGGCCGTATGTACCCGGCTGGCGGGTCACGACATGCGGATGTGGCACCCGGTCAGCGATGAGCTGGTTCCCGCGCTGCGAGCGGAAGCCACAGACTGTACACAAGCAGTAGCCGCCGCTTTGCCACTGGTCACAGTCGGGTCGATCCTGGGAGAACTGGAGCTGCTCTATCCCCGCCCGCTGGCCGCTGAACGGGTCAGTTCGTAATCCGGTGCGGCATCAGCGCGTTCGCAGGAATGCGGCCAAACCGGCCGGACTCGTAGTCTTCGAGCGCGTGGATGATTTCGGACTTCGAGTTCATCACAAATGGACCGTAGGCAACCACCGGTTCGCGAATCGGCCTGCCGCCCAACACCAGTACCTCCATCGCGGGCCGATTGCTGTCCTGAGAGGCGGCGGCAGCGACGCTGATCCTGTCGCCCTTGCCGAGCACAGCCAACTGCCCCTGGTGAATCGGATGCGCGTCCGGTCCAACGGTCCCGGACCCCGAGAGCACGTAGACCAACGCGTTGAACTGCGGGTCCCACGGCAGGCTCAGCCTGGCGCCCGGTTCGATCGTGCTGTGCGCCAAGGTGATTGGAGTATACGTTGCCCCGGGACCACCAACGTTGCCGATCTGGCCTGCGATGATGCGGACCAACGCCCCTCCATCCTGCGAGGAGACCAGGCGAACCTGAGACGCCTCGATCGCCTGGTACTTGGGCGCCGAGAACTTCTCCGACCGTGGCAGGTTGACCCATAGCTGGATGCCGTGGAAGACACCGCCGCTCTCGACGAGCTCGGCAGGGGGCGTCTCGATGTGCAGGATCCCCGAGCCTGCGGTCATCCACTGCGTGGCACCGTCGGTGATCAGGCCACCGCCTCCATGCGAATCCTGATGGGCGAAACGCCCGTCGATCATGTAGGTGACGGTTTCAAAGCCCCGATGCGGGTGCCACGACGTGCCCCTGGGTTCTCCCGGCTCGTATTCGACCTCACCCATTTGGTCCATATGGATGAACGGGTCGAGCAGCGCCGCGGGGACGCCGGCGAATGCGCGGACGACGGGAAACCCCTCGCCCTCGTGCCCGCGGGGTCCGGTCGTCAGGGACCGCACCGGGCGCTGTGTGTCGGTGGGTAAAGGTGCCGCGATACGCGGCAATGTCAAGGTGTCTGCTGTTACTGCTGGCATGCCGATTATAACCGGACCGCAGTCCGATTATTCCCTCAGAGGATCGCCAACGCCGCCGCTCTGGCCGCCACCGGGCTCGAGGACGCCAGCACGGCTTCGGCCGCGTCCCGGCACTGCTGCATGGTGACCGACGCGAGTTTCGCCCCGACTCCGGGCACTGCCGCCGCCGCGGCTGACAAGGACGTCACACCGAACCCGACGAGCACACACGCGAGCACCGGATCGGCCGCGGCCTCACCGCACACCCCGACCGGCTTCGCGGCCCGCTCGCCGGCGCGCGCGGTCGCGGCCACCAGCGCGAGCACCGCGGGCTGCCAGGGGTCGGTCAGCGTCGCAAGCTCCGCCGACATCCGGTCGGCGGCCATCGTGTACTGCGCGAGGTCGTTGGTGCCAATCGACAGGAAGTCGACGTGCTCGAGGATCTTGTCTGCCAGCAGGGCCGCGGCGGGCACCTCGATCATCACACCCGGAGTCAGTCCGTGCACTCGTGCCAGGCCCGCGAATTCCTTTGCCTCGTCGGGCGTCGCGATCATCGGCGCCATCACCCACGGCGACGTCCCGGCGGCCACCCCGGCGGCAGCGATCGCTTCCACCTGACGCTCCAACAAGCCGGGGTTCGCGTCGCCTACCCGGAAACCGCGGACCCCGAGAGCCGGGTTGGCCTCGTCGGGATGGCGGACGAACTTCAGCGGCTTGTCCGAGCCGGCGTCGAGCGTGCGGATTACCACCTTCATCCCGGAAAACGCCTGCAGGACTTCGGCATAGATCTGGGTCTGCTCATCCACCGACGGTTCGGCGTCGCGGTTGAGGAAACACAGCTCGGTGCGGAACAAGCCGACACCTTCGGCTGGCGTCTGTCGTGCCGCGCGAGCCGCTGCGCCGTCCTGGACGTTGGCCAAAATCGCGACGGCATGCCCGTCGGCCGTCGCGCCGGGCCCTGACCACCCGCTCACGAGCTCGGCGTCGCGCTTCGCCCTGTCGACCGCCGCGAGGGCGGTGGATTCATCCGGCGACACAGTGACGGTGCCCAGCGTGCCGTCGACGAGCACCATGGCGCCGGACGCGATGTCGTCCAGCCCCCCGACAGCCACGACGCACGGAATTCCGAGCTGGCGCGCGATGATCGCGGTGTGGCTGGTCGGCCCGCCGAACGTGGTGGCAAGGGCGACCACGAGTGCGGGGTCGAGGCCCGCGGTGTCTGCGGGTGCCAGGTCCTCGGCACATAGCACCGACGGCCGTTCGGGCTGGGGAACCCCGGGCTCTGGCAGGCCGCAGAGTTCCGCCACGACGCGATCGCGGATGTCCTTCAAGTCGGTCACCCGCTCTGCCATCAGGCCGCCGATCTGGGTGAAGAGATCGATGAACTGCGCTACGGCCAGCACCGTCGCGCGGGTTGCCGGGGAGCCTTCCGCGATCCGCTTTTCGGCAGCGGCGAGCCAGGCCCGGTCCTGGGCAAGGCCCGCCGTCGCCGCGAGTACCTCCGAGGCCGCGCCGGTGGCATGTTGTGCGCGCTTGCGCAGCCGCTCGGCCACCGCCGACGCGGCCGCCTTGAACCGTGCGGCCTCTGCCGGGCGCTGCGACTCGTCGACGCCGGGTAGCGCGTCGACGCCGTCGAACAGGGGCGGCCTGCCGGGACGGATCACCGGTGCGTACGCGACGCCGGCGACGACGGGCACCCCCCGCAGGACGGTGACGGGCAGCTGTGACGCAGGGGCAGATGAGGCGGTCATGTGAACCAGGTTACGAATACATGATTGACAAGTCAACACAAACAAGCGTAAAACAACAGATATCCATATTTATCGGACACAAAACCACAGGGAGTGTGGCGTGTACGCGGAAGAACGGCAGCAGGCGATCGCCTCCCTGGTCATCAGCAGGGGCCGCGCCGCGGTGACCGATCTGGCCCAGACGTACGACGTGACCACAGAGACGGTGCGCCGTGATCTCGCCGCCCTGGAGCGGGCAGGGATCGTTCGCCGGGTCCACGGCGGAGCCGTGCCCGTCCGTGCGCTGCACGTCGTCGAACCCGGCGTCCTCGAACGCGAGACCACCCACACCGATCACAAGGACGCCATCGCCCGCGCGGCCCTCGGGTTCCTACCGATAACCGGCGGCAGCGTGTTGTTCGACGCCGGCACCACCACCGGCCGTGTCGCGGCGCTGCTTCCCACGGACCGGGATCTGGTCGTCGTCACCAACTCGGTGCCCATCGCCGCGCGGCTGGCGCCCATGCCGTCGGTATCGCTTCAACTGCTGGGCGGGCGCGTCCGTGGCCTGACCCAGGCCGCGGTCGGTGAGTCCGCGCTGCGACTTCTCGACACGCTGCGCGTGGACGTCGCGTTCATTGGCACCAACGCGATCAGCGTCGGACACGGCCTGTCGACACCCGACAGCGAAGAGGCCGCGGTCAAGCGCGCGATGGTGCACGCCGCCAACTATGTCGTGGTGGTGGCCGACTCGTCGAAGGTGGGCCGTGAGGACCTCATCAGCTTCGCCCCGATCGAGCGCGTCGACGTGCTGATCACCGACTCCGAAGTCACCGCGGCCGGCCGTGCCGAGCTCACCGAGCGGGGAGTCGAGGTCGTCGTCGCATGATCGTCACGGTCACCCCGAACCCGAGCATCGATCGCACGGTCACCCTCGACGGACCGCTGATCCGCGGTGGAGTGCATCGGGTTTCGTCGGTCACCATCGAGCCCGGCGGCAAGGGCGTCAACGTCGCGCGGGCGCTGAACCTGGCCGGTCTCGACGCACTCGCGGTGCTTCCGTCGCCTGTGGAGGATCCGCTGTTGACCGCTCTGGATTGTCGCGGTGTCGCCTATCGCGCTGTCGCAGGTCCGGGTGCACCGGTCCGAACCAACGTCGCGGTCACCGAAATCGACGGCACCACCACCAAACTCAATGAACCCGGGACGCGGCTGAACACGGCTGCCGTTGACGCGCTGACACGTGCGGTCCTTGACTCGGCGGCAACAGCATCATGGGTCGTCTTGTCCGGGTCGCTTCCGCCGGGCGTGCCCGACGATTGGTATGCGCAGGTTGTCGCGTTGTTGGCGCCCCTGCGGTGCCGCGTAGCGGTCGACACGTCCGACAAGCCACTGGAAGCTCTATCGGGCGTACTGGACCGCGCGGCGCCGCATCTGATGAAGCCCAACGCCGAGGAGCTCGCCAGCATCACCGGTCTCACCGCAGTCGATCTGGAATCTGCGATGGCACAAGGTAATCCGGAGCCCGTGGTTGCCGCGGCCACCCAACTCGTCGCTCGCGGGGCGCGCAACGTGCTCGCCACACTCGGTGCTGCGGGCGCCGTGCTCGTCGGCGAGGGCGGGAGCTGGCTCGCCATTCCGCCGCCGATCGTCCCGCGAAGCACGGTCGGCGCCGGCGACTCATCGCTCGCCGGCTACCTACGCGCCGACGTGCTGGGTGCCGAACCGCCCGAAAAGCTGCGGGCGGCAGTCGCTTACGGCAGTGCGGCCGCGGCACTGCCCGGCTCCGCGCTCCCCTCACCGGAGCAAGTCGACAGCGGCGCCGTCGTCGTGCGCGCTCTCTCCGGGCAACCCGAGCCCTATCAACACCCCGACACGAAGGTATCCCCATGACCGATTCATCGATCATCAGCGCCGACCTCGTCCTGCTCGACGTCGACGCCGGCACCGACAAGGACTCGGTCATCGGCCGACTCGCCGGCCAGCTCGCGGAGTCCGGTCGCGCGACCGACAGCGACGGTCTGGTCACCGCGATCATGGCACGCGAGGCGCAATCGGCCACCGGGCTGCCCGGCGGAATTGCTATCCCGCACTGCCGATCCCCTCACGTGAGCACCGCTTCGATCGCGTTCGCCAGGCTGTCGCCCAAGGTCGATTTCGGCGCACCCGACGGGCCAGCCGATCTGGTGTTCATGATCGCCGCACCGGAATCCGGTGGCGCAGAGCACATGAAGCTGCTGTCCAGCCTCGCCCGGGCGCTCGTGCGCCCGGAGTTCGTCGAGTCGTTGCGCGCCGCAAAGACCGCGCAGGACGTGGTCGCCCTTGTGGAGGGCGTCGTCAACCCCGCACCGGCATCTCCTGTCGCCGCACCGGAACCTGCCGCCCAGAAGGCCAAGTCCCTCGTGGCGATCACCGCCTGCCCCACCGGAATCGCGCACACGTACATGGCTGCCGATGCGCTAGCGGCGGCCGCCAAACGGGCAGGAGTCGCCCTCACCGTGGAGACGCAGGGCTCGTCGGGCAGCACGCCGTTGCCGGCGCAGACCATCAGCGAGGCCAACGCGGTCATCTTCGCCACCGATGTCGGTGTCAAAGACCGGCAACGCTTTTCGGGCAAGCCGGTGATCGCTTCTGGCGTCAAGCGTGCGATCAACGAGCCCGACAAGATGATCGCCGAAGCCGTCGCGGCCGCCGATAATCCGAACGCACCCCGCGTCGAGGGCGACACCAGCGCAGCCGCACCGAGTTCCGCGCCGGCCGGTGGCGTGGGCTGGGGCACCCGGATCCGGCAGATCCTGCTGACCGGTGTGAGCTACATGATCCCGTTCGTCGCCGCGGGAGGTCTGCTGATCGCGCTCGGTTTTCTGTTCGGCGGATACGAGATCGCGAACACGCCGGCCGGTGCGACCGACCCACTCGGCTTCATCGTCGCGAAGACCAACTCACTGACCAATCTTCCCGACGGTGGTCTGCTCACCTATCTCGGCGCAATCCTGTTCACCCTGGGCAAGCTCTCGTTCAGTTTCCTGGTACCGGTACTCGCCGGCTACATCGCGTTTGCGATCGCCGACCGGCCCGGCCTCGCCCCCGGATTCACAGCGGGAGCCGTCGCGGTCTTCGTCAACGCCGGGTTCATCGGCGGCATCGTCGGCGGTTTGATCGGCGGTTTCGTCGCGCTGTGGATCAGTGGATTCACAACGCCTCGGTGGTTCCGCGGCCTGATGCCCGTGGTGGTGATCCCGTTGTTCGCGACGCTGATCGTCGGCCTGGTGATGTTCCTTCTGCTCGGCCGTCCGCTGGCCTGGGTGACCACCAGCCTCCAGCATTGGCTGAGCGGCATGTCGGGATCGTCGGTGATCGTCCTTGGCATCATCCTGGGCCTGATGATGTGCTTCGACCTCGGAGGCCCGGTGAACAAGGCCGCTTACGCCTTCGCCACCGTGGGACTCAACGTGGCCGACCCGGCGTCACTGCGGATCATGGCAGCCGTGATGGCTGCGGGGATGGTGCCGCCGCTGGCGATGGCGCTGGCAGCCACCGTCCGGCCAGCACTGTTCACCGAGCCTGAACGCGAAAATAGCCGCGCTGCTTGGCTTCTCGGGTTGACCTTCATTTCGGAGGGCGCCATCCCGTTCGCGGCGGCCGACCCGCTGCGGGTGATCCCCTCCATGATGGCCGGCGGCGCAGTGACCGGTGCACTGATCATGGCATTCGACGTGACGTCAAAGGCTCCGCACGGTGGCATCTTCGTGTTCTTCGCCATCGGAAACCTTGCATGGTTCATCGTCGCGCTGGCGGCCGGCACCGTCGTCGGGGCGATCGCCGTTATCACCGCCAAGCAGTTCATCGGCACCAAACCCGCACAGCCGGCGCCCGAACCTGCGCTCGCGGCCGCCTGATTCTCGTCAAAACCAGTATCAGCTAAGGAGATTCACATGCACACCAAGACGGTCATCGTCGGGTCCGCCATCGGGCTGCACGCGCGTCCTGCCGCGATCATCGCCGAGGCAGTCGTCACGGCGGGTGTCCCGGTGACACTGTCGCTCGACGGCGGCGAGCCGGTCGACGCGGGTTCGGCACTGATGATCATGACGCTCGGCGCCGGCAACGGCGCGCAGGTGACGGTGGCGTCCGAGGACGCGGGCGCGATGACGACCGTCGCCGAGCTCGTCCAGCAGGACCTCGACGCTTAGGACTTGTGCTGCGAGACAGAACCTACGGTCGTGATTTCGCGAGATCAGCAACCGAGGTTTCTGTTTCGCCGCTATGGGAGGCCGAATCCCCGAGCACAGCACGCACACTGCTCTCCGGCCGCAGGTCCAGCCGGCGCAACAGTTGAGCATTGACCGCGACCACGACCGTCGACAGCGACATCAGCAGCGCGCCCACCGACATCGGCAACACGAACCCGACGGGTGCGAGCACACCTGCGGCAAGCGGCACCGAGATGAGGTTGTATCCAGCCGCCCACCAAAGGTTTTGCTTCATCTTGCGGTACGTCGCCTTCGACAGCTGGATCACCGAGAGCACCGACCGCGGGTCGGAGCTGGCGAGGATCACGCCTGCGGACGCGATCGCCACATCGGTGCCCGCGCCGATCGCGATCCCCACGTCGGCCTGTGCGAGCGCCGGCGCGTCGTTGACGCCGTCACCCACCATCGCGACTTTGAGCCCCTCAGACTGCAATTCGGCAACCTTGGCCGACTTGTCCTGCGGCCTCACTGACGCGAACACCCGGTCGATGCCGAGGTCCGCGGCCACCGACTCCGCAACGGCGGGCGCGTCGCCGGTGATCATCACCACACGTATGCCGAGCTTGTGCAGCGCATCGACGGCCTGCCGTGACTCCGGCCTGACCTCGTCGGCAAGCTTAAGTGCACCGATCACCGCACCGTCGGCAACGACATGAAGCACAATCGCACCTTCGTCGCGCCACGCCGCGGACTCGGGAAGCTCGATCAGCCCGGCATCCTCCAGCATCCGTGGACCGCCGACCCGGATCGTCCGGCCCTCTACGGTCGCGGTCACGCCCACCGCCGGCGATGACGAGAAGTCGCTCGAACGCGGAATCTGAAGTCCCCGCTCCTGGGCGGTGCTGACGATCGCCCGCGCCAACGGGTGCTCGCTGTCGGACTCCGCGGCCGCCGCCAGCTTGAGCAGATCCGCGTCATCACCCTGCGCGGAAACAACTTCGGCAACCGTCGGCTCACCCTTGGTCAGGGTGCCGGTCTTGTCGAACAGCACCGCATTGACGGTGCGCATGCTCTCCAGCGCCAGCCGGTCCTTCACCAGCACGCCCCCGCGCGCCGCGCGTTCGGTGGCGATCGACACCACCAGAGGTATAGCCAGGCCCAGCGCGTGCGGGCAGGCGATCACCAGGACGGTGATGGTGCGGATCACCGCCTCGTCGGGATGGCCGAGTATGCCCCACACGATCGCGGTGATGATCGCCGAGCCCAGCGCGAACCAGAACAGCCAGCCCGCCGCGGTGTCCGCGAGCCGCTGCGCCCGCGACGACGAGTTCTGCGCCTCGGTGACGAGTCGCTGAATGCCCGCGAGCGCGGTGTCGTCGCCGACAGCGGTGACGCGGACGCGAATGGCAGAGTCGGTGGCGACGGTGCCTGCGACGACCTTGTCGCCGGGGACCCTCGTCACCGGGCGCGACTCGCCCGTCACCATCGACTCGTTGATCGCGGCTGTGCCATCGACGATTTCGCCGTCGGCGGGGACGCTTCCGCCGGGCCGGACGAGAACGATGTCGCCGACCTGCAACTGCGAAGGCGGCACCTTGACCACCTGATCCCCATCGACACGTTCGGCCTCATCGGGCAACAGCGCGGCAAGAGAATCCAGCGCCGAACTGGTCTGCGCGAGCGAGCGCATCTCGATCCAGTGGCCGAGCAGCATGATCACGATCAGCAGCGCCAGCTCCCACCAGAAGTCGAGTTCGTGGCCCAGCACGCCGAGGCTTGACCCCCACGACGACACGAACGCCACTGAGATCGCCAGCCCGATCAGCAGCATCATTCCTGGTGCGCGCGAACGGATTTCACTGACCGCACCGGTCAGAAACGGACGACCGCCCCAGACGAACATCACCGTGCCGAGCAGCGGCGACACCCAGCCGATGCCGGGAATGTCCGGCAGCGTGTACCCGAGGATCATCGCGAACATCCCCGACGCGGCGACCGTCGGGATCGCCAGCACCAGCATGATCCAGAACAACCGTCGGTACTGCGCGACGTGATCGGCATGGCCGCCATGGCCGCCGCAGTGTCCGGCGTCATGCGCGTGATGCGAGGCGGCCGGCGTGTCGGTGATCGAGGGCTCGCTCATGCACTCACTATATACCCCTAGGGGGTATATACAATGTGGTGCTCATCTCAGACTGCCCGCTAGCATCCGGTGCATGCCGCCAACGTTGAGGTCGTCGGCGAGCAGAATCCGGCAGTGGGCCAGCGCGTCGATCAACCGCGCGGGTTACCTACGCAAGTGGCTGATCCTGGGCATCGCGATCGGCATCATCGCCGGGCTCGGCGCCGTCGTGTTCTACCTCGCATTGGATTACGCGGGCCGATTCCTGCTCGGCTATCTCGCGGATTACCAGGTTCCGCAGCCGGCCGGCGACGGCGGCGGCTCCGGCTCGGGCAGCCATTACTCGAGGCCCTGGGCCATCCCGCTCGTCGCGTTCGGCGGGGCTTTGGTGTCGGCGATCTTGGTCGCGATGTTCGCGCCGGAGGCTGAAGGGCACGGCACCGACAGTGCGATCGAGGCAGTGCACACCGACCCGCGCGCGATCCGTGTTCGCGCGATCATCGTCAAGACGATCTCGAGCGCGCTGACCATCGGCTCGGGCGGATCAGCGGGACGGGAAGGGCCGGCCGCGCAGATTTCGGCGGGATTCGGCTCGCTGCTCACCCGTCAGCTGAACCTGTCCGACGACGACGGCCGCATCGCGGTGTCGCTGGGTATCGGATCCGGCATCGGTGCGATCTTCGGGGCGCCGCTGGGCGGCGCGGTGCTGGCGGCGTCGATCGTGTACCGGGAGGACTTCGACTACCGCGCGCTGATCCCGGGATTCGTCACCTCGGCGACCGCGTACGCCGTCTTCGGGTCGATCATCAACTTCGACCCGATGTTCGGCTCCGTCGCAACAGATTTCGATTTTCACCAGCCCTTGCAGCTGATCTGGTTCGCATTGATCGGCGTCATCGCCGCCGGGGTGGGTCTGCTGTACGCGAAGACGTTCTACGGCACGGTCGCTGTGACGAAGAAGCTGCCCGGCGGGCTGCGGACGGGAGGAGCAATTCTGGGTCCGGTACTCAAGCCCGCGCTCGGTGGCCTGGCCGTCGGACTGCTCGCACTGGCGCTGCCGCAGATCCTATCCAGCGGTTACGGGTGGGCGCAGCTGGCATCGGCGCGAGACACCCTGATGGGCATCCCGCTCTGGGTGGTGTTGTTGCTGCCGTTGGCCAAGATCGTCGCCACGTCGCTGTCCATCGGCACCGGCGGATCCGGCGGCATCTTCGGACCCGGCATTGTGATCGGCGCGTTCACCGGCGCCGCGATCTGGCGGCTCGGCGAATTGATCGACGCGCCCGGGCTTCCGGACAATCCCGGCGTGTTCGTCGTCGTCGCGATGATGGCGTGTTTCGGCAGCGTCGCGCACGCGCCGTTGGCCGTCATGATCATGGTCGCCGAGATGACGAACTCGTTCTCGGTCATCCCGTGCGCCATGGTCACCGTCGGTATCGCCTATCTGCTGGTGTCGCGCACCGACGTGTCGATCTACCGTGCGCAGCGCCTCAACCGTGAGACCGCCGGCGAGGCCCCCGCTGCGTGATTACGCCTTGCTCTTGGCCTTCTGCGCGGCGCTCTTCTCCGTCTTCGCTCCCTTGTTGGACAGCGCTCCACCCGCACTCTCCAGATGCGCACGGACGAACCACTGGAACTTCTCGAGCTCGCCTGCGTGATCGATCAGAATGTCCTGGGTGACTGGGTCGAGATCCTCGAGTCGATCGATGCCTTTGCGGGTGTCTTCGATCACCCCGGTGTAGACGAGGTCCAGTGCGCCGAGGTGCGCCTGTACAACATCGCGGTCAACGGAGTAGTCGTCCCACGTGCGGTCGGCGATGATCGCGCCCGGCGTCCCTTTGGGCGAAAAGCCCAATGTCGCAACACGTTCAGCCACTTCGTCGGCGTATCCGCGAACAAGCTCGACCTGCGGGTCGATCATTTCGTGAACACCGATGAAGTTGGGCCCCACCACATTCCAGTGAACGTGCTTGAGCGTGAGATGGAGATCGTTATACCGACTGAGCTGCTTCTGCAGTAGTTCGGCGACCTCCGTGCCTTCTTTGTCCGTCATGCCCGGGACCGTGAAATCGCCCATCGACCTGCTCCTCTTTGCGTGTATTTTCTGGAATCGATCCAGGCATACCCGCGGGGCAACCGGTCTAATCAGATCGACGCGAGATCACGCACAGCCTGGCGCGCCCCGAACCGCGGATTGCGCGCAAGCCCGCTGACCTCGAGTAACCGCACCGCGCGGTACCGGTGCGGGCGCACCGGCTCGAGCAGTTCGACCATCTGCGCGTCGTCAATCGGATGGCCCAGCAGCGTCCAGCCGATCACGTTGGCCAGGTGGTAGTCGCCGATCGACAACGCGTCGGCATCCCCGAGCGCGCGTTGCGTGGTTTCGGCTGCCGTCCACACTCCGACGCCCGGCAGCGACGTCAGCGCCTCCCGAGCTGAAGCCGCCTGCCGCCGCACGAGCCGCTCGAGGGACGACGCCCGCTGCGCGCAACCGACGATCGTGCGGGCACGGCCCGGATCGACGTTGGCGCGGTGGAACTCCCACGACGGAATGCGTCGCCACACGTCAGCCGCCGGCGGCACCCGCATCCTCGGCGGAGCGGGTCCCGGTGCGGGCGCGCCGAACTTCGTCACCAGCACCCGCCAGGACCTAAACGACTCTGCCCCGGACACCCGCTGCTCGAGCACCGCAGGCACCAGCGCCTCCAGCACCCGGCCGGTCGAGCCCAGCCGCAGGTGCGGGACCTTTCGCAGCGCCGCCGCGATCGTCGGCTCCTGCGGGGCGAAACCCTTCGCATCGTCGTCGGCTCCGAGAAGCGCAGGCAACGAGTCCGCAAACTCCGCCGCGCCGTTGCCCCACACCTCGCAGTCGACGGTTTGCGGCGCCGATTTCGTGATCCTGGCGCTCACCGGGCCACTGGACATCATGCTGGTCCGCCAGATCGCGCCGTCCTGGGTGAGGAGAAAGCACGGATCACCACTGCCGCGCCGCAGTGGGGCCAGCGTCGCGAGGACATTCGCCGGACCGGAGAACGTGATGTTGAGTTCGATCGTGATGACCCAATGTATCCGCCCGCTAGGCGAGCGGGATTCAGTGTGCTCGGATGTAATGACAACCAACGGCCGCTCGGCCCCGAATACGAAATGACTGCCGATTGTCCGCAAACATGAAGGGGTACCAGGAGGCGATGGGTTTCAGACGTCCGAGCGCGCGCCGAGTAGAGCTCCTCGACGCGCCAGGTGGCGGCGGACCTTTGCCGCCGGTGCCGCAGGCATTCGACCTGTGGCGGGCGGGCGTGCGACGGGGTGTGTCGACACAGATCCGTGACTTCGTCGAGTCGAACTGCGCCGCCGACCTGGATGAAACCGGCGTCGACATCGCGTACGAGGTGCTGTCTCAGTTCGTCAGCGGCGGCAAGTATTTGAGGTCCACGTTCGCCTACCTCGGCTGGCTGTGCGGAGCATCAGCAAACGACGCTGCGCTGCGGGCGGCGGCAAGCTTCGAGTTGCTGCACGCATTCGCGCTGCTGCAGGACGACGTGATGGACGGTTCGGGATTGCGGCGCGGCCGTCCGGCGGCGCACATCCAATTCCGTGACTGGCACGCCGAGCGAGGGCTGTCAGGGTGCGCACATCGGTTCGGGGAGTCGGCGGCCGTCCTGCTCGGCGACCTCTGTCTCGTATGGTCAGCGCAGATGTTTCGGCAAAGCGGGGTGCCGCAGTCGGGCTTGCTGCGCGCATGGCCACACTACGAGGCGATGCGCACCGAGCTGGCAGTCGGCCAGTTCGCGGACCTGGTGAACGATGCACGCGGGCTGCCCAGCCTTGAGGCGGTTCTGGACGTGGCGCGCCGCAAATCGGGCAACTACACAGTTCGCCGCCCACTCGAGATCGGCGCAGTCCTCGCCGGATGCGCCAACCACGCTCTGGCGCAGCTCGGGAGCTACGGCTCGGCGGTCGGTGAGGCGTTCCAGCTGCGCGACGACCTCCTCGGTGTGTTCGGCTCGGCCGCGGTGACGGGAAAGCCGAGCGGCGGTGACCTCTCCGAACACAAGGCCACCAGCGTCGTCGTCGCGGCACACCAGATGGCAGACACCACCACCAAGAGCGAGCTCACCGAGCTGATGAGTTGCGAGCACATCGACGACGCGGCCATTGCACGCTGGCGGACGTTGATCGTGGCCACGGGCGCCGTCCAACTGATCGAGGACATGATCACCAATCGGGTCGGGTGTGCGCGTCAGCACGTCCATGAGGCGGGTGTGGATCACTCGGTGCGGGAAGCCTTGGACAGCATGGCCTTGGTATGCACGATGCGGACCGCATGATCGCCGGAAGTTCAGGAGCGCAAAGGTGATTCGCACTGTCGGAAGGCACGCCGATCACATCGTGGTCGTCGGCGCAGGCTTGGCGGGGCTGGCCGCTGCGTTGCACCTTGCGGGCCGCGGACGGCGGGTCACCGTCGTGGAGCGCGGGGCGGTTCCCGGCGGCCGCGTCGGTCGCGCGGATCTTCGCGGCTACCGCCTTGACACGGGTCCGACAGTCCTCACGATGCCCGACATCATCGATGACACATTCGCGGCTGTCGGCGAGGAGCGCGCCAGTCGACTCGACCTCGTTCCCATCGACCCCGCCTACCGCGCCTCGTTCGCCGACGGCAGCGGCCTGGACGTGTTCAGCGATCCCGGCCGGATGGCTGCCGCGGTCGAAAGCTTCGCCGGACCTGACCAGGCTGCGGGTTATCTACGGCTGCGGGACTGGCTGACTCGGCTCTATCGCACCGAGTTCGACGGGTTCATCGCCGCGAACTTCGATTCGCCGCTGTCGCTCCTGACGCCGCAGCTCGCCCAGCTGGCCTTTCTTGGCGGTTTTCGTCGCTGGGAGCGAGTGGTCGACCGGTACATCACGGACGATCGGCTGCGGCGCGTTTTCACCTTCCAGTCCCTGTACGCGGGCGTCCCACCACAGCGCGCCCTTGCCGTGTATGCGGTGATCGCCTACATGGATACCGTTGCGGGAGTTTACTTTCCGCGCGGGGGGATGCGAGCCTTGCCTGACGCTCTCGCCGCCGCAGCCACCGACGCCGGAGTGCAGTTCGAGTATTCGTCGACTGTCGTCGCGCTGGACAGGTCCGCCGACGCGGTGACGGCCGTGCGCACCGAGAGCGGAAACCGTATCCCCTGCGACGCAGTGGTTTTGACCACTGAGCTGCCTGAGACGTATCGGCTACTTTCCCGTACGCCACGACGACTCCTGCGTGTCCGGCCGGCACCATCTGCGGTGGTGGCTCATGTGGGGTGCCGAGTCGTGAAACCCGTTGGGGCTCATCACACCATCCTCTTCGGCAGGGAATGGCAGCGGACCTTCGACGACATCATCCGCGCCGGGCGGCCGATGGCCGACCCGTCGCTGTTGGTGACCCGTCCCACGGCCACCGACCCCACTCTTGCACCCGCGGGTCGCGACCTCCTCTACATACTCGCGCCCGCGCCCAATCTCCTTCGCGGGAACATCGACTGGGATGCCACCGCCGACGCCTACGCAGGCCAGATGCTTGACGTCGTGTCGGCCAGGCTCGGCGACCTCGGCGAGGATCTCGAGTTGCTGAACGTCGTCACACCGGCGGACTGGTCGCGGCAAGGCATGGTGGCGGGCAGTCCCTTCGCACTGGCCCACACGTTCGCCCAGACCGGACCGTTCCGCCCCGCGAACATGGTGCGCGGCATCGCAAATGCTGTGCTCGCCGGTTCGTCCACCGTTCCAGGGGTGGGGGTCCCCACGGCCCTGCTGTCGGGCCGGTTGGCGGCCGATCGGATCACGGGCCCGCTCGGCCGTAGCCCCGTGCGCCACGTTGCAGGTGCCGGAGGCAAGCAAGCATGATCCGATCCGAACTCGATGCCGCCGGCGTCTCGCAGCCTCGGTTGCGCGACGCGTACCGCACGTGCCGGGAACTCAACGCCCAGCATGGCCGGACGTTCTTTCTCGCCACGCGGCTCCTCAAGCCCGCACAGCGCCCCGCGGTGCACGCGCTCTACGGGTTCGCCCGGCTGGCCGACGACATCCTCGACGACCTCGACTCGCCCCTGGATGTGAGTGAGAAAACCGCTCGTCTGCAACATCTTTCCGACCGGTTCTTCGACGACCGCGGCGGCGCGGACGCGCAGACCGAGATGGTTCTGAACGCGGTCCGGCACACCGCGGCGCTCTACGGGATAGACCGCGAACTGTTCGCGGATTTCCTGGCGTCGATGCGGATGGACCTGACGATCACTGACTATCCGGACCGGGCGGCGCTGAACCGCTACGTACGCGGCTCCGCGGAGGTCATCGGGCTCGAACTGCTGCCCGTGTTGGGCACTGTCGGCTCCCGGGAGGAGGCGGCGCCGTACGCCGCCGCTCTGGGAAAGGCGTTCCAGCTGACCAACTTTCTGCGGGATGTCGACGAAGACCTTGTCCGCCAACGGGTGTACCTGCCTGCCGACGAACTCGCCGCATTCGACGTCGACCGTGAGCTGTTGGTGTGGTGCCACGAGCACCGCCAGACCGATCCGCGGGTACGCGACGCGCTGGCGGCGCAGCACCACATCACCCGCGGCATTTACCGATTCGCTTCCGAAGGGATCCCGATGCTGGCCCCGTGGTCACGCCCGTGCGTGGCCACCGCGCTCACGCTGTACTCGGAGATCCTCGACCGCATCGAGGCGAGTGACTTCGCAGTGTTCAACCATCGGGCGCGGGTGGGCAACGCACGCCGGCTGCAGGTCGCGGGCGTCGCCCTGTTCAGGGCCTGGCGCGCGCGCCGCGGGAAGGCGTCACCGCCGGCGGAACCGACGATCGGCGCTGCCTGACATGGATCGATTGCAGTATCTGATCGTGCTCGGCGCCTGCCTCGTCATTACGGCGCCGCTGGAGTTCTTCGGCGAGGGCGTCTACCGCCAGCCGTGGCGCACCGCCCGTGCCGTGTTGCCGGTCACGCTGGTCTTCCTGATCTGGGACGCGATCGCGATCGCCGCTGACGTCTGGAGCTACAACCCGCGCTACATCAGCGGAATCCACATCGGGTTCGGCATTCCTCTCGAGGAGTTGGCGTTCTTCATCGTCATTCCGTTGTGCGGCTTGCTTACTCTCAACGCCGTGACCGCAATGCTGAGCAGGCAAAGGCGCCGATGAGCGCTCGCGCGAAGAGAAAAAGACGATGATCGGGTACACGCTGCCTGCCGTGCTCGCCGTGATCGTCGTCGTGGTGCTCGAACTCGCCGTGTGGCATACCGGGCTGTTTCGCCGTCCGGCCTATTGGCTTTCGATGGCGATCGTGTTCGGCTTTCAGATCCCGGTCGATGGCTGGCTGACGAAGCTCTCCTCGCCGATCGTTATTTACGACGACGCGCAGACGAGCGGCTTGCGCTTTCCGTTCGACATACCGGTGGAGGATTTCCTGTTCGGGTTCGCCCTGGTCACGGCCGTCCTGCTGCTCTGGGAGCGCCAGCATGAGCGTGGGTGACATGCACATGGGAAACAGCGGCCTGCCACGAGGCACCGTTCCGGCCGCGTTCGACGTCGGTGCAAGCGCCTACGACCGGATGGTCGGCGCAAACCCCGGCTATCACGATCATCTGCGAATGTCCACGCGCCGCATGCGATTACCCGACGGCGGCCGCGGGATGCGGCTTCTTGACGCAGGTTGCGGCACGGGTGCGTCGACCGCCGCACTGCTCGCCGCCGCCCCCGAAGCCGAGATCGTGGGCGTGGACGCGTCAGCCGGAATGCTGCAAGAAGCGACCAACAAGAGTTGGCCGTCGTCGGTGCGGTTCGTCCACGGCCGCATCGAGGACCTCGCCGACCTGGGTGTCGAGGGACCGTTCGACGGCATCCTGGCCGCCTACCTCGTGCGCAATCTGCCCGATCCGGACGCGCAGTTGAAGCGATTCCTCGACCTGCTGCGCCCAGGCGGCACGCTGGCACTGCACGAGTACTCGGTGGCGGACTCGCGCGCGGCGAGCTCGCTGTGGACCGCGGTGTGCTGGGGGATCATCATCCCGTCGGGCTGGCTGCACACCCGCGACACGACGCTCTATCGGCACCTGTGGCGCAGTGTCCTCACCTTCGACGGCGCCGCGCGGTTCCGTCAGCGGCTCACGGACGCGGGTTTTGTTGCGGTGCATAGCGAAACCATGCCCGGGTGGCAACGCAACATCGTCCATACATTCCTGGCTTCTCGGTCATGAGCACCAACGGCCACCGCGATCCGCGCCGCGTCACGCACCCGGCCAACCGGGGGCTGCCGGATGCGGGCCTGCTGCCGAGAGCGCCGCACGCAGTGGTGATCGGCGCCGGGATCGCCGGCCTTGCCGCCGCGACCGGCTTGGCGGAGCGGGGCGTGCACGTCGACGTGATCGAACGCGAGGACTATCTCGGCGGCAGGGTGGGCGGATGGTCCGAACGGCTCCCAGACGGCAGCACCGTCGCCATGAATCGCGGCTTCCACGCATTCTTCCGGCAGTACTACAACTTGCGAGAGCTTCTGCGCCGCACAGACTCCAGCCTCGCGCGTCTCACCCCGGTCGAGGACTATCCGCTGGTGGACGCCGCAGGCCGGACGGACACGTTCCGCGGACTCCCCCGTACGCCGCCCTGGAACGCCGTCATGTTCGCATTACGCAGCCCGACCTTCCGGCTGCGCGATCTTGCGGGGCTGAAAGCCCGAGCCGCCGCGCCACTCGCGGCAGTGTCAGTGCCGGAGATCTACCATCGGCTCGACGACGTCGACGCCGAGACGTTCCTGCGTGACATCAACTTCCCTGATGCGGCAAGGCATCTGGCGTTCGAAGTGTTCTCCCGCAGTTTCTTCGCCGAGCCCGCGCGCCTGTCGGCGGCCGAGCTGGCCGCGATGTTCCACATCTACTTTCTCGGCTCGAGCGAAGGCCTCGTATTCGATGTCGCATCATCCAATTTCAACGTGGCCTTGTGGGAGCCGTTGCGCGAGTATCTGATTGGCCACGGTGTCCAGTTTCACACCGGCGTCTCGGTGACCGAGCTCCACGCGAGCGAGGACACCTTCCGCGTCGACACGGACAACCGCGCCGGCATCGACGCCGACGCCGTGGTGCTCGCGACCGACGTCGCCAGTCTTCAGCGCATCGTCGACGCGTCGCCCACGCTCAGCGATCCGCAATGGCGTGCTGCGGTTGGCGAACTGCGGAGCGCACCGCCGTTCGTCGTGCAACGGCTGTGGCTGAACCGTCCGGTCAACCCGGAACGTCCGGCGTTCCTCGGCACCGGTGGACTCGAACCGCTCGACAACATCAGCGTGCTCGACCGCTACGAACGTGAGGCCGCCGACTGGGCCCGCCAGCGCGGCGGCTCCGTATTGGAGTTGCACTCCTACGCCGTGCGCGATCCGTCGGACGGCCTACGCGGAGATCTCCTCGCACGGCTTCACCAGCTCTACCCCGAAACCCGTGATGCAAGAATCGTTTCCGAGAAGACCCTGCGTCGTGACGACTGCCCTCGTTTCGCTCCGGGCGACTTCGCTCGCCGGCCGGGTGTTGTCACCCCCCATCCCCGCCTGATGCTGGCAGGCGACGGCATTCGTATCGACCTGCCGGTGGCGCTGATGGAACGCGCCGCCACCACCGGGTGGTCGGCCGCCAATCGCCTGCTCGACAGCTGGGGGGTGGCTGGCCACGCGCTGTACACCGTCCCCACCGCGGGCCGCAACGCGTTGCTGCGCCGCCTCGCGACGCCTCGACTCATGAAAGCACCGCACGGATGAAACTACCGAAAAGCCTCCCGTTCCAAGTACTTCCACGACAACGGTGGGCCCAGCAGCAGCCCACCTACCGCGCCGCCGAACCCGCGGTCATCGAGGCCGCGTTGGCGCGTTCGCAGCAGAGACCGTCAGGGAACTGGTATGTGTTCGCCGCCAGCCGTGACGTCCGCGCGAACCGCCCACTCGGGGTGACGGTCGCGGGAATCGAGATCGTCGCCTGGCGCGACCAGGCCGACGGCGTGCATGTCGGACCCGGCACGTGCCCCCATCTGGGCGCGGACCTCGCCAATGGAACCATCGATTGTGGCGCTCTGATGTGCCCGTGGCATGGGCTGCGCCTGGACGGCAGCCGCGAATTCGGTTGGAAGCCAATGCGGTGCCATGACGACGGCGTTCTGGTGTGGGTGCGTCTGGACCGAGTCGGCGGCGAGAAGCCGCTCGATGAGCCGGTGATTCCGCCGCGTCCTCAGGGTTTCCAGCTCGACGCGGTCACCCGGCTAGACGGCACATGCGAGCCGGAGGATGTGATCGCCAACCGGCTCGACCCGTGGCACGGAGCCTGGTTTCATCCGTACTCGTTCACAGCACTCGAGGTCCTCAGCGCGCCCGCGACCGATGCCGACGATGACGCCGACCGGTTTCTTGTTGCGGTCACCTTCAAGGTTGGCCGCCTGGGTGTCCCGGTGATCGCCGAATTCACCAGCCCAGAGCGGCGAACGGTCGTGATGAGGATCGTCGACGGCGAGGGCACGGGCAGCGTCGTCGAGACACACGCCACCCCGCTCGGCCCGGGACCCGACGGTCGTCCCCGCACTGCGGTGATCGAAGCGGTTGTCGCCCACTCGGACCGTTCGGGTTTCGCGCATACGCAGCGCGTCAGGTCACTGATCAGACCGCTCATGCGCTCTGCGGCCACCCGGCTCTGGCGCGACGACCTTGCGTACGCCGAGCGGCGTTACCAGGTCAGAACGGCTAACCGACGGTGATCTCTGCCTTGTCCGGATAGAAGGCGACATGCCCGGCGATCACCGAAACCGCCTCGTACGGCTCTTCATAGGTCCAGATCGCGTCGTCGACCGTACCGCCCGCGGTCACCACGCTGTAATAGCTCGCGTCGCCTTTGTACGGGCAGTAGGTCGCGGTGTCGGTGCGCCGCAGCAGCTCGTTATTGACGTCGGCGATCGGAATGTAGTGCACAGGGGCATAAGTCGATTCCTGGAGCGTCTGCGCATGGTCGGTCTCCGCGACCACATCGCCGTTGACACGCACAGTCACGTGTTTGCCTGTGGGCGTGATGGAGATCGGATGGCTGTCGGTCGGCTGGAGTCTGGGACGTGTGCTCATACTCCGAACAACGTCGCTCGTAGCGGCCTTCTTCCGAAGGCTTCCCTCTAATATCCCCCTGTGTCCCAACCTGACCAGCCCGCGGCGGGCGCAGACGTCACGATTCAAGCCGCACCCGATGCTGTCTACGCACTGATCACCGACCTGCCGACCCTCGCCTCACTTGGCGAGGAGGTCCATGCGATGCGCTGGCAGCGAGGAACCGGTGCGCAGCCCGTTAATGGACCACCACGTGCAAGGTGACCGAGGCCGTTACCGCCTCGGCTTTCGCCTTCGACGTGAACTATCTCGGCCTGCCGATTGCCCGCTGGCGCTACGACATTGAAGCCCTGGACGGAGGGGGCTGCCGCGTCACCGAACAGACCTGGGACCGTCGTCCCAGGTAGTTTCGCCCGGCCGGTGGAATCGCGACGGGCATCAAGGACCGTGACGGTGCGAACGCCGCACACATTAAGGCGACATTGCAGCGGCTGAAGGAACGCGCCGAGCAATAACGAAACTCGCAAACATGTCTGCCGGATGCACATCACTTGCGGGGTCGGATAGGGCACAATGTCCTACGCGTACAGCGCGAGAGTGCCGCCGAGTGCAGCTATGCTCTGCGGGAAGACATGACGACGGAAGGCGTCTCGATGTCAAATCAAGGTGGCTACAACCCGCCGGGCGGTTACAACCCACAAGGCGGCGGTTACGGCGGTCAGGGCGGCGGTTACGGCGGTCCGCCGGGTTCTGGCGGCCCTCCCGGTGGCTCGGGGGGCTTCAATATGCAGCGGATCATGCCGGGCGGAATGATCGCAATGGTCGGCGGTGTGCTGTACCTGGTCTGCAGCTTCTTCCCGTGGGTGTCGATCAACACGTGCGGCGGGTACGACACGTCGTCGCTCGGGATCTCATGCCCGACCATCTCGGTGAGCGGGTTCCACGGCGGCAACATTTTCATCATTTTCTTGTTCCTTGCCGTCTCGGTGGCGTTCCTGCTCAAGGCACTCAGCGTGATCCCGGCCAACGTGCCGATTGAGCTCATCGCTCTGGGCATAGTGGTGATCGCCGACATCATCTTGATCATCAACTTCATCAACGCCGCCGAGGTCCTCAGCCTCGTCGCGTGGGGCGCGTGGGCTTCGCTTGCGGTGGCGGCAGTCATCACCGTTGGTGCGGTTCTCGAGTTCATCAAGGCTGGCGGGTTCAAGTCCATCCAGCGTGGAGGCGGTGGCGGGGGTGGCCCGCAGACCGGGTACGGCCCGCCGCCGCAGTCCGGGTATGGCCCGCCCCCGCAGCAGGGCGGTTACCCGCCGCAGGGTGGCCAGCCGCCACCCCCGCCCCGTGGGCCGCAGGGTGGTGGTTACCCGCCGCAGGGTGGCGGATATCCGCCGCCGCAAAACAAGCCCTGGTGATCAGCCGCTAAGGGCGACGAGCAATCCGGTTGGCAAGCCGGGCGAACGGTGATGTCGCCGTCGCCCGGCTTTGCTCTTCGTGCCAGTCGGCGAGCCGGTAGGCAAGGTAAACCGCCTGCACGCCCAGCCAACGCAGCGGCTCGGGTTCCCAATCGCGGCAACGGTGATTCACCCACGGCAGCTCCACAAGCGGACTATCGCGCCCGAGCACCAGATCAGCGAGCGTGCGACCGGCGAGGTTCGCCGCCGTCACGCCGTGTCCTGCGTAGCCACCGGCCCACGCCAGGCCGGTCGCAGCGTCGAACCCGACGGCTGCGTTCCAGTCGCGTGGCACACCAAGCACACCGCACCACCCATGCGTGATCCCGACCCCGGCTGCCTGAGGGAACACGCTGCGCAAGGTCCGACAGCCGGCGCACCGTCCGCATGCCGACCACACCGTCTCGGTCGATTCGCGAGCCGTAGCGGTACGGTGCCGCGCGACCGCCGATCGCGATGCGATCGTCAGCCGTGCGCTGTGCGTAGAAGAAGTCGTGTGCCTCGTCGCCAACGGTTTCGCGCCCCTGCCAACCGATCTCGGCCCACACGTCTGTGGCCATCGGCTCGGTGACGATCATCGAGCTGTTCATCGGCAGGTACCGCCGGCGAAGACGCGCGAGCGTCGGGGTGAAGCCCTCGGTGGCGCGCACGACGATGGGCGCGTCGACGCGTCCCGATCGCGTCTCTGCTCGGCCCGCGCGAATTTCCGTGACGGGGACCCCCTCGTAGATCGTCACGCCGAGCCGCTCGACCACGTCGGCCAATCCACGAACCAGCATGGCGGGTTGAATCCGTGCGCAGTCCGGTGTGAACGCGGCCGAGACAAGGCCGGCGACGCGGATACGCCGCGCGGCTTCGTCGGCCGTCAGCATGTCGACATCTGCGCCCCATCGCCTGTCCTCCGCGACGTCGCTGAGGAGCCTCGCTTGCTGGGCAGACGTCCGGGCCACCCGCAGTGAGCCGCCCTTGACGATTTCGGCGTCGATCCCCTCCGCCTCCGCGACGCCGATCACCTCATCGACGGACTCGATCAGTGCGCGCTGCCACGCCACGACGCCAGCGCGCCCATGCGCCTGAGCGATTCGGCCGCGGTCACCGGGAACCAAAGCCGACAGCCAGCCACCGTTACGACCGGACGCCCCGAAACCCGCAAACCCCGCCTCCAGCATGATGATTCGCAGTGACGGATCGGCACGCTTGAGGTAGTAGGCAGCCCACAACCCGGTGAACCCGGCACCCACGATGCACACATCGGCATCGCGGTCTCCCGGCAACCGGGGCCGGGGATCGGGCGGCGTTGCGTACCAGTGCGACACCTGCCCGGTGCGCACCGGGTCAGAAGGCATACCGGTGATACTGCGCCAAATTCCTCAGCGCGGGCACCAACGACATGACCCGCGCCGCCACCCGATACGCCGTCAACTCCCCAGTGCAGCCGGGCTCCGGCCCGGCGCGCCACGGCGTTGGTGATCTGCGTGCGGATGCCAAATCGGTTGAAGACGTCGAATTGCAGCTCCCCGCACGGGAAAAGCTCGACGATCCGCCGCAACAGTGCCAACCCCGACGCCTCGGTCAGATACATCGTCAGGCCTTCGGCGATCATCAGCACCGGACGGTATGTGGTCACAGTCGTCAGCCAGTCGAGCTCGGTCAACGACGCGGGAATCAACCGGTACGACGCAGTGGACGGGTAGAACCGCTCCCGCAGCGCGATGACGTCACCGAAGTCGACGTCGTACCACTCGACGCCCGGGCCGGGATGCACCCGCAGCGCCCTGGCGTCCAGGCCGCAGCCGAGGTGAAGGACCGTCGCCTCGTCGTGCACGGCAAGAAACTGCCGCACCCACCGGTCGAAGTGCGCTGTACGGATCGTCGCCGACGGCGAATTCCTCGGGTTCATCCCGGTCTTCGCCCAGTCGTAGTCGAGCTGCGCCACCAACTCCTTGGCGTGGATGTCCCCAAGGATCGGGCTCGGCAGGTCGGCGTCGAGCGCCCTCGCGTAGAGCGTCGCAAGCATGGTTTGCGGTGCGCCCGTGAGGTCGACGCGATCTTCTTGCTATCCATCGCCCACGACGCTATCGGCCGGATTAATCCGACTGTGCCGCTTTGGATTTCTTCATCGCCGCGCGCATCTGGACCCAAAATCGCGCCGCCGCCCGGATCGAATCCTCCACGGGCTCGGGTTTCCAGCCCAGCTCGCGAACGGCCTTGCCGTGGTCGAGCTCTGCCTCCGCACGCATCAGCTTCAGCGATCGGAGTGTGAGCAGCTCCTGGGTGCCTCGCAGCCTCGCTTTGAGGCTGCCCATCGCGGCCATCCCGTAGAGCAGGGGCAGCGAGATGGACTTGCTCGGCACGGGCGTGCCTGCCTCTTCCGCGGCGATGCGGATGATCTGCGGGTTGGTCATCATCTTCTCGGAGACGATGTAGCGCTCGCCGTTGCGGCCATGTTCGGCGGCGAGAAGCATTGCGCGCGCGGCGTCGTCGACGCCGACGACCTCTAGCTGAATGTCCTTCATGGTGAACGGCACCTTGCCGAACGCCGCGCCCGCCACCATCGCGCCATGCGGGGTCATGTTCCAGTCACCGGTGCCGTACGTGGTTGAGACGCACATCGCCACGGCCGGTACGTCATACTCGTCGGCGTATCGCAGCACCAATTCCTCTGCCTGCAAACGGGATAGCGCGTACGGCCCCAGGGACCGGTGCCAGTGCAGGGAGTCTTCCTCGGTGGCGCAGTGGCCCTTTCGCCGACCGATCGTCACGTAGCTGCTGGTGAACACAAACCGCTTGAGAGGCATCGTCCGGGCGACCTCGAGAACGTTGCGAGTGCCCTCGACGTTGGTACGGAACAGGGGGGCAGGGTCACGCAGCCAGGCGCGGGTGTCAACGACGCAGTAGTACACGACGTCGCAACCGGTCATCGCTTCGCACAGCACCTCGGTGTTGAACACGTCGCCGTAAAAGCGTTGCACCGCAAGGTCATCGATGCCGATCGTCTTGGCGCCGTCGCGCACCATCGCGCGTACGTCGGCTCCGCTTTCCACGAGCTGGCGGGTGACGCGGCTGCCGAGGAATCCGTTCGCGCCGATCACCAGAGCCACGCTCATCCGAACTGCTCCATCCAGCGCGCGGCTTCGTCGGGCAGGGTGCCGAGTTCAGTGGCCTTGCGGCACCATTTCATCGTCGCCTTGACGAACCGCAGCGGGTTGTAGATGTCTTCCTGACGACACCACAGCCCGTCGCCGGCGTAGGTGATGATCGAGATGTTGGTGGCGCTGATGATCGTGCCGTCACCGGGGTCGCGCATCGGGTTGTCCAGCTCGAGGATGACCCGCCCGGTCGGCTCGTCGATCACCGACCACAGCGTCGGGAACGACGTCATGTAGCTGCCGGGGAACTCCGTCATCGTCTTCCAGATCCAGGCGCGCACCTCATCGCGGCCACGCATCGTGCCGGCGGCGTGCTCCACGTAAGTGACGTCCGGCGTGTATTGCTGCAGCCAGGGATCCCAGTCGCGGGTCTCGGCCGCACGGCCGACGGTCTTCTCGAACTCCTCGAACGCCGACGTCAGCTCGTCGCGGCCGAATGCAGTCATGAGTCAAAACTAGAACACGTTCTACCGGTTGTTGTCGAGAGTCGTGCAGAATGCGTCAGTGGGGTGGGACCTGTTCATCTCGTACGCGCGCGCCGACAACACCGATGGCTGGGTGACAGCGCTGCGCGACGCCATCTACGAGGACTTCCGGACCTTCTCCGCCGAACAGTTTCGCATCTTCCTCGACACCGACGAGATCCGCAGCCGTCAGGACTGGGATTTGCGGCTATCGGAGGGCTTGCGCACGGCGCGCGTCCTCTTGGTGTGCCTTTCGCCGAACTACCTGCGCAGCAAGTACTGCCGGTGGGAATGGGAGGAGTTCGCTCGGATACAGGCCCGACGGATCGGCGGCGGTGACGCGGTAACAGGGGTCTACTTCGTCGAACTCGGCGGTGACGAGGGATACGCCGAGGAGGTCGCCGCGTGGCGTCAAGACATCTTGCGTATCCAAATCGAGCAGCTGCAGCCGTGGTTTCCCGCCGGAGTCGCGGCGTTGCAGAACGCCGAGGTCCGCCGACGCCTTCAAGCCTTGGGGCAGGGCGTCTACGAGCAGCTGCAGCAGGCGCGGCTTGCCCAGCAATCGCCCGGCAACCTTCGCCGGTTCAACCACAGCTTTGTCGGCCGTATCGGTGAGTTGCGAGAACTGCGGCACCAGTTGGCCGGCGGAGCAGTCGGCGTGGTCACCGCCGTGCATGGCATCGGTGGAATGGGTAAGACCGAGCTTGCCGTCACTTATGCGCGGAGCTTCGCCCACGAATATCAAGGCGGCACTTGGCAAGTCGACGCCGACGGACACTCCGACCTACTGGACGCGGTATCCACGCTGGCATTGTCGCCAGAACTCGGCATGACCGTGACCGAGGCCGACCTCAAGGACCGGCAGCTGCTGGGCCGACGAGTCCTCGCTCGTCTCGCCGAGATCACCGCCGACGCTCGCCGCAGCGACCCTGACACCGCCGCGTGTCTTCTGTTGTTGGACAACGTCTCCGATCACGCGTTGCTGTCGACCTCGCAGCTCTCGGTTCTCCCTGAGGAGCCATGGCTGCACGTCATCGCCACCACACGCCTCGGTGTATCCGATGTGAACACCGCCGGAGCGCGGGGGTCGGTCGCGATGATCGAAATCGGCCGCCTGCCTGACGACGACGCACTGGCGTTGATCCGCGAACACCAACCGGCTCGTGACGAGGACCGTCTGTACCACGACTTCGTCGACGACGATCAGGAGGACGCCGCGCGACAGATCGTGAAATTGCTCGATGGGTACACGCTCGCGATCGAACAGGTCGCGGTGTACCTCGGTACCGAAGGCGCTGCAACACCGCGAGAACTCTTGGACAGCTTGCGCGTCCACGGCGCGTTGCTGCTCGACCAGATCGGCGAGACCTCCCGAACGTCAGACGAGATCCAACACCAGGACAAGCTCACCGGCATCATCGTCGACCGCACGCTGGATCGCCTCTCTTCTCGGGCCCGGGCAGCGCTGGCTTACGCGAGCCTGCTCCCTCCCGACACAATCCCGTGGGCGTGGTTGGAAAGTCTCACCGACCTCGAATACCGGTCGTTCGAACACGGCGCACGAATACCCGATCCGCCATCCGTTCCGGTTCTGCCTGGCCTGCACCACGACAGCGACGATTGGGGGACCGCCCGACGACTGCTGGAAGGCCGGCGGCTGCTCACAGCGGCCGACAAGAGGTCGATGGCACGGTTGCACCGGGTCATCGGTGATCACTTGCGTAGTCAGCTCGTCACAGATGAAGTCAAGCACCGGCTCGGCCGCCATCTGATCAGACTTTCGGAGGATATTCGGAGGGCCGCTGCGCCCGACGTCAGCGACGTCGCAGTGACAGTGAGTTCGATCACGGCTCGCCTGCTGGACGATGACGACTCCGTTGCCACGGCGGGGCTGTGGCTCGTTGGCGCGGCTCAGCAAAGGCTCGATCTGCCGACGACTTACGCCCTGGCGTCCGCCGCCAACACCAGCATCGAACGCCTGGCCGCCGCCGACCCCACCCACGACGGCCGCCAGCGTGAACTGTCGGCCAGCCTCAACAAGGTCGCCGAAATGCTGGCCAACCAGGGCGACACCAGCACCGCACTGACCCACTACACCCGCGCCCTAGACATCCGCGAGCGCCTCGCCAGCGCAGACCCCACGAACTCCGGCCGCCATAGCGACCTGTCCTACAGCCTCAACAACGTCGCCCGCATGCTGGCCAACCAGGGCGACACCAACACCGCACTGACCCACTACCCCCGCGCCCTGGACATCACTGAGCGCCTCGCCGGCGCGGACCCCACCCACACCGGCCGCCAAAGCGACCTGTCGGTTGCCCTGAACAACGTCGCCCGCACGCTGGCCGATCAGGGCGACACCAGCACCGCACTGACCCACTACACCCGCTCCTTGGACATCGCCGAGCGCCTGGCTAATGCCGACCCCACCCACACCGTTCGCCAAAGCGACCTGTCCTACAGCCTCAACAACGTCGCCCGCATGCTGGCCAGACAGGGCGACACCAGCACTGCACTGACGCACTACACCCGCTCCCTGGGCATCGCCGAGCGCCTCGCCGCCGCCGACCCCACCCACACCGGCCGGCAAAACGACCTGTCAATCGGCCTCGACAACGTCGCCGACATGCTGGCCAAACAGGGCAACACCAGCACCGCCCTGACCCACTACACCCGCTCGCTGCACATCGCCGAACGCCTCGCCGCCGCCGACCCCACCCACACCGGCCGCCAAAGCGACCTGTCGATCACTCTCAACAATGTCGCCCGCATGCTGGCCGTCCAGGGTGACACCAGCACCGCACTGACCCACTACACCCGCTCACTGGACATCGCCGAGCGCCTCGCCGCCGCCGACCCCACCCATGCCGGCCGCCAAAGCGACCTGTCGTTCAGCCTCAACAATGTCGCCCGCATGCGGGCCAACCAGGGCGAGACCAGCACCGCACTCACCGACTACACCCGTTCCCTGCACATCCGCGAGCGCCTGGCCGCCGCCGATCCCGCCGACGCCGAACGCCAACGCGATCTGTCGTACAACCTCGAAAGGGTCGCCGACATGCTGGCCAAACAGGGCGACACCGACACCGCACTGACCCACTACACCCGCTCCCTGGAGATCGCCGAGCGCCTGGCCGCGGCCGGCCCCACGAACAAAGAACGCCAACGCAGCCTGTCGATCAGCCTTGAAAAGGTCGCCGACATGCTCGCCAAACAGGGCGACACCGACACCGCACTGACCCACTACACCCGCACCCTGGAGATCGCCGAGCGCCTCGCCGCCGTCGACCCCACCCACAAAGAACGCCAACGCGACCTGTCGATCAGCCTGGACAACGTCGCGCGCATGCTGGCCAAACATGGCGACGCCAGCACCGCACTGACCCACCACACCCGCGCCCTGGAGATCGCCGAGCGCCTCGCCGCCGCCGACCCCACCAACAAAGAACGCCAACGAGATGTCTGGGTCAGGGCATACCTGTTGGCAATGACGCTCGAATCGATAAGCGATCCGACCGCGTTCGAGTACTGGCAGAAGGCGCATCGGGTGATGACGGCGATGGACGCCGCCGGCACGCTCGCCACTGCCGCCGATCGCATGAACTTCGACGTCGTGAAGCGCAAGCTCGGGCTTCAATAGCGCGATCGCCAACGAGGAACTATCCGCACGCTGCCGTGTGTTGAATGATTGCCACCAGAGGAGGGCCAATGTCTAAGGAGTACATCAAGAATCCCGCGGCGATCGACGCACTGACGCCAGAGCAGTACACAGTCACCCAGAAGAGCGGCACTGAGCGGCCGTTCACCGGCGAGTACTGGGACAACCACGAGCCCGGTTTGTACGTCGATGTCGTGTCGGGCGAGCCGCTGTTCGCGTCTCCCGACAAGTTCGACAGCGGCACCGGCTGGCCGAGCTTCACCAAGCCGGTCGACACCGACAACGTCGTCGAGAAGCGCGACCGCTCGCATTTCATGGTCCGCACCGAGGTGCGCTCCGCGCACGGCGACAGCCACCTGGGCCACGTCTTCAACGACGGGCCCAGAGAGGCCGGCGGAATGCGTTACTGCATCAACTCGGCATCGCTGCGCTTCATCCATCGCGACGACCTGGAGAAGGAGGGGTACGGCGAGTACCTCCGTCTCTTCGACAACACCAAGGAGGCCCACGCGTGAGCACCAAGAAAGCGATCCTGGCCGGCGGATGCTTTTGGGGTATGCAGGATTTGATCCGCAAGCAGCCCGGCGTCATCAGCACGCGCGTCGGCTACACCGGCGGACAGAACGCCAACGCCACCTACCGCAATCACCCCGGCCACGCCGAGGCGATCGAGATCACCTACGACCCCGAGAAGACGGACTACCGCGCGCTGTTGGAGTTCTTCTTCCAGATCCATGACCCCACCACGAAGAACCGCCAAGGCAACGACGTGGGCACCAGCTACCGCTCGGCCATCTTCTACACCGATGACGAGCAGAAGCAGGTGGCTCTCGACACCATCGCCGACGTCGAAGCGTCGGGACTATGGCCAGGCAAGGTCGTCACCGAGGTGACGCCTGCCAGCGACTTCTGGGAGGCCGAGCCGGAGCACCAGGACTACCTGGAGCGCTACCCGAGCGGGTATACCTGCCACTTCCCTCGGGCCGGCTGGAAGCTGCCGAAGCGGGCAACCACACCGTAATCAGCGGCGCTGCAGAACGACGCGCCCACCGCGCTTCGGTGCGTAGGCGACCCCGCGGGAGTGCAGCTTCTCGCCTGGATCGCTCACCGAGTCGAGCGTGAAGTGCCGCAGCACCGTACGCAAGACCACGTCCATCTCGGTGTTCGCGAATGTCGCGCCCACGCAGCGGCGAGTGCCGCCGCCGTACGGAACCCACGCGAACGTCGGCGGTCGCTCGCCGACGTAGCGGTAAGGGTCAAAGCGGTCCGGTTCGGGGAACATCTCGGGGTTTTCGTGCAGTTGCCGGATGCTGACCATGATTTCGTAGCCATGCGGGATCCGGTATTCACCCAGATCGAAGAACGGTGCCGCGACGTGGCGGCCGACAAAGTCGATCACGGTGCGGGCCCGCTGAACCTCGAGGATCGTCGCCTGACGCAACTCGTTGTCGTCGCCGTCGGCCTCGGCCACCAACGCGGCGGCGATCTCGGGGTGGCGGCGTAGCCGCTCGAACGTCCATGCCAGCGTCGAAGCCGTCGTCTCGTGTCCGGCGGACAGCAGCGCCACCAGCTCGTCGGCGATGTGTTCATGCGGCATCGGCGATCCGTCGTCGTATCGGCTGCGCAGCATCAGCGACAGGATGTCGGTGCGCTCGTCGAAATCCGGATCCGCCTGCGCCCGCGCGATCAGCTTCGCCACGATCTCGTCGAACTCCCGACGGGCCGCCCCAAGCCTGCGCCACGGGCCGATCCCGGCGAGCGCGCGAGGCGGCGTTGGCAGGCGAGCCAGCTGCGAACCGAGCGTCACCCACGCGGGCATGATCTCCCGCAGCCGGTCGAGCTCAGCGCCATCCGCTCCGAAGACGGCCCTGAGGATCACGTTCAGGGTCAGACGCATCATCGGCTCGAGAGTCGCAAACTCTTCTCCGACAAGCCAATTGGCGGCCTCACGCAGTGTCTCCTGCTCGATGAGCTGCTCGTAGTTCTTGATGCTCTTGCCGTGGAACGGCGGCGTCAAGAGCTTGCGGCGGTGACGGTGCTCGGCGCGGTCGAGAGCGAAGACGCAACCCGGACCCATGATCCGGCTGAGGTTCGGCTTGATGTTGAGCAGGTCGTCGGTACTGGCTGTGAACACTTGGCGCACCAACGCCGGATCGGCGACCACCACGGTGCGGCCGAAGATCGGGATGTTGATCGCGAACACTGGTCCGTACCGGCGAGCGGCACGGTTGACCACTGCGGCCCGGTCCGCCACGAAGGCCATGCCCTGGACCACTTTCGGAAGCCGAACAACCGGCGGCAGCTTGGCTGGCACGGTCCCGGGTGCTACGTCGACGGTCGTGTGAGACATCGCACTCTCCCTACCTGTGGTACGACGCGGTACCACACCTTAGTGCTGTACGGTACCGGTAAGTACCACGGTGCCGCAAGAGCTACGGGAAAAGGAGGCGCGATGACGGTCGCTGACGTTGCCACCACTGACGTGGACGCCGACCATCCCTTCCGACGCCGGCTGCTCGGCGGACTTTCAGCGTCGATCGCCGAGCGGGGATACCGCGAAACGACGATCGCGGACATCGTCAGGCATGCCCGGACCTCCAAGCGCACGTTCTACCAGGAATTCAGCGGCAAGGAAGAATGCTTCATTGAGCTGCTGCACACCTCCAACCAAGAGATGATTGCGCACATCATGGCGGCGGTTGACCCAGAAGCATTCTGGCACAAGCAGATTCAGCAGGCCATCGGCGCATACGTCGAAGTGCTCGAGGCGCGGCCAGCTGTGATGTTGAGTTGGATACGTGAGCTGCCCGCGCTCGGTCCGATGGTCCGCTCCGTACAGCGCCACGGTATCGAGCAGTTCATCGAGATGATGGTCACCATCAGCAGCAATCCCGGCTTTCAGCGCGACAACATCGCTCCCGCGTCGCGTCAAATGGCGTTGATCCTGGTCGGCGGGTTGCGGGAGCTCGCGGCGCTGACGGTCGAGGACAACAGGGATGTTCGCGAAATCGTCGATACCGCCGTAGCCGCGTCGATTGCGCTTGTGGCAGCGGGCGGTCAGGTTTCCTGAATGACTCAGATCTCCTGAGGCACTGGGGGTTTCCCGTACTGTCTGACGAATTTCTTTCCGTTGACCAGGAACTCGATGTTCTCCGCGACATCGCGCAGAGGTTGCGAACTGCGTAGCGAGCGGCAGAGGATCACAGCGCCCTCGGTCGCCGCCAACATCGTGGTGGCCAGCGCCCTGGCCTCCTGGTCGTCGAAACCATCGGCGCCGAACGACCGGGTCAGCGCAGCCTGCCAGTGGTCGAAGATCCGTGCGGCGTCATCGGAGAGCCGCGGATCGCCGTCGCAGGTGCTGATCGCGGCCGCCGCCACCGGGCAGCCTGCCGCGAAATCGCTTTCCTGCAGCACGTCTTCCCAAAGTTCGACGAATTCATGTAGCAGTGCCATCGGCCCCTGGGCGGCAGCCTCGTCGATCGCAGCGGTCATCGAGTCGCCTGCGAAACCGAGTGCCTCCAAAAGGATCTGGTTCCGGCCGCCGGGGAAGTGGTGGTAGACGGATCCGCGCGGCGCTCCGCTGCGGCTGAGAACCTCGTCGATGGTCACGCCCGCCGCGCCGCGCTCACGCAGCACCTCGGCTGCACTCAACAACATTCGCCGCTTGGTCGTGCCCCGCTTGCGCCGCTGGCGCAGGGCTGTGGCGGTGGCCGTGACGCGGGACTTCATGCCGCCGGACGGTCGGCGGCGTGACGGGGACGCAGGTGTCCCGTTGACCAGCCGGCGTTCTTGACATTGCGGCCGAAGGCACGGAAGGGGCGCTGCCATGCCTGAATCACCGCCGCTCGGCTGGGCGCGTATCCCGTGACGTGTAGTCCCGCGATGTTGAGTTCGATGATCGTCATGGCGTTACCTCTTTCGCGGAACCGTTACAGATCCCGCACTCACGACTATGCTCGCTTGCATAATTAACGTCAAATCGTCGTGATCGTTTCGTGATATTGACAGAGTCAGCCATCGTCTGGCGCGACAACTATGAGGTGGGCCATATTTCCGCATAGCCGGTGGCCAGAGTGTTGACGTCAAGGTAAGTGGGTATAGCAGCGCCACCATGACGACGAATCGCGCTGAAGACGCCATCAATCGCGCGACCGACAGCGACACCTTTCAGTACGCCGCGCGCGCCGGCTACGTCGTCAGCGGCGTGCTCCACATCCTGATCGGCTACATCGTGTTGCTCATCGCGCTCGGTACCGGCGGCACCGCCGACCAGTCGGGAGCGCTGGCAGCCCTCGCGGACAGTCCCGGCGGCGCGGCCCTGCTGTGGGCGGCCGCAGCCGGCTTGGCGGCCCTCGGCCTGTGGCGACTCGCAGAAGCCGCTGTGGGACAGCATCCGTCGGAGCGCAACTCGCAGGACGGTTCGGGTGTCGGCGACCGCCTCAACGCAGGTGTTCTAGCCGTGCTGTATTTCGCGATCGCGTACTCGGCGATTCGGTTCGCGATCGGCAGCGGGGAAGGCAGCGCACAGCGCAACACCGGGATCAGCGCGAAACTCATGCAGAACGACTGGGGCAGGTTCGCGCTCGTGGCCGTCGGAATCGTGGTGGCCGTTGTCGGCGGCTACCACGTATACAAGGGCGTGACGCGGAAGTTCTTCGACGATCTGACCGTCAACAGTGGCCGGTTCGTGACGATCGTCGGAATCACGGGCTTCGTCGCGAAGGGACTGGTGCTGGCGGGCACAGGCATCCTCGTGATCGTTGCCACAATCACGTCGGATCCCGCCAAAGCCAGCGGGATCGACGGCGCCGTGAAGACCTTCGGGGCGGGCCCGTTCGGCAAGGCACTGCTGATTGTGGCAGCGTTGGGCTTCGGCTCGTTCGGGGTGTACAGCTTGGTTCGGAGCCGATATTGCCGTCTGTGAGTCGACGAGGAAGACGAGGAAGACGCACCGTGACGCAGGCTCCGCCGGAAACACGGCGGTTGGAACAGTGGCCGGGAAAGGCGTATCCGCTCGGGGCTACATATGACGGGTCGGGCACGAATTTCGCGATCTTCAGCGAGGTCGCTGAGCGGGTCGAGTTGTGCCTGTTCGACGACAACGGCGACGAGACGCGGGTGCCACTGATCGAGGTCGACGGCTTCGTCTGGCACGGTTTTCTGCCTGAGGTTCAGTCTGGACAACGCTATGGCTACCGGGTGCACGGACCGTACGACCCGGCTCAAGGGCATCGATGCAATCCCAACAAGTTGGTGCTCGATCCGTACTCGAAGGCCATCGACGGCTCTTTCGACTGGGGACAGCCGCTGTTCGGGTACAACTTCGGCGATCCGGACAGCCGCAACGACGAGGACTCGGCGACACACATGCCGAAGTCGGTGGTGATCAACCCCTTCTTCGACTGGGGCGTCGACCGTCCGCCCGGCCGTGAATACGCCGACTCGGTGATCTACGAGGCTCACGTGAAGGGCCTGACGCAGACGCATCCCGACATCCCGGAGCGGCTGCGTGGCACCTACGCCGCCATTGCACATCCCGCGATTCTCGAGCACCTGAAGAAGCTCGGTATCACGGCGATCGAACTCATGCCCATACACCACTTCGCCAACGACTCCACGCTGATCGACAAGGGGTTGTCAAACTACTGGGGCTACAACACGATCGGCTTCCTTGCGCCCGACGCCAAGTACAGCTCCGCGACCAACCCCGGTGGTCAGGTTCAAGAGTTCAAGACGATGGTGCGGGCGTTGCACGAGGCGGGCATCGAGGTGATTCTCGACGTCGTCTACAACCACACCGCCGAGGGCAACCACATGGGACCGACGCTGTCCATGCGCGGGATCGACAACGCGGCCTACTACCACCTCGTCGACGACGACAAGCGCTACTACATGGACTACACCGGCACCGGCAACAGCTTCAACGTCCGTCATCCGCATTCCTTGCAGCTGATCATGGATTCGCTTCGGTACTGGGTGACGGAGATGCACGTCGACGGCTTCAGGTTCGACCTCGCCGCGGCCCTCGCCCGCGAATTCTACGAAGTCGACCGGCTGGCAACGTTTTTCGAACTCGTGCAGCAGGATCCGGTGGTCAGCCAGGTCAAGTTGATCGCCGAGCCGTGGGACGTCGGGCCGGGCGGTTATCAGGTGGGCAACTTCCCGCCGCAGTGGACGGAGTGGAACGGCAAGTTCAGGGACACGGTCCGCGACTACTGGCGCGGTGAGCCCGCCACGCTCGACGAGTTCGCGTCCCGGCTGACCGGGTCGGCGGACCTGTACGAACACACCGGGCGGCGCCCGGTCGCGTCGATCAACTTCGTGACGGCCCATGATGGCTTCACGCTTCGAGATGTGGTGTCGTACAACGAGAAACACAACGAGGCCAACGGCGAGGACAATCGCGACGGCGAAAGCAACAACCGGTCGTGGAACTGCGGGGCGGAGGGCCCGACGGAAGATCCCGCCGTCAACGAACTGCGCGCGAAGCAGGAGCGCAATTTCCTTACGACATTGCTGCTCTCGCAGGGTGTCCCGATGATCAGCCACGGCGACGAGCTCGGCCGCACACAGGGTGGAAACAACAACGGCTACTGCCAGGACAACGAAATCACCTGGGTCCATTGGGATCAGACGGATACCGATTTGTTGGAGTTCACCCGGATGATCGCCGGCCTGCGCACGGCACATCCGGTGTTCCGCAGGCGGCGGTTCTTCAATGGACTCCCCGTACGTCAACGGGGTAAAGAAGGAGTACCCGACATCTCGTGGTTCCGCCCTGATGGTTCCGAGATGAACGACGACGACTGGGAGGCCGGGTTCGGAAGGTCCATCGCCGTGTATCTCAACGGGTTGGGTCTTCCCGAACTCGACGCCCGCGGACACCGCGTCACCGACGATTCTTTCGTCCTTTGCTTCAACGCGCATGACGACGACCTCGAATTCACCTTGCCGTCAGCGGAATACGGCAAGTCGTGGTTACCGGTGGTCGACACCGCCAAGTCGATGACGCCCGACGGCGACGACCCGAAGCCCATCGCCGCCGCAGGCAAAGTCCGCGTCGAGTCGCGGGCAACGGTGGTATTGCAGGCCGTATCGGAATAACGACCTAGGCGCACTCTGGCTCCCCCTCTCCGTCGTCGTCTTCCCCGGTGTTTTGGTGCATGTTTTGTGGGTGCCAGTAGGTGTTGGTGCGGGGTTGGCCGTGGTCTTGGACGGGGGGGTGGGATCCATTCGGTGGTGCCATCTTTGCGCTTCCGGGTGGTCCAGCCGTCCTGATCGGCCAGGCGATTGTCAGGGCCGCATGCCAGCGTGAGGTTGTCGATGTCGGTGGGTCCGCCTTTTGCCCAGTCGTTGATGTGGTGGACCTGGCTCCAGGCGGCGGGCACGGTGCAGCCCGGGCGGGTGCATCCGCGCTCGGTGGCCGTCAGCACCAGGCGTTGGGCCGCGGTGGCCAGCCGGGTGGTGCGGCCTTTGTAGAGCTGGCAGCGTTTCGCCTTATCGAACAGCAGCAGAAAGTGGTAGGCGTGCGCGCTGAGCCGGATCACGTCGGTGATCGGCAGCCGGGTGCCGGTGGCGGTGTGCGCGATGCCGGACTTCTTGTGTAAGTCTTCAAGGGTGGCGGTGGCGATGATGGTGACCGGCAGCCCCTGATGGGATCCCAAATCGCCCGACATCAAGGTCGAGCGCACCATCGTGTTCAGGGCGTCGTGGCGGCGTTGGGCCGCCGAGCGGGCATCACCGGTCACCGTGGCGTCGTCGGGCTGCCCGTCGATGACGGGTTGTTCGTCGGCGGGATCGCACATCCCCGGGGCGGCCCATGTCGCGAACACCGCATCGATCCCGGCGCGCATCTCGGGGGTGAGGTGTCCCGAGATGCGGCTCGTCCCGTCGGGGCCCTGCGGCCCGATCGTCACCCCGCGCCGATGAGCCCGATCGACGTCAGAGAAGTTGCCGTCGGGGTTGAGCATCAGCACCACGTCCTCGGCGAACCGCGTGAGCTCGTCGGGCCGGGACCCGGCGGCGACCGCCGCGAGCTGCCGCTCGGTTTCTGCGCGGGTGGGTTCGTCGATCCAGTACGGCAGCCGACCCAGGCATCCGCGGATGATGCGCACCTGCTCAGGACTGATCTCCCCGGCGGCCTGCCCGGCCGCGGTGGCCTCCAACCGCGCCGGCAACGGCTCACCGGTCAGCGTCTGCCGCGGCCCCAGATCTCTGGCCTCCTCGATCAAACGCCCCGCTTCGGCGCGGCTGATCCGCAACAGGTCGGCCAACACATTGCGCAGTGACCCACCCAACTCGGCCACCGTCGCATGTTCGGCCAGTTCGTTGATCGACTCATGGCACAGCGGCGGCAGGCAGCGCGCCAATGTGTGCACGCCAGCCAGCCAGGCCTGGTGCTGGGCGGTGGTGCGCGACTCGACGGGCACGTCGGCCTGGGCGGCCAACTCATTCCAGACAGCCGCCGCCTGCTGCAACGCGGTCGAACTCATACCACAAAGCTAGCGACACCCACCGACAACAATCCCGACACCACAACCCGCACAACCCAATTCACTCCGACTTATCCACAGATCCGAATCCATCCACAGATGCGCGCCAACCCCTTGACAACCAAAGCGACCGGGTTAACAGTCCCCGAACGCTCCCTTCCGAGAGTGACGCGGCGTTACGGTAACCGCATGAAGGCGCTCATCATCGTCGACGTTCAGAATGACTTCTGCGAAGGCGGCTCGCTCGCGGTCGCCGGAGGCGCTGAAGTCGCGCGGGCGATCACCGACCACCTCAAAAGCACCGGGTACGACCATGTCGTGGCCACCAAGGACTTTCACGTCGATCCGGGCACCCATTTCTCCGACGACCCGGACTTCCAGAACACATGGCCCCGCCACTGCGTCGCCGGCACATCCGGTGCGGACTTCCACCCGGACCTCGAAACATCCTCCATCGAAGCGGTTTTCACCAAGGGCGAGTACTCGGCGGCGTACAGCGGGTTCGAAGGCGCATGCAAAGTCGGAATACCGCTCACCGACTGGCTGCGAGAACGCGGAGTCGACGAAGTAGTCGTGGTCGGAATCGCCACCGATTACTGTGTGCTCGCGACCGCGCTGGACGCGGCTCGCGCCGAGTTCACGACGACGGTGATCGAAGATTTCATTGCCGGAGTGGCGCAAGAGACGTCGGAGAAAGCCCTCGACGATCTCCGTGCGAAAGGAGTGGCGGTCGCGTGACACGTCGTGTGCCCCAGGTGGCAGGTGTCGTCTTCGCCCTACTGTTCGCCGTCGCGCTGCTGATGGTGCCTCCAATTCCCGGTGGCGACAAACCAGGCGACGACGTCGTCGCGCATATCACCGAGCATGCCGCCGCACTTCGCGTCCAGGCGCTGCTCGTCACTCTCGGGTCACTCGCTCTCGTTACTGTTCTCGGCTACGCCCGTACCCGACTCGACGGCGCCCACGGGTACATCTTCACGATCGGTTCGGCGGTGATCATCACCGAGACAGCCATCGAGATGTGGTTCACCGCGGGGCTCGCGCTCCACGCTGCCCATCTGAATCCCGACACGGCGCGCACATTCGCGGACATCGCGGCGATGTGGGGACCTGTCCTGACGGCGGCCGACGTGATGGTGGCGACCCCGGTTGCACTCGCCGCGCGCGATCATCAATTTCCACGATGGATCGGCGTGCTCGCTGCACTGTTCGCGCTGGAGCAACTCATCGAGACCATTACGGTCATCGGCGCCCCCGGATTCATCGAGCCCGGCGGCGTCATGAATCTCTACGTGGGAGGCCCGCTGTTCGTGGTGTTCTTCCTCGCGCTCGGGCTCGTCGGGGGAAAGCAGCCCGACTAGTTGACGTCGAAGAACGAGTCGCCGTCCTCCGGAGTGCCGTCGATCTGACCGCGGTCGACGCGTGAGTCCTGGACGATCACCCCGTCGACGACGTCGGCTTCCTTCACGCCGTACTCTGACGACGACACCCCGTCTGGGGTGTAGGCCGCATCGGAAAGCGGTGTGTCGACTGACGTGTCGGGTTCCTCGTCAGCGAGCCGCTCGTCCAGAGATTCGTCTTCGCGCGGGTCGAGCCACTGGTCCGGCGGGTCCACTACCTCATCGCCGTCGTCGTTGCGAATCTCGTCGGAGTCCAGCTGCTCTTCTGGGGTGAGCATTTCATCCGGCATAACAAGCGATTTTCCCCTATGCCCGATGGATAAACACGACCGCCCTCAGCTCACCGGCGGCTTGCGCCCCGCCCATGGCCGCACGGACTCAATCTGAGCGCTCAACGCAAGCAACGTCGCCTCGTCATCAGGCCGGCCCACAAGCTGAATCGACAACGGGACGCCATCGTCGTCAAGCGCCCACGGCACCACGGCCGCCGGTTGCCCCGTGACGTTGAACATCTCCTGAAACGGAACGCGCTGCCCGACGAGCAGCAGCGTCACGACGGCACCCCGGTGCTGGTATGCACCGATACGCGACGGGCCCGTGGTCGCGCCAGGGGTGACCAGGACGTCGACGTCGTCGAAGATCGACAGCACGCGCGCCCGGATGCCGTCCTCGGCGGCTCGGGCGGCGGCAATCTGCCGATCGGAGAACAGGCCGCCGATCCTCGCGAGCCTGCGGGTACGCGCCTCCAGCCTCTCCGGATGGGGCATCGCCGCCGCGTCGTCGTGGACACCACGCCAGTAACGCGGGAGCAGATTCGTGGGAGCCACTTTCGCCGGATAGTCGGGATCGCGGTCGACGACGTCGTGTCCCAAGTCGCGCAGCAAGGAGCCCGCGTCGTGAACGGCGCGGCGTTGAGCCTTGCCGATCCGAGCGACGAGCGGCGGAGGAACCTTGGTGCTCAACGCGATTCGGAGCCGAGCTGGTGCGCGCGCCGCGGCCGAAACGAACCCGCCGGCGGGTATCGGCGGGTTGCTCGTCACGTCGAGAAACAGCGCGGCGTCTGCGACGGTGCGCGTGATGGGGCCGTTGACGGACAGCCCGTGCCATGCGTTGTCGTGCGGAGCCAACGGCACCCGGTCGCGTTGCGGCTTGATCCCGAACAACCCGCACCAGGTCGACGGGATCCGGATCGAGCCCGCCCCGTCGGAGCCCAGCGCCATCGCGGCAAGTCCTGCCGCGACCGCCGCCGCGGACCCACCGCTGCTGCCGCCCGGTGTGCGGTCGACGTCCCACGGGTTTCGCGTCGCCCCGAACGTGAGCGTCTCGGTGAACGGCCAGATGCACAATTCCGGCACCGCGGTCTTCCCGAGGATGATGGCGCCCGCCGCGCGCAGCCGGCGCACCACCTCGGCGTCATCCTGCTTGACGGCGCCGTGCGCGCTGGTGCCCATCGTCGTGAACTCGCCGGCGACGTCGACATCGTCTTTGATCGCGATCGGGACACCGAGCAGCGGCAGCCGCTCCCCCGTATCCAGTCGCGTCTGCGCGGCGACGGCCTCGGCGCGCGCCGAATCGGCAAGCACCACGCGGTACGCGCGAAGCAACGGATCGAGGCGCGCGATCCGCTCGAGGTAGATCTCCACGAGCGCGGGTGCCGTGATGCTTCCGCGTGCAAGCAGCCGCGCCTGCTCGACCGCACCGCAGAAGGCGATGTCTGTGCTCATGTTCAGCATTGTGCACCCAAAAGTACCGTCTTACTTGGGATTACAAAGATTTGATAACGGCCCATCCGCGGAGCCGAGTCCTCGCCGAACTGCAATCGTTAGCCAACTGCGACATCAAGATCGTGTGTAGAACGCCGGCACAAGGCAATTCAGATGATTCACTACGTCGCGGACATGTAGACGTCGATCGCATGTGGTGCGGCATACGAAAGATGGGATGGATAAGAACATGAGGTTGGTTGACAAAGTGCGCCGGTTGGCGGTCGTCGCGGTCGCGGCGGCGATGTTGCCGGGGCTTATTGGCCTGGTCGGCGGCGTGCCGAGGGCAAGCGCATTCTCTAGACCTGGTCTGCCAGTGGAATATCTCCAGGTGCCGTCGCCTTCGATGGGCCGCGACATCAAGGTTCAGTTCCAGGGCGGCGGTCCACACGCGGTCTACCTGCTGGACGGCCTTCGCGCCCGAGATGACTACAACGGCTGGGACATCGAGACGAACGCGTTCGAGATGTACTACCAGTCCGGCCTTTCCGTCGTCATGCCCGTCGGCGGCATGTCGAGCTTCTACACCGACTGGTACCAGCCGGCGGTGGGCAACGGCGGCACGTGGACCTACAAGTGGGAGACGTTCCTGACTCAGGAGCTGCCGAATTACCTTGCCGCCAACAAGGATGTGTCACCGAATGGCAATGCCGCGGTCGGGTTGTCGATGTCCGGCGGGTCCGCGTTGATCCTCGCCGCGTACTACCCGGAGAAGTTCATCTACGCGGGCGTCTTGTCGGCGTTCCTGAACCCGTCCGAGGGCTGGTGGCCGACGCTGATCGGAATGGCGATGAACGATTCCGGCGGCTTCAACGCCACGGCGATGTGGGGACCGTCGAGCGATCCCGCGTGGCAGCGCAACGACCCGATGGTGCAGATTCCGCGACTCGTCGCGAACAACACCAGGATCTGGTTGTACTGCGGCAACGGCACGCCGAGCGAGCTCGGCGGGTCGGACCTGCCCGCGAAGTTCCTCGAGGGCTTCACGTTGCGCACCAACGTCACCTTCCGCGATACCTACCAGGCGGCGGGCGGCAAGAACGGTGTGTTCAACTTCCCCGACAACGGCACGCACTCGTGGGCCTACTGGGCAGCGCAGCTGCAGGCCATGAAGCCCGACATGCAGCGGGTCCTGGGAGCCACTAGCTGATCCACTAGCGCACCGCGGCCCCGGTACATCGACGTGCCGGGGCCGTTGTGTTGTCCTGACTACCTAACCCGCACAACCACTTTCCCCTTCGCCGTGCGGTTCTCCAATGACGCCACCGCGGCGCCGGCCTCGTCCAGCGAGTACACCTCAGGCTCTGGTGCGGCCAGTCCTCCCGAGGAGAGCAGCTCCTCGAGCCCCGCCCACTGCTCTTGCAGCGCGCCGGGATGCGAAAGCGTCCATGCCCCCCAGCCCACGCCGACGACGTCAATATTGTTGAGCAGCAACCGATTAACCTTCACCGTGGGGATGTCGCCGCCGGTGAAACCGATCACCAGCAGGCGCCCGGCGGGAGCAAGGGAGCGCAGCGAATCGGTGAAGCGGTCGCCGCCGACGGGATCCACGACGATGTCGACGCCCACACCGTCCGTCAGCGTCTTCACCGCGTCCTTGAAACCGTCCGCCAGGACCACATCGGTGGCGCCGGAGGCAGTGGCCACCTGGGCCTTCTCCTCGGTGCTGACGACCGCGATCGTGCGAGACGCGCCGAGTACGGGCGCGATCCGCAACGTCGACGTGCCGATCCCGCCCGCGGCGCCGTGCACCAACACCGTCTCGCCGTCGGCGATCCTGCCGCGCACCTTCAGGGCGAAGTACACCGTGAGGTCGTTGAAGAGCAGCCCGGCGCCGGCCTCGAAGCTCACGTGGTCGGGGAGCTTGAACACGCGCTCGGGATCGAGGACCGCAACCTCGGCCATGCCGCCGCTGATCATCGTCAGCCCGACGACGCGGTCACCCGCACTGACATGGCTGCCCTTCGGCGCGCTTCGGACCACGCCGGCGACCTCGCCGCCAGGCACGAACGGCGGCTCGAGTTTGTACTGGTAGAGACCTCGGCTGAGCAGCGCATCCGGGAATGCGACGCCCGCGGCGTGGACGTCGACGACGACGCCGTCACCGCTAGGTTCGTCGACCTCCGCCGTCTCGATCGCGTCGGGACCGTCAAGCCGGGTTACCTGTGCTGCCCGCATGCCACCTCCGTCGTCGTTCATTTCTCTTCGGGCAAGCCCTCATCGCCAGCCGGTGGCGAGAAAGCCTACTGTTTCAAGAATCACGCGAGAAGTGGAGGCACCGATGCAACTAGCGTTGACGGACGACGAAGCCAAGTTCCGCGACGAGCTTCGCGAGTTCTATTCGACCGAGATCCCCGCCCACATCCGTGAACAGGTGCGCGCCGGTCTCGAGGTGGGACGTGACGAGATCGCCACCAGCCACAAGATCCTGAACGAGAACGGGCTCGCTGTACCGAACTGGCCCGTCGAATGGGGCGGCAAAGACTGGACGCCGACTCAGCACGAGATCTGGCTCGACGAAATGCAGCTCGCCTGCGTACCGGAGCCGCTGACATTCAACGCGAAGATGGTCGGCCCGGTGATTGCCGAATTCGGTTCACAGGAGCTCAAGGAGCGTTTCCTGCCGCCCACCGCGAATCTCGATATCTGGTGGTGCCAAGGATTCTCCGAGCCAGAAGCGGGCTCCGATCTGGCGTCGCTGCGAACGACGGCGCAGCGCGACGGCGACACCTACGTAGTCAACGGCCAGAAAACGTGGACGACACTTGGCCAGTACGCCGACTGGATCTTCTGCCTGGTCCGCACCGATCCGCAGGCGCCCAAACGGCAGGCCGGCATTTCGTTTCTGCTGATCGACCTCGATACCCCCGGTGTCACGATGCGCCCGATCAAGCTGATCGACGGCGGCGTCGAGGTGAACGAGGTGTTCTTCGAGGAGGTTCGCGTTCCCGCCGACCAGCTGGTCGGCGAAGAGAACAAGGGATGGACCTATGCGAAGTTCCTCCTGGGCAATGAACGCACAGGCATCGCCGGCGTGGGACGTACCAAAGTGCGCCTGGCTCAAGTCAAACGGCACGCCTCCGAACGCGGCCTGCTCGACGACCCGCTGTTCGCCGCGCGGGTGGCCGAGGTCGAAAACGAGCTGCTGGCACTGGAACTCACGCAGATGCGCGTCGTCTCGGGGTCGGCGGGCGGCCAGCCGAATCCGGTCTCCTCGGTGCTGAAACTGCGGGGCAGTCAGCTACAACAGCTGACGACTGAGCTGCTCGTCGAAGTCGCCGGCCCGGACGCACGGCCCGTCGGGGCGGGCGACGACATCATGTCTCCGGAGTGGGCGCAGCGCGCCGCACCGCTGTACTTGAACTATCGCAAGACGTCGATCTACGGCGGCAGCAACGAAGTTCAACGCAACATCATCGCATCGACGATTCTCGGATTGTAAGGCCTACCATGGATTTTCAACCCACTGACGAACAAGCCCTGCTCCGCGACACCACGCGCACCCTGCTGTCGCGAAGCTACGACCAGGAGCGGCGCAACGAGGTCGCCGACAGTGAACTCGGCTTCAGCCGTGATGTATGGAACCAGCTGGCCGAGATCGGAATACTCGGCCTCGGCTTCGACGAGGACTCGGGCGGTCCGCTCGAAATAGCTGCGGTGATGACGGAGATCGGCAGGCACCTGGCGCCGGAGCCCGTCATCGCCGCGGCACTGGCACCCGGCAGTCTGATCGCGGAGTTGGGAACCGACGAACAGCGCCAGATCCTCGACGATGTCGCCGCTGGCCAGACATTGCTTGCCGCCGCCTACGTCGGCGCGACAACCGCAGCGCAGCAAGGTGATTCGTGGACGCTGACTGGGCGGATGAACCCAGTGCTGGCAGGCGACTGTGCCGACACGCTCGTCGTCAGCTCTGAGTTGCCCGACGGCGGGACGGGACTGTTCCTCGTCGACGCGACGGCCACAAAGCGGCATCCCTATCGCACGTTCGACGGTCGCCGCGGCGCCCAAATCGATTTCAGCGAGACGCCGGCGCAACCGCTCGGCGATGCGACGGACAAATCTCTTCAGATCAGCCACGCGATGATTCGCAGTCAGTCGGCGCTGTGTGCCGAGGCGGTCGGCGCGATGGAGGAGGCGCTGCGGCTCACCACCGAATACCTCAAGTCGCGCACGCAGTTCGGCGTCACGCTGAACAAATTCCAGACGCTGACCCAACGCGCAGCCGACATGTACGTGTCACTGGAGATGGCCCGGAGCATGAGCCTCTACGCCGCGATGTCGATCGCGGACGGGCACCTGGATCCGCTGATGGCCTCGCGGGCAAAGCTTCAGGTCGGCCGCTCCGGGCGCCACATCGGCCAGGAGGCGATCCAGCTTCACGGCGGTATCGGCATGACGGCCGAGTATCCGGTCGGCCACTACACCGCGCGGCTGGCCGCCATCGAGCAGACGCTGGGCACGTCCAACGACCATCTGCATGTGCTGATGAAGCAGCTCGGCGACTACGAGGTGGTCACGCTGTGACTGACGAGTTGACCGATGAGGTCATCGCGTTTCTCTCGGCGGGAACCCGCACAGCGAAGCTGGCCTACGTAGCCAAGGACGGACGACCTCTGGTGGCGCCGGTGTGGTTCATCGTCGACGACGGCGCCCTGGTGTTCAACACCGGTCGCGATACTGCCAAAGGCCGTGCCCTACAACGTGATCCCCGAGTTGGGATATGTGTCGACGACGACCGCCCGCCGTTCTCGTTCGTTCAGGTGCAGGGCACGGCCAGTCTCTCGGAAGACGCAGCCGAACTGCTCGACACCGCCACGCGTATCGGCGGACGCTACATGGGAGCCGACCGCGCCGAGGAATTCGGGCAGCGCAACGGCGTGCCGGGTGAGCTGGTGGTGCGGGTGACGCCCACCAAGGTCATCGCGGCGTTCGACATCGCGTGATAGATCAGCCGACGAGTCGGGTGATCGAGCGCATCGGGATCGCCAACCACCCTGGGCGGTAGCGCTTTTCGTACATCGCCTCGTACACTGCCTTGTCCAACTCGTAGGCGCCGAGCACATCGGCCGAGTCCCTCGGATCCGCTTGCGCCACAGCCGCGTACCCGTCGCAGAACGCCGACTGATTGCGCTCCACCCATTCTCGTGCGCGGGCCGCGAGCTGCTTGCCGTACTCGTCCGGTTCGACGTCGACAAGCCGATGATAGGCGGCGTACTCGTAGGACCGAAGCATCCCGGCAACGTCGCGCAACGGCGAATCGGGCCTGCGTCGTTCTTCGAGCGGCTGGCCCGGCTCGCCCTCGAAGTCGATCAACAGCCAGGTCTCGGGTGTACGCAGAACCTGGCCGAGATGCAGGTCGCCGTGCACGCGCTGCACGGTTACGGTTTCTCCGTCCAGCTTGCCGAACCGCTCTTCGATCGCGGCGACGTGCGTGGCCAGTTCCGGCACCGCGGCGGCCGCGGCGGCAAGCCGGGCGAGCGCCGTTTCGACCGGAAACTCCACTGTCGATGTACCCAGAGCGTCCGCGAGCGTCGCGTGCACCGATGCCACCGCCTCGCCGAGTCGGCTGGACTCGCTGGCGAAATCACCGCCGACCTCGTACGCGTACAGGTCGCCCTCGGCGAACAGGTCGCGTGTGCTCGTGGTCGCCATGTCCCAGCCTTCAGCGGAGTTGGCGGCGAATTCGGTCACCATGGCCAGCGGCCACTGCTCACCACCGAGCGACATCTCCGCGGATCCCAGCAGCGCGGCGACATGCGGGTTACCCGCGCGACCGAGCACCCGGTTCAGCTCGACGTCGGGGTTGATTCCAGGGGCGATCCGCCGAAAGACCTTGAGAATGGCCTCCTGCTCGAAGATCACGCTGGTGTTGCTCTGTTCGGAATCGAAAACCCGGGGTGCCGCATCCGTCGGCAAGACGCCATCGGGTTCCTTACTGAACGTCACGTCACCGCGCACCGCCGACGAGTCGATCAGCGACAGAAGAAACCGGGCGGCCTCCGGGTCGTAGAGCGCGTCATACCCGGTGCGGTCGCCGGATGCGCCGATCGTCGCGACGGTGCCGTACTCGTCCGGCGGAGGGACGTCCCACCGCACGATCACCTGGTAGCGCTCCGTCGATCCGTCGGTGTAGTGGACGTCGACCAGCGTCAGGTCGATTTCATCGCTCAGCGGGACGACCCGGACCGGCTCTGCCCGTTCGAGCTCACGAGTGCGGCCGGCATACCAACGCTGACGCGGGAGCCACTCCGCGAATGGCAGGCTCACAGTTTTCTCTCCTCTTCGCGCAAGCGGCTCATCGATCTCTTTCCTCTTCGCGCAAGCGGCTCATCGACGAAGACCCCGGGCGCTCCTCCGACCCACGCAGCTGGAACCAGTAGAACCCGTGGCCCGGCAGCGTCAACAGATAGGGCAGGTGGCCGATCGGCGGGAACTCCACCTGGCCAGTCAACTCCACTGGCGTCAAGCCGTTCCAGTGCTGGAGGTACAACTCGATCGGCTGGGGAAAACGGGACAGGTTGTTGACGCAGAGCACCACGTCGTCGCCGTCGTCGCTTCGGGCCTCGCGCAGGTAAGCCAGCACCGACGGATTCGATCCGCCCAATTCCTTGAACGCGCCGGTCGCGAACGCGTGGTGGCGGCGGCGGATGCCGAGCATAGTGCGGGTCCAGTTCAACAGCGACGTCGAACTATCGAGCTGAGCCTCGACATTCACCGATTGATACCCGTAGATCGGATCCTGGTTCGGCGGCAGGTACAGCCGTCCCGGGTTGGCCGTGGAGAACCCGGCATTGCGGTCGGGTGTCCACTGCATCGGGGTGCGCACGCCGTCGCGGTCGCCGAGCCAGATGATGTCGCCCATGCCGATCTCGTCGCCGTAGTAGATGACCGGCGAGCCCGGCAGCGACAGCAACAGCGCGGTGAACAGCTCGATCTGGTTGCGGTCGTTGTCCAGCAGGGGAGCAAGCCGACGGCGGATCCCGACATTCGCCTTCATCCGCGGATCCTTCGCGTACTCGGAGTACATGTAGTCGCGCTCTTCGTCGGTGACCATCTCCAGCGTCAGCTCGTCGTGGTTGCGCAGGAAGATCCCCCATTGCGCGGTGTCGGGAATCGGCGGCGTCTGCGCCAGGATCTCCGAGATCGGGATGCGGGACTCCCGGCGCACCGCCATGAAGATTCGCGGCATGAGCGGGAAGTGGAAAGCCATGTGGCATTCGTCGCCGCCCGTGCCCGCGTCGCCGAAGTACTCCACGACGTCAGCGGGCCACTGGTTTGCCTCGGCCAGCAGCACCCGGCCCGGATATTCGTCGTCGACCACCTTGCGGCAGCGCTTCAGGAACGCGTGCGTTTCCGGCAGGTTCTCGCAGTTGGTGCCCTCGCGCTCGAACAGATACGGCACCGCGTCGAGCCGGAATCCGTCGATGCCCAGATCGAGCCAGAACCTCAGCACGTCGATCATCGCTTCCTGCACCGCAGGGTTGTCGTAGTTCAGGTCGGGCTGATGCGAGAAGAACCGGTGCCAATAGAACTGACGCCGTACGGGATCGAACTCCCAGTTCGACTCCTCGGTGTCGACGAAGATGATCCGGGCATCGGCGTAGCGGTCGCTGGTGTCGCTCCACACGTAGAAGTCGCCGTACGGGCCGTCCGGATCGCGGCGGGACTCCTGAAACCACGGGTGCGAATCCGACGTGTGGTTCATCACCAGATCGGTGATCACCCGGATCCCCCGACGGTGCGCGGCGTCAAGCAGTGTGACGAAGTCGTCGACGGTGCCGAAGTCCGACAGCACCTTGTGGAAGTCCCGGATGTCGTAGCCGCCGTCGCGTAGCGGCGAGTCGTAGAACGGCGGCAGCCACAGGCAGTCAACACCCAGCCAGTGCAGGTAGTCGAGCTTTTCGGTCAGGCCCCGCAGGTCCCCTGAACCGTCAGCGCTGGCGTCGTAGAACGCCCTGACCAGTACCTCGTAGAACACCGCACTCTTGAACCACATCCGGTCCGCAGGAAGGGACCTGGCGTGCCCGAAATCGTCGGCGGTGGGATGTTCGACGAGTCCGGCTTCGATGTGACTGCCTTCGGCGGGATCGTGCTGGGCCTCGTCAACGTGGCTGTGATCCTCAATCATCCCCATCAGAGTGACAGCTACCCGACTACGCGGAAACCGAACCGTGCAGCGAAGCTCTTCTGGGCGCATATTGCAGACACATGTTGAAAGGGCCTGTGGAAAAGCGTTACGTTTTCGCTGGCCTCCTCGAACTTCGAAACCTCACGAAGGGTTGTCCCCATGCCTGACCCCACACCCCCCAACGACGGCGAATCGCCAATCATCGTCAGCATGACCGACGCGGCGATGCACATGTATTCGCATGCGATCGAAACCTTGCCTGATCCAGGGGACCACGAATTCCCCGGACGCGCAGCGGTGATTCTGGCCGGCCTACGCAAGCTCGAATCGTCGCTGCGCGACGCCGCGCGCCGCAGCCGGACCACGCCGGCCGTGATCGTCGCGCTGAGTGCAGTGCGCAGCCGCTACGACGACTTGATGGCGACTGCGGCCAACGGGCCGGGCGCCACGCTTGGCCAGCGGCTCTACCTCGCGCGCGGGCGGGCGAAGCTGACGACCAAAGAGGCCGGAAACGGGATCGGCCTGCGCGCCGACCTCATCGAGGCGATCGAAGCCGAGGAGACGCCGACCGAGGACGAGGCTGCGCGCATCAAGGAGTTGATCGCCGCACTCGGCGGCTGATGAAATCCCACCTGCTGTCGCGACGAGATCTCGATTTCCTGCTCTTCGAGTGGCTGCGGGTCGACGAGCTGATAAAGCGGGAACGTTACGCGGAGCACTCCGGGCAGACTTTTGCCGACGTTCTCGACCTGTGCGAGCAAGTGGCCACCCGGTACTTCGCGCCGCACAACAAGAAGGGCGACGCCAACGAGCCGACCTTCGACGGGACGACCGTCACGGTCATCCCCGAGGTCAAGGAGGCGCTCGACGCGTTCGCCCGTGCGGGGCTCGTCGCGATGGAGATGGACTCGGCGGTGGGGGGTGCCCAGCTGCCTGCGGTGGTGGCCGCAGCGGGGTTGGCGTGGTTCTATGCGGCTAACGTCAGCACCGCCGGGTATGTGATGCTGACGCTGGCCAACGCGAACCTGCTTGCCAAGCACGGGACCGCCGCCCAAATCGATCAGTTCGTCAAACCGATGCTCTCCGGGCGGTTTTCGGGAACGATGTGCCTGTCCGAACCGCAAGCGGGTTCGTCGCTGGCCGACATCGTGACCCGGGCAGAACCGCGGGCCGACGGTACGTACCGGGTGTTCGGCTCCAAGATGTGGATCTCTGGCGGTGATCACGAACTCACCGACACCATCGTGCACCTCGTGTTGGCAAAGATCCCCGGCGGACCGCCTGGCACCAAAGGGATTTCGCTGTTCGTCGTGCCCAAGCACCTGGTCTCACCGGACGGGGCGGTAGGGCAACGCAACGACGTGGTGCTTGCCGGCCTCAACCACAAGATGGGCTACCGCGGGATCACCAACACCGTGCTGAACTTCGGGGAGGGCGGCTTCACTCCCGCCGGTGAGCCCGGCGCCGTCGGCTACCTCGTCGGCGAAGAGCACCGAGGCTTGTCGTACATGTTCGACATGATGAACGAGGCCCGGCTAGGCGTCGGGCTGGGCGCGATCGCACTGGGCTACACCGGATATTTGAAGTCGCTTGACTATGCCCGCAACCGGCCGCAGGGCCGGCGGTTGACGACGAAAGACCCCCAATCCCCACCCGTCCCGATCATCGCCCACCCCGATGTCAAGCGAATGTTGTTGGCCCAGAAGGCATATGTCGAGGGCGCACTCGCGCTTGCACTCTACTGCGCGCGTCTCAGCGATATCGAAAAAGACCCCGAATCCGACGATGAGCGCGACAGGTGCTCATTGCTGCTCGACTTCCTGACGCCGATCGCCAAGAGCTGGCCCTCGCAATGGTGTTTGGAAGCCAACAGTCTCGCGATCCAGGTGCACGGCGGATACGGCTACACCCGCGAATACGACGTCGAGCAGCACTACAGGGACAACAGACTCAACCCGATCCACGAGGGTACGCACGGGATTCAGAGCCTGGATCTGTTGGGACGCAAGGTTGTCCAGCGCAATGGCGCCAGCCTTGCGGCACTGATCGACGCTGTCGGTAGCTGCGTGGCAGAAGCCATCGCCCTGGGCAGTGAATCGGCCGAACTCGCACGACGACTCGACGCCGGCTGGCAGCGGTTGGCCGCGGTGACGTCGTCGATGTTCTCGTCGGGTGACATCGAGACGGCGATGGCGAACAGCGTTGCCTACATGGAAGCGACCGGGCATCTGGTGATCGCCTGGATGTGGCTGGAGCAGTGGTGCGCCGCCATCGCCAGACCGGCGACCTCTATGACGGCAAGCGTCAGGCCGCACGTTATTTCTTCCGCTACGAATTGCCCAGGGCGCAGCCCCAATTGGACCTGCTGGAAAGCATGGACCGCACCACGATCGAGATGCGCGACAGCTGGTTCTAGGCGGCCTGCAGCTGGGCCAGCTTGGAAACCGACTTGTTGACGTCTGCCTTGAGCACTTTGGCGACGAGATTGCCTACGGGACTGTTCAACAGACCACCGGCCAGTTTCGCGACAAGGTGATACCTGGAGCCCGCTCCGTCCTCGTCGATAGTCAGGGTCAGCGTTATTCGTACGCCGCCGCGGCCGCTGCCTTTCATCGCGAGACGTTTCGGCGGTTCGTACTCGGTGACTTCCCAGTTGATTACGTTGCGGAAGCCCTTCACTTTCACGCACGACGCCACTCGGGTGCCTTTTTCGATCTGCTTCGGCACGGGGCTACGCCAGCCGCCGAAGATGGTGAGCCACTCGTCGAAGCGGTCCAGATCCGAGGCGAGCGCCCATGCGTCGTCGGGCCGTAGAGCCGACTTCACCGATACGTCAACGGTTGCCATGTGTGTGCCTTACCCACCGCGCCGCACGATCAACCCGAGAAGGCGCCACTGTGTGACGGACAATACGTCGTGATGCTCGCGCCAACGAAGTAGCCCGAGTTTTTCACCGGGATCCCGCTGGTGGTGGTGATCTCTCGGGCAACGTCCACGCCGGTGGCCCCGTCGTCGAGAAGGGTGCACACCTCACTGGCGATGCGGATCGCGGATTGCGGTGACGGATACGTGATTCCTTGCCGATCCAGGGCAGCGAGGAAAGCCTGATCCTCGGCAGGCGACGCGAACGCGGATGCCGGAGCGATCAGTGCGGCAGCGCCACACCCCACCGAAAGAAGTGCGCGGACGAACACCGCCGACACCCCAGAGCGCGCGTTGCATTCAGTTGCAGAAGTCACCGTTTACACCCGTCAGCCGCCGAGATCCATGACAGCCACCTCGAGACTACGCCCAACCGCGACGGTTAAGCTCGTCCTAACGGGTGCCCGGCGATGAGGAGATCGACACGATGAAAGTGTTCGTTTGCTATTCGCGGCACGACAGCACCGCCGTCAACTCGTTGGCGAATGAACTCAAAAGTGCTGCGCAGGAAGTCTGGTACGACATCGATTTGCGCGGCGGCACGACGTGGTGGCAGACCGTTCTCGACCAGATCCGCTTGTGCACGGTGTTCGTCTTCGCGGTCTCGGACAAGTCAATGGCGTCCAAACCGTGCCAGGCCGAGTTGCGGTACGCCCAGGACCTCAGAATCCCGGTGCTGTTCTTGATCATCGGCGAAACCGAGTCCAGCGTCCTTCCGGTGTTCTCCGCGGATGCCATCGATTACCGGGATTCCTCGAGGGGCGCCGCGCTCGCGCTGATGTCGGCCTTGCACAAGCTCGCGGCCGAACGCGGCCCTCTTCCCGATCCGTTGCCCGAGCCTCCCCCGATTCCGTACGAGTTCCTGCTGCGGATCGGCGGAATCGTCCGCAGCTCCAACGAGATCTCCCACGACGAGCAGCGAGATTTGCTGCTCGATCTGGAAGGCGGCCTCGCCGATGACGAAGACGAAACCGTGCGCGCCGATGTCCGCAAACTGCTGCAGGCGTTGAGGGCCCGAAGCGACGTCACCTATACGACGGCCAGCAGGATCGACGAGCTCATCCGCAAGCATGCCCTCAGCACCGGTGCCTCTGGCCCCATCCCCACTGCCCCGCCGCCACCCGCTTATACGCGGCCGCCTCCTCAGATGCAGCCGCCGCCGTTGCCGCCGCCCGCTTACGTGCAGCCGCAACCGACTGCCCCGCTCGGCGGGCCCAGCAACATCGCTCCGCTCACCGGCCCGACGAACTGGTCACCCCCGCCACCTGGACCGCTGCCGCCCGGACCCGGCCGGTCGTCGGGCAATTCGAAGCTCATCTTCGCCGGCATCGCCGCTGCCGTGCTCGTCGCGGTCGTGGTGGTCATCGCGATTGTGGCCTGGCCGAAGTCGGATAGCGACTCGGCGAACAAATCCACCACGTCAAGCTCCTCGAGCACTGCCGACAGCGCATTCCTCAGCGCGATCAAGGGCAAAGGAGGGATGACCTTCCCTTCCGACGAGTACGCGATCCAGACGGCAAAGCAGGTGTGCCAACTGCTCGACGAAGGGCAAAAGCCTGAGGATGTCGCCACGGAGATCAGCAAGAACAGCGGTATCCCGCTTGATAAGTCAGGCTTCTTCGTCGGGGCCAGCATTGGCGCCTATTGTCCGAAGCACCTTGACCAGGTGAAGTGATCGATCGGGTCGCACCGACGAGCGCTGCGGGAGCAGTGACCTGCTGGCGAGAAAATCCTGGTAGTAGGGCAGCGACTCTTCGCTCGTCACAGCCGACAAGAGGATCTCGCACGTCTGGCTCAGCCGCTGCCTCTCGTCGCCGTGTGCGGACGCGGTCCACGTCAGCGAGCCCAGCATCGTGCAGAAGATCAACTCGGCGACGATGTTTGGTTCGATGTCCCTGCGAAGATCGCCCTCGCAACTCGCCAGTTCGGCCTGCCCGGCGATCGCGTCGATCCAGTCGTCGTGGACACGTGAGGCGACCGTGTTGCTGTCGCCGAGCGTCTGGATCAG
>NZ_JAVHWM010000108.1:0-59182 GCF_032159765.1 Mycobacterium sp. | reverse complement strand
AGTTCCCCGGGCACCTCCAGGAAGAACGACCGCATCATCCACACCGCGATCGGCAGGTTCATCGAGGTGTAGAGGATGATCAGCGCCCAGATGTTGTCCAGCAGGCCGATGTTGGACACGATCACGTACAGCGGCAGGATCGCCGCGACGATGGGCAGCATCTTGGTGCTCATGAAGAAGAACAGCGCGTCAGATGTCTTGCGGACGGGCCGCAACGACAACGCGAACGCAGCGGGCACGCCGAGCAGCAGCACCAGGATGGTCGAGATGGCGGTGGCGAAGATGGAGTTCAGCATCGCCGGGCCGATGCCCTGTTCGAACACCGCTTTGAACTGATCCAGGGTCGGGGTGAAGATTAGCTTCGGCGGGCTTGTCGCAGCGTCATTCTCCTGCTTGAAGGCTGTCAGCACCATCCAGAACACTGGAAAGAAGAACCCGAGCCCGACGATCCAGGCCACTGCACCCCATGCGTCGAACTTGCGAGACTTCTTCTTCCTTGCCGCGGCCGGAACAGTTGTGGCCGAAGCACTTTCCACGGTCGTAGTCATATCGTTGCTCTTCGCGCGAGCGCTCATCGTTAAGCCGCCTCTTCCTTGCCGGAGAATGATTTGAAGATCAACCGAAGCGCGAAGCTGGCGATGACCATCGTGAAGATAACCACCACGACACCCATCGCCGCCGCCTGTCCCATGTCGAACCCCAGGAACGCACGCTGGTAGATGTAGAACGGCAGATTCGAGCTGGCAATCCCGGGCCCGCCCTGCGTCATCATGAAGATCGCGTCGAACGTGTTGACCAGATAGATGGCGCCGAGCACGACGCCCAGTTCGATGAACCGCCGAAGGTGCGGCAGCGTCAACTCGCGGAACAGCTGGAACGAGCCCGCACCGTCAACGCGGCCGGCCTCCAACTGATCTCGGGGCATCGACTGTAGGCCAGCGAGGATCAGCAGCATCATGAACGGGGTCCACTGCCAGATCAATTCGACCATCACCATCGGCAGCGGGAACTGGCCGATCCAGTCCACCTTGCCGATACCGACCAGCGACAGCGCCCAGTTGAGAATGCCGTTGGTGGCATCGAGGATCGTCGTCTTCCAGATCAATGCCGCCGCAACGGGTGTCACCAGGAACGGGGTGATCAGCAGCGTGCGCACCACGCCCCGGCCCACGAAGGCGCGATCAAGTAGCAGCGCGAGCAGCAACCCGAGGAACGCCGAGATCAACACCACCCCGACGATCAGGATGACGGTGTTCAGCCCCACTGACCAGAACTGACTGTCCTTGGCCACCGCGATGTAGTTGTTCAGCCCCACGAAATGCCGCGAGCCCGGCCGCACCAGGTTCCACGACAACGTCGAGTAGTACAGCGTGAATAGGAACGGGATCTGGGTGACCACGATCATGAAGATCAACGCAGGCAACAGCGGACCACGCCTGCGCCACCCCTCGGCTCGACTCACTCCGGCGCCCTGGGCCGCGCGGATCTTGCGAACCCGTTCGGCGACAGCACTTTGGCTGGCGTCAGCCTCGGTTTCCACGGTAACTGTCATCACTTCTCCTGATAGGTTCGGCCGACGACCTGGGCGTACTCCTGTGCTTGGGCAAGCGCGTCGTCCACGGACTTCTGTCCGGCGATCGCCGCGCTGATCTGCTGACTCACCCGCGTCCCGAGATCCTGGAATTCCGGGATCCCGACAAACTGCACGCCGGTGTACGGAACCGGTTGCACCGTAGGCTTGTTCGGGGTCGCATTGTTGATCGATTGCAGAGTCAGCGGACCGTAGGACTTCGAGATCGCCTGGTAATCCGGCAGTTGGGTGTAGGTCGACGTCCGGCTGCCAGGTGGCACCCGGGCCCAGCCGAGCTTGTTTCCGACCAGCTTCATATAGTCCCTGTTGGTCATCCACTCGATGAACTTCCAGGCGCCGTCAGGATTCTTGGCGCCCTTGGGAATTCCCAGCGACCAGGTGTAGAGCCAACCCACGTCGCGCTTCTCGACGATGGGAGCGGGCAGATAACCGATCTTGCCGACCAGTTCCGGGTGCGTCTTGGGATCCTCCAGCACCGAAACCGCCGACGTCGCGTCATACCACATCGCGGTCTGCCCCTGACCGAATAGGTTCACGCACTCCTGGAATCCCGCCGAGGATGCGCCTAACTCACCGGAACGCTTGATCAGATCGACGTAGAAGTTGACGGCCTTCTTCACCTCAGGACTGTTGAGTTGGGCGTTCCAGCTCTCGTCGAACCAGCGCCCGCCGAAGGTGTTGATGACGGTGTCCAGCGGGGCCAAGACTTCGCCCCAGCCCGGCTTGCCGCGCAGGCAGATGCCGGCCCTGTCCTCAGTCTTGAGCTTGTCCGCCCACTGCGCGACCTCCTGCCAGGTCGGCTGATAGGCCGGGTCCGGGTTGACCTTGATACCGGCCTCTTCGAAGAGATCCTTGCGATACATCAAGAACGACGACTCGCCATAGAACGGAACCGAGTACATATTGCCCTCATACGACAGCGACTCCCGCAGCGACGGAATGAAGTCCTCCGCGTCATAGCCCGGTGCGTTCATATACTCCGAAAGATTCAGTAACCAGCCATTTTTGGCCCACTCCGGCGTTTCGAAATTACTGATCATCACCACGTCGAACTCACTGCCGCCCATCGCCGTCGACATCGTGATCTTCGCGCGGGCCTGGTTCTCCGACAGCGAGATGAAGCGCAGCTTCACGCCGGGGTTCTGCTTCTCGAACTCGCCGGAGAGCTTGATCGCATCCTTCATCTGCGAGTTGGACACCATCGCGATGGTCACCGTGTTCCCCGAGGAGCCGAACGACCCAGCGCCGGCGCACCCCGTCAGCGTCAGGCAAGCGACTGCCAGCAAGGCGATCGCAGCACGGATTTTCCGTATCATGCCATCCTCATTTCCCAATTTGTTCAGCTAAAAGCCAACGCGCACAGGCGACATCGCATACGAGAAATCGCGCGAAGCCACCTCGCAGCGCGCCGAGCGCGGCCTGGTACTTCGCCGCGCCCCCGGTGATGAGCACGGTCGACGCGCAACGCCGGACGTCTTCGAGGGGCACCGACACTGTGCGATGGGGTAACTCGGTCTCCACGATCTCGCCGTTCTCGGTGAAGAACCGTCCGCCGATCTCGCCGACCGCTCCATGAGCCGTGACGGCCTTCAGCACGTCGGTATCGAGGAAACTGCCCTCGAACAGCGTCGTGGACGTGGTTACCGCACCGACCCCGAACATCATCATGTCGGCGGTCCGGCCCGCTTCGAGCGCACGGGAGATGAACGAGTCTCTCTTCAGGGAAGCCACCGTCTCGATGTCCGCATACAGCGGGGCCGGCAGACGAATCATCTTGGCCTGCAACTGTTCAGCGCATCGCCCGAGGACATACTCGGCACCCGTCTGGTAGCTGACCGTGCTCATCGCGCCGTCCAGTTGGACGATCGCCTGGCAGGTTGTCACCCCGGGGGGCAACGCTGCAGCAACCGCTACGACCTCGGGGCCCCACGTAAAGCCCAGCGTCTCCTTCGCCCCGAGGCGCCGCACCACTAGCCGGGCGGCGGCTCGCCCTATCGGCGCCCAGCTAGCTGAATTGTCAAGAGCGCCTTTGCTATCGATGCTCCCGCCGACTACGACGGCCTCGGTGAGGCCGAAGATGTGCTCAAGCTCTTGCTCCTCATCGGCGTGCAGGTCGTCTTGCTGGTCGGGCGGCACCACGACCTCGATGCGGACGAGACCGTTGGCCTTCGCCCGCGCCACCAGGCGACCCGCCGTCGGGCGCGACACGCCCAGGCGCTCCGCGACCTCCGCCTGCGTCAGTCCGTCCAGGTAGTACAACGTGGCCGCGCGCAGGGCCAGGCGCAGATCTTCCGGTGGATTCGCGACAGGCGGCGCCGATGACGGGACCGGCTCCACAGCTCCAGTGGGAGGCATCGCGTCCTCGTCCACCGCTGTGCCGGCCACGTCGCCTCCCGTCTTTCGCCCCGTGAGCAAATGCTCATGGGTGCGATGAGATGCTCATCACGCTAACATGCAACTGTGACGCAGACAACATTGCCCTTGAAGGACGCTGGTAAACCCGCGGAAATGAGAACGGCGGTGCTGATCGAACCGGGACGAGTCGAGCTCGAAAAGCGCCCGGTCCCGGCTCCCGCTCCGGGCGACGTTCTGGTCAAGGTCAGCGCTGTCGGCGTCTGCGGCTCCGACACTCACTACTACCGCGAAGGCCGGATCGGCGAGTTCGTCGTCGAATCGCCGCTCATTCTGGGTCATGAGGCGGCGGGCACGGTCGTAGCCGTAGGGACGGGCGTGCGCGACGACCTGGTCGGGCAGCGAGTGTCGATCGAGCCGCAACGTCCGGACCCCGACAGCGACGAAACCCGGCGCGGGCACTACAACCTGTGTCCGCAGATGGAGTTCTACGGGACGCCGCCGATCGACGGCGCCCTGTGTGAATACGTGACCATCGGCGCTGCGTTTGCGCATCCCATCCCTGACTCGATGTCGGATGCCGCCGCCGCGATGTGCGAGCCGCTGTCGGTGGGCATCGCCGCGCTCACCAAGGCGGGAGTGTCCGGCGGTTCGCGTGTGCTGATTGCAGGTGCAGGACCGATCGGGATCATGGCGGCGCAGGTCGCACGGGCGTTCGGCGCGACCGACGTCGTCGTCACCGATCTCGACCCGAGCCGTCGCGAGCTCGCAGCGCGGTTCGGCGCCACAGCCACGTTGGATCCGCGTGTCGACGACGTGTCCGGTCTCGGTGTGGATGCGTTCGTCGACGCGTCGGGCGCCGCCGCTGCCGTGCGCACCGGCATCTCCGCCGTCCGGCCCGCGGGCAGGATCGTGTTGGTCGGGATGGGCGCCGCGACGATGGAGCTACCGGTGCAACTCATCCAGAACCGTGAGCTGGTCCTCACGGGCGTGTTCCGGTATGCCAACACCTGGCCGACCGCGATCGAACTGGTGCGCTCCGGACGGGTAGACCTCGACGCGATGGTCACGGCACGGTATCCGTTGGAGAAGACCGCCGAGGCGCTCGAGTCCGACAGAGTCCCCGGGAGCATCAAGTCGATAGTCGAGGTGCAGCAGTGAAGCTGAACGAGAAGGCACTGCCCGAACTGAAGATCTCAGTGCCGCAGTACGACCGCAGCCAAGTCAATGTCGGCATTGCGCATTTCGGCGTCGGCGGCTTCCACCGCGCCCATCAAGCCATGTATGTCGATCGGCTGCTGAACGAGGGACTCGCCAACGACTGGGGAATCTGCGGCGTCGGGGTGCTGCCCGGCGACAAGCGGATGCGGGACGCGCTTATGGGCCAGGACGGGCTGTACACGTTGATCATCGAGCACCCGGACGGCACCCGAGAGCCGCACGTGATCGGCTCGATCGTCGACTTCCGTTATGCGCCCGACGATCCCGAAGCCGTCATCAAGCTACTCGCGGATCCCAGCATCCGGATCATCTCCCTCACCGTCACTGAAGGCGGGTACAACATTCGCGACGACGATGGCGAATTCGATACCGAAAACCCCGGTGTACGGCACGATCTCGAGGCCCGCGAGGCGCCGGTGACCGTCTTCGGGCTCGTCACCGCCGCGATGGCCCGTCGCCGAGACCGCGACGTGCCGGCCCCGACGATCGTGTCGTGCGACAACATCGTGGAGAACGGTAACGTCGCGCGCCGCGCCTTCATCTCCTACGCCGAGTTGTCCGATCCCCTACTGGCGCAATGGATGCGCGACCACATTCGCTTTCCGAACTCCATGGTTGACCGGATCACCCCGGTCACCACACCCGACATCCCGGAGCAGCTGGAAAAGGACTTCGGCGTCACCGACGCATGGCCGGTGGCCACCGAGCCGTTCACATCGTGGGTCCTCGAAGACGACTTCGCCGATGCCCGGCCACCTTTCGAGAAGGCCGGGGTGCAGCTGGTCGACGATGTCGCGCCCTACGAGATGATGAAGCTGCGTCTGCTCAACGCGAGCCATCAGAGCCTCTGCTATTTCGCCTACCTTGCCGGGTACCGCCTCGTGCACGATGCTGCTCAAGACCCCGTGATCGCCGAATTCCTGCGCCGCTATATGAATTCCGAGGCGACGCCGACGCTTGAGCCCGTGCCAGGCATCGACCTCGTCGAATACAAGCACACACTGCTGGAGCGGTTCGCCAACGCCTACGTCCGTGACACCGTCGCCCGGCTGTGCGCCGAGTCGTCCGACCGGATCCCGAAGTGGCTCTTGCCGGTGGTGCGTGACAACCTCAGCTCCGGGCGCTCGGTGCGGCTGGCCGCGGCGACCGTCGCGAGCTGGGCGCGCTACGCCGAGGGCGTCGACGAGGACGGCGAGCCGATCGAGGTGGTCGACCGGCTCGCCGAGTCACTGGTACCGCTGGCCCGCTCGCAGCGCGACGACCCGGAGGCGTTCATCGCCAACCGCGCGGTGTTCGGCGATCTCGTCGACGAGCCGCGCTTCGTCGAACCATACCTGTGGGCACTCGATTCTCTGCACCGCAACGGTTCTCGGGCAACGCTGGAGGCCTTGCTGAAGGAGTCGGAATGAACGCGCGGACGCTAGGAGCAGGACAGGACGTGCGGACGCGAGGAGCAGGACAGGACCTCGTCGCCGGCGTCGACTCGTCGACGCAGTCGTGCAAGGTGCTGATCTGCGACGCAGACACCGGCGAGGTGATCAGAGAAGGTCGTTGCGCTCATCCTGACGGCACCGAGGTCGACCCTGCGGCGTGGGAATCCGCGTTGCAGAAGGCAATTGGGGCGGCCGGCGGGCTCGACGACGTCGTCGCGGTGTCGGTCGGCGGCCAGCAGCACGGGATGGTGTGCCTGGACGCCGAGGGCCGCTCCGTGCGGCCCGCGCTGTTGTGGAACGACGTGAGGTCGGCCGAGGCCGCGGTGGAGCTGATAGACGAACTCGGTGGCCCGGGGGCGTGGGCCGAGGCCGTCGGGGTCGTCCCGCTGGCGGCGATCACCGTGGCCAAACTCCGCTGGCTCGCCGACCACGAACCCGGCAATGCCGACCGCACGGCCGCGGTGTGCCTGCCGCACGACTGGCTCACCTGGCAGCTCGGTGGCGGCTCCGACATCAGCACGCTCACCACCGACCGCAGCGACGCGAGCGGCACCGGCTACTACGACGCCGCGACAGGTGACTACCGCACCGACTTGGTCGAGCTCGCGATGCACGGCCGACGGCCCGCCCTCCCCAACGTGCTCGCCGCAGGCGCGGCGACGATGTCAGCCGACGGCCGGACGCTTGGCGCCGGATTAGGCGACAATGCCGCTGCCGCACTGGGTTTGGCGGCCGATGAAGGTGACATCGTCGTATCGATCGGCACGTCGGGAGTGGTGTCAGCGGTCTCGCCGCGACCCGTGCGCGACGACACCGGCTTCGTCGCCGGGTTCGCCGACGGAACCGGGCGATACCTCCCACTGGTGTGCACGCTGAACGCCGCGCGGGTGCTCGACGCCGCCGCGACCATGCTCGGCGTCGACCACGACGACCTGAGCCGCCTCGCGCTGTCCGCACCACCGGGCAGCGAGGGGCTGGTGCTGGTGCCCTACCTGGAAGGTGAGCGAACCCCGAACCGGCCCAATGCAACTGGCGCATTGCACGGGCTGAGGGTACCCAACGCAACGCCCGCCAACCTCGCGCGGGCGGCAGTTGAAGGGATGTTGTGCGCTCTCGCCGACGGCATCTCGCACTTGACGTCGCACGGCATCGCGATGCGCCGCGTGCTGATGATCGGAGGGGGTGCCCGCTCGCGCGCCGTGCGTGAGATCGCGCCCGCGGTGTTCGGCGTTCCCGTGCTGGTGCCGAGCCCCGCCGAGTACGTCGCCGTCGGCGCCGCGCGGCAGGCGGCGTGGGCGTCGAGCGGATCGCCACACCCACCACACTGGAAGCCGCCTCCGACCGAGCAGTTCACCGCCGACGCCACGCCGGAGGTGCGCGAACATTACGCGGCGGTGCGTGACCTGACGGAGGGAAACCGATGAGCGACAACGCATTAGTGGTCGGGGAAGCGCTGATCGACGTCGTGATGCGCGACGGTCGCACACTGGGCGAGCACGTCGGCGGCAGCCCGCTCAACGTCGCCGTCGGGCTCGCCCGGCTGGACCGGTCCGTGGACTTCCTGACATGGATCGGCGATGACGAGCGCGGCCGGCGGATCTCTGAGCACCTGCGCGCATCAGGGGCGCGGCTCGCAGACGGCAGCGTCGAGGCGGCCCGAACCGCGACAGCGCTCGCGACTCTCGATGAATCCGGCTCAGCCACATACATGTTCGATATCGAGTGGCGACTCTCGGAACGCGCCTTCGCGGTCACGCGCGAGCCCTGCGTCGTCCACACCGGTTCAATCGCATCAGTGCTGGAGCCCGGATGCGCGACCGTCGCCGCAATCGTCGACGCGTATTCGCCGATCTCGACCATCACTTACGACCCGAACATCCGGCCACCGCTGATCGACGATCCCAACGCGGCCCGCGCCCGGGTCGAGGCGATGGTCGCGCGGGCCGACGTCGTGAAGGCCAGCGACGAAGACCTACGGTGGCTCGAACCCGGGACGCCCCCAGAGCAGATCGCCGAGCAGTGGCTGGCCATGGGTCCCGCTATCGTCGCGGTCACGCGCGGCGCCGACGGAGCGTTCGCCGTGTGCGCGGCGGGCGAGCAGCGCATCCCCGCCCGTCGTGTGGAGGTGGTCGACACGGTTGGGGCGGGCGACGCATTCATGGCCGGTCTGATCGACGCGCTCTGGGACGGAGACCTGCTCGGCGGGAACCGGCGCGACGACCTCTACGGGATCAGCTACGACACGCTGGGCGACGTCCTGGGCCTGGCGGCGCTCTCGTCGGCGCTCACGGTTGCGCGTCCCGGCGCCGACCTCCCCGACCGTGCCACCCGCGATGCGGCGCTTCAGGTTGCGCCCAAACGGAAGCCAGTGCTGTAGATCCGGCGAAATCACGACGTGGAATTCCATTTCGCGGGCAAACGCCGACGGTGGGGCTGAACTACAAGACGACGATTCCAGACGACGCGCTCTCCATGCTGCCGACGCGGTCGCTCGCGTTCGCGGTACCGCCCGAATACGTGCTGCGCGCGGCGGGTGTTCCCGCGCCGCGGCCGAGCTAGAAGCGATAGACCCGCCGCGCGTTGTCCCTCAGCATCCGGTCCTCGTCGAAGCGGTCGCCGAGGATATCCCGCAACGCCCAAATGGTGTCCGATATAGAGACATTGGGCTTGTCCATCGGAAAGTTCGAGGACCAGAACGTGCGGTCCGGCCCGAACGCACGATCCAGGTGCGTGACAAGCGGCGAAATCGCATCGCGAAATTGTTCGCGCGGTAACGGTCCGAGGCCCAGCACAGGCATACCCAGCCCGCTGTGTTTGGCGACGACGTTGGGCAACTCGGCCAGCTCGGAGATGTCGTCACGCCAGCGATCAAGGATGTCCTTGCGCTCGGCGGCCGTGGCGCCCGTGTGCCTGCCGACCGGAGCGAGCGCACCGACCGGCGTCGCGTAGTGGTCGAGAACCAAAGCGGTGTCAGGGTATTCGCGTGCCAGCGTGACCGCACTCGCAAGATCGTGGCCGTAGCACCACATCTCAAAGCTCAGTCCGCGCGTCGCTACGGCCTCGAATCCGCGCAGGAACGCCGGCTCGGCCAGCAAGCTGGGCCGCTTGTCGAAATCCATGACTTTCGGATCGGGGCTGTTGGCGGCCACGCACCGCACTCCCGTAACGAGCGGGCTCGCGGCCAGGTGCGCGTCCAAGACAGCGGCCACGTCTGGTTCGGACGGATCGGCATGCGCGATGATCGCACCGAGCCTCGGGGCACCGTCCTGGCCGAACGGCAACGCGCTTACCCACCGGGTTTCGGCCACGCTGCCGCTGGGTTGCTTCGTCTGCCATCCGGCCTCGATGTGCACGATGGTGTCGACCTGCGCAGAGGCACTGTCAGCGGCATAGTCGGGGGGTAGGTACCTGTTGAGCAGGTATCGCGGATCACCAGCGAAGTCCCTCGCGGCGCGTGGGAAAAGCCTCATCAGGAGTGGACGCGTGACCGGCACGCGCTTTATCAGCTTCGCGGGCCCGGAAACGACCCGCGGCGTCGTGAACGGATCCCACTGATGGATATGCGCGTCGACGATTCCGGTCTCTGCCACCATGTCAGTCTGATAGCGGAGCCTCGACCGATCCCAGGGATCGAAAGAATTGGTCTGGGCCTGGCAAAGGATGCAAGGTGGGAAACGTGACGCGCCATGACAACGTGCTCCTGGTGCACTGGCACGACCTCGGGCGCTGCCTGGGCGCTTACGGCCACGCCGACATATCGAGTCCACGGCTCGACGAGCTCGCTGAGCAAGGCATTCTGTTCACCCGTGCACACGCCACGGCTCCGCTGTGCTCGCCATCGCGCGGGTCTCTGTTCAGCGGCCGCTACCCGCACAGCAACGGGCTGGTGGGTCTGGCCCACCACGGCTGGGAGTACTACTCAGACGTACGGACACTGCCCCAGATGTTATCTGAGAACGGCTGGTATACAGCACTTTTCGGAATGCAACACGAGACGTCGCATCCACCGCGGCTGGGCTTCGACGAATTCGACGTGTCCAACTCCTACTGTTCGCATGTCGTCACCGAATCCCAGCAGTGGCTGCGGACGCATCGCGACTTCGACAAGCCGTTCCTGCTGACAGCCGGGTTCTTCGAGACACACCGGCCCTACCCGCCCGAGCGATATCCGCCCGAGGATCCCGACTCCGTCGAGGTGCCCGGCTACCTGCCGGACGCCGCGCCAGTACGCGATGACCTGGCCGCATTCCACGGATCGATCACGGTCGCCGACGCCGCGGTAGGCGACCTCCTTGACACCCTCAGTGAGACCGGCCTGGACGCCACCACCTGGGTGGTGTTCTTCACCGATCACGGGCCCGCATTCCCCCGCGCGAAGTCGACCCTCTACGACGCGGGCACGGGGATCGCGCTGATCGTCCGACCGCCCGCGGGCCGGCACATCGCGCCGCGGGCATACGACGAATTATTCAGCGGCGTCGACCTGGTGCCGACGCTGCTGGACCTTCTCGGGATCGACGTGCCCGCGGATGTCGAGGGGATGTCGCACGCCGACGTCCTGCGCGGCGCTGCGGCTGACGAGGCGCCGGTCCGCGAGCACGTCTACACGGAGAAGAACTACCACGATTCGTTCGATCCGATTCGTGCCATCCGTACCAAGGAATACAGCTACATCGAAAACTACGCTCAGCGGCCACTTCTCGATCTGCCGCTGGACATCGCAGAGAGCCCGTCGGGTGAGGTGGTCGCCGAGAGCGTCCACGGCCAGCGGCCCGACCGCGAGCTGTACGACCTTGTGAACGATCCGGGCGAGGCTCACAACCTGCTCGCCGACGACGCGGACGGCAATGCAGAGAAGATCGCCAAGGAGCTCGCACTGACGCTGCACGACTGGCGGCTCAAGACCAACGACGTCATCCCGTCGGAGTTCGTCGGGACGCGAATCTCGGAGCGCTACACCGAGACGTACATCGCGATCCACGGGCCCAGGCTCGCGTCGCGGTCGGCGATCGCCGCAGGGCGCGGGATCGACGAGAACGTCCAGACGCCGCAATAGTTATCCTCAGCGTGAGTCGAAATCCCAGGCACACATAGCCTTTCCAGCACGGCTACGCTGCAGAGATGCCGGGTCGCAAGTCGTACGTCGTCTTGGCGTCGCAGCGCAGCGGCAGCACGCTGCTTGTCGAGTCGTTGCGCGCGACGGGCGTGGCGGGCGAACCACAGGAGTTCTTTCAGTACCTGCCGTCGACCAGCCAGGCGCCGCAACCGCGCCAGTGGTTCGCGGGTGTGACGGACGAATCGATCCTGCGACTGCTCGATCCATACGACGAAGGCAAGCCGGACCTCGCACCTGCCGAAATCTGGCGCGACTACATCCGGACCGTTGGCCGGACGCCGAACGGCGTGTGGGGCGGCAAGCTGATGTGGAACCAGACGCCGCTGCTGATGGCTCGCGCAAAAGATCTGCCTGACCGTTCGGGCGACGGTCTGCTCGCCGCGATCCGCGATGTGATCGGCGAGGAGCCCGTGCTGGTGCACGTCTATCGCCCGGATGTGGTGTCGCAGGCGGTGTCGTTTTGGCGTGCCGTTCAAACCCGCGTGTGGCGCGGGCGGCCGGACCCCATGCGTGACTCGCGCGCCGAATACCATGCCGACGCGATCGCACACGTCGTCACGATGCTGCGTGAACAGGAAAAGGGTTGGCGCACATGGTTCGACGAGGAAGGTGTCGAGCCGATCGACGTCCCGTATCCGGTGCTGTGGCGCAATCTCACGCAGATCGTCGCGACGATCCTCGAGCAGCTTGGCCTCGATCCGGCTCTCGCGCCCAAGCCGGTATTGGAGCGCCAAGCGGATCAGCGCTCTGATGAGTGGGTGGATCGCTATCGGGCGGAAGCAGAGCGAGAAGGACTACCGACATGACGGCGACCGAGGCACGCGAGGAGAGACGGGTTGACGAGCTCCGGCTGCTCGAGGCCGAGTCCGTGCACATCATCCGCGAGGTCGTCGCCGAGCTCGAGCGGCCGGTACTGCTGTTCTCGGCGGGCAAGGACTCGATCGTGTTGTTGCGGTTGGCGGAGAAGGCTTTTCGCCCCGCCGCGCTGCCGTTCCCGGTCATGCACGTCGACACTGGCCACAACTTCGACGAGGTCATCGAGTTCCGGGACCGCAGGGTCACAGGGCAGGGCCACGAGCTGATCGTCGCGTCGGTGCAGGAATCGATCGACACCGGGCGAGTAGCCGACCCGGGCCCGGGCGCGTCGCGCAACCGCCAGCAGACCCGGACACTGCTCGACGCGCTGGAAGCCGGCGGGTTCGACGCCGCGTTCGGTGGCGCGCGCCGCGACGAGGAGCGCGCCCGTGCCAAGGAACGCATCTTGAGCTTCCGTGACGAGTTCGGGCAATGGGATCCGCGTGCTCAGCGGCCCGAGCCGTGGTCGCTATACAACGGGCGTATCCGCAGAGGCGAACAGGTGCGGGTGTTTCCGCTGTCGAACTGGACCGAGCTGGATGTCTGGCGGTACATCGAGCTGGAAGGCCTTGAGCTGCCGTCGATTTACTTCGCGCACGAGCGAGAGGTCTTTGAGCGCGACGGAATTCTGCTCGCTGTGTCCGAATACGCATCGCCGGGCGACGACGAGTCGTCGTCCGTGCAGTGGGTTCGGTATCGCACCGTCGGCGACTTGACGATCACCGGCGCCGTGCGCTCGGAGGCCACCGACATCGAGCGCGTCATCGCCGAGATCTCGGCCGCGACGGTCTCCGAGCGCGGCGAGACCCGGGCCGACGACCGGACATCGGCGGCTGCAATGGAAGACCGCAAACGCGAAGGGTATTTCTGATGGCCGGGGCGAGCGAAGCGACGGGAAAAAACGGAGCCACGCGGCAGCTGCTGCGGATCACGACGGCCGGTTCGGTGGACGACGGCAAGAGCACGCTGATCGGGCGGCTGCTCCACGACACCGACAGCCTGCCACTGGATCACCTCGAGGCGGTAACCGACGAGGAGGGGGTCGCCGACCTCGCCGCGTTATCGGACGGGCTTCGCGCCGAGCGTGAGCAGGGCATCACGATCGACGTCGCGTACCGGTTCTTCTCGACCGAAACCCGCAGCTACATCCTCGCCGACACCCCCGGTCACGAGCGCTACACCCGCAACATGTTCACCGGCGCGTCGAACGCCCACGTAGCGATCCTTCTTGTGGACGCACGCGCGGGCGTGCTGCGCCAGACCCGCCGCCACGCGCGGATCGCCAAGCTGGTCGGAATCACCCACTTCGTGGCCACAGTCAACAAGATCGACCTTGTGGACTTCGACCAGCAGCGGTTCGCGGAAGTCGAAGACGAACTGCAGCAGATGACCGCTCGGCTCGGCGCCGCAGATATCACGGTGATCCCGATCGCTGCGAAGCACGGCGACAACGTGGTTCACCGTTCGGACCGGACGCCGTGGTACTCCGGTCCGACGCTGCTCGATTACTTGGAGAACGTGGAACTCGCCGCTCCCAACGCGGAGCCGCAGCGGCTGCGGTTGCCCGTACAGTGGGTGTCGCGGCCGACGTCCGAGCAACGGCGCCGGTACACGGGTCGGCTGTCAGGTGGCACGCTGTCTGTCGGGGATCCGGTGGTGTCGCTGCCCGCGGGTACTCGGTCGACGGTCACTGCCCTGGACGCCCTCGACGACGACCGGACGACAGCCGTTGCGCCGCTGTCGGTTTCAATCGAGCTGGCCGACGACATCGACGTCGGGCGTGGTGATGTGTTCGTCAGCGCCGACGACGACGCGGCGCTTCCGGTCCTCGCACGGGAACTCGACGCGACCGTCTGCTGGTTCGTGGACACGCCTCTGCGAGCCGGCGATCGCGTGGCGCTCAAGCAGGCCACGTCGACGGTACGGGCCACAGTGCAGGAACTCCAGACAAGGCTGGATCCCGAGACCCTCGGCGAGCTAGACCAGCCGGTTGAGTTGGGGCTCAACGACATTGGAACGGTGACGCTGAGAGCCAGCTCGGTCTTGGTGGCCGATCCGTACGAAGAAAACCGCGACAGTGGCGCGTTCATCCTCATCGACGAGACATCCAACGACACCGTCGGCGCGGGCATCATCCTCGAACCCCGCGAAGTGCAGCCGGGCACACATGAGCGTACCGACATCCGGTGGCATCCATCCTCGCTCGACCGCAATTACCGTTGGCAAAAGACCGGGCAGCCCGGCGCAACGATCTGGTTCACCGGACTGCCTGCTTCCGGCAAGTCGACCATCGCGGTTGCTGTTGAGCGCGCCCTGGTGGAATCGGGCCGTGTTGCCTACCTGCTGGATGGCGACAACCTCCGCCACGGACTATCCGACGATTTGGGCTTCTCGCCGGGAGACCGGGCCGAGAACATCCGTCGGGTGGGACATTTGACGCGGCTGCTGGCCGATGCCGGTGTGGTGGCACTCGCGTCCCTGGTGTCGCCGCTGAAGTCTGACCGGGAGATCGCCCGCGCGCTCAACGAGGCGGCCAAGCTGGCGTTCATCGAGGTATACGTCGCGACCTCGCTCGAAGAATGCGAGAAGCGCGACCCGAAGAAGTTGTACGCGCGGGCACGCAAAGGCGAGCTCAAGGGCCTGACAGGCATCGACGCGCCGTACGAGCCACCCGAGGACGCTGACCTGGTTGTCGACACCACCGGTGCGGACATCGACGAACTCGCGGCTCGAGTCATCGCGCTGCTGGACGACCGTAGCCCCCGCGGGTGACCGCGAGCTCATAGCCGTGTGGAATACAGTTTCGGCGATGACGACCGAAGCTGAAGACGTCCGGGAGATCTGGACGTCGCTGGGACTTCCCGGAATCGTGGACGTCCACACGCATTTCATGCCCAAGCGCGTGCTCGACAAGGTCTGGGCGTATTTCGACAGTGCCGGGCCGATGGTAGGCCGGACGTGGCACATCGAATATCGCGCCGCGGAGAACGAGCGGGTAGCGATGCTGCGCGACTTCGGCGTGCGCCGGTTCACGTCGCTGGTGTATCCGCACAAGCCGGGCATGGCGGAGTGGTTGAACGAATGGGCCGCCGAGTTCGCGGAAGCGACGCCGGACTGCCTGTCGACGGCCACGTTCTATCCCGAGCCGAGCGCTGCCGCCTACGTGTCGAATGCGATCCGTCGCGGAGCGCGAATGTTCAAGGCACACATCCAAGTCGGTGACTACGACCCCAACGACGCCGCACTCGACGACGTGTGGGCGATGATCGAGGACGCCAATCTGCCCGTCGTGATCCACTGCGGCTCCGGGCCGCAACCCGGTCGGTTCACCGGACCGCAGCCGATCACCGCTCTGCTGCAACGCTATCCACGCCTGCCGCTGATGATCGCGCACATGGGAATGCCCGAGTACCGCGAGTTCCTCGACATCGCCGACCGCTTCGAGCGGGTCCGGCTGGACACGACGATCGTGTTCACCCAGTTCACCGAGGAGATGATGCCGTTTCCGCGGGACCAATTCTCCCGGCTGCGCGATCTCGGTGATCGCATCCTGTTCGGCAGCGACTTCCCGAACATCCCGTACGCCTACGCCGAAGCGCTTCTCGCGCTCACCGAGCTGTCCGGCGTCGACGACGACTGGTTACGTCGCGTGCTCTATCACAACGGCGCCGAGCTCTTTTCGGTAAAGCCGTAATTCCGCCCTAGCCCTTGCGCCCGACGGCGAACACCCGGCGGAAGGGGTAGAGCGTTCCGTAGGGCCCTTGCGGATACGCCTTACGCAGCCCAGCGGCCAGCTTCGCGGCGTATTCACCCGCCTCGTCGGGCGAGAGGGCAGCCAAAATCGGGCGCAGGCCCGTGCCTTTCATCCACTCCAGCACGGCGTCCTCCCCCTGAAGGACGTGCACATAGGTGGTCTCCCATACGTCGGCCGTCATCCCGGCGCCCAGAAGCAACTCGGCGTAGGACTCGGGTGTGCCTATCGCCAGCTTCTGGTGCACAACGGCCTCCAGCTTGCTCCCCCACGGTGGCTGCGCTGCCAGTTCTCGCATCAGCACGTGCGATGGCGAGGTGAAGCTTCCCGGCACCTGCACCGCAAGCCACCCACCGGTCGGCAGCGCCGACGCCCATTCGGCCATCAGGTCTTGATGGTCCGGAAGCCAGTGCAGCGCAGCATTGCTGACGATGACGTCGACATCGCTTGCCGGCTGCCACGCAGCGATGTCCCCGACCGAGAAGCTCACACCCGGCGCCACACCGCTTTCCACCATCTGAAGGGCGTCGGAGATCATCTCCTGCGACGAGTCGATGCCCTGAATGATCGCGTCGGGCCAGCGAGCCGCCAAAGTGGCGGTCTGATGCCCCTGGCCACACCCGAGGTCCACGACATGGTGCGGGCTGGCCTCGATGCGCGAGGTCAGGTCGAAGAACGGGCGATCCCGTTCGGCAGCGAAGCGACTGTACTGGGCGGGATCCCATCGCATAACGGGAGCCTAGCCGCACGGCTTTTCGGCCATTTTCGAACAGCTCAGCGGGTCGGGGCTGTGTTGTTATCGCCGGTTCGCTAGTGTCGGAATGCTCGTAGGCTTTCCCGTCTCTGCGCTCGCCGCAACCACTTTCAGGAGTCGACGATATGATGACCCAGCGGGGCCTATGGCCGACGGTACTTGCGTCCCTGGTCGGGCTCGTTGTCGTCGCAGGCTGCTCGACGCCCAAACCTACGCAACCGTCGACGATCAGCTCGGTCACCCCGACCACCACGTCCGCGCCACCGCAGTCTCACGGTGTGTACGAGCAGTGCCTGACCGAACACGGCGTTCCGGCGCCCCCGGCAGGCCCAGCGCCGGGGCCCGAGCCGGTCCCACAGGGCCCGCCGCCCGGCCCGGCGCCTGAGGGCACGCCGGGCGCGGTGCCGCCGCCGCCACCGGGCGTGGACGAAACCACGTGGGCCAAAGCCACACAGGCCTGTGCGTCGTTGCAGCCGCGCCCGCCGGCCGGCAATCCGTGAGCTAGCATCCCGAGGGGCCCGACGACCAGAAAGGCCAGCTGGCAATGACGTCAAGCGCTGACCCCATCGATCCCCCCGTTCCGGTGCCGAATGTTCCGGGCGCCGACGCCGACGCCCGCGGGCTCCCCGACCGTTCCGACCTTTCTCTCGGTCAGCGCCTGATCGTCGATGCCTCGGCCGCGGCGGACATCGGTCTGCGAACGTTTGTCGCCTCGCTGGTCGGTGCGGCGATGCTGCCGCCGATCGCGGCCGAGCTGATCCGCGGCTCCGATACCAAAGGCGAACGCGACAAGATGCGCTTCTACGCCGACCTGGCCGCCGAGCACGATCCGGTCAAGTCCTTTCCCGCACCGCAGCAGCCGCCGCGGATCTCCTCGCGCCCGGCCAACCCGATCGCCGAATGGATCGCACACGGCAGGGTGAGCAACATCCATTTCGACAGCAGCTTCGAGCCCGTCAACCCCGTCATGCGGAGCCGCTGGGGCCGGCTGCAGAACAACAACGTGGTGCGCGCCCAGCATTGGCAGCACGACGACGGGCCGCATCCCACGCTGTGCCTGATCCACGGCTTCATGGGCTCGCCGTACCTGCTCAACGGGCTGTGGATGTCGCTGCCGTGGTTCTACCGGTCCGGATACGACGTTCTTTTGTACACGTTGCCTTTTCACGGCCGGCGTGCCGAAAGGTATTCGCTGTTCAGCGGATACGGCTACTTCTCGAACGGGCTGACGGGCTTCGCCGAGGCGATGGCGCAGGCCGTGTACGACTTCCGGTCGATCGTCGATTATCTCAAGGTGACCGGCGTGGGCAAGATTGCGCTAACCGGCATTTCGCTTGGCGGCTACACCTCGGCTTTGATCGCGGCGGTCGAGGACCGGATTGACGCGGTCATTCCCAATGTTCCGGTGGTGTCGATCGAGGCGGAGCTCGACGAGTGGTTCCCGGCGAACAAGCTGTTCTCGCTTGGCCGCAGGATCGGCGGTTTGAGTCGCGACGAATTACTCGCCGGGCTGGCATACACGTCGCCGCTGAACTATCCGCCGTTGGTGCCCCGCGACCGTCGGCTCATCATCACCGGTCTCGGAGACCGGCTCGCCCCACCGGAGCAAGCGGAAATGCTCTGGCACCACTGGGATCACTGCGCGCTGCACTGGTTTCCCGGCAACCACATCCTGCACGTCAGCCAGCCGGAGTACCTGCGCCGCATGACGCGCTTCATGCGCGACTTCATGTTCGACGAATCAGTGCAGGCAGGCTAGCGACCCGACGGGAACGGCGCACCCGCCTCCCACGCGGGCAGCGCACCGACCGCCGACCAGTCGAGGTCCCCACCACCGTTTGCCGCCAAGGCGATGAAACGGTCCCTCAACAGGCTGGCGATGGGCAGCGGCACACCGAGCTCTTCTGCCGCGGCCAGCACAAGGCGAACGTCCTTGGCTCCCAGAGTGGCCGCGAACCCCGGCGGCACGAATTGCTCCCCGGCGATCAGGCCGCCGTAGGTCTTGTACACAGGGGCGCCAAACAGCGTCGACGTGAGGATGTCGAGGTACTGCTTCTTGTCGACGCCGGCCTTCGCCACCAGGGCCATCGCCTCACCCAGTGACTCGATCACGGCGGCGATCAGGAAGTTGCCGCTCAGCTTGATCAGGCTGGCCGCGCTCGGCTCCTCTGCGACGACGAACGTGCGCTGGCCGATCGCGTCGAACACGGCACTCAGCCCCTCGACCACCCCGGGGTCACCAGCCGCGACGACGAACAGCTGCCCAGCCTGCGCAGCTTCCGGGCGGCCGAACACCGGCGCGGCGACAAATCCGCGGCCCGCCTCCGCGTGCGCCGCCGTCAACCGTTCGGCCAGCTCAACGCTGATAGTCGACGACGAGACATGCGTGGCCCCGTCGGCCAGGTGCGCCAGGATCCCGCCGTCTCCGAACGTGACTGCCTCGACCGCCACGTCGTTGGCCAGCATCGAGACGACGACATCGCCCGAACAGGCATCGGCGACCGAGCGTGCCCGGCTGGCCCCCTGCTCGACCAGCGGGTCAACCTTGTCCTGCGAACGGTTGTAGGCAATTACCTCATTGCCAGCCTTGAGCAGGTTCGCGGCGATGCCCGACCCCATGTTCCCGAGCCCGATAACCCCAATCTTCATGCGACAAGGCTCTCACCACGTGCTCGGTAATAACACCCATCAAATGGGCATCAGTGTTGCTCTTCGCGCAAGCGCTCATCGCATCTGTTGCTCTTCGCGCAAGCGCTCATCGACGAATTGAACGATGTCTTTGTTATCAGTCGTTAACGAAGTAGCCGAGGAATGTTGACCATGTCTAAACGGGTTTGCCCGACTACGCACGGGATCATGGGCGCAGGACCATGACTGACCTGCGCTGCGTGACCCTGAACGGCTACCGTGTCGCCTACCGCGATGAAGGCGACCGAGTAGCCCAGCCGCTGCTGCTGATTCACGGCGTCGCCGGCTGCTCGGGCGCGTGGGATCCGCTGATCGGACATCTTTCGCAGAAGTACCGCGTGATCGCACCGGATCTGTTGGGCCATGGGGAATCCGACAAGCCGCGCACCGACTACTCGCTCGGTGCCTTTGCGGTCATGCTGAGGGACTTCCTTGACGTGCTTGACATTCCGTCGGCCACGCTCGTCGGGCACTCGCTCGGCGGCGGTATCGCGTTGCAGTTGGTCCACCAGCATCGCGAGTACTGCCGTCGCCTCGTTCTGGTCAACAGTGGCGGACTCGGGTCCGACGTCGGCCTGCCGCTGCGGGTGCTCTCCGCACCAGGCGCCGAGCTGTTGCTAGCCCTGATCTCGTCACGGCCGGCGTTGTACTTCGGCTGGACGGTGTGGCCGAAGATCAGCACCAGGAGCATGGAGCCGACGAGAGCGCTGGAGCGTCGAGAGAAGTATTCGGCCCTCGCGAATCCACAAGTGCGACATGCATTTCTGCGCACACTGCGCTCCGTGGTGGACATCCGGGGTCAATCGGTGTGCGCGCTGGACCGATTGCCTGATCTCGTGGGAGACCTGCCGACGCTGATTGTCGCCGGTGCGCAAGACCGGGTGATTCCGCCCGCTCATGCGCAGGCCGCGCACGAGGTGCTCGCCGGGAGCCGCCTCGAAATCCTCGACGGCGCCGGACATCATCCCCAGCTCGACTGTCCGCTCGAGCTCGCCGACCTCATCGAAGAGTTCGTGTCCGCCGACAATGTGCGAATGCTCCCCCGTCGTGGCCTTCCGCGGCTGTGGCGTCCGACCCGGCACGGCGAGCCTAGACCAGAGGACGTCCCGTCCTCATCCGCCAGTTCAGGTCGGCCAGCATGAGGTTGAACGGGAACCGCCGAATGAATCGCGGCGCGAGGTCGTTGAAGAACCTGAACACCGCGATCCAGCGGTCGAACCGACGCTGATAGCGAGCATCCCACGGAAGTCGCATTTCGTCCCGGAAGCGTTGCGGCAGAAAACCCGTCGTCATGAGCAACGAGAACGATTCCAGCCGCCGACGGATAAATTTCGGCATCGGGAGTGCGCTGCGGTTCGCGGCGATCGGATACAGGTAGTCACGGATCGTGTCGTCGATGTGCACGAGATCAAGCGAGCGTTCCCAATACTCCGCGAATGCTGCGCGATCCTTGGGCCACATCGCCGCCGGTACCTGCAGCGTCGTGGCCAGGGTAATGCTCTCGCGGTAAAGCCGATCCGCAGTCTCGTCGTCGATGTCGCCGATGAACAGCCCGAACACGTCCTCGACGCCGCCCTTGTAAATGCATGCGGCGACCCACAACTGCAGATCGGGATCGAAGGCGTTGTACTTGACCGGACTGTCCGGCAGCGAATACACCTGCGCGTGGGCCCCGTTGACGGCGCGGCGGTAGGCGGCCTTCTGTTCTTCGGTGCCCTCCAGCGCCACGGCAAGATAGGTGAATGTCGTGCGTGCACGCTTGATCGGGTGTTTGTCGATTCGGCCGCTTTCGACGCGGCTCTCTGCCACGCCGTATCCGACGCCCGGCCGCGCGAGTTCCATGATCACGTTTGCCGGACCCGCGAGCAGGCCGACGCCCATCAGTCCGTCATCGGGCTTCGCGCCGCGCCGTCGCCTGGACAGACGCCTGCCGACGCGCCGATCGGTGACCGTCATGGGCAGCCCTTCGCTCAATGTGATAACACGCGTTTCCTAATATCCCAGGCTGCCCAAAGAGTGTCAATATTGGCGGCATGGCCAACGTCAGCGCACGTCCCTACCGCGGCATCCAAGCCGCGGACCGGCGGGCCGACCGTCGGGCCAGACTCCTCGATGCCGGCCTGACCATCCTCGGCACCGAATCGGGCCCAGATGCGCTGACAGTGCGGGGGCTGTGCGCGACGGCCGGTGTGTCCGCACGCTACTTCTACGAGAGCTTTGCCGACCGCGACGACTTCGTCGGTGCGGTCTACGACTGGGTCATCGCCGAACTCGCGACGACGACGCAGTCTGCGGTCGATGCGGTACCCGTCGCCGAACAGACGCGCGCCGCCATGACCACCATCGTGCGGACCATCGCCGGCGATCCGCGCTGGTCTCGACTGCTCTTCAGCGCCGATCTCGCCGACCCGGTGGTCGTTCGCAAGCGAGACGAGTCAGCCACTCTTCTGGCGATGCTGCTGGATCAGCACGTCAGACGGGTTCTGCAACTGCCCGAAGACGACCGGGTCAGGGCGACCTGTCACTTCACCGTCGGTGGCGTCGGCCAGGTCATCACTGCCTGGCTGGCCGGCAAGCTCGCGCTGACGTCCGACGAGTTGATCGATCAGCTGGCATCGCTGCTGGACCAGATCGCCGATCCCGCGCTCTACCGCCCGTAACCCCGAGGCCTACAGACCCGCGGCCACCCTGGGCGCGCGGTCGGCGGCGGTCTTGGGCGTCGCTTGGGGCTCTGCCTCGCTGAATTCTTTGACCCAGCAAGCGAATTCAAGCGTGATGCCGTCAGGATCGTGGAAGTAGAAGGAGCGCACGTACACACCGGGGTGCAACGTCGCGGCGATCTGCGTCTCGCTGTCGTCGTGGTTGAGCACCGGCCCCACACGCACGCCCTTGTCCTTCAGCCTGCGGCGATACTCGTCGAACTTCTCGGCGGGCACGTGAAACGCCAGGTGATTCATCGAGCTGACCGCGCTGACGATGTCGCCGATCCCCGGGATATACCGGGGCGCCGAGACTCCCGGCACACCGTCGGGCGCATCGCGGAACCAGAAGAAGGCCACGCAATCGCCGTTTCCGGCATCGAAGAAGAAATGCTGGCCCGCGTTGTTCGGCAGGTCCAACGCCTTGATCAGTGGCATGCCGAGAACGTTGCTGTAGAAGTCGACGGTGCGCTCCATGTCCGAGCACACCAACGCGATGTGGTTGATCCCGCTGAGCGCGAATTCGGTGTTTGTGTTCTGCGGCTTGATCACGTCGTGCCTCCCGGACCCTTCTCAACAGCTGCATCGAATCTACTCGCGATTTGCCAGCGGTTGCGCCCGCGCCGATGAACAATCATTCGTGGCAGTGCTTTGTTGCTCTTCGCGCAAGCGCTCATCGGCGCGATCTATGCAAGGAGACCCGATGGCGTCCCAGCCGGGTGTGGTCCGCGAGTTCGTCGGCCTGCCTTCGCCAACCGCCCGGCGCGCGGGTGCCGGCGGGCATCCATGCCAAGGCCTCTACTACCGGGGCGTCGGGCGCAAGCCGAAGGTGGCGATGATTGCCACGCACTACCAGATCGACTTCTCAGAGCACTACCTCGCGGAGTACATCGCCACCCGCGGCATCGGCTTCCTCGGCTGGAACACCCGCTTTCGCGGATTCGAGCCCAGCTTCATGCTCGATCATGCGCTCGTCGATATTGGCGTCGGGGTGCGCTGGCTGCGTGACGTGGCGAACGTGGAAACCGTGGTACTGCTGGGGAATTCCGGGGGCGGCTCGCTGATGGCTGCCTATCAGTCGCAGGCCAGGGAGCCCAACGTGACACCGCTTCCCGGCATGAGGCCTGCGGTTGGCCTTGGTGAACTGCCCGCAGCCGACGGGTACGTGGCCAGTGCCGCGCATCCCGGTCGCCCTGACGTCCTCACCGCGTGGATGGACGGCTCGGTCACCGACGAGGACGACCCGGTCGCCACCAACGCGGAACTTGACATCTTCGGCGAACGCAACGGGCCGCCGTTCTCGGCGGAGTTCGTCGAGCGGTATCGCGCAGCGCAGTTGGCGCGCAACCACGCGATCACCGACTGGGCCGAGATCGAGATGAAACGTGTTGAGAAAGCCGGGTTTTCCGACCGGCCGTTCACCGTGATGCGCACGTGGGCCGATCCCCGGATGGTCGACCCCGATCTGGAACCCACCAAGCGGCCGGCGAACGCGTGTTATGCCGGAGTGCCGGCGAAGGCCAATCGTTCCGCCCATGGCATCGCGGCCGCGTGCACGCTTCGCAATTGGCTGGGCATGTGGAGCCTGCGTCATGCCCAGACCCGCGCCGAGCCGCATCTGGCCCGGATCGACTGCCCGGCGCTGGTGATCAACGCCGAGCAGGACACTGGCGTGTTCCCGTCGGACGCGCAGCGCATCTTCGACGGGCTGGCAACCGACGACAAGACCCTCACGTCGATCGACACCGACCATTACTTCACCACGCCGGGAGCACGCAGCGAGCAGGCCGATACCATCGCCAAGTGGATCGCCAAGCGGTGGCGGTAAAGGTACTCGCGCACTTCGACCCTGGCGAGAAGGTGCTCGAATTCGTTGCGCCGCACAGCGAATGGCTAGATGTTCGGTTCTGCCCCGAGGACGACGACGACGCGTTCTACCGCGAGTTGCCAGAGGCCGAGGTGATCTGGCACGTGCTGCGGCCGCTGTCGGGTTCGGATCTGCACAAGGGCTCGCGATTGCGCCTCGTGCACAAGCTCGGTGCCGGCGTCAACACCATCGACGTGGCCACCGCCACGTCACTGGGCATCGCTGTCGCCAATATGCCCGGCGCCAACGCCCCGTCGGTGGCCGAAGGCACCGTGCTGTTGATGCTCGCCGCGCTTCGCCGGCTCACGGTTCTCGATCGCGCCACCCGCGAGGGCGCCGGCTGGCCCACCGATCCCACGCTCGGCGACACCGTCCGCGACATCGGCGGATGCACCGTCGGGTTGGTCGGATACGGCAACATCGCGAAGCGGGTCGAGGGCATCGTCAAAGCGATGGGCGCGACGGTCCTGCACACCAGTACCCGCGAGGACGGGACGGACTGCTGGCGCTCGCTGCCCCACCTGCTTGCAGAAAGCGACATCGTGTCGCTGCACCTGCCGCTGACCGCCCAGACGACCGGGCTGCTGCACCGCGAGGCGCTGGCCACGATGAAGAACGACGCGGTGCTGGTGAACACCTCCCGCGGGGCGATCATCGACGAAACGGCGCTGGTGGACGCGCTGTCCGGCGGCACGCTCGCCGCCGCCGGGCTGGACGTCTTCGCCGTCGAGCCCGTGCCTGCCGGCAATCCGCTGCTCGAGCTGGACAACGTCGTGGTTACCCCGCACGTCACCTGGTACACCGCCGACACGATGCAGCGCTATCTCACGATGGCCGTCGACAACTGCGCCCGGTTGCGCGACGGCCGGGCTCTGGCCAACGTCGTCAACGACGTCGAAGACGGTGGTCCCTAGCGGGTCGCCGTCAACTGCCGACGCAGCAGGAAGATGGTCAGGCACAGGGCGACGACGAAGATGACCACCAATGCTGCGGCGGCCCCGTAGACGTGCAGGGCGTCGTGCTGCCAGATCTGGTCCTTGAACGGGCTTGCTTGGATGTGGGGTTGTGCCTTCAGTTGTGCGTCGAGCGCGGCTTGCTGTTCGGGTGTCAGGTACTGGTCCAGCGGCAAACCGCCCGCCATTTGCCTGACCGTGACGGGACCCATGTCGATCTTCTCGAGGAGACCGCGATCCGCGCCAAACCCGGCTGACGACCAACGCGACGGTGTGAACAGCGCAACCACTCTCATCACCCCGCCGGCCCGGCCGTCGAATTGCGGTGCCACCCCTGTCATCACGACCTGCAGGGCAAGAACGCCCATCAGCACGAAGACCGCTTGCCTCAGGGACTTGGCGATCGTCGAGATCAACAGCCCGACCGCCATTGCGGCCAGCGGCAAGAGCACGCCGAACAGGAACAATCCGAACGGGTAGGGCACCACCGCGTAGGCGGGAGCCTTCGGTTTGAGCTGGAGGTAGAGCAGCGTCGACAGCACCCCGAGTATCACGGCGAACGGGGCGCAGGTAATCGCGCGGGCAAGCACAGTCGACGTCGCCGAGATCGACCATCGCGCCTCACGTTCAATGACCGCGCGATCGTCCACGACAGCCGAAAACGACTGCGCCATAGAGAAAAACGTGAGACAGACGATGTAGGCGACCATCACCATGGCGATCTTGCCCGCATTGGCCGCCAGCCCGTCCGGCGACGCCGCGGCACTGAGCAGCGCTGTCAGTAGGACGCCGACGACGAGACCGACAAGTATCGTGCGAATGCTGTTGCGCTGGCGGGCGAACTCACGGCCGATGAGATTCGGCAGGTGGCGTCTGACCGAGCGCTTGCTGCGCGGTGATGCCTTCACGTCCGCGCTGGACAGCGGCGCTTCGGTCACGTCCGGGCGGATGGCCGTCACGTGGTCCTCGCGCAACAGGTCCATGACCTCGGCGTAGTTCTGCGTACCGAAGGCCTCCAGCAAGCCTTCCGGTGGCCCGAAGTACGCGAGGCGGCCATGCCGGGTGATCGCCAGCACTTCATCTGCGCGGTCGATGTTGATCATCGTGTGGGTGACGACGATGACAGCGCGGTCCTCGTCGCGGGCCGCCGACCGAAGTGAATCCATCATCTTCCGGTCGAGCCCCTCGTCCAGGCCGGAGGTGGGCTCGTCGAGCACGAGCAGAAGCGGTTCGCTCAGCAGCTCCATCGCGGTCGAGACGCGCTTTCGTTGTCCGCCCGACAACTCATCGATCCGCTTTGTCCGGTCATTGGTCAATTCCATGGTGTCCATGACCTTTTCGACCCGCGCGGCGCGCGCCTTCGAATCGAGGTCGGAGGCCATCCGTAGTTTGGCCACCCAGGTCAGCGATTGCTCGACGCTGAGGTTCCCGAACATCGCAGGTTGTTGAGGCACGAACGACACGAGATGGCTGGCCTGCATGCGCGCCTTCCCGAGGTTCGCCTCGCCAAGCACCATCGATCCCGATTCGACCTCGACCTCGCCGAGCAGGCCGGCGCACAGCGTCGACTTGCCCGCGCCAGACGGACCAATGACAGCCAGCACCTCGCCGCGGGACAGTTCGAAGGACATGTTTTTCAGCGTCGCCTCGCTGCGGTGCTTGTAGCGCAGACTGACGTCGGTGAAGCGCAGGAGAGGGCCCTCCACGTCCGCCTTCATCGGCACCAAGGTCAGCTCGGCAGGCGCGGACACCACCAACGTGTGGTTGCCGACCATGAACTGCCCACCGACGGCCACGCTCGCGCGGACCACGGGACGCCCATTGACGAACGGGCGGGCTTGGGCCCTCAGCGATCTGATCTCAACCGCGTTTCCCGTCCACGCCACGGTCGCATGCCGCTGCGCGAGGTCCAGTCCGCTCAGCCCGATCTCGGCCGGACCGCCTTCGCGACCGATCGTGAGCGACTTATCGCTCGGAATCTGCCATTTGCACATCGCCGAGTCACGGTACCCGGGGACCGGCGACGGCGAGGCGCACTCCGAGCCTGGCTCGTGGACTGACCCGATTGTCTGCATGACCACTCCTTTCCCGCCCCGGTCCCGTCTGAACGTCCTTCCAGGTCATCATTACCGGTTCTGAGCGCGCCGAATTGCGTAGTTGACTACTCAAGTAGCTGGAGCGATTGACGCCCTTCGCGTAGCGCCTCTTCCCGCCCAGGTAACCTCGTTCCCAACCGACCGGTTATTTGAGGGAAAGCCTGCCTAGAAAGGCTCGCGTCCATGCCCATCGCAATCACATCCGAGCACAAGGATCTCGCGGACTCGGTGCGCGCCCTGGTCGAGCGGGTCGCGCCGGCCGAGGTGCTTCACGAAGCGTTGGAGACACCGATCTCGAATCCGCCGCCGTACTGGAAGGCAGCTGCCGAGCAGGGCTTGCACGGCGTGCATCTCGCGGAAGGTGTTGGCGGACAAGGCTTTGGCATCCTCGAGCTCGCAGTGGTGATCGCGGAATTCGGCCGGGGGGCGGTTCCCGGGCCGTTCGTGCCGTCGGCGATCGCAAGCGCACTCATCTCCGCGAACGACCCAGAGGCCAAGGTGCTCGGCGACCTCGCATCGGGAACGACGATCGCCGCGTACGCGCTGGAGTCGTCCCTTACCGCAACCCGGCAGGGCGACGTGTTGGTGGTGCGCGGCGAGGCGCGTTCGGTGCCGTCGGCCGCGCAGGCGTCGCTGCTCGTCCTCCCGGTCGCCGGCCTCGACCCCGAGACCAGCGGGACGGAGTGGGTGGTGATCGATGCGGACGCGCTCGAGATCGAACCCGTCGACAGCGTGGATCCGCTGCGTCCGGTCGCCCACGTCCGCGCGAACGCCGTTGAGGTCAGTACAGACAGTGTGCTGGGCAACCTGAATGCCGCACCGGTCCGCGCACTTGTCACCACTTTGCTGTCGGCCGAGGCCGTCGGCGTAGCCCGCTGGGCCACCGACACCGCCGCGGCCTACGCCAAGATTCGCGAGCAGTTCGGCAGGCCCATCGGCCAGTTCCAGGCGATCAAGCACAAGTGCGCCGAGATGGCCGCCGATACCGAGCGTGCCGTCGCCGCGGTGTGGGACGCTGCGCGAGCGATCGACGAGGGCCTCGAAAATCCCGAAGCGGCAGCGGAATTCGCGGCCGCGGTAGCAGCGACGCTTGCTCCTAGTGCTGCACAGCGCTGTACCCAGGACTGCATCCAGGTGCACGGCGGGATCGGGTTCACGTGGGAGCACGACACCAACGTCTACTACCGTCGCGCGCTCGGGATCGTCGCGGCGTTCGGGCGCGCCGCCGACTACCCGCAGGTGGTCGTCGACACGGCGACGACGACGGGAATGCGCAAGGTCGACATCGACCTTGACCCGGACACCGAGAAGCTCCGCGAGGAGATCCGCGCCGAAGTGGCTGCCCTCAAAGCGATTCCGCGCGATGAGCGCGTCACCGCAATCGCGGAGGGCGGCTGGGTGTCGCCGCACCTGCCGAGGCCGTGGGGTCGCGCGGCAAGCCCGATCGAACAGATCATCATCCAGCAGGAGTTCCTCACGGGTCAGGTCAAACGCCCGACCCTGGGCATCGCCGCCTGGCTGGTCCCGTCGATCGTCGCGTTCGGCACCGAGGAACAGAAGCAGCGGTTCTTGCCGCCGACGTTCCGCGGCGAAATAATCTGGTGCCAGCTGTTTTCCGAGCCGGGCGCGGGTTCCGACTTGGCAGGCCTGTCGACGAAGGCGACGAAGGTCGACGGCGGGTGGCGCATCACCGGACAAAAGATCTGGACGACGGGCGCCCAGTTCTCCGATTGGGGCATGCTGCTCGCGCGCACGGACCCGTCGGCGCCAAAGCACAACGGCATCACCTACTTCCTGCTCGACATGCACAGCGAGGGTGTCGAAGTACGGCCTCTGCGCGAGCTCACCGGCAACGCGATGTTCAATACCGTGTTCATCGACGACGTGTTTGTGCCCGACGATCTGGTGCTCGGCGAGGTCGACCGCGGCTGGGAGGTCAGCCGCACCACACTGACGGCCGAGCGGGTGTCGATCGGCAGCAGTGAAGCGCCCTTCCTGGCCAACCTGAACGGTCTCGTCGATTTCATGCGCGACGGACACTCCGACGCGATCGCACAGAATCGCGCGGGCAAGCTGATCGCGGAGGGGCATGCCGCGAAGGTGCTCAACCTGCGATCCACGCTGCTGACGATCGGCGGACACGATGCGATGCCCGCGGCTGCGGTGTCGAAGCTGCTGTCGATGCGAACGAGCCAGGGCTACGCCGAATTTGGAGTCGGCTCATTCGGTGTCGACGGTGCCATCGGCGATCCCGACAGCGAGCAGGGCAAGTGGGCGCAGCAGCTGCTGGCCAGCAGAGCGACGACGATCTATGGCGGCACGTCGGAGGTGCAGCTGAACATCATCGCCGAGCGGCTGCTGGGTCTGCCCCGCGATCCGTAGGCCTTCGCTGTCGCCTCGATGTTCACACCGGCCACTTTGATCACTGGCCGGAGAGCAAGTCGATTTGCCCGTATCTTAGCGACAATCGCAGTGCGAGAGCTGGTTTCGCCCGTGGCCTCACGTCGATTTCTGCACCTGGGCTGTTGAATGTGAAAAACCACAACCCATATGCAGATTTCGGTGCGCACTGCATGACGTGACGGGAGTGACGAGGCGCGCCAACGGCGCTAGTCGACCTCGATGTCGCGCAGCTCGCGCTTGAGGATCTTGCCCGTTGGGTTGCGCGGCAGCTCGTCGAGGAAGATCACCTCTCGCGGCACCTTGTACCGCGCGAGATGCTCCTTGACGTACACCTTGATGGCATCTTCGTCGACGTCTGAACCCTCTTGTCGCACAACGAAAGCCCGCAACCGCTGGCCCATCTGATCGTCGTCGACACCGAGCGCTGTCGCCTCGACGACCTCCGGATGCCCGGAGAGCAGGTCTTCCACCTCCGCCGGGAACACGTTCTCACCGCCCGACACGATCATCTCGTCGTCGCGGCCGGTGACGTAGAGCAGGTCGTTGTCGTCGAAATAGCCCATGTCCCCCGACGAGAGCAGCCCGTCGATGATCTGCTTGCCGCCTCCGCCGGTGTAGCCCTGGAACGGGAAGAAGTTGCCGACGAAGATCCTGCCGACTTCACCCTGCGGCAGCTCTTTGCCGTGCTCGTCGAAGATCTTGACTTTGGCGCCCTTGACAATTGGACCCACGGTCGCCGGATTGATCTCCAGATCCTTCGGCCGCGCGATCGTCGCGAACGCGATCTCCGTGGAGCCGTACAGGTTGTAGATCACCGGACCGAGCCGCTTGGTGGCCCGCGTGGCCAGTTCCGCGCCCAGCTGCGAGCCGGACACGAACACGATCTTCAACGAGGACAGGTCGTAGCTGCGATCGGCGCTCTCGAGTGCGTCGAGCAAGCGTGACAACATCACCGGCACCACGACAAGTGCTGTCGCGCGGTTCTTTTCGATGTCCTCAGCAACGGTGAGCGGCCGGAACTTCCGGCGCAGCACGAGGGTCGAGCCCAGCACCATCGCTATCGTGGCGTGCAGGTAGCCCAACGCGTGGAACATCGGCGCGGGCAGCGCTGTCACCTCGCCCGCCTTGAACGGGACGTGCGACAGCATTCCCCCAATCGGCGCCAGCGTCGGCGGCGCACTTCGATTGGCGCCCTTCGGTGTTCCGGTAGTCCCGCTGGTGAGGATGATCAGGGACGCGTGCTTCGACGGCTTCGGCGGAGGCTCCGTGCTACCGCGCGCAATTACCGAAGCCAGCGTCTCGTCGCCGTCGGGCGTCTCCGCGAATGCCCGCAACTTGCCCAGCTCGAAGTTCGCCCTCGACACCGCGTCGGTGTACTCCTCGTCGTAAATGAGTACCCGCGCTCCCTCGCGATCGGCGACATCGGCGATCTGCGGGCCCGAGAACTCGGTGTTCAGCAGGATCGTGCGGGCGCCCACCTTGCCGCAGGCGAAGTTCGCGATCAAAAACCACCGGTGATTGCGGGCAAGGATCGCCACACCGTTGCCACCTTTGATGCCCATCGACACCAACTCGTTGGCGACCGCGTTCACGGCGGCGTCCATTTCACCGAAGGAGATCGAGCCCTCGTCGTCGACGACGGCCGTGCGGTGGGGCGTGCGGCGGGCATTGACCGACGAGATCATGCCCATCTCGCCCCAGCGCGCGATGTCGCCGGCCATCGCCGCGATGGCCTGCGGCGACTCCAACTTCAACGCACCGGCCTCGAACATTTTCCGGACGTAATGCACCTCGGCAGCGCCGCGCTCGGCATAGAGCCGGGCCTTCGCAGCGGCCTCTGTTACCAGCTCAAAAGGGTTCAGCGTAGGCATGGACCTAGCCTATGTGACGGGCGTCTCACTGCGAGATCGAACTTACGATGACGGTATGGCCGGCCCGCTGAAGTTGGACATCTCCGGTCACGAGCTTGCGGTGACCCATCCCGACAAGGTGGTCTTCCCGGCCCAGGACGGCCATCCCGCGCGGACAAAGCTCGACCTGATCCAGTACTACCTCGCAGTGGCCGACGGTGCGCTGCGCGGCGTGGCCGACCGCCCGATGATCCTGAAGCGGTTCGTCAAGGGCCTGCACGAAGAGGCGATCTTCCAGAAACGCGCGCCCGAGAAGCGCCCGGACTGGATCGACGTCGCGGAGTTGAAGTACGCCTCGGGAACATCGGCCAAGGAAGCCGTCATTCACGAAGCCGCAGGCCTCGCGTGGGCAGTCAACCTCGGGTGCGTCGACTTGAACCCTCATCCGGTGCGCGCCGGCGACCTCGACCACCCCGACGAGTTGCGGATCGATCTCGACCCGGTGCCAGGCGTGGTGTGGGAACAGATCGTCGACGTCGCGCTGGTGGTCCGCGAGGTGCTGGCCGACCACGGGCTGATCGGCTGGCCGAAGACCTCGGGCTCGCGGGGGTTCCACATCTACGCCCGCATCTCCGCGCAGTGGCCGTATCGCCAGGTGCGGCTCGCAGGCGAGACCGTCGCACGTGAAGTCGAACGACGAGCACCGGACCTGGCCACCAGCCGGTGGTGGAAAGAGGAACGGGAGGGCGTGTTCGTCGACTTCAACCAGAACGCGAAGGACCGCACGACGGCGTCGGCGTATTCGGTTCGCGCGCGCCCCGATGCGCGGGTGTCGACACCGCTGCTCTGGGACGAAGTCGCGGGCTGCCGCCCTGAGGCGTTCACCGTGGACACGGTCCCGGAGCGGTTCAGCGCGATCGGCGATCCGTGGGAGGGGATGGACGACGCGGCAGGCTCGCTGGACGCGCTGCTCGAACTCGCCGAACGGTTGGGGCCGGCCGAAAAGGCTCCCAAGGGCGCCAGGAAGGGGACGGGCCGCCGCGAGTCGACGATGCCGCTGATCGAGGTCGCGCGGACGAAGACGAAAGACGAGGCGATGGCGGCGCTGGACACCTGGCGTGCCCGCCACCCTGAGGCAGCGGAGAAGCTCGAGCCCGCCGACGTGCTCGTCGACGGAATGCGCGGCCCGAGCTCGATCTGGTACCGGATCCGAATCAACCTGCAGCACGTGCCAGAGGAGCAACGCCCTGCGCAGGAGGAACTGCTCGCCGATTACAACCCGTGGGAGGGTTATTCGGGGCCGCGGTGGATGAGCCGCTTGCGCGAAGACCGATAGCAGGATGAGCCGCTTGCGCGAAGTCCAGTAGCCGAGTGCGCCGCTGAACGTCAGTTGCCGAGGGTGAGCGCGACGTCGTTGTTCTTCAGTTGGTCGAACGAGTATGTGAGTTCGCCGCGGTGACTCACCGTGATCAGGTAGCGGTCCTGGCCTTCGGTGAGCTCGAACGAGAAGTTGAACGCGCACCGGCTGCGAGTACCGCTGCCGGATCCGAGAGCTGAGGACGTGACCACCTCGCCCTTGCCGTTCTTGACGGTGACCTCTGTGCCGGGACCGATATCCGAATACCCACCTGAGCCCCAACAGCTCGAACCGCTGGTCGTGATCGCCGGATAATAGGTGCTTGGCGTACTGTCGACGAGAGTGAAAGTACCTCTCACCGTTGCTGTTTCGAGTACATGGAAGCCATTGGAAAACTTGGGGCAGTACACGTCGACAGCGATCTTCTCGGCAGGCATCCCCTGGGCCGGTCCGCCGTCTTCGAGGGTTCGACACGTCTTCTTCGCGGAGGCGATGGCATTGGCGTCGGAGGCGAACTGGCTCGAAAGACCTTTCGCGTTGAGCTTGTCGAGGTACGTGACGTCGGGATTGGCGGGCTGATCGCGCATCAGGAGGACGGCGATGGTGACCGCGCCGCCGACGACAACTGCGGCCACCGCGACAAGGCCCGCGACCATCCACGTCCGCCCCGAGCTCGACTGGCCGGCGGCCGCGAAGGGCCCGGAATACGGATACGGCACAGTCTGCGCAGCCATGGTCGCTGCGACGCCCCCGTGGTACCAGGTCGACCCGTGGCGCTGGGCACCACACACGGCGCAGACCGTGGCTCCCCCTGCATGCGTCCCGCAATACGTGCAGAACATTCTCAGAACGTACCCATTTTCTCCGAATTTCTGACAGGGGCCGCCCAGGATTTGGCGCACACCCCGAGGCCGAACCTGGGGCGTAGGGCAGAGTAGGAGCCATGGCTGGGCAGATACCGATGGTCGATTACCTTGTCCTCGACGACGGCGAGCCACACCTCGTCGCGCACGAGTGCACCCGCTGCGGCGCACGGTTCTTCGACCGGCGCAACGCCTGCGCCAAGTGCTTCGCCACCGAGTTCAGCTCGGTCAACATCGCGGCGGAGGGCACGGTACGGGCGTTCACCATCGTCACGTTCGCCGCGCCGGGCATTCCCGTGCCGTTCGTGGCGTCAGTGGTCGACTGCGACGGAACCCAGGTCCGTGCCAACCTGACGAACGTCGAGCCGGACGCCGAGCACGTGCGCACCGGCATGAAGGTGCGGCTCACGACGTATCCCCTCGGAGAAGACTCAGCGGGCACGACGGCGGTCGGGTTCGCGTTCGAGCCCGCAGAAAAGGAGATCGCATCATGAGCGCCAGCGACGAGGTCTGGATCCTCGGGATCAAAATGACGAAGTTCGGCAAGCACCTCGATCTCGACACCATCGACTTGGCCGCCGAGGCGGCGCTGGCAGCGCTCGACGACGCCGGCGTGACGATGTCCGACATTGGCGTGATCGCTGCCGGCAACTTGATGAACGCCAACGCCAGCATCGGGCAGCAGCTGCAGAAGCAGATCGGCCAGACAGGCATTCCGGTGTACAACGTCGCCAACGCGTGTGCCACCGGGGCGACCGCGTTGCGCACGGCGATTATGGCCGTCAAGGCCGGCGAAGTGGACTACGGCATGGCCGTCGGGGTCGAAAAGCTCGCGGGCGCAGGCCTTCTCGCGGGTGGGTCGAGGAAGGCCGATTCGCCGACGTGGACGCCGTCGGGCCGCTACGGGGCAGTGGCGGCGATCGACGGGCGGATCGGCACCGAGACCATGCCGGGTGTGTTCGCGCAAATCGGCATGGAATACGACCACAAGTACGGCGGAGCCAGCTTCGAACTCTTCGCGAAGATCAGCGAGAAGAACCATGCCCATTCGACGCTGAATCCGCTTGCGGCATACCAGAAGCGGTTCACGCTGGAGCAGATCATGAACGACGTGATGATCGCCTACCCGAACACCCGGCCGATGTGTTCGGCCAACTGTGACGGCGCCGCGGCCGCGATCGTGTGCAACGGCGAGACGCTCAAGTCGCTGTCGCTCGAACAACAACGGCGGGCGGTCAAGGTCGCGGCCTCGGTGCTGACCACCGACCCGTACGACGAGGGCTGCCAGGTGCTGCCGAACGTCAACCACCTCACCCGCAATGCCGCCACAACGGCCTACGAAAAGGCTGGCGTCGGCCCCGGCGATCTCGATCTCGTCGAGCTTCACGACTGCTTCGCCACCGCCGAGCTGGTGCACTACGACAACCTGAGGCTGTGCGAAGAGGGCGGCGCCGCAGAGTTTTTCAACTCGGGTGCGACGTGGCGCGACGGCTCGACGCCGGTGAACGTGTCGGGCGGGCTGCAGTCCAAGGGTCACCCGATCGCGGCGACGGGCATCGCCAACGTCTGGGAGATCTGCCATCACCTGCGCGGGGAGGCCGGCGACCGGCAGATCGAGAACGCGAAGGTGGGTCTGGCCCACGTCATCGGGCTCGGCTCGGCGTGCGGCGTCCACATCCTGGAGCGTTCAGCGGCGTAGGCCCCGTCAGGCCTCGTTCGGCATATTCGTCCACCCCTTGCCGTCGGCGCGCGCGTACCAGCCCGACGCGGCGAGCGTGCCGCCGTCGACCGGAATCGTCTGCCCGGTGACGAAGCGGGCGTCGTCGGAGGCGAGAAACTCGACCACGGCGGCATAGTCGTCGGGCCGGCCAAACCGCCCGACCGGTATCCAGGTTCTGATCAGGTCGGGGTCGCGGCCCCGCAGCATCAGCTCAGCCGGCGTCTGCGGGGTGTCGGCCAGGTCGGGCGCGATCGCGTTGACGCGGATGCCGTGGTGCGCGACGTCAACGGCCAGGCTTCGGGTGAAAGCGACGACGCCCGCGTTGAATGCGGCATATACGGCTGCGTACGGGATGCCGCGGAACGCCTCTACCGTGGCGTTGTTGACGATTGCTCCGCGGCCGCGCTCGACCATTGCCGGCAGGACGGCATGGCACATGCGGAAGACGTGCAGCAGGTTGAGTTCATAGAGGTCCTGCCATTGTGCTTCGGTGCTGTGCAGGAAAGTCCTTGCAGCAGGCCGGAAGTCGCCGACATTGTTGACCAGGACGTCGACGGGGCCGTCCGGAGCGCTTTGCGCGACGCGTGACACCACCCCGGGATCGCGAATGTCGCCGACAACGACGGTGCACTGCCCGCCTGCTGACGAGATGTCACGTCGCGTTTCTTCGGCGGCCTCGGCATCGATGTCGGCGACGACGACGTGCGCGCCTGCGGCGGCCAGGCGCCGGCTGATCCCTCCGCCGATGCCCAGCGCTCCCCCGGTCACGATCGCCACGTTTCCGGCCAGGCGTCCTGTGTTCATGTCGTCCTACAGTAGAGCGCGTGATCAAGATTGTTTTCTGCCTGAGGCGACTGCCGAGTCTGTCGGCGGACGAGTTCTACCGGTATTGGCTGGAAAACCATGGGCCACTTGTGCGTTCGCATGCACAAACGTTGCATATCCGCCGCTATACGCAGGGACACACCTTCACCGACCCGCGGACCGCACCCACGGTCGAGGCACGAGGTTGCGAGGCACGCGCGTACGACGGTGTCGCCGAAGTCAGTTGGGACAGTGTGGAAGAGCTCGTCGAAGCCGGGAGCACACCAGAGGGCAGGGCCGCGGGCCGGGCATTGCTCGAGGACGAGCGCAGGTTCATCGACTTGCCGAATTCGTCGATGTTCTACGTTCACGAGCACGAGCTCTTTCCCGGTCCCTAGGCGGTCTCTTCTTATCCATGTCGGGCCGCTGCTTCCCGTTCTAGGCTCCTGCCATGACCATCACCGCAAGTAAACCCGGCATTCATGCGACATCTCTGCGGGCAGGCGAGATCGTTGAGGAGAACGAGCTGGGGTCGATGAGAAGAGTGACCGCCGACAACCTGCCGATCCTGAAGGGGTTGTCGATCAAACGCGTGCTGCTCAATCCCGGCACGATGCGCACGCCGCACTGGCACGCCAACGCCAACGAGCTCACCTATTGCGTGTCGGGCACCGGGCTGGTCTCGATTCTCGACAACGGCAGCAAGTTCTCCACCTTCATCGTGACGGCCGGCCAGATGTTCCACGCCGACTCCGGTTCGCTGCACCACATCGAGAACATCGGCGAGGATGTCGCCGAGTTCATCATCGCCTTCCGCAGCGAGCGGCCCGAAGATTTCGGTCTCGGCGCCACCTTCGGTGCGTTCACCGATGCGGTGCTTGGCAACACCTACGACCTGCCTGCCTCGGACTTCGCCAAGATCCGCCGCACCACGACCGATCACCGGCTGGCCGCCCGGGTCGGCGATCCCGACATCCCCGCGGCCGCACACTTCGACGATCCGCACAAGTTCGACATCGAGAGCCTGCCCGCCGGGCTCAACTACGCCTACGGCAACGCACGCTTCGCCCGTGACCAGTTCTGGCCGGCGCTCAAGGACATCTCGATGTACTCACTGCGCATCGCCGAAGACGGCATGCGCGAACCGCACTGGCATCCCGTCACCGCCGAGATGGGTTACGTGCAACACGGCGAGGCTCGGATGACGGTCATGAATCCCGATGGCACGCTTGATACCTGGAGGATGACCACCGGCGACATGTACTTCATCCCGCGCGCCTACCCACACCACATCGAGAACATCGGCACCGACGAGTGGCACTTCCTGATCTTCTTCGACCAGCCCTTCCCTGCCGACATCGGCTACCGCGCGTCGGCCAGCGCGTACTCCCGCGAAGTGCTGGCCGCCGCCTTCAACACCCACATCGACGACCTGCCGAATTTTCCATTCACGCCGGCGGATCCGCTGATCGTTCACCGCAGCAACCCCGTTGACGCGCGAGCGGTCGGCGAGGCCGGCTGACCACACTCGCGTTCTCACCGTGCCGGTATCAGTTCGCCGCCAGCGGTGGATCGGACGGCGTCTGTGATCGCGGTGACGAGCGCGCCATCGATGCCCCAGGGGGCGTCAACGCCGACGCGTTTGTCGAGATCCCACAGCACGCATTCTTCGCCCGGTCTCGCGACGATCGACCATGCCACGATTGTTCTCCGCAACTGCTCGTCCATCGAATCGGTGCGGCCCTGGAAGCCGACGGGTGCCGCGCCCTCGGGGTGATGGTGCAGGAATGTGCCGTACGCCTGCTGGCAGAACCGCGAGTAGCGCGCCGTGCAGAGGATCAGCCCGTGCCACGCCTCGTCGACCGCGTGCGACGGCATGCCGATCACTTGGTCGTCGCGCAGCGCCGCCGCACAGCAGCGCAGCCATTGCCTCAACCCCGTATCGACCAGCGTCCGGGGCTGCCATGGGCAGGTTTTGAACACCGCCTCTGGCAAGTCGAGATCGGCGACTGCGGCGGACGCCTGAGCGACCCGGTCCACACCCCGGCGACAGAGGATGGCCATCAGCAGCCACCGCCACAGCCGCCCCCGCCACAGCCGCCGCCTCCTCCGCAGCCGCCATGCCCACCACCGCAGCCGCTGTGACCGCCACCGCAACCGCCCGTCGCGCCGCCGCCGGCTCCTCCCGCGCCCCACACATCGCGACGACGCTTCTTGGAATCCGAGGGACCTGCAAACACCCACCGCACCAGCAACGCCACCGCGAGGAAACCCGCAGCCGTCACGAGACCGAGCACTAGACCACTCATGATGACTCCTTAAGTTATTGCTTTTCAATGCGATACACAGTTCTCGGAGTTCATGCGGTGCCCTCCGTGGGCTGTGGTGCGCTCATGATTGCCAGTGGATGTGCGCCGCGGAAGGCACTGGACCTCGAACCTGAGGTTTCCTCGCACGATTCACAGATTTGAATCCTGTTTGTCGTAGCGGTTTTGCAGGCAGCGATCCACGACGGGCTATGAGCGCCGTACGGTCGGGTGCGCGAGCCGCATGCATTTGGCCGGGGGGAGCCGCGGGTGAATCTGTGGATTGTGCAAGGAAATCCTGTCAACTCCGTGCATGCGCTGCGCATGCTTTTTACGATCAGGCGCATGCGAGTGCTGCTCGTCGAGGACGATGACGGCGTCGCGTCGGCATTGGCGGAGCTTCTCGTCCAAACCGGTGCGACGGTCGTACAAACAGGCCGCGGCTCCGATGCTCTGCATCGGGTGAGGGGTTGCGACCTTGTGCTGCTGGATCTGGGGCTGCCCGACATGGACGGTCTCGATGTACTCCGCACATTGCGGCGAGCATCGGCCGTGCCGGTTATCATCATGACCGCCCGTGACAGCGACGGCGCCGTGGTGATCGGTCTTCGTGCGGGAGCTGACGACTATCTGGTCAAGCCAGTCCGAAAAGCGGTGCTGCTGGCGCGTATTCAGGCCGTCATGCGTCGCGTGCGCCGTCTCGGCGGAGAGGCCGCATCTCATCTCGCCCCCGTGATAGCGGGCCCGATCACCATTGACTCGGAACGCCACGAAGTCACGATGGCCGGGACGCCGCAGGCGCTTACCAAGACCGAGTTCCAGATCCTCGCCACGCTGGCCGCCCATCAGGGTGAAGCGGTCAGCCGCGAACAACTCATGCTCGACGTCTGGGGCACGGCCGTGGTTGGCCGCTCCCGTTCGCTGGACTTCTTCATCGGACAGATCAGGACGAAGCTCACCGGACTCCCCCTCAAGACTGTTCGCGGATTCGGATTCCGGCTGGACACGTGAAATGGGGCTACGGGTTCGGATCCTGCTGGCCGTGCTATCCCTGTTGACGATCGGGGCACTGGCAGTCCCCTTGGCCCTCTCCTTGGCCGACCGCCGTACGGCCTCGCTGGCCGAGGAGCGGGGTCGACAGCTGGAGGCGCTTGCCGATTCGGCCGCGGCATTCGGTGCCCCTCTGCAGAGCCTTGTCGACCGCTACCACGAGGTGTACGGCGAGGGTGTGCTCATTGTCGACTCCGACGGCCATGTGCTGGCCGCACGCGGCCTCGGTGCCGCCGACCCGGGCGTTGACACCGCGACTTATCGGGCTCTCGTCAACGCGCCGGCCGCGCGGTGGAAGCGCATCCTGCCCTGGCACAGGCATCGGGTTGTGGTCTCCGAAGGAGTCCGGCGCGGCGGGGAGCTCGTGGGCGCCGTCGTCGTCGCGGTCGACACGACGACGGCGACCCGCGACGTCACCTACGCCTGGCTGTGGGTGGCGTTGGGCGGTATCGCTCTGCTCATTCTGGCGGTGCTTGTTGCGCGCACGCTGACACGGTGGGTGGTACGACCACTCAACGGGCTCGAGCGTTCGGTCACAGAGATGAGAGAAGGAGTCGCGGGCCCGCCCGCCGATGTGGTCGGGCCCCCGGAACTACGCCGCTTCACGTCAGCGTTCAACACAATGGCTCAGGTAGTGCGGGCTGCACTGGAACGTCAGCAACGACTTGTCGCGGATGCCTCGCACCAACTGCGCAATCCGCTGGCCGCACTGCGGTTACGCGCGGACACGCTCGACGACTATGTAAGTCACGCAGGCCGCGCGACTTATGGGTCAATGACCACTGAACTGGACCGGCTGGAGAACTTGCTCCGGCAGCTCCTGCGATTAGCCCGGGCCGAGGAGACCAGCGACAGTCGCAAGGTTGGGTTGTTGACCGCAGCGGACGAGGTAACGAACCTCGAAGACGTTATCCAGCAACGAATCACGTTCTGGCAGGACGTTGCTCACGCGAAGAACCAGAGACTGCGCCACCTCGACGACCATGCCGGACTGTCGGTGCGGCTCAGCCGTCACAACGTTGAGCAGCTTCTCGATGTCGCCCTCGACAATGCGCTGCGCTACGCGGGACCTGACACGACAGTCACCGCGTCCGTCAGCAAGCGCGGCGAGACGGTTGACCTCGTCATCAGTGATGATGGGTGCGGCTTGCCCGACGAGGAACTCGCGCACGCCGCGGCAAGATTCTGGCGCGGGCGTGACGACGCCGACGGCACTGGACTTGGGTTGGCCATCGCCGCTGAGATTGCCGCCGGTCACGGCGGGGCGATGTCGGTTGAACACGCCCCCGAAGGCGGGCTGTTGGTTCGCTACACCCTGCCAGCGACAGCCGAATTGTCATGACGAGAACAGGACTGAAAATCAGCCGTCGCGCTTTCCTAGTCGCTAGCGCGGCGGCACTGGCTGCCGGATGTGCCGGTGGTGACCCCCGTGGCACGTGGCGGTTGGCGGCAGGCGAACCAGGCGGGTTGTACTTCGCATTCGCGGAGATCCTCGGCCAAGAATTGAAGAATCGGTATCCGGCCCTCACGCTCACTGCGCTGCCCACGGCCGGCAGTGTCGAGAACCTCGGCCTCATCCGCTCCGGTAATGTCGACATGGCACTCGCGCAAGCCGATGTCACCGAACGGGATCGAGCTCAAGGAACTAGCGGGACGGCCCCGCAAGCCGTCGCACAGCTCTACGAGGATTACCTGCAAGCGATCGTCCGTAGCTCTGCGCCCATGCAGCAATTCGCCGATCTTGAGGGTAGGCGGGTCTCGGTCGGCCCCTCTGGCTCAGGCGTTGCGGCGATAAGCGAAATCCTCTTCGCCGCAGCGGGTTTGGAAGGCCGGATCCTCCCGCTACATCTGCGACTGAAGGACGCGCTGGCCGGTCTCACGTCCGGCAGCCTGGACGCGATCGTCTGGTCGGGTGGCGTCCCGACACCGGCAATCGCCGACCTCAATGCCGTCCTACCACTACGGATGCTCGACCTCGGCAACCTGGCGGAACCAATGAGCCGCCTCTCCGGTTACCCGTACCTCGTCCGAAGAGTGCCGTCAGGAGGGTACGTCACAACGCCCGGCCTGAACTCAGTTGGCATACCGGACATGCTGCTTTGCCGTCCCGATTCTCCTTCGGACCTGGTGTCTGCGACTGTCGACGTCCTCGCGACCGATGCGCCACAACTCATGCCACCGACCATCCGTGGACTGCAATACTTGGATCCGCCGTCGATGATTCAGACAGGCTCGGTTCCACTACATCCCGGCGCTGTGAAAGCGTACGACGAACTGCACGGCTGACGGGTAAACCTTTATAGGGAAGCGGCTTTCGGCTGTCGGCAGTCACGGTGAAATCACGCAGTGCACACCCGCGGAGCCTGATCTGGCAGTCCCAGTATCTCAAAGTAGCTCTGTCCGAGCGCGATGTCCCGGAAAGCGTTGTCGTTCAGGTACTTATTTATCCGGCTGACCACGTCGAGCTCCTCTTTGTAGACCGAGAAGTCTTTCTTCCTCGCCGCGACGAAGTCTGTTCCTGGGATGATCCGCGATGAGTACTGGTTGAGGAAGGGAACATATTGATTCCTGATCGGCTCGTTGGAGAAGTATGTATCTTCCAATACGCGCCAGCTGATATCGAGGTAAAGCTTCGGGTGCTGGTCCATGAGGCGTCGGAGTGTGTCAATGTGCACCGCCGGGTCTATCGTCGTCAGCTCCTTGGACAAGCCCATGTGGGCCCATACGACCTTGTTGTCGGGGTAGAGAGTCAGCACCGCTTCCATCAAGTAGAGGAACTTGAGCGGTTCCGCGTTGTTCCCCAGATCGGAATGGATGGTTATCGGAATGTCACGCCGACGGAGTTCATCCATAAACGGTGCCCAGGCAACGATGTCGTCGAGCGCCGCCGGTTCCGCGTCGTTGTTCAATAGAGCCTGCTTCAGCAGGTTTACTTCCCCCATCCAGGTGAACTTGCCCGGGTACGTCGAATCGAGCAATTCCATCCCTTCGACAATGCTCGCGGGATTGGCCAAATCCGGGAACGTCATCGATAGCGTCACATGCACTCCGCGGATCTTGTTCTCCAACACATCGTGAGCATTTTCCAGATCGTTCTTCATACTCGGCAATACCGGCGTTCCCGGGCAGTCGAGGTAGTAGGTGCACGGGGAGTCCAATGGCAGCGACTGTCCGATGCCGTACAGGTTCACGAAGCGAACACCGGTCCTCGTCCAGTAGTCAGCCATTTCGGTCAGCGGTATGCCGGGTCCGCCGAAAGGACGGAGGTGAAGATGGCTGTCCACTACAGACGTGTATGGCTGAGCTCCGCGGTCAAAGCAATCGGCATCCGCGAGCGCAGGTCCCATCCGGGTGGAGGAAGCGACTACAGCCGCAGTTGTCGTCAACAGTGCCAGCCACTTTCGTATTTGAGTTCTACGGCGGCTAGATCGAGGGGCGCCCGGGCGGGCGCCCCTCGATGCACCGTGGTCGTGACTCAACATGAAACAGCCACGTACACGGTGGTGTACAGAACCACCTGTATCAGATCACCCCCGGATCCTGTGCGGGCCTCCGTGATCTCACGTCCGGGCCGAATCGAGGTCACCGCGCATTGATCCAACGGCGCATCGCCAAACCTGTTGAGTATCACCTTGAACCCATTTGCCTGCAGCTCGTTGATGGTGTCTTGTGCCGAACCTGTGCCCGACGGCGCCGCGACGGCGGGTGCGGCCAGGCCGAGGGACGCCACGGCCAGGACGCTGGCCGCCAGCACGGCAAATGCAGACTTTAATGACGGGTATCGTGATCGGCTAATTCCATTGGTGGACAATGGCTTCTCACGATTCAACTCGACGGGCACCCACTGTTGTGATGTCATTTCTGGGCTCCTATCCCTGGTAGGTGCGCCAATGATGTGAGGCGCAACAGGGGCAGGGAAGAGGAACAGCCCGTATCACCAGGTTTCCTAGCACAATCCGCAGATTCACCGACTCCGAACCACTCGGCAACCCAGCGGGAACTCCCTTGGTGCTCGCCCTCGCTGCCCGGTTAGCGAGCTACTTCTGGTGGCGCAGAAGCGATACGCTAGCTGTTCTGATCGCGTCGGTAATCGAGTTGATCAGAGGGCTGTCGAGCTTCCAGCACTGCCAAAACAGGGGCACGTCGAGCTGCTGATCGGTGACCGCAACGAGCGACCTGTCAACGGACTGTTCCGGAAACATGCCCCATCCCAGTCCCGCCTTCACGGCCTCGCGAAACCCCTCGGCCGTCGGGATGTAGTGAATCGGCCTGGCGACATCGCGGCGAAACACTTTGCGCACCAACCTGTCCTGCAAGGCGTCGTCACGGTTCCAGGCCAGCGATGGCGCAGTGCCCACCGACGCGAGACGGAACCCTTCGGCCAGGTAGCGCTTGACGTAATCCGTAGAGGCGACTGCGACGTAACGCATCGCGCCGAGCGGGAATACCCGGCACCCCGGCACAGGATGGCGATCGGTGGTGACCGCACCCATCACCTCCCCCTGACGGAGAAAGCGCGCGGACAGGTCCTGGTCTTCGATACGGATGTCGAACAGCACCTGCGGCAGTCGTGCGAACACCGCTGTGAACCACGTCGCCATCGAATCGGCATTGACCGCCAAGGCAACCCGAGTGCGCTCGCCGCCGTCGCGGCCCATCTCGGTCAGCGCCTCGGACTCCAGCAACGCGGTCTGCGCGGCCAACCGTAGCAGGGGTACGCCCGCTGCCGTTGCCGTACAAGGCTTTTCGCGCACAATCAACACCTGGCCGACATGTTGCTCCAACGCCTTGATCCGTTGACTCACCGCTGACGGGGTGATGTGCAACTGAGCGGCGGCCGCGTCGAAGCTACCGAACTCGACGACCGCCGCAAGCGCCGCTAGTTGTGCGGCATCGAGACGACCCGCGTATCGCGGCTCGGCCATCCGTTGCCACCTCCCCTATCATGTCGTTATGCATAATCTCTCGTCTTGCGGGAAGGGCGTTCCCGCCCACCGTTGAACCCCGATTCCGGGAGCCCACCCCGGATCCGGACGCGACAGGATATTCGCCGACAACGCCGGCCACGTCGCCACAGCTGCTGGAACCACCTCATCGTCGCGCCTCTGTGGCCTAAGCACGGCGTGAACCTGGGAACGTTGCTTCGCACCTGTGATGCGGTGGGCGCCTGCATGGCGGTGCCACATTTGCCGTGGGTGCCCGAGGCGTTGGACCGGGGTAACACGTTGCGAAAGGGCTCATGCGTGCACTGGATCTACGGCGACACCGGCCGCTGGCTGCGGCGCCAGCGCGACGGCGGCTCGTCGGTGATCGGTGTCGAACTGACCGACGAGTCGATCCGGTTGGCCGACCTCCCTGCGGCCCGTCGGCGCACGGTCGTCGTATTGGGTAACGAAGGCACGGGTATTCCGGCCGACGCGCTCGAACTTCTGGATGTGGCGGTCGAGATCCCGATGATCGGGACGGGTATCAGCCTCAACGTCGCCGTTGCCGGGTCGCTCGTGGCGTACAAACTCGCCGGGCTCGTGTAGCACATAAGCCATACTAATGTGAATGAAGAATAATTAGCTGTACTTCGTGGATTCGGGTTCCTAGTCTCGGCTACATGACCTCGCCCATGCTGATCGGCTTCGTCACGAGCCTGACGCTGATCGTGGCGATCGGCGCCCAGAACGCCTTCGTGCTGAGGCAGGGCATCCGCGGTCAACACGTCGCGACCGTCGTCGCGCTCTGCGTCGTGTCCGACGCTCTCCTGATCGCAGCAGGCGTCGCAGGCTTTGGCATCCTCGTCACCGCCCACCCGCAGGCCGTCACCGTCGCGCGCTTCGGTGGTGCCGCCTTCCTCGTCGGCTACGCCATCCTCGCCGCACTACGGGCCCTGCGTCCCGGCAGCCTCGACCCGGCCGAGGCAGCCCCCGATCGTGTCACTTCCGTCGTGCTCACCTGCGTTGCCCTGACCTTCCTCAACCCTCACGTGTACCTCGACACAGTCGTGCTGATCGGGGCACTGGCCAACCAACACCACAGCAGCCGTTGGCTTTTCGGCATCGGAGCGGTGTGCGCCAGCGCGGCGTGGTTCACAACCCTCGGGTTCGGCGCACGCCGGCTGCAATCGGTGTTCGCCACTCCGGCGGCCTGGCGCGTACTCGACGGGCTTATCGCTGCCACGATGCTGGGAATCGCAGTCGCGCTCCTCGCCTGATCGCCCGCGAGCAGACGCAAACTCGCACTATTCCGGCGCGAAATGTGCGAGTTTGTGTCTGCTCGCGCCGGAAACGGGGGCAGCCGAGCTAATCTCACGAGGATGCACAAGCTGCGCAGGCGTGACTTTCTCGCGGTGGCGGGCGCGGCTGGGTTATTAGCAACTGCGGCCTGCTCGACCGGCAAACCCGCCGACAAGTCGGCCGCAGGGGTGACCATCAAGCACCGGTTCGGCGAGACGAAGATCCCTGCGCCTCCCAAGCAGGTGGTGACCGCGGGCTTCACCGAGCAGGACGATCTGCTGGCCCTCGGCGTCATACCGATTGCGATCACCAACTGGTGGGGCGACCAGCCTTTCGCGGTCTGGCCATGGGCACAACCCAGCCTGGGACCGGCGCAGCCCACCGTGCTGTCGCTGGACAACGGCATCGACTTCGACAAAATCGCCTCGCTCAAACCCGACCTGATCATCGCGATCAACGCCGGCGTCGACCAAGACACCTACAATCGGCTCGCCGCCATCGCACCGACGATCCCCCAGGCAGGCGAGGACGCGTTCTTCGAACCATGGAAGAACCAGGCGACCGCGATCGGGCAGGCCGTTTTCCAGGCCGACAAGATGGCGTCGCTGATCACCAACACCGACACCAAGTTCGCCGACATCGCCAAATCGCGCCCGCAGTTCAAGGACAAGAAGGTCCTCATCATGCAGGGCAGCTTCTATTTGGACAATTTTGTGGCGACACTGCCGGGCTGGCGCACCGAGTTCCTGACGCAGATGGGGTTCGTAATCCCGGATGACGCCCAGCAATTCGGTGTCGACGCAAACCGCGCGCTCATCCCGCGCGATAAGGCGCCGGCCACCCTCAGTGTGGCCGACGCCGTCATCTGGACAACCCAAAGCGATGACGAGCAAGCGCGGCTGATCGCCGATCCTACATTCGCACAACTGAATTCGACGATCAGGAAACGAAATGTGTTCACCGGCAAGGATCTCGCCGGTGCGATCGCGTTCTCATCGCCGCTGAGCCTGCCGTTCGTCGCCGACCAACTTCCCCCGATGCTGGCAACGGTTATCGGCTGACAAGATTGGCGGGTGACAAGCGACACCCGCACCCAGGATGATGACCCGCCAATCGGCTACGCGGCGGTGGGGTCGCGATATTATCCGGTGCTCGTCGGCGCCTTCACCGGCCTCGTGCTGATCAGCAACATCACCGCGACCAAGGGCGTCGCTTTCGGCCCGATCATCGGCGATTGGTCACTGATCACCGACGGCGGATTCATCCTCTTTCCGCTCACCTATGTGATCGGCGACGTCCTCTCGGAGGTCTACGGCTTCCGCGCGACCCGGCGCGCGATCTACACGGGCTTCGTCATGCAGGCGATCGCCGCCACGGCGTTCTGGGTCACGATCTTCCTACCGGGGGCGCCTTTCTACACGAACCAGGAGGCGCTTCGAAACGTCGTCGGCGCGTCGACGATATTGATCATCGCCGGCCTTGCCGGCTTCATCTGCGGGCAGACCCTCAACTCATGGGTGGTCGTGAAGATCAAGGCCCGCACGAAAGAGAAACACCTGTGGGCCCGGCTGATCGGCTCCACGATCGTCGGCGAATTCGCCGACACCATCGTGTTCTGCAGCATCGCCGCGCCCGCCATCGGGATCAGCACAGTGCGAGACTTCCTGACCTACGTCATCATCGGCTGGATCTACAAGACGCTCGTCGAGGTCGTCATTCTCCCGGTCACCTACCGGGTGATCGCGGCCATCAAGCGGCGCGAACCGACGTACCGCCCCGCGGAGTGAGACTTTGCTAAGGCAGCTCTGGCAGAGCGCTCAACATTGGTTTCACGAGCTGTTCCCCCGGATACCTTGGGCAGATGAGTGTGGCAACGGATCTGCGGGTTCTCGACTACGGCGATCACGCGCTGTTGCTGGAATGTGAGAGCACCGCCGACGTGCTTGCGTGGGCCGACGCGCTGCGGCAAGAGGACCTGACGGGTGTGACCGACATCCTGCCCGCGTCGCGAACCGTGATGGTGAAGGTCGACGGGGCCCGCTATCTGCCGGTGATCCGCCAGCGCATCCAACAGCTGCGCATCGTCCCCGGCGACCACGTCGTCGGCGACAGCATCGACATCACCCTCGATGTCGTATACGACGGAGCCGATCTCGACGAAGTCGGCCGCATCACCGGACTCGGCGCCGAAGGCGTCGTCACCGCGCATACCGCCGCGCCGTGGCGGGTCGCGTTCGGCGGATTCGCACCGGGCTTCGCCTACCTCGTCGGCGGCGACCCTCGTCTCGACGTTCCCCGGCGCGACGAGCCGCGGACCGCAGTGCCAGCCGGATCTGTAGCCCTCGCAGGGGAATTCAGCGGCGTCTACCCGCGCGAATCCCCGGGCGGCTGGCAGCTGATCGGCCACACCGAGGCCGTGCTCTGGGACACCGACCGCGACAACCCCGCATTGCTCACCGCGGGAATGACCGTCCAGTTCCGGAGGGCGCAATGACGACGCTCGAGATCATGCGCACCGGTCCACTGGCGCTCGTCCAAGACCTCGGCAGGCCCGGCCTCGCGCACATGGGCGTCACCCGCTCCGGGGCCGCCGACCGCCGCTCGCACACGCTGGCCAATCGGCTGGTTGCCAATCCCGGTGATCGCGCGACGATCGAGGTGATGTTCGGCGGACTGATGGCACGGGTCCGCGGCGGCGACGTCGCGATCGCCGTCACGGGCGCCGACACCGACCCGGCGGTGGACGGAATCCCGTTCGGCACCAACAGCATTCATTACGTGCACGATGGTTCGGTGATTTCGCTCGGCGCACCGCACTCGGGACTGCGCACCTATTTGTCGGTGCGCGGCGGCATCAACGTGACGTCCGTCCTAGGGTCCCGCAGCTATGACGTGATGTCGGCGATCGGGCCGGCCCCGTTGCAGCCCGGCGACGTGCTTCCGGTCGGTGAGCACACCACCGACTTCCCCGAGCTCGACCAGGCACCGGTGGCCTCGCTGGCTGACGAGCTGATCGAACTCGCTGTGGTGCCGGGCCCGCGCGACGACTGGCTCGCCGACCCCGACGCGCTGGTCCACACCGACTGGGTGGCATCGGATCGCAGCGATCGGGTGGGAATGCGGCTTGCCGGAACACCTCTGCAACATCGGTCGCCGGGCCGGCAGCTGCCCAGCGAGGGCGCTACCCGTGGGGCCATCCAGGTGCCGCCGAACGGCCTGCCCGTGATTCTCGGCCCCGACCATCCGGTCACCGGTGGCTATCCGGTGGTCGGCGTCGTCACCGATGCCGACATCGATCGGCTCGCGCAGATCCGGCCCGGGCAGTCTGTGCGCTTCCACTGGTCGCGACCGCGCCGCCCGCTGTAACCCGTTCGGTCAGCGTTCTCGTGCCGTGCAAGAGATTGTGGTAGACCCGGATCTGTGCGCACCGCTGTCCACACAGCCCGCCTGATCCACACCGCCGATCTCGACAACGAGACCCGCGAGAGCGCACGTCAGCTTCTCATCGACGCCTTCGAAGGCGACTGGAACGCCAACGACTGGGAGCACACCCTCGGCGGCATGCATGCACTGGTCTACCACCACGGCGCGCTGATCGCGCACGCGGCGGTGGTGCTCCGCCGGCTGCTGTATCTCGGAACCCCATTGCGCACCGGCTATGTCGAAGGGGTTGCGGTGCGCGAGGACTTTCGCGGCCAAGGCCTGTGCACGGCGCTGATGAACGGCGCCGAGCAGGTGATCCGCGGCGCGTACCGGCTCGGCGCGCTCAGCCCGTCTGAGCCGGCACGGCAGATCTACCTGGATCGCGGCTGGATTGACTGGACAGGACCGAAATCGGTGCTTGGCCCAGACGGTTTGGCCCGGACACCTGATCCGGTATTCGTGCTTCCGGTCGACGTTTCGCTCGATCCGACGGCAGATCTCGTCTGCGACTGGCGAGCTGGCGACGTCTGGTAGCTCCCCGGGGTCGGGCGTAGGTTGGGTGAAGTGAGCGCACCCAACGCCTTTCAACCAAGTCCTGAAACCTTCGACAAGTTGTACCGCGGTGAGCCGATGTTCGACGGCGCGCCTCCGCCGACCGGCATTCCGTGGGATATCGGCCAGGCGCAGCCGCGGCTGATGGAACTGGAAGCACTCGGCGGAATCAGCGGCGAGGTGCTCGACATCGGCTGCGGTCTCGGCGACAACGCGATCTTCCTTGCGTCTCAGGGGTATTCGGTGACAGCGCTCGACGGATCCCCAACCGCGCTCGAGCTGGCGGGCCGCCGCGCGAGCGAGGCCGGGGTGGACGTGACGTTCGGTCTCGCCGACGCGACGAACCTGACGGGCTACGACGGACGGTTCGACACGGTCGTGGACAGCGCGCTCTACCACTGCCTCGACGACGACGGCCGACGCGCGTACACGGCGGGATTGCACCGCGCGACGCGGCCGGGTGCGCGCTGGCACTTGTACTGCTTCTCCGGCGGGAACGTCAACGGCGTGGTCTGTCCGATGAGGAGCGTGTCCGAAGACAACATTCGCGACACGCTCGGCGACAATGGCTGGCGGGTCGAGTTTCTCGGCCCCACCACCTACGTCGGGAACGCGAACGCGGCGAACCGAGATCCGAACAGCATCCCTGAGCAGCTGCGCAGTCAGATGCCGCCCGAACAACTGGAAGCGATGGCGGACATGACCCGTCGGTTTGAGGCGATCGGGCCGCTTCTGGACGGCGACCGCGTCCACCTCCCGTTCACGGTGGTCCACGCCGTTCGCGTCGATTGACCCCGTTCGACCGACGGCGAACAATTCGCGGAACTTTAGCGTGGTCGACTCAAGTTCACTCGATAGAAGGCCAGCACGCCGCTGGCTGAATTCAACGAGGAGACACTATGAGCAATCTGACCGTTTGGGGCCGTCCGGCCTGGAATCTTGACCGCTTTGTCAACGATTTCTTCGGACCCGCCACCGCCAGCGACTGGGCTTTCCGCCCAGCCGCCGAGATCACCAAGGACGGCGAAGACGCAATTGTCCGCGTCGAGCTGCCCGGCGTGGACGTGGAGAAGGACGTCAAGGTCGAGGTCGACAAGGGCACGCTGGTCATCCATGGCGAGCGTCGCGACGAGCACTCGGAGGACAAGGACGGTCGCACCCTGCGTGAGGTGCGGTACGGCTCGTTCCGTCGCTCGTTCGGCCTGCCGTCGCACGTGACCGGTGACGCCGTGAGCGCGAGCTACGACGCCGGCGTGCTGACCGTACGCGTGGCCGGTGCGTACGCGGGCACCGAGCCGCGGCGCATCGAGATCACAAGTAAATAAACGATTTCGCTCGTTCAGCGCCAGGCGGCCAGCAGCTCTTGCGAGCGTGCCGACAGCACCGCCTGCCAGAACGGGCCGAAGGTAATTCGGCCAACGCCCAACGCCGCCAACTGATTTCGATCGTCTGCGTCCGGACGGGTGGTGACGCTGATCGGCAGCGGTAGTTCACTCGTCACGCGGCGCAGCCCGTCGTCGTCACGCAGGCCTGCCGGAAACAGCGAGTCCGCGCCTGCTGTGGCACACGCACTCAACCGTGCGATCGCGCGGTCCACCCGATCGGCGTCGTCGCCGTCGCCGCGAAGGAACAGGTCAGTGCGGGCGTTGATCACGACGTGCACACCCGCAGCGTCGGCCGCTGCCCGCAGCCTTCCGACGAGCTCAGCGTGCTCCTGCACCGAACGCAATCGCTTGCCTTCCTTGTGCACGGTGTCCTCGAGGTTGAACCCAACCGCACCGACACTGAGCAGCCCGTCGATCAGCCGCTCCGCGGGTTCTCCGTACCCGGACTCGATGTCCACCGACACCGGCACGTCGACCGCAGCGGTGATCTGCGCGACGCGCGTCAAGAGGTCGTCGAACGTCATGACTTCGCCGTCGGCCTTGCCGATCGAGTCCGCCAACGGGTGGCTGCCGAGCGTCAGCGCCGCGAACCCGGCCTCGACGGCGAGCTTCGCCGACCACGCATCCCACGCGGTCGGCAACACCCCGGGGTCACCGGGGCGGTGCAGTTCGAGTAGCTCGGTGGCTCGCTGTTGCAGTTGGTCCTTGCTTTGCGCCATCGGCCAGGCCTCCCTGAGGTTCTCGTGACGGGTGTCACTCTGGGACTCCATAATGCTGTTGACAACCTGTGTCGTACTGTGATTCCTGACACCTTCAGCCCAAGGTAGGACGCCCAGGAGGGCCAATGTCCAGCTCAGCGGAGCTTGCGGAGCTGCACCACCTGATCAACGCCGTTCGGCGGTGCGCTATGTCTATGAAGGCGCGTTACGGTGACAACCCGGCGACCCAACGCATAGTCAACGACGTTGACAGGTTGCTCAACGACGTTGACCGGCTCGACATCGACGCCGCCGAACTGGATCTGGAGCGCAAGAGCGCCCAGCAGCAGACGGGAGAGAAGATTCCTGTGCCGGACACACAGTACGACCGTGACTTCTGGCGTGATGTCGACGACGAGGGCGTCGGCGGCCAGTTCGGAACCCGATGAGCGCGCCCGCTAAGCCGCGTCAAACCACTGGAGTCTTCTCCCCCACCCGTGCAGAGCTTCCGGAGCGCACGCTGCGGACAGACACGTGGTGGCTGCCGACCCTGTGGACCGACCTCGGCTTCGCCGCGTTCGTCATCTACGCCACCGTCCGCGCGTTTCTCGGCGCCAACTACTACGTCGCCCCGTTCAACTACCTCACGCCGTTCTATTCACCGTGCGTCAGCCAGGGTTGCGTGGAGGGTTCCAGCCACTTCTGGCCGCAATTCCTGCCGAACGTGTGGTGGCTTCCCTACGCGGCCGTCACGTTGCCCTTCCTGCTGGCATTCCGATTGACCTGCTACTACTACCGCAAGGCCTACTACCGGTCGGTGTGGCAGTCACCGCCGGCATGCGCTGTGGCCGAACCACATTCGGCCTACAGCGGCGAGACCAAGCTGCCGCTCATCGTCCAGAACACACACCGCTACTTCTTCTACGCGGCGTTCGTCATCTCGGTCATCAACACCTACGACGCCGTCGTGGCATTCCACTCACCCCAAGGCTTCGGGTTCGGTTTGGGCAACGTCGTTCTCGTCGTCAACGTGATCCTGCTGTGGGTGTACACGCTGTCGTGCCACTCGTGCCGCCACATCGTCGGCGGGCGCCTCAAGCACTTCTCCAAACACCCTGTGCGGTATTGGATGTGGACACAGGTGAGCAAACTCAACACGCGGCACATGCTGTTCGCGTGGATCACGCTGGGCACTCTGATGCTCACCGACTTTTACATCATGCTCATTTCGATGCATCCGGGATGGGACTTGCGATTCATTGGTCACTTGGTGTGAACGGGCGCCATCAGTGAGGTTGGCTTAAATGACTGAAGTAGAACGGCATTCGTACGACGTCGTCGTCATCGGTGCTGGCGGTTCCGGCCTGCGGGCAGTGATCGAAGCGCGCGAGCGCGGCCTGAAGGTCGCCGTCGTGTGCAAGTCGCTGTTCGGGAAGGCACACACCGTCATGGCCGAGGGTGGCTGCGCCGCAGCGATGGGCAACGCCAACGCAAAAGACAACTGGCAGGTGCATTTTCGTGACACGATGCGCGGTGGCAAGTTCCTGAACAACTGGCGGATGGCCGAGCTGCACGCCCGCGAGGCTCCCGACCGGGTGTGGGAACTGGAAACCTATGGCGCGCTGTTCGACCGGACGAAGGACGGCCGAATCAGCCAGCGCAACTTTGGCGGTCACACCTATGCCCGCCTCGCGCACGTCGGCGACCGCACCGGCCTGGAGATCATCCGCACCATGCAGCAGAAGATCGTCTCGCTGCAGCAGGAGGATTTCGCAGAGCTCGGTGACTACGAGGCCCGCATCAAGGTGTTCGCCGAATGCACGATCACCGACCTGATCAAGGACGGCGACCGGCTCGCCGGGGCATTCGCCTACTGGCGTGAAAGCGGCCGCTTCATCGTGTTCGAGGCACCCGCGATCGTGATGGCTACCGGCGGAATCGGCAAGTCCTACAAGGTGACATCGAATTCCTGGGAGTACACCGGCGACGGTCACGCGCTCGCGCTGCGGGGCGGCGCCACGCTGATCAACATGGAGTTCGTCCAGTTCCACCCGACGGGCATGGTGTGGCCTCCCAGCGTCAAAGGCATCCTCGTCACCGAGGGCGTGCGCGGCGACGGTGGCGTGCTGAAGAACTCCGAGGGCAAGCGGTTCATGTTCGGCTACATCCCGCCGGTGTTCAAGGGCCAGTACGCCGAAACCGAAGAGGAAGCCGACCAGTGGCTCAAGGACAACGACTCCGCGCGCCGCACTCCTGACCTGCTCCCGCGCGACGAGGTGGCCCGGGCGATCAACTCAGAAGTCAAGGGCGGCAGGAACTCTCCGCACGGCGGCGTGTTCCTCGATATCGCATCGAGGTTGCCCGCCGAGGAGATCAAGCGACGGCTGCCGTCGATGTACCACCAGTTCATGGAACTGGCCGAAGTCGACATCACGAAGGAGCCGATGGAGGTCGGCCCCACCTGCCACTACGTCATGGGCGGCATCGAGGTCGATCCGGACACAGGCGCTGCAAAGGTGGACGGTCTCTTCGCGGCGGGTGAATGCTCCGGCGGTATGCACGGATCGAACCGGCTCGGCGGCAATTCGCTGTCGGACCTGTTGGTGTTCGGGCGTCGCGCCGGGCTCGGTGCCGCCGACTACGTGCGTGGCCTCAAGGACCGGCCGTCGGTGTCCCAAGAGGCGGTCGACGAGGCAGCCAAACTCGCGCTGGCGCCATTCGCGGGACCGTCCAACGGGGCGGCCCCTGAGAACCCGTACACGCTGCAGCTGGACCTCCAGGACACGATGAACGGCCTGGTCGGCATCATCCGCAAGGAAGAGGAAATAGAAGAGGCGCTCTCGAAGCTCGACGAGCTGCGTGAGCGGTTCAAGAACCTCCAGGTCGAGGGCCACCGGCAGTTCAATCCGGGTTGGCACCTCGCGATCGACCTGCGAAACATGTTGCTGGTGAGCGAGTGCGTGGCCAAGGCCGCCCTGACCCGGACCGAGAGCCGCGGCGGCCACACCCGCGATGACCATCCGGGCATGGACGCCAACTGGCGCAACACTCTGCTGGTGTGCAAGGCCGAGGGGGATGCGGTGGTGCCAGACGTCGAGGTCACTCGCGAGACCCAGATTGCGATGCGGCCAGATCTGTTGGAGCTGTTCGAGATCGAGGAGCTCGAGAAGTACTACACCGACGACGAGTTGGCCGACCACCCGGGACGGAGTGCGTAATGGCTTACGACGCAACTATGCGGGTCTGGCGTGGTGACGAGGACAGCGGCGAGCTGAAGGACTTCACGGTCGAGGTCAACGAGGGCGAGGTGGTGCTCGACATCATCCACCGCCTGCAGCAGACGCAGACGCCGGATCTCGCCGTGCGCTGGAACTGCAAGGCCGGCAAATGCGGATCGTGCTCGGCCGAGATCAACGGCAGGCCCAAGCTGATGTGCATGACGCGGATGTCGACCTTTGAGCCGGACGAGGTCGTCACGGTCACGCCGTTGCGCACCTTCCCGATCATCCGCGATCTCGTCACCGACGTGTCGTTCAACTACGAGAAGGCCCGCGAGATCCCGTCGTTCATGCCGCCAAAGGACCTGCAGCCGGGCGAGTACCGGATGATGCAGGAGGACGTGAACCGGTCGCAGGAATTCCGCAAGTGCATCGAGTGCTTCCTGTGCCAGACCACCTGCCACGTGATCCGCGACCACGAGGAGAACAAGGAGGCGTTCGCCGGTCCGCGGTATCTGATGCGCCAAGCGGAACTGGACATGCATCCGCTGGACACGCTCAAACGTCGTCCTGAACAGGCAGTGGAAGAAAACGGCCTGGGCTTCTGCAATATCACCAAGTGCTGCACTGAGGTGTGCCCCGAGCACATCAACATCACCGACAACGCGCTGATCCCCATGAAGGAGCGCGCGGTGGACCGCAAGTACGACCCGGTGGTGTGGCTGGGGAGCAAGATCCTCCGCGGACGCCGGTAGCCGCTAGTCGCTAGTCCCAGCGTTCTGCCTCGACCTCGGGTGGCAGCGGCGGGTGCAGAGGTACGTCGAGGCCGTCGTAGATGCCCGGCTTCTGCACCGCCAACCATGAGATCGCGCCGAGCAGGCGGTTCGCTGCGGTGGTGTTGCCGCCGTCGGCCCTGGTGCCGCCGGGCAGGTCGGCGCGGCTGACGAGGCTGAGTTCGGGATCCCCGTGTACGACGACGCGGTGATCGCCCGCGCCCTGGTCGGGCTGCGGCCAGTCCGTGGCACACGACGGGTGAATGCGAGTGATGTGGTCGACGACGATCCGTTCGCGGCCGCCTGATTTTCCGATCACCTTCAGCCAGAAGGCGCCCTGGGTTCCCTGATCGAAGCGCCCCATGACGGTGTCGACCGACGTTTCCAGCGGGCGCCGCTCCAGTTCCTCGGTGATCTCGTCGATCTCCATTCCGAGGCCGCGGCCGATCAGCCGGATATTCCCGCCCCAGATCATCGTCGGGACCGACGGCAGGAGCATCATCGGCACGTCGTCCATCGACCCGCCGAACCCACAGGCCACCTTGACCGCGAACGGCTGGTCATAGGTCGAGTAGTCGAAGATCTCCTGGCAGTGGATCGACCGGATCCGCGTGCACAAGCCCGCCGCGATCACCGCGAGCGCGTCGTTGCCCCAGCCCGGGTCGACCCCGCTGACAAGCAGCGTCGATCCGCCGGCGTCGGCTGCGGCGGTCAGTCGCTGGACCCACTCCGGCGGCGCGGAACGCGGGTCGTACATCGAATACAGCGACGGCGTGACGACGTGCGCCCCGGCTCGCAGGCAGCGCTCGATGTCATCGACGGCCTCCTCTGGCCGGATGTCCCCCGACGCCATATAGGCCACCGCGTCGCAGTCGGCCAGGGCGGCGTCGACGTCGGTGGTGGCCACGACCCCCGTCGGGGTGTCCAGCCCGACGAACTCGGCCGCGTCGATCCCTGCCTTTGACTCCGACGAGGTGATGATCGCGCACAGGGCGAGGCCTGGAAATGCCAGCGTCGAGCGGATGGCCGTCGACCCCATGTTGCCCGTTCCCCACACCGCCACGCGTTGTTGCATACGTCGACCCTAGTGGTGGATGTGACGACTCTGTGGCAGGTATCACAATCCGGTGAACGCCCACGTCAATCCCCGTTTTGGCCGGTCACTCAAGCCCCAATCAACCGCTGGGTTAGTTAGTCGACGGAAATTGCTCGTGGCGGGTTTGCGTTGATGTTACTAGCGGGTATAGTTCGGCCCAGTTACTGGTGGGTAACTTAGCGAAAAGTACCCAACCAAGTGTGTTTCTCAACGAGGAGGAAACGTGAGCCACTACAAGAGCAACGTACGCGATCAGGAATTCAACCTGTTCGAAGTGCTCGGCGTTGACAAGGCACTAGGCGAGGGCGAGTACAGCGAGCTCGACGCGGACACCGTCCGCGAAATGCTGGCCGAGATCGCCCGCCTCGCCGAGGGCCCGATCGCCGAATCCTTCGTCGAGGGCGACCGCAATCCCCCGGTCTTCGACCCCAAGACTTTTTCGGTGACACTGCCCGAGGGCTTCAAGAAGTCAATGCGGGCCGTCATCGACGGCGGCTGGGACAAGGTCGGCCTCGAAGAGGAGCTCGGCGGCATGCCGATGCCCAAGGCGATCATGTGGGCACTGCACGAGCACATCCTCGGCGCCAATCCCGCCGTCTGGATGTATGTGGGCGGCGCCGGCTTCGGCAACATCCTCTACCACCTCGGCACCGAGGAGCAGAGGAAGTGGGCCGTTTTCGCGTCCGAGCGCGAGTGGGGCGCCACCATGGTTCTCACAGAGCCCGATGCCGGCTCTGACGTCGGCGCCGGTCGCACCAAGGCCGTCAAGCAGGACGACGGGTCGTGGCACATCGAGGGCGTGAAGCGGTTCATCACCTCGGGTGACTCCGGCGACATGTTCGAAAACATCTTCCACCTGGTGCTGGCACGCCCCGAGGGCGCAGGCTCGGGCACGAAGGGGCTGTCGCTGTTCTTCGTGCCGAAATTCCTCTTCGACCCCGAGACCGGCGAACCCGGCGAACGCAACGGCGTGTACGTCACCAACGTCGAGCACAAGATGGGCCTGAAGGTGTCGGCCACGTGTGAGCTTTCGCTGGGCCAGCACGATGTGCCGGCCAAGGGGTGGCTCGTCGGCGAGGTGCACAACGGCATCGCCCAGATGTTCGACGTTATCGAGCAGGCCCGAATGATGGTGGGTACCAAGGCGATTGCCACGCTGTCGACCGGTTACCTGAACGCGCTCGAGTACGCCAAGAGCCGCGTGCAGGGCGCCGACATGACGCAGATGACGGACAAGACCGCTCCGCGGGTGACCATTACCCATCACCCCGATGTGCGTCGCAGCCTGATGACCCAGAAGGCCTACGCCGAGGGTCTGCGTGCGGTGTACCTGTTCAACGCGACCTACCAGGACGCGGCGGTCGCCAAGGCCGTGCATGGAATCGACGCCGATCTGGCGGTGAAGGTCAACGACCTGCTGCTGCCGGTGGTCAAGGGTGTCGGTTCCGAGCAGGCCTACGCGAAGCTGACCGAGAGCCTGCAGACCTTCGGTGGTTCGGGCTTCCTGCAGGACTACCCGATCGAGCAGTACATCCGCGATGCCAAGATCGACTCGCTGTATGAGGGCACCACGGCCATCCAGGCGCAGGACTTCTTCTTCCGGAAGATCGTCCGCGACAAGGGTGTTGCGCTTGCGCACGTGGCAGGCCAGATCGAGCAGTTCGTCCGCAACGAGGACGGCAACGGCCGGCTCAAGACCGAGCGCGCTCTGCTGGAGACCGCATTGCAGGACGTCCAGGGGATGGCCGCGTCGCTGACCGGGTACCTGATGGCCGCGCAGGAAGATCCGACCAGCCTCTACAAGGTCGGCCTGGGTTCAGTCCGCTTCCTGATGTCCGTCGGCGATCTCATGATCGGCTGGTTGCTGCAGCGTCAGGCCGCGGCAGCTATCGCCGCGCTCGACGTGGGCGCTGCCGGTGCGGATCGCGACTTCTACGAGGGCAAGATCGCCGTGGCCTCGTTCTTCGCGAAGAACATGCTGCCGCTGCTGACCAGCACCCGCACCGTGATCGAGAACATCGACAACGACGTGATGGAGCTGTCCGAAGCGGCCTTCTGATCCCGTCGAAACGCTGAAGCCCCCG
>NZ_JAVHWM010000224.1:0-2526 GCF_032159765.1 Mycobacterium sp. | reverse complement strand
CACGCGGCACCGGCGACCTCGGCACGGCGTTCTTTATCGGCCTGGGGCTGGCGGTGTGGAGCGCCAATGCCGGCGTCAAGGCGGTGATTGACGTGCTCAACATCTGCTACGGCGTCAGGGAGCGCCGCAGCTTCATCAAGCTCAACATGGTTTCGCTTGGATTCACCATCAGCGCCATCGCCGGGTTGCTGCTGGCGATCGCCGCCATCGTCGTGCTGCCGGTGGCGATGTCGTATCTTCATTTCGGCCGCTACGGCGACTTGGCGATGGCCTGGCTGCGCTGGCCGGCGCTGCTGTTGCTGCTACTGTTCGGTCTTGCGGTGCTGTACCGTTTCGGTCCGGACCTCGACAATGCGCGCTGGCGCTGGATCAGCCCCGGCGCGTTGTTTGCGGCGCTCGCCTGGCTCGCCGGCTCGGCGCTGCTGTCGTGGTATCTCGCGAGCTTCGCCGACTACGACGCAACCTACGGCTCGCTCGGCGCCGCCATCGGCCTGATGATGTGGCTCTGGATGACGGCGATCGTGGTGCTGGTCGGCGCCGAATTGAACTCGGAGATCGATGCGGAGAGCGAAGTTCCGCCGGCGCGTTGAGAGACCAAGTGCTCAACTCGCCGAAGCGGCGTCGTCGTCGGGCGCGCTCATGACGCGGGCCTTGGAGCGCGCGATCTGTTCGGCTTCGCGCAACAGTCCAAGTGCCGTTGCGGCGATTTGATCGGGGTCGCGCGCGCCGTTTTCGACCAGCCGGCGAATCTCCTCCTGCAGCCGCTGCGGGCCGCTGCGTTTTTCATCCGGGGTCTGCGACGAAATGTGCTGGAATTCCTTCCAGGCCAGCCAATAGGCGGCGCGGACGGTCTCGTCGCCGTCGGTCACTTCAATGGCAGACATTTTTTGCCCTCTTTGCTAAAAGGAGTGTACGCCGCGCGGGCGGAACGTCATTAGATTTTGATAGCGGGTGCCACGATTTTCGCGCGAGCCAGCGGGCACCCGCTACCACTGATGGCCGTTTTCAGATATTTGCGGCGCTCGCGCATACCTCGCACAGGACCCATGCATGAATGCCTCCGCCACCCTGCCGTTTTCCTTCGAGGCCGGCGCCATTCCGGTTATGGGCTTTGGTACGTCGCCGCTGCGCGGCGGCATGAGCGCGGATACTGTGATCGCGGCGCTCAAGGCCGGCTATCGCCACATCGATACCGGCCGCAAATACGGCACCGAAGAGGATGTCGGCCCCGGTATCCGGGCGTCGGGCGTGCCGCGCAAAGAGATATTCCTCACCACCAAGGTGTCGCACGAGCATCTCAAGCCCGATGATTTCGCCCGCTCCGTCGATGCCAGCCTGGCCGCGTTGAAGGTCGACTATATCGACCTGCTGCTGATCCACTGGCCGAGCCCCGACATCAATCTCGCCGAAACCATGCCGGCTTTGGCCAAGGCCAAACAGCAAGGCAAAGCGCGGCATATTGGCGTCGCCAACTTCAACATCGCACTGCTCGACAAGGCCGTCGAGATTTGCCCCGAGCCGCTGGTCGCCTTCCAGGCCGAGTATCACCCCTATCTCGACCAGGCGAAACTCTTGGCCGCCGTGCGGCGGCACAAGCTCGCCTTCATTGCCTATTGCCCGCTCGGGCGCGGCAAGCTCATCGACGATCCGGTGCTCAATGACATCGCCAAGGCGCGGCGTCGCACCTTCGCCCAGATCGCGCTGCGTTGGCTGATGCAGCAGGGCGTTGCGCCGATTCCATTCTCGTCGAATCCGCAACGCATTGTCGATAATTTCAGTGTGTTCGATTTCGAATTGAGCGACGAAGAAATGGCGCGCATCTCGGCGCTCAAGCGCCCGGACGGCCGCGTCGCCAATCCGGCCGGCCGCGTGCCCGGCGGCTGGGACTAGCCCCGCCGCGCGAGGAACGTCATACGCCACTGGTTGTGGCCGATGTTGTGCTCGGCGCGCTTGGCCGTGTAGCCGGCCGCCTTGAGACGCTCGAGCATTTCCGCCTCGGTGTAGTGCGACAGGCCGTGGGTTTTCTTCAGCCGGAAATAATCCGACAGGAAAATCCGGATGAGTCCCCCGACTGCGGCCCAGAAAAATCCGTTGGCGGCGCCGAAGCGCAGCAGCGACGTCGCCGCGGCCGGCGCGGCCAGACGCGGCGGCACGATATCGCCGATGATCACCAGGCCATCCGGCTTCACCAGCCGCTGAAACACCCCGAGCAACCGGTCGAGTTCGACGGCGGTGAGATACTGCGCCACCGAATGCATCACGATGAGGTCGAACGAACCGAGCGGCCGCGTCATGGCCTCGTCCGGCGTCAGCACGGAAATTTTCGGGTTGCCGGCGTAGCGCGCCGCCAGCGCCGCGCGCACATTGGGCGCGGCCTCGACCAGCGTTAGGTGCGACGCGGCGGCGGCGACCAGATCGGCCGAAGTGGCTTCGCCACAGCCGTAATCCAGCACGTTCGCCGAATGCGGCGGCACGTAGCCGCGGATGTCCTCGGCAATGGTGCGGTAATGAACGTCGCGGTGACGT
>NZ_JAVHWM010000094.1:0-40163 GCF_032159765.1 Mycobacterium sp. | reverse complement strand
TTACGACCCGGCACAGTTCGACCCGACGACGCGGCGGCAACTGCGCGCCGTCGTCGACTGGTTCGAAGAGCGCGGCAAGGCCAGGCTGCTGAGGGACGACTTGGACGCTGCGTGGGTATCCGATTTTCTGGACTTCATCAAACGTGAGCGCATATTCGCGACGTTCCTCACGCCGTCCGAGTACGGCAACGGCGATCCGGACAAGCGTTGGGACACCTCGCGCAACGCCGCGTTGAGCGAGATCTTCGGTTTCTACGGACTGGCCTACTGGTACGCCGAACAGGTCACGATCCTGGGCCTCGGGCCGATCTGGCAGAGCGACAACATCAAGGCCAAGGAGCGTGCGGCCGCCCAACTCGAAGCCGGCGGGGTCATGGCGTTCGGGCTATCCGAGCGCGAGCACGGAGCAGACATCTACAACACAAACATGGTGCTGACTCCGGCGGACGACGATGACGACGACGGCGTGGTGTTCCGTGCCTCAGGGGAGAAGTACTACATCGGCAACGGCAATGTCGCAGGCATGGTTTCGGTGTTCTCGCGGCGCGCCGACGTGGAGGGTGCTGACGGATACGTGTGGTTCGTCGCCGACAGCGCCCACCCCGACTACGAGCTGATCGACAACGTTGTGCATGGCCAGATGTTTGTGAGCAACTTCGCGCTCAACGACTACCCGGTGCACGAGGAGGACATCCTGTGCACCGGCCCCGACGCGTTCTCGGCGGCGCTCAACACCGTCAACGTCGGCAAGTTCAACCTCTGCAGCGGTTCGATCGGAATGTGCGAGCACGCCTTCTACGAGGCGATCACCCACGCCAACAACCGCATCCTGTACGGCAACCCGGTCACTGACTTCCCGCACGTGCGTGCGAGTTTCGTCGACGCATACGCCAGGCTGATCGCCATGAAGTTGTTCAGCGACCGGGCAATCGACTACTTCCGCAGCGCCAGCCTCGACGATCGCAGGTACCTGTTGTTCAACCCGGTGACGAAGTCCAAGGTCACGTCAGAAGGCGAGACGGTGGTCACCTTGCTGTGGGATGTGCTCGCCGCCAAGGGTTTCGAGAAGAACACCTATTTCTGCGAGGTCGCGCGGTTGATCGGTGCGTTGCCGAGGCTGGAGGGCACAGTGCACGTCAACGTCGCTCAGATCCTCAAGTTCATGCCGAATTACATGTTCAACCCTGCGGCGTACCCGGAGATCGGCACGCGCGCCGACTCTGCCGACGACGTGTTCTTCTGGGCGCAGGGCCCGGCTCGCGGTGCGTCGGCGGTGCAGTTTGCCGACTGGACGCCGGTCTACGAGAAATTCTTGAACGTCCCCAACGTTGCCCGATTCTATGAGCAGGTGATGGCCTTCAAGGAGCTGTTGGCGACGGCCGCGCCGGACGCCGAGCAACAGCGCGATCTCGATTTCGTCCTGGTCGTCGGGCATCTGTTCACGCTGGTGGTGTACGGACAACTGATCCTCGAACAGGCGGGGTTGACGGGGCTCGACCGCGACCTGCTCGACCAGATCTTCGATGTCCAGATCCGCGACTTCTCCGCTTACGCGGTGGCCCTGCACGGGAAGCCGAGTTCCACACCGGCGCAACAGGAATGGGCCATTTCCGCCGTTCGCAAACCGGTCGCTGACCCGGACCGATTCGATCGGGTGTGGGGGCAGGTGAAAGCCTACGACGGAGCCTACGAAATGCGGGCTTAGGAGTCGACGGCTACCGCTTGTTAGCAGGGATGACGCCCTGCCAAGCCGACTGCGCGCCCGAGTCGCCGATCCGGTAGACGGTCACGATGGTCGAAATGCCGACGCCCAGAGCAAGAATGGCGACGACGATGTTCGCGGCGGCCCGTCGCGACTCGGCCTTGCGTTCGGTCACGTGCAGCCATGCCAGAGCGAGCGCCACAACCACCAGCGCGCCCGAGAAGTAAATCATCCATTGGCCGCGGTTGGCATGCCCGTTCAGCACGTCGGTGTGTTGAGGGAGCAGGTTGTAGAACCACTCACCGGCTTCGGTGGTCAGGGGTGTCAGCACAGCCGTGACGATCGCGAGGGCCAGGACCAGCCACACGAGGCGGCGGCGCGCCGATGGCATGACGCCGCACAGCATTTCCAGCAGCGCGGTCAGCGGCGCAAGCACCACGATCGCGTGCACGAGCAGCACGTGCGCTGGCAGTCCCGAAATCGTATTCACGCTGTCGTATTCCCCCGCGTGAGCACACGGAATCGCATGCCATCCCGGCGTGCGTGCGATCCTGCGTCTGCTGGGTGGTCAGCTGCGTTGGCCGAGCACCAACGCCGTCTGGCGATGCAGCCTGCCGAAGTTGTAGTACGCCGCGCAGGCGCCCTCGGGCGACACCATGCAGGTGCCGATCGGCGTCTCTGGCGTGCAGGCCGTACCGAACACCTTGCACTCCCATGGCTTGATGACCCCCTTGAGCACCTCGCCGCATTGGCACGCCTTCGGGTCGGCGACACGCACACCGGGCATATTAAACTTCAGCTCCGCGTCGAAGTCGGCGTAGTCGCGATGAACCTTCAGCGCGCTCTGCGAGATGAAACCCAAACCGCGCCATTCGAAGTGCGGCCGCAGCTCGAAAGTCTCGGACATCAGCTTCAGCGCTTGTGTGTTGCCCTCAGGGCGCACCACCCGGGTGTACTGGTTCTCCACCTCGCAGCGGCCGTCGCGGATCTGTTGCAGCAGCATGTGCACCGACGCGAGGATGTCCAGCGGCTCGAATCCCGCAACCACCATTGGCTTTCCGTACACCTGCGGGACGAATCGGTATGGGCGGATGCCGACGACGGTCGAAACGTGCCCCGGCCCGAGGAATCCGGACAGCCGCAGATCGGGCGATTCCAGGATCGCCTTGATCGGCGGGACGATCGTGACGTGGTTGCAGTAGACGCTGAAGTTCGTCACTCCCAACGCACGCGCACGGACCAGCGTCACCGCGGTTGAGGGCGCCGTGGTCTCGAAGCCGACCGCGAAGAATACGACGTGGCGGTCAGGGTTATCGAGGGCGACCTTCAGCGCATCGAGAGGAGAGTAGACGAACCGCACGTCCGCCCCACGCGCCTTGGCCTCGATGAGGTTGCCTTTGGAGCCAGGCACCCGCATCATGTCTCCGAACGTGGTGAAGATGACCCCGGACTGCTCGGCCAGCCACATCGCGTCGTCTACACGGCCCATCGGGATCACGCACACCGGGCAGCCGGGCCCGTGTACCAGCTCGACGGATTCCGGCAGCAGATGTTCGATGCCGTGCCGGTAGATCGTGTGCGTGTGCCCCCCACACACCTCCATGAACTTGAACTCGTCCTTGCCGGCGAGTTCGGTGATCGATTTGACCAGCGCGCGTGCGGCCGCGGGGTCCCGAAATTCGTCGACGAACTTCATTTGTCTTGCTCCCTAAGCTATCTCGGACGAGTTGAATGCTTCGATCTCGTTGGCGTAGTCGGCGCCCATCTTCTCCACTTGATCAAGCGTCATCGCGGCCTCGCGTTCGTCGATCTTGGCCATCGCGAAACCGACGTGCACCAGAACCCAGTCACCGACCTGCAGGTTGTCGTCGGCCAACAGCCGCACGCTGATGTTTCGGCGCACGCCGTTGACGTCAACCTTCGCCAGAGACTGTTCGGCGTCGACGATCTCGACCACCTGACCGGGTATTCCTAGACACATCGTGCGTCTCCTCTCAGCTCTCTGCTCTTCGCGCCAACGGCTCATCGCTAGCAGATCCGGGGCAGGGGGTCGCCGACAAGCATGTCGACGATCCGGCTGCCGCCGAACGAAGTCCTAAGCGCCACAATGCCGTGCGGCTCCGGCACAATCTCGCCGACCACGGTCGCGTCAGTGCCTTGCGGATGCGCCTTCAATGCGGAAACGGCCGCCTCGGCTTCCTGGGCCGGCACGATCGCGAGGAACTTGCCCTCGTTGGCAACGTACAGGGGATCGATTCCCAGCATGTCGCACGCACCGAGCACCTGGGGCTGCACGGGAAGGCTTGCCTCATCGAGGATCAGCGCGAATGGTTGGTCCTTGACGAGTTCGTTACATACCGTGCCGACCCCGCCGCGTGTCGCATCGCGCATCCACCGGGTCGCGGGCGCAGCCGTCAGAAGGACGTCGACGAGTTCGTGCACCGGCGCTGTGTCCGAGACGATATCGGCATCGATGGCAAGGTCGCCACGGGCCAGCATTACCGCCATGCCGTGTTCGCCGATCGTGCCCGACAACACCACCTTATCACCGGGCTCTACGAGATCTCTTGCCAGACAACGCCCTTCGGGTATCATGCCGATGCCCGCGGTGCAGATGTAGACGCCGTCGGCGGCGCCCTTCCCAACGACCTTGGTATCGCCGGTGACGATCTGCACGCCCGCCCGAGCGGCAGCTTCGCTCATGTCCGCGACGATTTCGCGCAGTTCGGCGATTGGGAAGCCTTCCTCGATGACGAAGGCCGCCGAGAGCCATAGCGGGTGCGCGCCGGACACCGCCAGGTCGTTAATCGTTCCGTGCACCGCGACGTGGCCGACCGAACCGCCTGGGAAGCGTCGCGGCGCAACCACATACGAGTCGGTGGAAAAAGCCAGACGTTCACCCGACGCGGTGCGTAGCGCGGCGGCGTCGCCGAGCTGTTCGAGCTCCTCGTTGCGGAACGCTTCGAGGAACACCGCGTCGACCAGCGCAGCCGACGACTTGCCGCCGGCCCCGTGCGCCAGCGTCACCACTTCGTCAAGGAGGCGCGGACGGCGTTGCCGGAACTTGTCGATGCGTTCCAGCACACGGTCTTCGCGCTGCGCGGCCGTCATCGGTTCGATGGTCATGACGCATGTGCTCCGTTCAGCCGACGGGCCAACTTTTCCTGAGCCACCAACCAGAGCCGGTATCCGAGCATCGCATGGCTTTCCTGGATCCGATGGATACTCTGCGAGTGCACTGTGAAGCAGAATTCCAAATCGTCGGCCACCGCCATCCTGCCGCCGTCGTGACCGGAGAAGCCGATAGTCAGTAGCCCGCGGTGCGTCGCCTCAGTGATCGCCGTCATTAGATCCTCGGAGTTGCCTGATGTCGACAGCGCGATCGCGACGTCGTACTCGCGCGCGTGGGCGATGATCTGTCGTTTGAAGATCAACTCGAATCCGACGTCGTTGCCCAGCGCGGTGACGACGGCCTCGTCGGCGGCCAGCGACCACGCTGCGACCGGACGGCCGATCGCGGGCCGGCTAAACAGCGAGGCCAGTGTCGCAGCATCGGTGGAACTTCCGCCATTACCGAACGTGTACAGCCGACCACCGCGCGAAAAGCGTTCTGCCATCTGAGTTCCGGCGTCAGCCAGACCGGGGCTGTACTCGTCCAGCGAACTGCGTTGCAGCGCCGCACTCTCGGCGGCCTTGCCACGCGCGGAGTCGGCGAGGTCGTCGAGCAGGCTTCTGGCGTCAGTCTCCTCCGACTCGATGAACGGATACAGGAAACTCGTGTTCTCCGACTCTGTCATCGGGTCACCCCCTCGAGCCGTGTAAGCGCCGCTCCCGCGTGCACGAGGATCAAGTCGTTGGGCGCCACGTCGCCGAGCACGGTGACGTCGACCCATTCCTCACCGTCGGCTGTTCGGACCAACGCGGGGCTGGCGGGGTCGGCCGGCTGGAGGACCACCTCACCGAGCCTTCCCTCGTCGCTGCAGGTAATGCAGACGTCATCGGTGCACGCGTCAGGGGGTTTCAACAGTCCCGAGTGCTCGAAGCAGACATGCGTGAGTTCCCATAGGAGGTGGTACATCAGCACGAACTGGCCAGTGGCCGGTACCATCGGGTCGTTCGAGTCCACCCAGAGGATGTGGTTCGCCGCTCCGGTCGGCGGACGCGGGCCCGATCCGATCCACAACGTGACAACGCCCCATGCCTGCGCACGGCGCATCGCGTCGATGGCCGCGGGCTCGTCGGCGGATGCGATCGCGATCAGCAGATCACCGGGTCGGCTCGCCACCCGGGCTTGTGCCACCGGGTCGGGTTCAACGAGTGCGACTGACGGCAACGCGCGCTTGCCCACGATCACGGGATGGACGAACTCGACCGCCACATGATGGGCGTGCGGCTCCCACTGCGGCGACATCACCCATAGCGTCGCGCCGGCGTGGAACCGCCGGGCCAAGTCCAGCGACGCGGCCGCGAGATCCGCGGCGAGGTCAATGTCGATAAACGACCCGTTCGGTTGCGCGCTCACCGTCATGCCCGCCTCACCTCCGATCCCGCGTCAATATCGAAACATCTTGCGACAGCATCGCGTTGACGAGATCCAGCGTCGTCTGTGTGGTGGCTGACAACGCAGCGCTTTCGTCCTCGGTAAGTGTGCCGCACACCCAGTCCCAGTGCGCGGAAATGGTCACACCAGGCAACGGCGCGGGCGTGAGATACATGCCGTCCTTGCTCCAGTTCAGGGTCTCGGCGGAAGGCGGACCGAGCGTGAGCTCGCCCGCGTCCAGCGTCAGCGGACGTGAGGAGATCACCGCCTGCTCGCCGTCGACTGATTCGACCGTGCCCCACCGGATGCGGCAATCCTGCATGACCCGCAGTGCTGTCTCGGAATCGCGGTGCAGGAACTTCACCCACGGATAGACCACGAAGACGTGAAAGCTGTGATGTGCCAACACGCCTGTGGCTGAGGGCAAATCGCTGAGCATCCCGGTGACCTGCCCGGTGAACGCCTCCCGGAGCCGGGCCAGCAGCGACTCGGGTTCAACCTTGTCCAGCAGCGGTCCGCCCAACCAGTAACTGCGGACAACCTCTTCGTTGAGGAAATCCGAGTCACCGGCCGCGTCTGCTATCGCGGCGAGGTATGGCCACGCGCCATCGAATTCACGGGCGTGCAGTGCAAGTTCGCCGTCGTGGCTGGCGGGCCCGCAATAGCCGAGCTCGTTCGGCGGGTAGGCGTATTGCGCGAACAGCTGATGGCCGGGAGGTGGTGTGGTTAGAGTCACGACGTCACCCCGCATTCCCGATCAATAACTGCCCTAGTGCGATACCGCCGTCGTTCGGCGGGACGCGTCGGTGTGTGATCACGTTAAATCCCCGGTCGCGCAGCATCGTCACCGATAGCCGCAGCAGCACCGCGTTCTGAAAGACCCCGCCGGACAGTGCGACGGTTCGCGATGTGTCGCGCTCGGTCTCGGCGAAATCGACGATGAGGTTGGCGACGGCGTGGTGGAACCGCGCTCCGATCACGCCCGCGGTGACGCCGGCGCGCGTGTCCGCGACAATGGCGTGCAGCACGGGAGCGGGATCGACAAGGCCATCCTCGACATGGAATGCGTAATCTGCCGCGGCACCGTCGACATCCCGGGAAATTCCTTCGAGCTCGATCGCGGCCTGTGCCTCGTAGTCCGCGACATGACGAACACCGGCCAGCGACGCCACCGCATCGAACAGTCGGCCCATGCTCGAGGTAGGGACGCACCCCAGACCGGTCTCCAGTTGATGCGCAAGCACATTTCGCTCATCGGGCGGGCAAGCCGCCACCGCCGCGATATCGCTGTCCCACGGCATCCCCGCTGCCCACAGATGAGCCAGAGCCATCCGATAAGGCCGCGTGACGCTCACGTCTCCGCCTGCCAAGGGGACGTATTTGAGCTGGGCGAGGCGCCGATACCCCTTGTAGTCGGCGAGCAGCACCTCACCGCCCCACACGGCTCCGTCAGACCCGTAACCCGTTCCGTCGAAGGCGAACCCGAGGACCTGATGCGAGCCGTCGCAATGATGCTCGGCCATCACGGCTGCAATGTGCGCGTGGTGGTGTTGCACCAGCCGGACCGGCCGCCCGGCGGCGTTGCGCCGCGCCCACCCGGTGGACCGGTACAGCGGATGGGCATCGGCAACCAACGTCTCGGGAGCCACGCCGGTCAGCTCACACAGATGCCGCTGTGCGGAGTCGAACGCCGACAGCGTGGCGAGGTCGTCCATATCGCCGATGTGTTGGCTGAGCCATGCGTAGCGACCGTCGGCGACGGCCATCGTGTTCTTCAAGTCGGCACCCACGGCCAGAGTCGGCGTCAACCGCACCGGAAGCGCGACAGGCAGAGGCGCGTAGCCGCGTGAGCGCCGAATCGGCAATTCTGTGCCATCGAGAATGCGGATGACCGAGTCGTCGCACGGAACGAGGATCGCGCGATCGTGTGTCAGCCAGCCGTCGGCGAGACCGGCAAGTCGGGCGAACGCATCGTCATCGTCAAAGCAGATCGGTTCGCCGCCAAGGTTTCCGGATGTCATGACGAGCACGTCCGGGCCAGCCTCATCGCCGTCGAGCCCGAAAAGCAACACGTGCAACGGAGTGTAGGCAAGTATGACCCCGAGATCGGGATTGCGCGGCGCGACCGATTCGGCGACGTCCGCGGTGTCGAGCCGGGGCAGTAGCACGATCGGCCGCTGCGGCCCGGACAGCACACGTTCGGCGCACGCGTCGACGAGTGCCACCCGGCGGGCAGTCGCAACGTCGGCCACCATCACCGCGAAAGGCTTGTCGCCGCGGCGCTTTCGCCGTCTCAGCTCGCCGACTGCCGCTTCATTGCGGCCGTCGCACGCCAGGTGGTAGCCGCCGATCCCCTTCACGGCGAGCACACCGCCGTCACGAAGAAGCCTGCGGGCGGCCCCGAGTGCACTCTCGCGATGATGAGCGGCGGTACCCGGAGCCAGATAGCGCAGCGTCGGCCCGCACGCGGGGCAACACACCGGTTGGGCATGGAAGCGGCGATCGGTGGGATCGGCGTATTCGTGCGCGCAGTCGGTGCACATCTCGAACGACGCCATCGTGGTGGCGGCGCGGTCGTAGGGCAAGGAGCCAATGATCGTGAAGCGCGGTCCGCAGTTGGTGCAGTTGACGAACGCGTGCCGGTAGCGGCGGCTGCCGGGATCACGAAGCTCGCCAGCGCATTCGGCGCACATCGCGACGTCCGCGGAGGCCAGCGTCCGGCCGCCGGTCGAACGAGACGTGTCGGCGATGGTGAATCCGGTGCCACCGACCACAGGGATCGATTCTGTGTCAACGGATTCGATGAACGCCAGCGGCGGCGGGCTCTTCGTCAAGCGGTTCAGGAACAGATCGATGCCGTCGCCGTCGCCTTCGATCTCGATGACCGCCCCCGAGCTGTCGTTGCGAACGCACCCGGACAGTCCTAGCGCAGAAGCTGTGGTGTACACGAAGGGACGGAAGCCGACTCCCTGCACAACGCCCTGCACGCAGACGCGCAGCCGCCGCCGGGTGGTCATGGCTCCTCGCCGCCGCGGCCCAGCAGCTCCAGGCCCGCTAACGCCGCCTCAGCGCCTGCGCGATCAGTCTTTTCGACGACGAACCCCATGTGAATGATCACCCAGTCGCCCGGATCGAAGGTCTCCTCCGGAAGCATGCCGACATTGACTTTGCGGTTCGCACCCTGCACATCGACGAGCGCGAGCTGGTCGCCGTAACCCTCCAGCATGCGGATCACCTGACCCGGAATCCCCAAGCACATCAGCCGTGTCCCGTCCCCGCGCGCACCTGAAGCGACGCAACCACGTCGGCGACTGCGTCCACGGCCTCGTCGACGGCCTGCCCGACGACCGCAGACAACCCCATGCTTTCCTCGACGCTTTCGACCTCGCAGCCGACGACCACGGTGTGCGGCGGTGTGCCCCCCAATGCTTCCAGGCTCGCGAACACCGCCGCTGGGTCCATACTGTGAGCATCCAAAGCGGCCGTACCGGTGGGTGATTCGTGATCGGCCTGGAAGACGTGCAGACGTCCCGGCGAGCCCTGGTGTGGCACCGCGTCGACGATCACCAGGGCGTCCCAGCCGTCCAGCAGGTCGTAGGCGAGGTGGAGTCCGCCGATCCCGTAGTCGACGACGCGCGCACCGGTGTCGGAAAGCCGGGCCGAGGCTCGCCGGATCACCTCGGGTCCGAACCCGTCGTCGCCGAGGAAGATGTTGCCGATGCCGGCTATAAGAATGCGGGACGTAACGTCACTCCCTTCCTACATCCTGCGGATCTTCAAGTAGCGCCGGGCATCCGGAATGGAGGACAGGCCAACGACGACGCCGGCGAGCACTGCGACTCCGACGACACCCACGGCCACCCATCCCACTACGTCCATTTCGAACTCCTTTCGGTAAGCGGTTCAACTTCATCGGGCGCAAAGTACAGGTAGCGGCCGTACCACTCGTGCAGATCGGCGGCGGGGTCGTCGTCGACGACCACGGCGACGTGCTGGTTGCCGTCGACGTCCTCGTGTACCGACGTGACGTGCGCGGTCCTGCCGCTAAAGAAGATGTCCTGCGCGTCCGCGCGCCGCGACGGGCGCAGGCGGACATGGCTGCCTTTGGAGATGCGCACACCGTTCACCAGCACAGCATCGATTCCAGGCTGAACTGCCTCGTCCGCCAGTGGATCCCACCAGTCGACGCCCTCGGGGATCTCTGGAATAAGCGGCGGCTGGGAGTCCATTGCGTGCGGGTTCCTCAGCACGCCATGCAGATTCAGCATCGCCTCGGGGGACATCGAATCGCAGCGGTCGATGATCTGTGCGGCCAGCGGATCGGTGGCGCGAGCCTGGGATTTTTCCTCATCCGTCATCGTCATGACGCGCAGCGTGAGGATTTCGTCGATCTCGGTCGAATCGAAGAGCGCGCCCTCGCTCTGTTCGGCGATCTCCGGGTGGTCGTAGAGGATGATCGGCGAGACGAGCATGAGGTCCCGCTCGCCTTGGGGTCCCGCGAGCACCGGGAAGCACCTGTGCTGACGGCACCGCGCGGCCGCGTCGACGGCGGGTGGGGGCGGGTCCAGCAGCGACACGAACTCGCCGTGGACGGCTTCGACGATCAGGTGGGTGCCGATGAACGACGTGGCGATCGCGGTTTCCTTGTCGCCTGGCGGCATTCCGGTGTTGCGCACGTCGAGGCTGATGCGGACTACCCCGTCGTCACGCTTGGCGGACAGACTCAGTTCGCCGGTGAGCTGCTCGCGCGTACGCACCAGGCGGCCGCCCGCGACGGCTTCGACGTCGGTGCCACCCGCGAGCGACAACGGAATCGTCTGGCCCGCTTCGAGGTCGGCCACGGGGTACGGGCCGAAAGGCAGCTCGCGCTCCACCGCCTCGTCCCATGTCACCCATGTCTTGTCGCCCGCCGTCAGCTCGGCAACTGCTTCGAAAAGTCCATCACCCGCGTCCTTTTCGGCGCGGCGCGCCTGCAGCTGTAGGAACCGCACCACGACGGACACCGAGGCGGAATCACGGTCGACAAGGATCTGCGATGACAGTGTCGCGTTCTCGCCTATCCCGCGTTCCTCCGCGCGCGGCGGACCAAGGACGCCGAACTGCCAGCGCGTCTGGTTCTTTCGCGAGTTGGCCCGATACGGGTACAGCAGATAACCCTCGTACAGCACCGCATCGGCGATGGTGCGCACACGATCCCAGCTGGCCGTCATGGGACAGCTCCGTCCGACGCGCCGTTGAGCAGTGACATGACCGCTTCGTCCAGACTGAGCAACCCGCGTTCAGATTTGTATGCCGCGAGGGTGTCCAGCGTGTCGCGGGTCAGGCGCAGCCATCCCGTGTTGGGGTAGTGCTGCGTCATTAGATCGCGCCATACCGACACCGGCAGGTCGTAGTTGTCGTCGCTGTTCCACGGCACTTGGTGGACAGCGAAGCCGCGTTCACCGCGGGTGAATACTGTTCCGCTGAAGAGGAATTGGAGAGGGATGGCGCCGTCGCGCAGCGCATGCATGTACTTGGCGGCGGTGACTTCGAAGTCATAGGTGCATTCCAGCGGCAACTCGACCTGGGTGGCGCCCGTGAATCCCGGCACCATCACCGCGTTGTGCAGCCACACGAACGTGCGCTGCGTCGTGCTCCATCGTTCGCGCGGACCGAACAGGTCAAGGAGGCCCGCGGCTTCGTCGTCGGAATAGCGGCGGCGCAACGGATCAATGCGCACCTGGCAGCGCAGCGCGATTGCGTGCACGGGGTCGTCGCCGACGGCGGCGATGCCGACCCGGGCCGTCAGCACCGGGGTCACCGCGTACGGCTGCGGCGCCACGTCGACGACCGCGTACGTCACGTCCGTCATGCGCGATCCGCCTTCGCTTCTCGCTTGGCCGTCATGGCTGCGTCACTCGACTACGTGCGGCGAGCTGATCGAAGAAGTCCGCGATGAACTCGCGCGCCTGCTGCCCGCCGTCGAATCCGTGCCACAGCAGACGCAACCGGCCGACGAACTCGTAGCACGCGTCGATCGGGATGAGGTAGCACTCGGGGTCGCAGGCACCGTCGTCGGGCACGCGCACGATCAGCGCCTCGGTGTCCTCGGCGAGGAGGTCGACGCGGGGGTCGGCGTCGCGGATGTTGTTCCAGGAAGCCAGGTTCAGTTCGGACTCGGTGGCTCCGGCAGGGCCCGGATAGAACGCGACGGTGCGGCCTAGCGCACTGTTGCGGAAGAAGAACGCGAGGCCGACCGGGATCTGCAGCGTCTCCCATTCACGTCGGTCGAGCGCGAAGTCGGGAAAGGAGAGGTGGCGGTCGGGGATCGCGCGGTAGCGCAACTCGGCAGTCTCGTCGGTGAACAGGAGGTAGCAGCCGCGGCACACGCACATCAGCTGCCGGCCTTCGACATTCACGACATGCTGATGTTCGTCGGCGATGGATTCAGAGCACATCTCGCAGCGCTCGCCGGCCTCTTGCGACGTGCCGCGGCTGGCCCGGATGCGCGCAAGGACGTCGTACGCGCCGCCCATCAGCCGACCCCTTGACCGAGCGCCATCGACAGCACCCCGTTACGCTCCAGCAGCGGTACGGGTTCCAGATGCGCATCGGCGTTACCGTTGCCGTCAACGCAGCGCCCGGCGTGCACGACGTCGAAATGTGCCCGGCAGCGCGGACATCGCAGCACGGGCTCGTTGGAGCCCATCACCTTGTGAAGCGCCGCTCCGGCCAGGGACTCGCCGCAGCTGCCGCATCGGTCGCGGTACGCGAACAGATCGTCGTCAACCCGGCACGCCAGCACCGTCGTGTCGTCGACCCGAAAGCCGCCGACCTCCCCAGGCCCCAGGCTGGCCATATCGGGCACCTGATGCCACACCGGCTTGGCGTGCCCGTTGGAATGCACACGGCTCATCAACGAATCGGCCGGAATCACCTTCGAGTTCGTCTCGGCGGCCACCACTTCGATGGTGTCGACCTCCGGGGCGGCCGCCCGAATCGCGTCCTCGACGGCCAGCTCGAGCGTCACCGACGACGACGGACAGCTCTTGCAGCTCCCCGAGAATCGAAGCCGGACAACATCGTCGGCGACCTCGATCAGATGCACGTCGCCTCCGTGGCTGCCCAGATACGGCCGGACGCTGTCCAACGCGTCCGAGACACGCCGCTCGACACTGTGGGGATGCAGGTTGTGTACCAACAGCAGGCTCGCGACCAGCTTGTCGTCCGTAAAGGTATCCACCAATTCAGGATTCGCGGACAACGACAGCTGCATCATCCGTTCCAGACCAGCACCGTAGAGGTCGGTGACCTCACGGACCAATTGCTCGGCGCGCTCCCGCTGCACAGCGCCGCCTGACGCGCTGGCGTCGAGCAAGGTCTGGATCCGATCGCCCGCAGTGCGCCACAGCGCGTCTTCATCCACCCCTCCGGGCTCCGAGCGATCGGCCATACGTCACTCCCCGGTCACGGACTGGGTTGGCGAATGCAATCTCTCGATGGTCTTGCCCTTACCCAGGTACATGTGTACGCCGCACGGTAGGCACGGATCGAAGCTGCGCACCGTGCGCATGATGTCGATGCCCTTGAAGTTCTCCCTGTCGTTCTCCTCGAAGATCGGCTGGCCTTGCACCGCATCCTCGTACGGGCCCGGCGTGCCGTAGCTGTCGCGCGGGTTGGCGTTCCACGGTGTCGGCGGGTATGGGTGGTAATTCGCGATCTTGCCGTTGCGAATCACCATGTGGTGGCTCAATACCCCGCGGACCGCCTCCGTGAAGCCACAGCCGATGCCCTCGTCGGGTACATCGAACTTCTCCCAGGTCTTGGTGCGGCCGGCGCGGATCTCCACAAGAGCCTTCTCGGCGAAGTGAAGTGCGCACGCGGCGGCATAGGCCTGGAAGTACGTCCGCGCACGGTTGCGCTCGATCGTGTTGCTGCCGTATTGCGGGACCTTCCACTCAAAAGAGACAGGGCCTTTCAGCGCGGTCTTGGGAAGGTTGATCTGGACGCTGTTGCCGGTGGCCTTGACGTAGCCGATGTCGACGAGGCCTGCCAGCGCGGTGGCCCACAGCCGGGCCAGCGGTCCGCCGCCCGTGTCCAACGAGAGGTGATCCTTGCCGTCGAACCAGCGCGGCGACATCACCCAGCTGTAGTTGCTGTCGAAGTCGCGCTTCTGCGGACGTGGGTTGGTGTGCTGGTTCCAGGGATGACGACGGTCCACCGGATTGCCCAGCGGATCGGTCTTGACGAACATCTCCTGGTCGTTCCAATCGTCGTAATACGAATGCCCCAATAGGATTCGGATGCCGAGGTTGATGTCGATGAGCGAGTGGGTATGCAGCTTGCCGTCGATGATGACGCCGGGGGTCACGAACATCGCGTTGCCCCACTTCTCCATGTCCTTGTAGGCGAAGTTGCACAGCTCGGGATCCTGGAATGAGCCCCAGCAACCGAGCAATGTGCGCCTCAGCCCGACTTTCTCGTAACCGGGCAGCGCCTCGTAGAAGAAGTCGAACAGGTCGTCGTGCATCGGGACGACCCGCTTCATGAACTCGACGTAGCGCATCAGCCGGCTCATGTAGTCGGTCATCAGCTGAATGGTGGCAGTGGTGCCGATGCCACCCGGGTACAGCGTCGACGGATGGACGTGCCTGCCCTCCATGAGGCAGAACATCTCTCGCGTCCAGCGGCTGACTTGCAGTGCCTCCCTGTAGAACTCGCCCGTGAACGGGTTGAGCGCACGCATGATGTCGGCGATCGTCCGGTAGCCGTGCGCGTCGGCGTTGGGCGCCTGGGTGTTCTCGGCCTTGGCCAGTACGCCGGGATTGGTCTCCGACACCATCTTCTCGCAGTAGTCGACCCCCACCAGGTTCTCCTGGAAGATGTTGTGGTCGAACATGTATTCCGCTGCCTCACCCAGGTTGATCAGCCACTCACCAAGGTGCGGGGGCTTGACGCCGTATGCCATGTTCTGGCAGTAGCAGGAGCACGTGGCGTGGTTGTCGCCGCAGATCCCGCAGATCCGGCTGGTGATGAAGTGCGCGTCGCGGGGATCCTTGCCCTTCATGAACAGCGAGTAGCCGCGGAAGATCGACGACGTGGAATGGCACTCGACGACTTCCTTGTTCTCCCAGTCGATTTTGGTGTAGATGCCGAGGCTGCCCACGATCCTGGTGATCGGATCCCACGCCATCTCCACCAGCTGGCCGGGCTCGCGCTTCGACTGTGTCGGCTCCGGAATGATGGTTGTCATCAGACTTCTCTCTTTGTTTTAGGTGCTTGGTGCCCGACGGGAACCGGTGTAGGTGAGTGCAAGCAGAACGACCCGCACCTACCAGGTGCGGGCCGCTCCGCTTTCGAGTTTGGTGCCGGGGTGCCGCCACTTCGGCTCCTTGTCGACGGTGCGACCGGTGATGTTGCGCAGACTGCGGATTACCCCGCCGTACATGCTCGACGCCGTCGTGGACACCTTGCCGCCGGGAGGCTCGTCCATGAAGGGCATGAACTTGTCCGGGAAGCCGGGCATCGTGCAGCCGATACAGATGCCGCCGACGTTGGGACAACCACCGATCCCATTGATCCAGCCGCGTTTCGGTACGTTGCACTTCACGACCGGGCCCCAACAGCCAAGCTTGACAATGCATTTCGGCGACCCGTACTCGGTCGCGAAGTCGCCCTGCTCGTAGTAGCCGGCTCGGTCGCACCCCTCGTGCACGGTCGCACCGAATAGCCACTTGGGCCGCAATGCTTCGTCAAGCGGAATCATGGGCGCCTGGTTGGTGGCCATGTATAGGAGATACGTCAGCGTTTCGGACAGGTTGTCCGGGTGGATCGGGCAGCCGGGCACGCACACGATCGGGATGCCCGCCTTGCTCTTCCAGTCCCAGCCGAGGTAGTCCGGAACGCCCATCGCTCCCGTCGGGTTCCCCGCCATCGCGTGGATACCGCCGTACGTGGCACAGGTGCCGACGGCGACGATCGCGGTGGCTTTCGGCGCGAGCCGGTCGAGCCATTCACTGGTGGTCATCGGCTGACCGGTGGCCGGGTTGTTCCCGAAGCCGCACCAGTAGCCTTCGTCGTGCAACTGCTCGTTGGGAATCGATCCCTCGACGACGAGAACGAACGGTTCCAGATCGCCACGGTCGGCTTTGAAGAACCATTCGAGGAAATCGTCGGCACCTCCGGTTGGTCCGCACTCGAAATCGATGAGCGGCCAATGGACGGCGATTTTGGGAAGGCCGGGAAGGGCACCGAGGGCGATCTCTTCGATACTGGGCTGGGTGGCGGCAGTCAGCGCCACGGAATCGCCGTCACAACTCAAACCTGCGTTGATCCACAGGACATGAATAAGGGTTTCTTCTGCTTGGACTGCTGCCTCAGTTGGCATATGACACAGCTTTCCGGAGCCCGGGCTGGGGCTCCAATCCGTCGCACAATTCGACGCGGCGCCCGATTTTTTGAGCGCTGGTTCTGGGTCTACTCCGGGCGAACCGGCTTGTCAACGACCAGTCTGCGCATAGTTATCTGCGCGCGCGTTAATCCACGAGTACCAGGTGTCTACGCCCTCACCTGTGGTTGCCGACAACGAAATAACAGCCGCTTTCGGGTTGATGGAGTGGGCGTGTGCGGTGCACACGTCGACGTCGAAATCGACGTACGGAAGTAAGTCCGTCTTATTGATGACGATCAGCCCAGCGGCGGCGAACATGTGTGGATACTTCAAGGGTTTGTCGGCCCCCTCGGTCACCGAGATCACGACCACCTTCGTGCGCTCCCCGAGGTCGAATAGCGCCGGACAGACGAGGTTCCCGACGTTCTCGATGAACAGCAACGAGTCGGACTCGGGCTGCAGTGTCTCCAATGCGCGGTGCGTCATGTCGGCGTCCAGGTGACATCCCGCGCCGGTGTTGACCTGCACCACCCGGCAGCCGGTCGCGCGAATGCGCTCGGCGTCCAACAAGGTCTCCTGATCGCCCTCGATCACGGCCACCGGTCGTCGCGAGCCGAGTTCGCGAATGGTGCGCTCCAGCAACGTGGTCTTGCCCGCGCCGGGCGAGCTGGTCATGTTGAGGGCAAGAATGTTGCGCTCTGCCAACCACGTCCGGTTTTCCTCTGCCCGCTGGTCGTTCTTCGCGAGCACCTTTTGTTCGAGCGTGAGGGTCTCGGTGGCTGGTGCGTGATCGTGGTGGTGGTGATGGCCTTGCTCGTGGTGATCGCCGTGCTCGTGGTGATGGTGGTGCTGGTCACCGGCGAGCGTTACCACCGCTCCGTCGTCGCCACAGCCACAGGTAGCGCACATATCAACTCACTTCCATCGTAAGAATTTTCAAGTCTCGCCCGGTGAGGACCTCGACGTCGGCACTGCCGCAAGGGCACAGCAGGATTAAGTCCGACAAGCCGAATTCGGCGCCGCACGTGCGGCACCGGGCAGAACCCGGCGTGATCTGCAGGTCGAGGTGGGCCCCGTCGGCCAGCGTGCCTTCGGCGGCCAGGCCGAAACAGAACTCCATTGCACCGGGGACCACCGCACACAGCGCGCCCACTTCAACGCGGACGCTGCGGACGCGCCGGCCGTCGGCGTGTTCGCACACCGCGTCGACGACGCTTTGGGTGATCGCCATCTCGTGCATGTCCACCTTCTCCGCTGTCCTCACGATAGGGCGGCACTATTGGTGGCACAACGCTGCATACCATCGTCGGATGGCCGAGACATTGACCGAGCCGGAGCTCGCGGCGCTGGGGAGCTGGATCCGCGAACAGGGCGTCGGCTCGCAGATCACCGATCTCACGCCGCTGACCGGGGGAACGCAGAACATCGTGATCGGCTTGCGTGTCGACGGCCGCGCGATGGTGCTGCGCCGGCCACCAGCCCACCCGCGGCCGAACAGCAACAAGACGATGCTGCGCGAGATCGCGACCCTTCGCACGCTGGCCGGGTCTGACGTGCCTCATCCCGAATTCATCTGTGGCTGTAAGGATCTCGATGTTCTCGGTGTGGTGTTCTATCTGATGGCGCACGTCGACGGGTTTAACCCCGGAACCGAGATCACCCAGGCCTATGTCGACCACGCCGAGTTCCGTCACGACGTCGGCATCGACTATTCCGCAGGCCTGGCCAAGTTGGGGCAGGTGCCGTGGGAGGGTTCTCCATTGGCCGCGCTGAAGAAGCCGGGATCGTTTCTGGCGCGCCAGGTTCCGCAGTTCCGTGGCTTCGTTGAGGCATACCGGCAGCAGGAGAACTACGCACACGATTCACTGCCGGGCGTTGACGAGCTCGCGGACTGGTTGGACGCCAAGCTTCCACCGGACGCGCCGGCGGGCATCATGCACGGGGACGCGCACCTGAACAACGTGATGTTGCGCCGCGACCGGCCGGAGGTCGCCGCGTTTGTGGACTGGGAGATGTGCACCGTCGGCGATCCGCTCGTGGACCTGGGCTGGATGCTGGTGTGCTGGCCGGCTGATGTGAATCCGTTGGCAGTCGCTGCGCCGTTGGCCTCGCTCGGGGGCCTGGCGACCCGGCGTGAGCTGTTGGATGCTTACCTTGCGGCCGGCCGGCGCACGACTGAGCACCTGGACTGGTATCTCGCCTTTGCGTGCTTCAAGCTCGGGACCGTCATCGAAGGCACGTGGGCGCGCTACCTCGCCGGGGAGGCCACCCAAGAGGCAGGCGAATATCTGCACAGTGCGGCCGTGTCGCTGATGGAGCTGGGCACGTCGATCACCAAGGGCGCCGACCTGCTCTCGTGACGCTAGGTGTCAGGCGTCATCGGGGATCGACAACGCGTGGCGCAGCACCGCGGTGGTCTCGGCATTTTCGCGCTTGCTGATCATCGCCGCGCTGATCAGCGTCGAGCCGTGGAACGTGCCCGGGGAACAAATGCAGCTCGACACTCACGCCGGCCCGAAGGAGGGCGAGAGCGTACGCGATGCCTTCGTCGCGCAGCGGGTCGAAATGCATCACTGAGATGTAGGCGGGTGGCAGCCCGGCAAGGTCGGTGGCCCTGGCGGGCGCGGCGTAGATGGGCACGTCGTCGCCCACCCGCGCGGCCGGGGCCCAGATAGTGGTCCCAGCTGACCACGGCGGCCGGACGGTTCCACAGCGGAGTATCGGTGAATGCGGACATGCTCGGCGTCGCGAGCCGGTCGTCGATCTCAGGTACGCCGAGGAATTGGAAGCAGATATGCGGGCCGCCGCGGTCGCGAGCGAGCAGGGCGAGCCCTGCCGGCGTACACGTCCTCGAGGGGTCCCGGGAACGGGGTCTCTGGCGCGAGGCGATAACCCACCGAGACCACAACGGCACCGAGCCGACTGGCAAGCCGGAGGTTGGCGGCATGCTCGGTCTCGAGGTCTCCGAGGATGAACCCGCCGCCGTGCACGTGGTAGACCGCGGCCGACGAACGCGGTTGTTCGGGCCGGTAGATGCGGATCGGCACGTCAGGGTCGCCGGGCCGGCCCGGCACTACGCGGTCCTCGATCCGCACGCCGATCGCGTCTTCGGGACTTGCGGGCGGCACCATTTCCACGAGACGTTTGCGCATCATGGCCACGTCGTCGGTGTCCATCTTGGGCAGTGACGGGACCACGCTCGCGAGTTCAGGATCGTAGGCGTACGTGATTGGCGGGGCCCCGGCGTCCGGCATGCCCGGATCGTAACTGCGCCGACACCGAAACTTGCGTGCAACCGGAAGACACTTAGCTGCATGACCGAAGATTCGAACGTAGTTGCGGTGATGGCCCGAGAGCGTCTATCGTCGCGGACGTGCACAACGTGCGTCTTCTCGTAGTACCGCCCCGCAGCGGGGTCTGATTCCAGACCGACCCCCCCGCTGTGGGTCGAAGCTACGACGACGTCGGTCGCATCCCGCTCCAATCAGAAGACCGGCACAAAATGACAAGCACCTTAGATTCGTTCACTAGCATCGATCCTGCTATGCAAACGCCCGCCGAACGACTCGGCGTTCAACTGCCTCGCGGACTCCGCGAGGACGCAGAAAACATGCCATGGGGCGTTTTCACCGCCACCTACAGCCCGAATAGCGGACCGCTGCGTCTCGGCAACTTCAGCTGCATCGACGCCGATCGACCATCGACATCGCTGGGGCCGCAAGCGCGGACGTATCAGGCGACCTTCGCCATCGGCGACCACCTCGAGAAGGCGACCGTCGCCGCGTCGGGACCGGTCTCGGCGTTCACCGCGATGCTGTTCGACCGCGGTATCGCGATCGATATGGTCCGCTTCCACCAGCTGAAATCCGACGGCCACACCGCGACGTTCATCCAGGGCACCGACGGTCTGCACACACAGTGGGCGATGGGCTGGTCGGAGGATAAGGACGACTCGGCAATTCAGGCCATCGTCGCGTGTGCGAACCGCTTGATGTCTGTGGCGTGGTACGTCGACATCGACGCGACGGCGAGGAAGTACGTCTGGAAGCGCCGATGAGCGCTTGCGCGAAGAGCAAAAAGCCGCGATGAGCGCTTGCTCCTGCGCCGCGAGCGTCGAAAGTAACGTTACGTAGCCGAAGTGCGAGTGCGCGCCTACGTAACGTTAATCTCGGCGCAAAGGTAGGCGGCCTCGCGCCAGCTAGCGGCCTAGCGGTCGCAGCAGGATCGGCATGCCGTCCTTCGGCGCCGGAATGCTCTGGTAATCCCATTGCGCCTGGTAACCGGGCCGCGGCAATTCGAGGCGGTACTGGCGCAGCAGCCGATGCATGATGATCTTGATCTCGAGCTGCCCGAACACCATCCCGATGCACTTATGCGCGCCACCACCGAACGGGGTGAATGCATAGCGGTGCCGCTTGTGCTCGTTGCGGGGCTCGGCGAACCGGTCGGGATCGAACTTCAGCGGGTCGGTCCACAGCTCGGGCAGACGGTGGTTCATTCCCGGGTATGCGACCACCTGGGTGCCCTTGGGGAGGTAGTAGCCCAGCAAGTCGGTGTCGCGCACGGTCTGGCGCATCGCCCACTGCACCGGCGTCACCAACCGGATCGACTCGTTGATCACCAGGTCGAGCGACTCCAGCTTCTCCAGCGAATCAATGTCCAACGGCCCGTCGCCGAGGCGGTCGGATTCGTCGCGGCACCGCTGCTGCCATTCCGGGTTCGCGGCCAGGTTGTAGGCGATCGCGGTCGTCGTCGTGGTTGACGTGTCGTGCGCGGCCATCATCAGGAAGATCATGTGGTTGACGATGTCCTCGTCGGTGAACTTGTTGCCGTCCTCGTCCTCCGATTGGCACAGCACCGTCAGCAGGTCGTTGCCCGCTTGGCCACGCCGTTCCTGCACGCGCTCCGCGAAGTAGTCCTCCAACAACTTGCGCGCCTTGAGCCCGCGCCACCATTTGAACGGCGGCACGCTGGTGCGGATGACCGCGTTGCCTGCGCGCACTGTGATCGTGAACGCGTTGTTCACCTTGGTGACCAGCTCGCGGTCGGTGCCCGGCTCGTGTCCCATGAACACCATCGAGGCGATGTCGAGCGTCAACTCCTTCATCGCGGGATAGAGAAGGAAGCGCGAGTCGTTGACGACCCAGTCCTTGGCGGTGACTTGCGAGACGACCTTGTCCATCTGCTCGACGTAGCCCACCAGCCGGGTGCGGACGAACGCCTCCTGCATGATGCGTCGATGGAACATGTGCTCGTCGAAGTCGAGCAGCATCAGCCCGCGGTGGAAGAACGGCCCGATGACCGGCACCCAGCCTTGCTGCGAGTAGTCCTTATTGCGGTTCGAGTAGACGATCTGCGCGGCATCGGGTCCGAGGGCGGCGACGCCCGGCAGCACCGGCGAGTCCCCGAAGACGACAGGCCCTTGCGTGTTGTAGAGATGCAGCAAATAGTCGGGCCCGCCGCGCATCATCTCGATCAGGTGGCCGAGGACGGGCAGGCCGGCATCGCCGACGACGGGCTTGAGGTCGCTGCCCGGTGGCGGCTCGGCCAGCGTCTTCGGCGGGAACTTCGTGTTGAGCAGCCGGCGCTCGAACGCACCCATGCCGGGGAAGTTGTTGATCGACGGGGTGAACCGCCGCTTGGCCTGGTCGAGCAAGTACTCCGGCGTGCTGATGGTCGCCATTCAGGATGCTCCTGCACTGAGGGGACTGTGAACGGGGTCACTCGGAGTCCATCCTGACGCCAAAACTTGACGCGTGTCAAGTTTTGGTCTTGAGTCGATGTGATGAGGACGAATCCGTGACAGCTGAACCCGTCCGGCGCAGCCGCGGCGACCGGCAGCGCGAGGCGATCGTCGGCGCCGTCCGGGAGCTGTTGGAAGAAAAGTCGTTCGAGGAGCTGTCGGTCAGTGCGATCAGCGACAGGGCAGGCGTCGCCCGCTCCGGCTTCTACTTCTATTTCGAGTCGAAGTACGACGTGCTCGCGCTGATCTTCGACGAGGTGACTCACGAGCTCGAGGAACTCACGCACTACTTCGCGCCACGCGCGGCCGACGAGACCGCAGAGGCGTTCGCCAAGCGGATGGTCGGCAGCGCGGTAGCCGTCTACGCGCACAACGATCCCGTCGTGACGGCGTGCAACAACGCGCGCTACTCCGACGAGAAAATCCGCGAGATGCTCGACCGTCAGATGACCACGGTGATCGACAAGCTCGTGAAGATCTTCGAAGACGAGCGCGCCGCCGGCACTGCCAAGCCGCTCAGCGATGACATCCCCGCGTTGGTGCGCGCGCTTGGAGTCACCACGGCGCTGATGCTGTCGGGTGACGAGTCGTTCCTGGGACCGGACCGCGATCTGCAGCGCGGTGTACGCGTGCTCGAGCAGCTGTGGCACGCGGGGTTGTACGGACGGGCGATCGGCGACAGGTAGGGTTCCGCGCGTGGCGCAGACGTTCACGGGCAAACGTGTCTTCCTGACCGGAGCGGCCAGTGGGATCGGGCGCGCCACGGCACTGAAGCTCGCCGCGGACGGCGCGGAGCTGTTCCTGACGGACCGCGACGCCGATGGCCTGGCGACGACGGTCGCCGACGCAAAAGCGTTGGGCGCGAGGGTGCCCGCACATCGCGTGCTGGACATCGCCGACTACGACGCTGTCGCCCATTTCGCCGCGGACATTCATGCCCGGCATCCGAGCATGGACATCGTGATGAACATCGCCGGGGTGTCAGCGTGGGGGACCGTTGACCAGCTGACCCATGACCATTGGAAGTCGATGATCGACATCAACCTGATGGGTCCGATTCACGTGATCGAATCCTTTCTTCCGCCCATGGTCGCTGCCGGGCGCGGCGGGCATCTGGTCAACGTCTCGTCGGCCGCCGGTCTGGTGGCCCTGCCATGGCACGCGGCCTACAGCGCAAGCAAATACGGGTTGCGCGGCCTGTCGGAAGTGCTGCGGTTCGACCTCGCGCGGCACCGCATCGGCGTGTCGGTGGTGGTGCCCGGCGCGGTGAAAACGCCACTCGTGCAATCGGTTCAGATTGCCGGCGTGGACCGCGACGATCCGCGGGTGCAGCGGTGGACGAAGAGATTCGCCGGTCACGCGGTCACGCCCGAGCACGTCGCGAACAAGATACTTTCGGGGATAGGCAAGAACCACTTCCTGATCTACACGTCGCCGGACATCCGCGCCCTCTACACGTTCAAGCGGGTTGCCTGGTGGCCGTACAGCATTGCGATGCAGCGCGTCAACGTGTTCTTCACCAGGGCCCTGCGCCCGAACTCCCGACCGCGCTAACGCGTATTCACACCCAACGCGTCGCGCATCGTGAAGAACAGATCCGTCTGGTCGGTGAGCGCGACGACGTTCGCCGCGCGCGGGCCGTACGCGGCCACCGGTAGCTGTGCGCCCGTGTGTGTTTCGCTGAAGACGTCGGTATCGATCGACGTGCCGTAGCTGACCGTCATGTCGGCGCCGTCCTTGGTCGTGCGGACGCGGGTGAGGCCGGGATAACCTGATGAGTTGATCGCGTTGCGAATGACCTCGGACTGATCGCCATTGAGCCGGCGTGCCCCACCCATTTCCGTCAAATTTCCTGTGGCACTGCGGTTTAGCGAATCGCCGTTGGATTGCTTGGGCTTGTCGGCGGTGCATGCCGCTGTCATCAGAACACCCGCTGCGAGGAGAACTCCCACTCGTTGATACGTCTTCACCCCGCGATTCAATGCGGCGCAGGTGAACGCGGGGCAAACGCTCAGTCGGGCAGCGCCAGCTCCAGCCGCACGCCGAGCAGCCGGACCGGCCGATCCAGTTCGAAGAGGTCGAGGACCTGCAGCGTAGCGGGCAGTACCACCGACGCGTCGACGGTCGGCTCGTCCAGTTTGCGAATCTTGGTGCGGGTGAAGAACGCCGAGTTGCGCACGGTCACCGCCACACGTGTGACGATCCGTGACTCCGCGGTCACCTCCTCCAGCGTCCGGCGGGCCAAATCCGCTACAGCAGAAACGATGTCGGCGCGATCTGTCAGGTCACGTGGGAAGGTGATGACGTGGCTGCGCGATCGTGGAATCCACGGCTCCGCGGTGACCGTGGTGTCGCCACCGCCCTTGGCAAGCAGAAGCAACCACAGCCCTGTGGTCGGGCCGAAGGCGGTGGTGAGCGTGTCCGTGTCGGTCGCGGCAAGCTCTGCGACTGACGTAATCCCCATGCCCGCAAGCTTTTTGACGGTCTTAGGGCCGATGCCCCACAACGCGTCGGGTTCCCGCGCTGCCATCACCTCGGTCCAGTTGTCATCTGTGAGCGTGTAGATGCCATTGGGCTTGGCGAACCCCGTGGCCACCTTCGCGCGCTGCTTGTTGTCGCTGATGCCGACCGAGCACGACAGGTGGGCTTCGGCGGCGATCGTGGTGCGGATACGCTCGGCGAGCGCGACCGGGTCGTCGACGTCGGCGCCGAGGTACGCCTCGTCCCAACCCCATACTTCAACTGGAAAGCCCAGTCCCCGAAGCAGATTCATTACCACTGCGGACGCGGCGTCGTAGGCGTCGGCGTCCAGCGGGAGAAAGGTCGCATCGGGGCATTTCCGCGCCGCCGTGCGCAGGGCCATCCCTGCGCGAACGCCGAAGGCGCGGGCGGGGTACGACGCGCACGTGACGACCTTGCGCGGTTCGTTCGGGTCGCCGTTGCCGCCGACGATGATCGGGCGCCCCGTCAACTCTGGGTTGCGGAGCATCTCGACCGCCGCCTGGAACTGGTCGAGGTCGACGTGCAGTAGCCAGCGTGGGGACGTCACTGCGGCGCCTACTGCCGTCTGTTCTTCGCGCAAGCGCTCGTCACCGCCCGCACAGCTTGCGCGCCACGCTTTCCCACGCATCCCCGAGCGCGTCTGGTGGCACGCCGACGTGTTCGATCTGGTGCGCGATGTAGTCGGCGTCGAGCAACGCGAGCAGCGCCTCGGCCTGGGCGTCGAGGTCACCGGTGGTGCCGGCGGCCTCGAGCAGCACTCGGATGTGCATGTGGTTCAGCATGTGCGGTGCGTTGTAGCGCGCCTGCGGGTCGCGGGCGGCGTCCTGGAGCAGGTGGCGGTGGTCGCAGACAAATGCCAGCCGCGCCCGGCCGTAGGCGAGGAGCCGGTCCAGCGGGTCGGCGGCAGGGCCCAGCGGCGGCGGCCCGAAGAGAAATGCGCGTTGCAGCGCCTGCTCGTCCTCGTCGAGCAGCACGAGCATCAGCCCCGACCGGTTGCCGAATCGGCGGAAGAGCGTGCCCTTTCCGACCCCGGCTTCAGCGGCGATGTCGTCCATCGTCACCGCGTCAGGCCCGCGTTCGGCGATGAGCCGCCGCGCCGCGTCGAGCAGCAGCCCCCGGTTGCGCGCGGCGTCACCGCGCTCGGCAACGGCCTGGCCCGACACCGGAAGCGGGTCGTGCGCTGCGACCATGCCCGACTCTAACCCGCTGGTTCAGCGCCGTTCGCGCGACGTTCCTAGATCGAACACGGAGCCGTACGTCACGTCGAGGATGATGATTGCCACGTCGACCAACGCGAACGCGGCGAGCCCGATCTGCCACACCCGATAGCTGCTCCACGTAAGGGACAAGGAGCTCAATCGGACGGGCCATTTTTTCGGGACGGAAAAGCGGCCTATGGAGGCGGCCGCCCCGTCCCAGCCTCGACGAGCCATGGGAGGCAGCCCGAGTCGTTGCTCGAGCTGCTGCATTTTGAAGTTGTCGAGGTTTTCGAAATACCGGTGCTTGGCCATCGTCTGCATCGAGATGAGAGCGACAACGAGGCCGAGGAACGCGGCAACGACGCGCCGTAAATCGGAGGCCTGGGCTTCGAGGGCGATGGTCAGCAGGAAGGCTTGAGCGGTGAGCCCCAGAGAGGGGGTCTGCCAGACGAGATTGGCCTGCGTACCCGTGCGGAGGACGAGCATTTCGTAGGCAAAAAGCGAGTGCCGTTCGTCCGCCGACAGCGCCGGGTGGCTCCGTGGTTGTTCGATCTCGGGCGCTGCCGGGCGCCGCATTCGGCGGAAGAACACGTCGCTATCCTGTCGCTTCGACCGCGCTCAAGCTGGCATTTCGAGTGATGGAATTAATCGGACCACGGTCCGGTTAATGAGTTTCGACGACGTACTCGGATTTGCGAAAGGATGACCACATGTCTGACATCAAGGTGCTTGCGTTAGTCGGGAGCTTGCGTGCCGCATCGACCAACCGCCAGATTGCGGAGCTGGCCGCCGAGAATGCGCCAGGTGACGTGGCCGTGACTTTGTACGAGGGCCTGGGCGACGTTCCGTTCTACAACGAGGACATCGACGGTGCCGACGCGCCCGCTGCTGCGGTCAAGCTGCGCAACGCCGTTGCCGACGCGGACGCCGTCCTCGTCGTGACCCCTGAATACAACGGAAGCTATCCCGCGCTGGTGAAGAACGCGATCGACTGGCTGTCGCGGCCATACGGTGCGAGCGCGGTTTCGGGCAAGCCGGTCGCCGTGATCGGCGGCTCGCTGGGCCAGTACGGCGGCGTCTGGTCGCACGACGCGACCCGCAAGGGATTCGGCATCGCCGGGGCGAACGTGATCGAGGCGCTGACGATGTCGGTGCCCTTCGCCACACTGGACGGCAAGCACCCGCGCGAGAGCGCCGAACTGGTCGCCGACTTGAACGACGTGCTGACGAAGCTGGCAGCCGAGGTCGGCTAACCGCCACGTAGAAAAGTTTGCTGCGCCCGCCGCCTCGGCGGGCGCAGCTTCATGTGTCGGTGGGTGCTGGTAGACCGAATACATGGTGCCATCGCGACACGCCGAACTCGCCGCGACACGCCGTGACTGGGATCACACAAGGGCTTACTACCAGGGAATTTCATCAATGTGATTACGGATATGTTGTGTCTGCACCGTTTGTCGGCCACTAGGTGTAGTGTCCACAGCACCGTCAGGCCTGCAGGTTGCGAGACCGGTCGGGCTGAGAGTTCCGGTGCTGAAACGCCGGGGATCTCGGTCCTACCGTCCGGAATTTCTCGGGCCGCGGGGCTGCTGAACACTTCAGGCAGCGCAGCGTGTGTGTCCCCGTCAACTTTCGCTGAGGAGCCGGACCGAAGATGACCATCACCGTGTACACCAAGCCCGCGTGCGTGCAGTGCAACGCGACGTACAAGGCACTGGACAAGCAGGGCATCGCCTACCACAAGGTCGACATCAGCCTCGACAGCGATGCTCGCGACTACGTGATGGCGTTGGGCTACCTGCAGGCCCCGGTCGTCGTGGCAGGCGGTGATCACTGGTCGGGATTCCGGCCGGACCGGATCAAGGCTCTCGCCGCGCTGTCTGCATAACCGAACGCACAAACCGACCACGCAAGCTCGAGGAGGACTCAGATGAGCAATCTCGTCTACTTCTCCAGCGTGTCGGAGAACACGCATCGCTTCGTTCAGAAGCTCGGCCAGTCTTCGATCCGGATCCCTCTACACGGGCGGATCGAGGTCGACGAGCCTTACGTGCTAATCCTGCCCACCTACGGCGGTGGCCGGGCTACCCCGGACATCAATGACGGTGGCTATGTGCCCAAGCAGGTCATCGCCTTTCTGAACAACGAACACAACCGGTCGCTGATCCGTGGGGTCATCGCCGCCGGTAACAACAACTTCGGTGCCGAGTTCGCCTACGCGGGCAATGTGGTGTCCCGCAAGTGCGGCGTTCCGTACCTGTACCGCTTCGAACTTATGGGAACCCCGGACGACGTCGACGCCGTCCGCGCGGGTCTTGCCGATTTCTGGAAGGACCAGACGTGCCACCAACCATCACAGCTGCAGAGCCTGTAGTCACGTCCAGCGCAGCGCACCCGTCGGGGGAGACCGACTATCACGCGCTGAACGCGATGCTGAATCTCTACGACGCCGACGGCAAGATTCAGTTCGACAAGGACGTGCAGGCCGCGCACCAGTATTTCCGTGAGCACGTTAACCAGAACACGGTGTTCTTCCACGACGTCGACGAGAAGCTCGACTACCTGATCAAGGAGGACTACTACGAGCGCGAGGTTCTCGATCAGTACAGCCGCAACTTCGTCAAGACGCTGCTGGATCGGGCCTACGCCAAGAAGTTCCGGTTCCCGACGTTTCTGGGTGCGTTCAAGTACTACACCTCCTACACGCTGAAGACGTTCGACGGGAAGCGTTACCTGGAGCGGTTCGAGGACCGGGTCGTCATGGTGTCCTTGACGCTCGCGGCCGGCGATACGGCGCTGGCCGAGAAGCTCGTCGACGAGATCATCGACGGCCGGTTCCAGCCGGCCACCCCGACGTTCCTCAACTCGGGCAAAAAACAACGCGGCGAGCCAGTGAGTTGCTTTCTTTTGCGCGTCGAAGATTGCATGGAATCCATTGGGAGAGCGATCAATTCGTCATTGCAGTTGTCCAAGCGTGGCGGCGGAGTGGCGTTGCTGCTCACCAATATCCGTGAATACGGCGCGCCGATCAAGAACATCGAGAACCAGAGCTCCGGCGTGATTCCGATCATGAAGCTGCTGGAGGATTCGTTCTCCTACGCCAACCAGCTCGGTGCGCGTCAGGGTGCCGGCGCGGTGTACCTGCACGCGCACCACCCTGACATCTACCGGTTCCTCGACACCAAGCGCGAGAACGCCGACGAGAAGATCCGGATCAAGACGCTGAGCCTGGGTGTGGTGATCCCGGACATCACGTTCGAACTCGCCAAGAAGAACGACGACATGTACCTGTTCTCGCCGTATGACGTCGAGCGGGTATACGGGGTGCCGTTCGCCGACATCTCGGTGACGGAGAAGTACTACGAGATGGTCGACGACGCGCGGATCCGCAAGACGAAGATCAAGGCGCGCGAGTTCTTCCAGACGCTGGCCGAGCTGCAGTTCGAGTCCGGCTACCCGTACATCATGTACGAGGACACGGTGAACCGGTCGAACCCGATCGACGGCAAGATCACCCACTCGAATCTCTGCTCGGAGATCCTGCAGGTGTCCACGCCGTCGCTGTACAACGAAGATCTGTCGTATGCAAAAGTCGGCAAAGACATCTCGTGCAACCTCGGGTCGCTGAACATCGCAAAGGCGATGGACTCACCCGACTTCGCGCAGACCATCGAGGTCGCCATTCGGGGGTTGACAGCGGTGAGCGATCAGACGCACATCACGTCGGTGCCGTCGATCGAGCAGGGCAACAACGATTCCCACGCGATCGGGCTGGGTCAGATGAACCTGCACGGATACCTGGCCCGCGAGCGGGTCCACTACGGGTCCGAAGAGGGCATCGACTTCACCAACATCTACTTCTACACAGTGCTCTACCACGCGCTGCGGGCGTCGAATCGCATTGCGATCGAACGGGGCACGGCGTTCAAGGGCTTCGAGAAATCGAAGTACAAGTCAGGGGAGTTCTTCGACAAGTACACCGAGCAGGTGTGGGAACCGAAGACCGACAAGGTGCGTCAGCTGTTCGCCGATGCGGGGATTCGCATTCCGACGCAAGAGGATTGGCAGCGACTCAAGGAGTCAGTGCAGAAGGACGGTATCTACAACCAGAATCTGCAGGCCGTTCCGCCGACGGGCTCGATCAGCTACATCAACCATTCGACGAGCTCGATCCACCCGGTCGCGAGCAAGGTGGAGATCCGCAAGGAAGGCAAGATCGGGCGGGTGTACTACCCGGCGCCGTACATGACGAACGACAACCTCGAGTATTACGAGGACGCCTACGAGATCGGCTACGAGAAGATCATCGACACGTATGCGGCGGCCACCCAGCACGTCGACCAGGGGCTGAGCCTGACGTTGTTCTTCAAGGACACCGCCACCACGCGCGATGTGAACAAGGCCCAGATCTATGCCTGGCGCAAGGGAATCAAGACGCTGTACTACATCCGGCTGCGCCAGATGGCGCTGGAAGGCACCGAGGTCGAGGGCTGCGTGTCCTGCATGCTGTAGCGCGCCGACGACTGTGCGGCGTCTACGAACTGCTGATCAATGTCACGCAGCTGTTTGAGTAAGCCCGGCACGCCGGGCCTGCCTCATTGAGATGATCGATCACATGTCGTCTCCTGAATCGTCATCGGCCGGTTCTGCTCCTTCCGAGCTGAGGTACTCCGAGGATCGAGACGAGGACGATTACCGGTTCAGCGCGCGCACTGCCGCGGTGCCGCTGCCACCTCCCCCGAGGTGATGTGAACGTGGAGATCCGCCTCTACCCGACGCCGCACGCTTTCAGCGAGGTCGCGCGCTCGGTGTACCACAGGGATCCGGTCGCCTTCACCATGGAGCTGACCATGTTGCGCGCACCCACCTGGCCGCCGGACCGAATCCTGTTGTCGATCACAGACGATGACCACGTGCTCGGCGCGGCCGTGCAGTCAAGGGACAGCAGCCTGCTGGCGAGCGGGATACCCCCCGAATGGGCAGACAAGGTGGTGTCGGCGTTGACCGCCACCGACTGCGTGTTGTCGGGCGTTCGCGGAACACCCTCGGCCGCCGCAGCTTTCGCGCAGGCATGGTGCGATGCCACCGGCGCGCGCAGTGCGCTCGCGCACCAAGAAACGTTGTACCGCCTCGGCGAGCTGGTACCGCCAGTCGCTGTGCCGGGCCAATGCCGGCCCGCCGACGATGACGATGCCGGATTGCTCGTCGGCTGGCTCGACGCGTTTGCCGTCGAGGCCTTTGGGGCGCCGTCGGATCGTGAGGCTCAACGCCCCTTCCTGAGCTGGGTCGCCGCAGTGGGCGACTGCATCCTGCTCTGGACGGTTTGCGGCACACCAGTGAGCATCGCGCGGATTCATGCACCGGCGGTGGGCGTCTCGCGGATTGGTCCGGTCTACACGCCACACGACCATCGCGGTCACGGATACGCGGCTGCGGTCACGTCGGAGGCTGTTCTTCAGGCGCGCGTCCTCGGCGCACGCGATGTGGTGCTGTTCGCTGATGTCGCGAACCCCGTCTCCAACCGCGTGTATCGGCGAATCGGCTTCCGCCCGGTCGGCGAGACCGTGCACTACCGCCTCGAGCAGTAGGGCGCGACGAAAAAGCACGTGTTGGAATCGTCAACGGCGTAGCTTTACGGGACGTCAGGGCTACCTGATCAACGTCCGGCAGGAGCCTGAATGGCATACATGACGCTCGAGGAGCACCTCTTCGGTGACGGACCGAAGCGGATGCTTGCGTTGGACGGTGGGGGTATCCGCGGCGCGGTGACCCTCGAGTACCTGTTAAGGATCGAGCACATCCTTCGTGAGCGCTACGGAGGCGATCCGGATTTCCGGCTGTGCGACTATTTCGATCTCATCGGCGGCACCTCGACCGGGTCGGTCATCGCCACCGGTCTGGCGCTGGGCTACTCGGCTGAGGAGATCATCAACATCTACCGCGACCTTGCCGAGCGGGTATTCAAAGAGGGCTTTTTCCGGTTCGGTGTGATCGGCGCGAAATTCCCCAAAGAACCTCTCGTGGAGGTTCTTAGGACTTATATGGGGGACGCGACCCTGGGCAGCGACAGGCTGCGGACCGGTCTGATGGTCGTAGCCAAGCGTCTGGATACGGGAAGCCCGTGGCTGCTGCACAACAACCCGCACGGCAAGTACTTCGGCGACGAGGGAACCGACAGTGTGCCGAACCGAGATCTGTTGCTGCGTGACATCGTTCGTGCCAGCACCGCGGCGCCGCATTACTTCGAACCCGAGCTGATCCGGATATCGCCGACCGAAGTCGGCGCGTTTGTCGATGGCGGTGTCAGCCCGTACAACAACCCAGCGATGCAGGTGCTCATGCTTGGGACCTGCGCCGGGTACGGCCTCAACTGGTCATTCGGCGAGGACCGGCTGCTGTTGGTGTCGTTGGGCACCGGGTATCGCGTGAGGCGGGTCCCGGCCGAAGACGTCATCCGCATGCCCGCGGTTCGGCTGGCCGCCGAGTCCATGTTGTCGATCATGGAAGACGCGAACTGGCTGTCTCAGGCGGTGCTGCAATGGATGGCGCGCAGCCCCACGTCGTGGACCATCGACAGCGAGATCGGGGATCTGAAGGACGAGAACCTCGGCCCCGGGCCGGCATTCATCTCCTACCTTCGGTACGAGCTCGCGCTTGAGCCGAACTGGCTGCGGTCGAAGCTCGGGGTCGAGGTGTCCAAGAGAGAATGCGACCACCTGTATGCGATCGACGAACCCGAGAACGTGGCCACTCTAGGTCGGCTGGGTCGCCTTTCCGCCACCGCACAGATTGACGCCGAGCATTTCCCGGCGGCTTTCGATGTCCGGCCCCGGTAGGCAATCGGCGGCTAGTGGTAGGTGTGTTGTGGCCCTTGGGCTTTCTTGTACATGCGCCTGAGCATGAAATCCCGCACACGGCCGTTGTCGAGCACCTTGATACCGGCGTTGGCGATCGCTGGGACACCGGCCAGTTTGTGGAAGTAACGGCCGCGCCGGTACTCCCTGCCCCACGCGGCTTCCATCTTGAGCGCATAGTTGGTGAAGTCGTCCGGCCCGTTGTTCTGCAAGGCGGCAACCGCACACTCTCCCGCGGCTAGCCCGGACTCGAGAGCCTTGGAGATGCCCGCGCCGGACGCCGGCTTGCCTGCACCCAGCGAGTCACCGGTGAACAGCACCCCGGGACGCCACGGCGGCCACGCGGTGAAGCCCATGGGCAGCCGCCAGGCCCGCACACTTCTGTTTTTCTTCAGCTCTTCGATCGGCGGCAGCTCCCACTCGGCGGGCAGCGTCCGCAGGAACTCGCCCAGGAACTGCGTGGCGTTGATCGACTGCCAGTTCTTGTAGCTGTTGACGTAGCCGAGGCCGATGTTGAAGACGCCGGAACCCATCGGGAATACCCAGCCGTAGCCGGGCAATTGGTCGCCCTCGAACGCCAACTTCAGGTAGATGTCAAGGCTGTCGGAATCCTCGCGGTTGGCGTGCATCTCGGAGCGGATCGCGATCGCCGAGTAGCCGTTGTACTCCGAGTCGATTTTCAGCGCGCGTTTGATCGGGGAGTACGCGCCGTCGGCGGCGATGACGGCGTCGCCGTACACCTTCTCCCCGCTCTTCAGCGTCACACCGATCACCCGGCCGTTGGCGTCGAGCTCGGGTCCGGTGACCTCGGCCGACTGCCGCACCTCCGCCCCTGCGGACTCGGCGTGCTTGAGCAGCAATGTGTCGAGCTCAGTGCGGCTCACGGTGTGACCGTGGTCAGGCATCCCCGGGCGCTTGGGGAACGACAGCTCCCACTGGCTCGGGCTGAACACCGTGACGCGATTGATTCGATGGAACTTCGAGACCTCTTCGGCCAGCCCGATCTTCTGCAGGTAGCTCACGGCGCGAGCGGTCAGCCCGTCGCCGCAGGGCTTGTCGCGTGGGAACTCGGCCTTGTCCAAGACCACGACGTTTGCTCCGGCCTGGCGCGCTTGCCACGCGGCGGCCGACCCCGACGGGCCGCCACCGGCGATGACCACGTCGTATTTCTGTGTCATTTGTCTCGTCTCGCTAAGTGGATCCGATCCCGAATAGTACCTACGACCGGTGGATACAGCGCGGCCGGCAACCGTCATCGCGCGCTTCTGAGCAGGTCAGCGATAGTGGTATGAGTAGAGTGATGCCCGTGCGAAGGCCAGCGATTTCGAGATCCGGCGCCAGCGCGGGCAGAAAACCAGACGCCCGCAGCGAACGCTGGCGCGAACATCGCAAGAAGGTCCGCGCGCAGATCGTCGACGCGGCATTTCGCGCCATCGACAAGCAGGGTCCCGTGGTGTCGATCAGGGAGATCGCCGAAGAGGCCGGCACCGCCAAGCCCAAGATCTACCGGCACTTCACCGACAAATCCGACCTCTTCCAAGCCATCGGGGATCGGCTGGTCGACATGCTGTTTGCGGCCATCTTCCCGTCGATCAATCTCTCGACCGATTCGACGCGCGAGATCATCCGCAGCAGTGTCGAGCACTACGTCGACCTGGTCGATCAACATCCCAACGTGCTGCGGTTTCTGCTGCAGGGCCGGTTCGTCGAGCAGACCGAGTCGACGATGCGCACCCTCAACAAGGGCCGCGAGGTCACGCTCGCGATGGCGGACCTGTTCAATAACGAGCTTCGCGAAATGCAGCTCGACCCGGCAGCTCTCGAGCTCGCTGCCTACACGACGTTCGGTTCTGCCGCCGCAGCCACCGATTGGTGGCTGGGCTCGAATCCGGACAAACCGCGCCGCATGCCGCGCGACAAGTTCCTCGACTACTTGGCGACGATCATGCTGGGCGCGATCAACGGCACGGCCGAGCTGCTGGGCGTCGACGTCGACCCTGACCGGCCGATTCACGAAGCCGTGCCGCGGGCCGACCACTCCGTCGCCTGACTCCCGCCGGTTAGACTGGACCGAATACCCGGTACCGGCGTTCCCAGGAAGGACGACCATGACTGTTGCCCAGCCGAACGTCGAACATCGGCCCGCAGCTCCGGTGCACACCCAGGCGTTGGTCATCGGAACGGGGTTCTCGGGCCTGGGCATGGGCATCGAACTGCAGCAGCGCGGCATCGAGTTCTTGATCCTCGAGAAAGCCGACGACATCGGCGGCACCTGGCGCGACAACACGTATCCGGGGTGCGCCTGTGACATTCCGTCACACTTGTACTCGTTCTCCTTTGAGCCCAAGGCCGACTGGAAGAACCTGTTCTCGTATCAGCCTGAGATTCAGGACTACCTGCAGGGCATTACCGACAAGTACGGCCTGCGGCGCTACATCGTCTTCAATTCGCTTGTGGACAGGGCACATTGGGACGACGCCGAGTGCAGGTGGCACGTTTTCACCTCCGACGGCCGCGAGTTCGTCGCGCAGTTCCTCATCTCGTGCGCAGGCGCGTTGCACCTTCCGTCGATTCCTGATTTCGACGGCCGCGACCAATTCGCCGGACCCGCTTTCCATTCCGCGCAGTGGGACCACAGCGTCGACCTGACGGGCAAGCGCGTAGCGGTGATCGGCACCGGGGCCAGTGCGATCCAGCTCGTCCCGGAGATCGTCGACCAAGTCGCCGAATTGCAGCTCTACCAACGCACGCCGCCGTGGGTCGTGCCGCGCACCAACGAAGAACTGCCGCCTCGACTGCGACGCGCGCTCGGCTACGTGCCGGGGCTGCGGCTGGCCTTGCGGGGTGGCATCTACGGGTTGCAAGAGGCGTTGGCCGTGGGCATGACGGCACACCCGTGGATCCTGAAAGTCGGCGAGCTGCTGGGCAAATGGAACATCCGGCGCAGTGTCACGGACCGCGAACTGCGACGCAAGCTGACTCCGCGGTACACGATCGGCTGCAAGAGGATCTTGAACTCCAGCACCTATTACGCCGCGGTGGCCAACCCGAAAACGAAGTTGATCACCGACGGCATCACCAGGCTGACGACTGACGGGATCGTGACGGCCGACGGCGTCGAGCACAAGGCGGATGTGGTCGTCTACGCCACCGGGTTTCACGTCTCCGACTCGTACAAGTACGTCGACGTCAAGGGGCTGGCGGGGGAGGATCTGGGGGACCGCTGGAACCGCGAGGGGCCGATCGCGCACCGGGGCACCACGGTCGCCGACATGCCGAACGTGTTCTTCCTGCTCGGCCCGAACACCGGGCTGGGCCACAACTCGATGGTGTACATGATCGAATCGCAGATCCACTACGTCGGCGAGGCGGTCTCGGCCGTCGACTCCTCACACTTTGAGGCGCTCGCGCCGACGCGGGCCGCGCAGGACGCGTACAACGCCGGGCTCCAGGAACGCCTCGGCCACTCCGTGTGGAACACCGGAGGCTGCAGCAGCTGGTACCTCGACGAGCACGGCAAGAACCGCGTGCTCTGGGGCGGCTACACCTGGCAGTACCGCCTTGCGACCCGCAGGCTCGAATTCGGTGAGTACCGGTTCTGGGGCGGCAAGCGCGTCGCCTCGTCATAGCGCGCCGATATCTGCACCAGGGTCGTACATTCGGCGGAACTACGACCCTCCTGCAGATTTCGAGGAACGGGCGCGACACGAAAAAGCTAGATCTTGCGGTCCCGGAGGATGTCGAACCCCAGGGGTAGTGTCGCGGACGTGGGCGACATCAAACTCATCGACCGGGTCTCTGCAATCAACTGGAACAGGCTGCAGGACGAGAAGGACGCCGAAGTCTGGGACCGGCTGACCGGTAACTTCTGGTTGCCGGAGAAGGTGCCGGTGTCCAACGACATCCCGTCATGGGGCACGCTCACGGCGAACGAAAAGCAAATGACCATGCGGGTTTTCACCGGCCTGACGCTGCTGGACACCATCCAGGGCACGGTGGGTGCGGTCAGCCTGATCCCCGATGCGCTGACCCCCCACGAGGAGGCGGTGTACACCAACATCGCATTCATGGAGTCGGTGCACGCCCGCAGCTACAGCAACATCTTCTCGACGCTGTGCTCCACCGCCGAGATCGACGACGCGTTCCGCTGGTCGGAGGAAAACCCGAACCTCCAGCGCAAGGCCGAGATCGTCATGCACTACTACAAGGGCGATGAGCCGCTGAAGCGCAAGGTGGCCTCCACGCTGTTGGAGAGCTTTCTCTTCTACTCCGGGTTCTATCTGCCGATGTACTGGTCCAGCCGGGCCAAGCTCACCAACACCGCGGACATGATCCGGTTGATCATCCGCGACGAGGCCGTGCACGGCTACTACATCGGCTACAAGTATCAGCGCGGGCTGGCGATGCACGATGCCGCCAAACAGGAGGCGCTCAAGGACTACACGTACGAGCTGTTGTACGAGCTCTACGACAACGAGGTCGAGTACACCCAGGATCTCTACGACGAGGTGGGGCTCACCGAGGATGTGAAGAAGTTCCTGCGCTACAACGCGAACAAGGCGCTGATGAACCTCGGATATGAGGCGCTGTTCCCGCGCGACGAGACGGACGTCAACCCGGCGATCCTGTCGGCGTTGAGCCCCAACGCCGACGAGAACCACGACTTCTTCTCGGGGTCGGGCTCGTCGTATGTGATCGGCAAGGCCGTCATCACCGAAGACGAGGACTGGGAGTTCTAAGCGTGCAGGTCACGAGCTATCACGACACCAGCGGATGCAATCTCGGTCACGGGGTCAGCAGCCCGAAGGTGGGTCGTCTTGCCGCTTCGTGCCCACATTTTGCCCACATTTTCTCGTAATCGGAGCAGTACATGAGCAGCGTCATCCGTTTTTACGGTCATCACGCCCGTCAGTAAGCGTGGTGAGGTCTCCGTGCGATGGGACGTCGGCGGACCGAGCAGCAAGCCCCAGCGCCGCGCAATCACCGAGCTGGTCGCACTCACCGGTGATGCGTTGGTGGCCGACAGGAAAGTAATCGCCAGCCGGTTGGCCAGGTTCGGCGCTCCCCCGCCCATCAAAAAACCGCCTCGCGCCCGTGAGGTGCGCGGAGGACTACCCGGTCAGGGCAAGCACGGTTGATGACCACCTCGCCGCGCTGTTTGGCTCCGCTGGGCAGACGTTCGCGCATCTTTCGATTTCGAGATCGTCTCGCGGGGCTCGGCCCTTCGCGCGTCGTCGCCACGTCATGGGAGTAGCGCCGGGCGAAGCGGTCCCCGGTGCGGTCGGGTGCTATGTGTTCGCGGTCTCCGAGGAGACCACCCTGGCAGGCGACATTCAACTCGATGCAGCTCTCCTGAGCTTGAGGGGGATTGGCCGCTCCCGTGGGTGCGGCCAGGGCCGCCGGTGCAGCGGTGTGAGGTACTTCAATCTGATTTGCATTCTTTCGCTTTCTCGATGGCCCTAATGTGGACTGATTCCAGAATGCGTCAGCAAACTCCGGTTGTTACCGCTGACACCCGTTCATGCTCTCCCGCCAACTGGAATCCGTTGCCCCCTGTCAGCAGGCAGCGGAGTCACCGGCGGTCACGTGCAGCCCTCTGAGCTGGACATTTGTTGCTTATCCCAAGTCTGTTTGGCTATCGCGAACCGACTGCACACGCAGTACCCTCACTCTGCTCAGGCCGTTATCAGCTGCTCAACAGACGAATCATAGGCCGCATAGCTAACTTCGGTTGAGTCGGGAGATATCCAGCGATAGACACAGGACAGGTGTTGCACGATGAACTTGACGATGAAGCAACTGGTGGCGGGGGCAATCATCACCGCCGCACTTGGCGTAACCGCCACCGGTATGGCTGCGGGCGCGGCAAGCGCCGCACCAGCAGCGCCACCGGCCATTTCCGGTCAAGCGGGTCACGGCGGGCCCCCGCCGCAGGTCGGTCGTGGTGGACCGGGTGGGCCTGCGCCACAGGACCAGCAACGCGGACCCGGTGGACCGCCGCCGCAGGACCAGCAACGCGGACCCGGTGGACCGCCAGCCGACAACCACGGGCCTAACGACCACGGTGGCCAGCCTCCGGGGCAGGGCGGAGGAGACTTCCGGGGACAATGGCATGGTGCCCCGTGGGGCGAGGGAGCCCCGCCGTGGGGCTGGGGTGCCCCGCCTCCGCCGGCATGGGGTGGACCACTCCCGCCTGCGTGGGGGCCGCCGCCACCGCCATTCGACTACTGGGGATACACGGTGACGCCGGTCTGGGATCCCGGCTTCAACCAGTGGGGCTTCTGGCTCTTCGGGGTCTGGATCCCGCTGTAACGGCCAACCACCGCACGGTCTCCTCGGTCATGTTCACCCGGTTCTCAGCAGGACGGTAATCACTTAGTCGGCGTGATACCGAGCGGGTTTGACCGTCGAGGATTCACCCGCAATATTCGGAAAGCGTTGGCGTGTAAGCTATTCCGCTCCGTTTTACAGGCGAAGTGGATGTATTCCGAACGTACGCTATTCGCTCTCAGCGAGTCTGCGCTGTCTCAGCGCGCGGCGACAGGCCCTGTCTCAGATTCGTGGCGAATGTTCGGAGAGGCTGGCCCGGGCCAGGATCCGGTAGGGCGTCGACCCGTCGTCCTGCCAATCATCGGCACGTGCTCCGACAGGGATCGGCACATCAAGCGACGTGGTGGTGATGCGGGCACCTCAGTCCGGTAGGTCTGGCGTACCTCATCCAGCAGCAGGGCCGCTTGAGCGCAGACAGCCGCGAGGGCGTGCAACGTCTCGGCGTCCTGGGCGTACACATCGCAGAAACCGGCGTCGTTGTCCAGGCCGTTGATGCTGACCATCTCGACGTCGGGGCTGCCGTCGCTGGCGTCCCAGTAGGAGAAGCGCACCACTTCCGCGGTGATACCTCCGCAGGACAATTCGGCGTAGGTGTCGTGCTTGTCGATTCTCAATCCGGTTGTCATATCACGGCTCGCTGACATGGAACGACAACAGGTGTCTCACTTCGTTTCATCTGGGGCCACCCGGTCATCATTTCCACTGGTGCGACGAGCGTGGCGAGTGCGATCCTTCTTGCTGCGGCGGTGTTCATGACATTCCTTGACCTCCCGTGGAGGCGCCCGATCGAGCAGTTGGACGCGCTGGGTGGCGAACAACAGCGCTACCGGGTCGAACCGTGACGCTCAGGGCCATGCCGAGCAACGCCAGCGCGGCAACCGCTGCCAGGGCAACGTGGACGGGGAATGCGGACAGTCCGCCGATCAA
>NZ_JAVHWM010000060.1:0-220553 GCF_032159765.1 Mycobacterium sp. | reverse complement strand
TGCGCTCTGATCGCGCACCCCTACCGTCGCCCGAATGGCCGATGCCGTCGATGTACAGGTCGATAACGTCGAGCCTCGGTCGATGTCATGAGAAACAAATCTGTGAGGGACCCCGCCAAAACGAACTCCGATGTACGCGCCCACCGCAAGACGCGCATCACGTTATAGACCACGACATCGACAGTGCCGATGACTCGTCCCAGGATCGAATGGAGAGACTACGGAAAGACTGAATGACGATGACTGCAATGCCTCACCCGCCGAACGCGCCTGACCAGTCGCAGTTTTGCGGCGATCATGCGAGTGCGAACGTCAACGTATTGATCATCGTGGGGATTCCTCTGAAGTCGGTCAACCGTGCACTCGCCCTCGTGGCCGCTGAATGTTCATCTGAGGGGATAGGTGTCGATATCTTCGATAGCATTCGCGATTTACCGCCCTACAGCGAAAACTTGGAGGGCAGTCGGACGCCGGAGAAAGTCGTCGCATTTCGTACCGCCGCAGCCAAGGCGGACGCCACGCTTATCGTCACGAGATACCACGGCCGTGTTCCCGCGATGGTTCACACCGCAATCGACTGGCTCACGCGGCGGTGGAACCAAAGTGGGTTGCATGGCAAGCCGGTGGCCGTGATGGGCCGCGCGGCAGGCTGCTACAGCGGGGTCTGGTCACGTCACAGTCAAGACGCCTCGGGGTGTGTCGGACCACTTGTCGTCGAACCCATCACCGTGGCCACCCTGCGCGAGGCGGTCAGAAAACTTGCCGGTGAAGTTCCCACAGCCCGTGATCCGTCTCGGACGACGACAACCGTGCAGCTACATAAGCCTGCGATGGACTTCGAATGCGAGACATAGTTCGGCGACATCTCTTGGCCGCGAAAGCGAACGGCCGGTGTGTTTCTCGATCCTGCGCAGTCGGTGCCGAACGGTGTTGGGGTGACAGACGAGGCTTTCGGCGACGTGGCTCACCGACCCATCGTTGTCCTGCCACATCAAAAACGTTTCGAAAAGGATCTCCTGCTCCGCATCGGGGAGTTCGCTGAGGGAGGCCAACGCCGCGCCGACCAATCTGATCATTGCGTCGGGCGCGGCAACCGCGGCGGTCGCAAGGACGGAGCCGTCGAAAACATTGACCGGTGACGTACCAGACTTGTTCCGCAGCATCACCTTTGCAAAATGCAGCGCGTGCGGCACATCACGCAGATCATCGAAACGGGCGCTGACACCGACACGATCGGCGGATGTCCGGGTCATGAGAGCCAAGACCTTCTCGAATTGCTGATCGGATTTGACGTGCACGATCCCCAAGTGCAGATCTGGGAGCAGCCGCCATGCCGAGGGGGCGTCGAGGCTGCGCAGCTTCGATTCGATGCCTGGCAGTGCCTCACTGCTAGCAGTCTCAACGCGGGCGGCAACCACCACGAAAGGACCTTTGGGCGGCAGCCGAAGATAATTGGCGACCTCCCACAAGTTCCAGTCGTCGACGACTCGGCCCTCCAGAATCGAATCGATCAGAAACGGCCGCGTCGATGTTTCGCCGAGCATCGTCCGTTTCTGCTGCTCGCGGTGACCGGCCACCATGACACTGGCGACAAGTTGGGCGAAGCCGCTGATGCGGGTCTCAGTGTCGGCTGGCAACGGACCCGGCTCTGCGGAACCGACTGCCGCCATGCCCCAGACCCGTCCATCGACGATGACCGGGACCCCCACCGCGGAACGGACGCCGACCGCCCGAATTCTTGCAGCGAGAGGACCGGACGCGGTCTCGTAGCTGTCTTTGCGCGCAGGCTGGCCCGTGTGTTGCACTACTGCGGCGATCGTGTTGCTCCCCATTGGTATCCGAGTTCCTATTGGCCACTTTGCGAGCTCCGTAGGATCGGCCGCTCCTGCCAACATCGTGATCTCTCCGTTGGCCTCGAAGCGCCACAAGCCGGCGGTCTCGGCGCCAAGGCATGAACACATCTCGGTGGTCACCGCGTCGAATATCTCCGACGGTTCGACTCCATTGGCGACTAGCGTGGCCAACCGGCGTATCGCGGATTGCTCCGCGGCGAGCCGGCGATACTCGGCGTACAGAGACTCGGTGGGTAGCTGTTCGGCGGATCGGAGATCATCCAGTGCTTCGGTCATAAGTCATCATCAGTCGAGTCGGTCCCGCCTCACATCCGCCAGTGCACAGTCTGATTACCCGTGCGCAGGTCAGCCGGGGAGCACGCGATCGAGCTGGCTGCGTGAGGTGATACCGAGCTTGGTGAACACCTTCTTCAGGTGATATTGAACCGTGCGCGCACTGATGAACATTCGAGTGGCGATGTCGGGGTTCGACAGACCGTCGCGGGCCATTCGCGCGATCTGGGCCTCTTGTGCCGTCAGATCCTGATCGCTCCTGACGACGGTGCGCTTGCGGGCAGCCTCTCCCGTGGCCCGCAACTCACGCCTGGCCCGCTCGGCGAACCCCTCCATCCCCATCGCCTCCAACATCTTGAGGGCGAGCCGAAGCTGCTCCCGCGCGTCGAGTCGGCGGCGCTCCCTTCGTAACCACTCGCCGTACAGCAGATGGGCCCGAGCGAGGTCTGCGCGAACCCGGGTACGGCCAAGACGCTCGATCGACTCGCGGTAAAAACCCTCGGCGGTGTCGCCGTCGCTCAACAACGCGCGCGAACGAGACTCGATACCGCGTGCCCAATCGGTACCGCTGGCGCTGGTGATCACGGCCAGCCGGCCAAGCGCCTCGGCTGCGATATCGTTGCGTCCGCTGCGCGTTGCCGCCTCGACGAGCTCGACCGCCGCCCAGGGCGGTGTGATCATTTCTCCGATGTAGTCAACCGAGCGCTCGGCTGCTGACATCGCCTTGTGGTAGTCACCAAGTCCGTTGTTCAGCAGTGCTTCTGCCCACTCCAGGACCGCTACACCGATCCCTTCGCCGCTAAGGTCCACCTCCCGCCTGATCGCGTCGGCGAGGGCAAGTTCTTCGGCTTGCCGGCCGGCGAGAGCGGCGACGCCGAGTGCGACGTAGGGAGTGCGGGTGGAGCCGGTCGCCTCGATTACCGGCCGCAGCTCGTGGATCAATGATTCCGCGGCGGTCAACTCGCCGGCGAACAATAGCATGAACGCACGCGAATTGAGGGCGATCGGAAGCTCGCTGAGCGCTCCGATGCCGCGGGCAAGCTGAACGTGGCGGTCGGAGAGGACATCCCAGCTCTCGTCATCCCACACATGACGGGCCACAATACCGGCCACCCAATGCCAGCGGAGCTCCTCGTCTGCTGGCATGCCCGCACCGAACGCGTGAATTGCTTTGCGCAGCACCGGCAATCCCGCTGCATATCCATCGTTGTATTGCACTACCAACCCGTCCAGGAGGAGGTCGGGTGGTCGCGGCGGGTGTAGCGGCGGTGGTACGGACAATGCTGCTCGGGCTACTTCCCGCACACCGGCGCCGAGGGCGAGACGGCCGGCAAAGTAGCCAGACGACAGCGCCTGTAGATAGGTCGCCCTGGACAGCTCGGCGTCAATCGGCTCGAGCCGCCTGGCGGCCTTCAGCAGCAACGGTGGCGCATCACTGCCCCGCCTTGTGACCAATGCAAGCTCGGCGCTAATCAGCTCGAGACGTGCCTGCTGAAAGTCGTTCAGGTGCAGCGTCTCTGCAATGGAGAGCGAGTCTCGCGCCGCGTCAAACGCACCGGCCTTGATCTTGGCTGACGCGGCTGCCAGCGCCCGGACGGCACGCTGCACCGGGTCGACCGTCAACATGGTCGCGCGCTCGAGAAATGCGGCGGCCGCCGCCATTCCGCCACGCGCGCGGGCCCGCCCCGCAGACCTTTCCAGTTCCGCCGCGACGTCATCATCGGGTCCGGCAGCGGCTTGGGCCCGGTGCCAGGCCCGTCGATCGGGATCGTGCTGCGGATCAGTGACCTGGGCCAACGCATTGTGCACCCGTTGTCTGTCCTGCGTCGATGCCGAGCCGTATACCACCGCCCGAACTACAGGATGACGAAACCGCACCCGGGTCCCGAACTCGGCCAGGCGCGCCTCGACCGCGGGCGCAGCCGCTTCCGGGTCAATCGCCAGCAGCGCAGCCGCTCGCCACATCAGCGCTGGATCGCCGATCGGCTCGGCTGCCGCAATTAGCAGCAGGTGTCGCGTCGGCTCCGGAAGGGCGTCGACCCGTTGCCGGAAGCTGTCCTCGATGCTGCCCGACAGCCGCATCGCGCCGGGCAGCCCGAATCCTCCGGCCAACTGCTGCGGCGTCAATCCACGCGGCAATTCGAGAAGCGCCAGCGGGTTGCCCCGCGTCTCGGCGACGATCTGGTCGCGAACCCGGTGATCCAGCGGCCCGGTGAGCTCGGCCTGCAGCAGGGTCCGGGCGTCGTTATCCGCCAGTCCATCGACTAGAAGCGCCGGCAACCCCTCAAGCTCCCTACTCGGAACCCGCGCGGCGAACACCATCCCAACCGATTCCGCCAGCAAGCGGCGAGCGACAAAACCGAGCACTTGAGCGGAGGCGCGATCGAGCCACTGTTCGTCATCAATCACACACACGAGTGGCTGTTCCTCGGCGGCTTCCGACAGCAGACTCAGTACAGCCAACCCGACCAAGAGCCGATCAGGTGGTGGCCCCGCGCTCATGCCGAACGCTGTACGCAGTGCGGCGGTCTGGGGCACGGGTAGCTGCGGCAAACCACTGAGCAGAGGCGCGCACAACTGCTGTAACGCGGCAAAGGCCAGCTCCATCTCCGACTGCACACCGGAGGCGCGGACTACGCGGCAGTCCGACACCCGTCCGCCCAAGTAATCCAAAAGCGCCGTTTTCCCGACGCCTGGCTCACCCGAGACCACGAGTGCCCGACTCTCACCTGCTCGGACAGCCTCGACCAGCCGGTCGAGCACCCCGCACTCGGCGTGCCGGTCAATCAGCTTCATCACGCGTCCCGCACCGCTGGGAGCTGCCGGCATCTGCACGACAGTGGCGCTCACCCTACGCTCGATGAGCCGCCGCCCTCGGGAACCCGCGAACCGAGTCCAGTCGGACATCCGTTGCGCCGCTGTGGCGGCCATTTTTGCGGTCGGCCTGCTCTCGATGCACTCGCCGAAACTGTCACCGGGATCGGATAAGCGCTGCCGGATTGCGCGTTCCAACGACTCCCGGCATGGGATAGTCATCCATGCCGAGCATGGGAGGCGAAAGCCGTGTATCTCTCTGCGCAAGAACGACACGAGCTCGGCCGTTCCCGGCGCTCGACGGTGCCGAGGTCGGCTCTCGCACACTACGTCGCCGACGAACACCGTCCTGACCCGGTCGCATTGCTTCAGTCGCAAGACGATTCACGCATTCCCGATCTACTCCCGATTCGATACGACCGCATGCTCGCGTCGCCGTTTGCGTTCTTCCGCGGCGCCGCCTTGATCATGGCCTCAGACTTGGCCGGACACCCGCACACCGGGCTTGACGTTCAGCTCTGCGGCGACGCGCACCTGGCCAACTTCGGCCTCTTCGCATCGCCGGAGCGCAACCTGGTGTTCGACATCAACGACTTCGATGAGACGTTGCCCGGGCCATGGGAATGGGACGTCAAGCGGCTGGTGACCAGTCTCGCGATCGCAGCGCGCGCCAACGGATTTGGCCGCAGCGCCCGCGAGGACGTCGCCCGCGAGAGTGCACAAGCCTATCGAGAACGGATGCGCGAACTCGCCGCCATGCGGGACCAAGATGTGTGGTACTCGCACACCATGATCGACGACGCGCTGCTGGGCAGCCTCGACCCGAAATACGCTCGGGCGATTCGCCGCGCGGCATCCAAGGCACACGCGCGCGACCATCTCGAAGCCTTGGGCAAACTGACCCACGTCGTGGACGGGCGGCGTCGCCTGGTCAGCGACCCGCCACTGATCGTCCCGATCGATGAACTCGTAGGGGAGTCGGAGGCCCTGCGTCACGAACAACAGATGGGTCAGCTGATCGACGAGTATCGGCAGAGCGTCGGCCCCGGTCGGCGCAGCCTGATCGGCCGATTTCACTATTCGGGCATGGCGCGCAAGGTCGTCGGCGTCGGCAGCGTCGGAACACGCGCCTGGGTGGTAATGCTGCTCGGACGCGACGACGACGACCCCGCGCTGATGCAGGTGAAGGAGGCGCAACGGTCGGTGCTCGAGCCCTATCTCGGCGCAAGCGAATACGAGAACGCCGGGCAACGGGTCGTGATCGGACAGCAGATGATGCAGGCAAACAGCGATATCATGCTCGGCTGGCTTCACTGCGTCGGTCCGGACGGACACGAAGGCGATTACTACGTGCGCCAGCTCATGGACTGGAAAGGCTCGGCGAACATCGAGGCGATGGGCCCGGAGGTTCTCGCCGACTACGGGCGGACCTGCGGGCACGTTCTGGCCCGCGCGCACGCCCGCACGGGCGACCGCATCGCGATCGCGGGATACCTCGGGCGCACCGATGCTGCCGACGTCGCGTTGGCTCAGTTCGCTGAGGCGTACGCCGATCAGAACGACCGCGATTATGCGGCGCTACGAAGTGTCCGGAGGACTCTCGGCTGATGAGATTGCTCGACGCCACTCGACCGCCTGTCACACATTGCTGGGGGCGGCCCCGGCGCGTCAATGATGACAGGCTCAACCGGTATCAGCCCGGCAGGTCCACACCGCCGGCCGGGTTGGTTTCTGAGAGCCCGGGTCCGCCGTCGATCCCAAGATAGGGAGAGATCTCAGGATCCGGACCCACCGGCACCAGAGGATCTTCACCACTAGTCCCAACAGGCGCAGTCGGCCGATCGGCAATCAGCTTCTCGTGCCCGACTGCTGGGGTAGCGGGCGCGGCGCTAGCGATGGGCGAGAGGGCAATCGCGCCACCGATCGCGGCTGCGCACAACCACGGTGCAAGGTATCTGATCGTGTTCTTCATGACGCTTTCTCCTTTGTGGGCAATGTATTTCAGCTGTGGGCTATCGTCGCAGTGCGCCGAGACGGTGTCGTCGCCATAGTGAATAACTTGGCGACGGCTGCGGCTTTGCCGACGGGCCCGGTCTCTGGGGTGTCTCAGCCCGGCAGGTCAATGCCGCCAGCCGGGTTGGTGGTACCCGAGTCGTCCGACTGGTTCGGATTGTAGAAACCCAGGTGGTATGGAATCTGCGGATCGGGGCCATACGGAACCAAAGGGTCGGGAGCGGCGCTGGCGATGGGCGCCAAGGCAATCGCCCCACCTATCGCCGCTGCAGACAACCACGGTGCCAGCAACTTGATCGTTGTCTTCATCGGTTTCTCCTTTGTAAGCGCTGTAATTCAGCTACCTCCAATCGTCCTGGTCCAACGAAAGGTTGTCGCCGGGGCTGACACCCATTCGGGTTTCCGGCTAGCTGGAATTTCGCCGTTCTGCCAAAGGGCTAGATCCGTTGTGCGCAGATATCATTGCGGTCTCACTTGACTGTCTCCGCGAACAACGAACTTGTCCCGTGCCGAGAGAACAATCGACCCATGACCGCCGCCAGCCCGGCCACTTCCGATCGTCCCGTCTACGCCAATATCGGGAAATCGCTTGGCACCGACTACTTCCTCCTCAAATCAGAGCTGACCCACGCGGAGCGGGACTACCTCCAGCGCACGCGGCAGTTCGTGGAAGAGGAAGTCTTGCCGCAGATCAACCCCTACTGGGAGCGGGCCGAGGTACCGCTCGACCTGTGCCGGCGGCTCGGCGAGCTTGGATTGGTCGGCGACGGATTGGAAGGTTACGGGTGCCCGCCGATGAGCAGCACCGCCGCGGGTTTGATCGCCATGGAACTCAACCGCGGTGACGGTAGCGTGGGCACATTCCTCGGTGTGCAGGCCGGCCTGGCGATGCGCTCGATCCACATGCACGGCTCTGAGGAGCAAAAGCAGCGTTGGCTTCCGGCGATGGCCCGCTGTGAGAAGCTCGGGTCCTTCGCGCTGACCGAGCCGCGGCACGGCTCCGATTCCGTTTCGCTGGAGACCGAGGCCCACCGGGAGGGCGACGAGTACGTCATCAACGGCGCCAAACGCTGGATCGGCAACGGATCAATGGCCGACATCGTGGTGCTGTGGGCCCGCGACACGGCAGACATGCAGGTCAAGGGTTTCCTGATCGAGAAGGGAACGCCGGGATACGACGGCCGCCCGATCGAGGGGAAGGGTTCGCTGCGCGCCCTGTGGCAGGCCGACATCGACCTGACCGACGTGCGCGTGCCTGTCGAAAACAAGCTGCCCGGGGCGAACACGTTCAACGACGCGGCCAAGGTGCTCAAGGCGACTCGGGCCTCATGTGCATGGTCCGCACTCGGCCACGCGGTCGCCGGGTACGACGCCGCACTGAATTACGCCATGCAGCGCACCCAGTTCGGCAAGCCCCTCGCACGGTTTCAGATCGTGCAGGAGAAGCTCGTCCGGATGCTCTGCGAGATCACCACAATGCAGCTGTACTGCGCGCGCTTCGGGCAGCTCGACGAAACCGACGAGCTCTCCGACACGATCGCCGCCCTCGGCAAGCTCAACAACACCGTCAAGGCACGCGAGGTGCTTGCAGAGGCACGTAATCTCCTGGGCGGCAACGGCATTCTGCTCGAGAACCACGTGATCCGGCACATGGCGGACATCGAGGCCATTTACACCTACGAGGGCACCGAGACGATCCAGACACTCCTTGTCGGCCGAGACATCACCGGGTTGAGCGCTTTCACCTGAGCCGACGAACGCACAACCAAGAGGAGCGAATCGATGGATTTTCCCACCGACATCCTGCCCGGCCTGACCGCGCGCGACAAAGTCGTCACCGCGCAGGAGGCCGTCGCGTTGATCCGAGACGGCGACACCATCGTGGCGGAGGGTTTCGCCGGCCAGTGCTTCGCCGAAGAACTCACCCTGGCTCTGGAGGCCCGGTTCCTGCAAACCGGCTCCCCGCGCGATCTCACACTGGCTTTCACGGTGGCACAAGGAGATCGGCAAGGACGTGGATTCGACCGGTTGTGCTACGACGGACTGCTGAAGCGTGCCATTGGGGGGCACTGGGGAATGTCGGGCGAGCTCGGCAAGATGGCTGTGGACGGCAAGATCGAGGCCTACAACCTGCCCCAGGGCGTGATCTCCCAACTGTTCCGGGACACGGCCGCCGGTAAGCCCGGCCTGATCACGCGTGTCGGCCTCGACACCTTCGTCGACCCGCGTAACGGCGGCGGAAAGATCAACACCGCCACCACCGAGGATCGCGTCGAGCTGATGTCCATCGACGGCCGGGAGTACCTGTTCTACAAGGCATTCGAGCGGCTGGATGTTGCGTTCCTGCGCGGTACCACCGCCGACCCGAACGGCAACATCACCATGGAACGCGAGGCGTTGTTCCTCGAGTCGCTCGCTGTCGCCACCGCGGTGCACAACGCCGGCGGACTGGTGATCGTGCAAGTCGAACGCATTGCCGACGTAGGTGCGCTCGGCCCCAAGAATGTGAAAATCCCGGGCGTGCTGGTGGACTGCGTGGTCGTCTCTGAACCCGAACACCACAGTCAAACCTGGGGAACCCAGTACTCGCCGGCGCTGAGCGGCGAGCTCCGGGTGCCGCTGTCCTCGATACCCCCGCTCGAGCTATCCATACGCAAGGTGATCGCTAGGCGCGCCGCGATGGAGTTGCGACCCAATTCGGTGGTCAATCTCGGCATCGGTATGCCGGAAGGCATCGCCAGTGTGGCTGCAGAGGAACACATCCTCAACTACCTCATCCTCACCGCAGAACCGGGCGTTATCGGTGGATTGCCCACCGGCGGAGCAGACTTCGGTTCCGCGATCAATGGCGACGCGATCCTCGAGCAGCCGGCTCAGTTCGACTTCTACGACGGGGGCGGACTGGACGCGGCTTTCTTGGGCATGGCGCAGGCTGACGCACAGGGCAACGTCAACGTCAGCAGGTTCGGACCGAGGCTCGCCGGGTCAGGTGGGTTCATCAACATCAGCCAGAACGCGAAAAAGCTGGTGTTCCTCGGCACCTTTCTTGCGCCGGCCCGCACCGAGGTCGTCGACCTGCACATCGTCGTGACCGACGGCGTCGCCGCGCCGAAGTTCCTCGACGCCGTCGAGCAACGCACCTTCAGCGGCAAGTACGCCGCGGACGCGGGACAACCTGTGCTGTACGTGACGGAGCGCTGCGTGTTCGAGCTCACGCCAAAAGGCCTGCAGCTCATCGAAATCGCTCCCGGCGTCGAACTGGAACGGGATGTGCTGGCCCACGTCGGGTTCGAGCCGATCATCGACAGCGAACCGAAGTTGATGGACGAGCGGCTCTTTCGCGAAGGGCCAATCGGGCTCAAAGAGGACCTGTTGACCGTTCCTCTCGAAGCGCGCTTCATCTATGACGCCGACCGCAACATCTTTTTCCTCAACCTCGAAGGGGTCTCGGTGTCGGCTCCACCTGAAGCCGAGGCGATCACCTCGGAGATCGAGAAGAGGCTGGCAGCGGTGGGCAGGAAAGTGCACGTTGTGGTCAACTACGACAACTTCTACCTGGCCCCCGACCTTTCCGACACCTATGTGGCGGCCGTGCGCAGCTTGGCAGATCGCTTCTATGACAGCGTCACCCGTTACACCACAAGCTCATTCATGCGTCTCAAGCTCAGCGGGCACCTGTCCGGACGTGGCCTCGCTCCGCACATCTACGAGAGCCGCCAAGAAGCGCTCAACTGGCTCAAGGGTTGACACCGCCTGATTTTCTGAACGATTCGATCACCGGTGCCAATTCGGCTGCGTTCATGATCAAGTCGACATGACCACCGTCGTGGAGATACACCGTCGCGTGCGGCAGCAGCCGGGCCATAATCCTCGCGTTGACCACCGGAACGATCGGATCGTCGAGGCCGGCCATGATCAGCGTTTCCTGCCTGACGAGAGGAAGGGCAAACAGGCTGGTCCACACCATTCCGGCAAGCAGCTGATGCAGGTAGCCGATGCGCGAGCCGGCCATCAGCTGGCGGTCGAACAGCTTCTCGACAACCGATGGATCGTTGCGGACGGTGCCGCCGTAGAGGTCACCCGCGATGCCGGCGGCGTAGCGATGGTCGAGAAACCGACGCGGCGTGAGCATTTTTGCCAGTACCCTCGGAACCCCTGGCACCATGATGGCACCCGTACCTGTCGAGACGAGGATCAGACGTCGGCAGCGTCGCGGGTTCTGGAACGCGAACTGCTGCGCCAGCGCGCCACCCCATGACAAACCGAGGACGTCGACGCCCTGGTCGTCGAGTCGGAGCTTCTTCAGGAGACCTCCGACGACCGCCGCCAGGTATGGAAACCCGTATGGCAGAGGCGAAATGGGCGAGCCGCCGGAGCCGGGGACGTCGAACCGCACCACAGTCGTGCCTGGGTCGAGGTGTTGCACCAACGGGTCAAGCACTTCGAGGCTGGCACCGATGCCGTTGCACAGGACCAGCGGGATCCCCTCTCCCATCCGAACATTGACGCGGATCTGCTGCCCGAGGACCGGGATGAGCTCTTGCACGGTGAGCCTCTCATGAGATGCCGCGGTCATGGGTACAACACGATGACGTCGGCGACGCACGCCGGACGTTGCCCGCCGTCGACCTCATAGGTGACGGTGAAGACGGACTCGACGCCTGAGGTTTTTTGCCGAGCACTCATCACCGACACCGTCGCGCGAATCTTTGACCCGACTCGCACTGGTGCCGGGAACCGGACCTTGTTGAGTCCATAGTTGAGCGCCGCGGTGATTTCCTGGATCTCGAGAACCTGCGAGATGACCACCGGCGCGAGCGCAAGCGTCAAATAACCGTGCGCGATGGTGCCTTTGAACGGGCCTTTGGCCGCACGTGCAGGGTCGATGTGGATCCATTGGTGATCCCCTGTGGCATCGGCGAACCGGTCTACTTGCTCTTGAGTGACCTCCATCCACTCGGTGGTGCCGAGTGGTTGCCCGACGAGTTTCAACAGATCTGCGGGCGCTTCGAGAACGGTTGTCATACATGACCTCTCAATGCTGAGGAACGCTCAATGCTCGAGTACGTAGGTGCCGGGCGCCGGCCCCAGCGGCGTCAGGCCAGCGCCCCCCAATGTCTGGGGGGCGTCCGTCTTGCCCCCGCTGCGCGATGCGAGCCAGGAGACGAAATCGGGCCACCATGAATCCGTGTGCTGCTCGGCGGACTCCACCCACGCCGACGGCTCGGCCTCGTCGACGCCGCCGACCCGGTACGTCGCCCGGGGATTCCCTGGCGGATTCACCAGGGACGCAATGTGGCCGCTGGAGGACAGCACGAAACGAAGATCCTTGCTGCCGAGGAGCCGGGCGCTGCGGTAACACGCCTGCCACGGCGAAATGTGGTCGGCGATGCCGGCGATCACGTAGGCATCGGTGGTGAGCTGTCCCAGGTCGACCGGTGTGCCGAGCATACTCACCACGCCCGGCGTCACCAGCGAGTTGTGCAGACCCATCGTGACCATGTCGCGGTGCAGCGCGGCCGCCATCCGCGTGGTGTCCGCGTTCCAGAAGAGCACGTCGAACGCGGCGGGTGACTTGCCTTCGACATAGTTGTTCACCCAATACCGCCAGACCAGGTCCGTGGGGCGCAGCCACGCGAACACCTCGGCGAGAGAACGACCGTCGAGATAGCCCTTTCTCGCCGACAGCGCGATGGCGATGTTGGCAGCCTCCTCGTCGATCGCGGCCGCCGCGAAACCTGCTTTGCGTTGGTCGAGGACGGTCACCATCAACGTCAGGCTCGCGAGGCGGCTACCCTCCCCTGTCGCGTTGAGGTGTGCCGACGTCATGGCGGCCAGGATTCCGCCGGAACACGACGCCTGCAGATGTGTCCGGTCGGATTGGGAGATCTTCTCGACGGTGTCCAATGCAGTCAGGATCGCACGGCCGTAAGTGTCGAAACCCCAGTTCCGTTCTTCGGCTGTCGGATTCCGCCACGAGATCGCGAACACCTGCACACCCTGGCTGACGAAATACTCGATCATGCTGCGGCCCGGCGAGATGTCCATGATGTAGAACTTGTTGATCACCGGCGGAACCATGAGCAGAGGGACCGACAACACCTTGTCGGTCGTCGGCGCGTATTGAATCAGCTCGAATTCCTCGCAGCGGAAGACCACGGATCCCGGCGTGGCCGCGATGGTTTCGCCGAGCGTGAACGCGTCGGGTTCCACCATCGACGGCACCCGGGGCGCGGACGTCATGTCGCCGACGAAGTGCCGAAGCCCTCTCACCGCGCTCAGTCCGCCGGTGTCGATGAGGGCCTTCCACCCGAGCGGGTTCAGAAGCGGATTGTTGGTCGGCGCCAGTCCCTCGGTAATGACGTCGAGCACGAACCGCATCCGTTCGGCGTCGCGCCAGTCCAGTTTCGCATCCGAGAACAGTTGATTCGCAGTGTTGTTGGCCGCGAGATAGGCCTGCATCGTGCGTTTGAGCAGCGGATTGCCCCGCCACGCCGGATCAGCGAATCGCTTGTCCCCCTTGGCCGGTGCCAAGTCGGAGCGACCCTCGGCGATCGACACCAGCTCGCGGGAGAGGTCGGCGGCGCGCGATGCCACCGTGCGCGGGCGCCGGGCGAGGCCCAGCGCCAACCGGCTCCATGAAGTGTTGGGCATCATCCGATCTGCCATCCCCACGGCCGAGCTGGTGAGCAGCAGATCCAGTGGCGCAGCGAGCTCATCGGCACTTCGGTTCGTCGTGGCTACCACAGTCCTGGGCCTCCTGAAGATGGCGTCATCTCAATCGTCGTTACCTGAACGTCTGACGTCTTTGTCGAGCAGAACAACGTCGATGCGTCCTCGGTGTACCTGTGAACACGACCGCCGGAATGTTCGGTCGAACACCTAACCCACTGCGACGTTGTATCCACGGACAACCGCGGCCAATGGGCACCGCGCAAGAATGAATTACCCATCGACGGTTGGAGTAGTGATGAGTGAACGCAATCAGACCGCAACCGCAAGTAGACCGCACCCGATTCTCGACGAAGTCGTTGGCACGACCAAGCAGTGGTGGCTGCTGCTCATCACGGGCGGGCTGTGGATTGTCATCGCCATCGTGATCCTGCGTTTCAACTACGCCTCAGTCGCCACAATCGCGACACTCTTCGGCGTCTTCTGCTTTTTCGCCGCGGCGAACGAACTGATGGTGGGAGCCGTATCGTCGACAGGCTGGCGGATATTTCACTGGATTCTTGCCGTGTTGTTTGTCGTCGTCGGATTCTTCTCGTTTTTCCGTCCCGGAGACACATTTGTCGCCTTGGCCGCAGTGATGAGCTTCTATTTCGTCTTCCGCGGAGCGTTTGACATCGCGATGGCTCTCGCCGGAAGTAGAGCGCCGGGGTGGTGGCTGCTGCTCATCGTTGGTCTGGCTGAATTGGCGATCGGATTCTGGGCGGCGGGATCATGGAACGTATCGGTAATACTGCTTGTGTCCTGGGTCGCTGCCGGAGCGCTGCTGCACGGCATCGGCGAGATCGCGGCCGCGTTCGTGATGAGAAAGGTCGGCCACGAGGTCCAATCGCTTGAACGGATCTGACTCGGCATGACCGGACGGCCCGCTGAGTTCGCTCGCCTCATTCCGCGTCACATTCTGCGGAGCGAGAAGCGCCATGCCCCGACGGTGATCGCCGAGGCGAAGAAGCGCAACGCGAGCTTTGAGCTGCGGATCGCCGACCGGATCACGGCGTTCGCCGGATCGATGAGTTTTGTCTGGCTGCATGCCGTGTTGTTCGCGGCCTGGATGCTCCTGCTGGAGAAAAGCCCGTGGCCCACACTGACGTTGGTGGTGTCACTGGAGGCGATTTTCTTGTCGACCTTCGTGATGATCGGTCAGAATCGGCAGGCCGCGTTCCAGCAGGCCAAAGCAGATCACGATTTCGAAACGCAGGAACTCGAGCTGAAGACCAACACCGAGCTGACGCGTGAAATCCACACGCTGACAACGGAATTACACAGGCGGCTGATGGGTCCGTCGGCTACGGGTGCAGATGCTTCTCCGTCTGCCACATGAGGCGGCGGTGGACCTCGAATGCCAGCGACAACTCAGCAACATCGCGTGGTCGTGACAGGGACCGGCCAGTGCGTTGTTCGATCCGGTGTAATCGGTACCGCACCGTGTTCGGGTGACAGAACAGCAATTCGCCTGCGGTGCGCAGAGATCCGTCGTTCTCCAGCCACACCCTGAATGTCTCGAACAGGATGTCTCGCTCGTTGTCGGCAAGGCCGACAAACCCGTCGATGATAGGAGCCACGAGCTTCACCATGATCTCCGGCGCACTCACCGCCGCGGTCGACAGAATCGAGCCGTCGAACGTGCTGACCTGTGGTCCGGGCTCTGCACGGCCGCGCAGCATGACGCGCGCCAGCCGAAGCGCCTGCGCGGTATCCCTGAGGTCGTCATATGGTGCGCTGACTCCCACACGATCCGTCGCGATACGGCTCACCAGCGCCAGAACGTTGTCGAGATGACTGTCGCTGTTGATGTGCACGATCCCGACCTGCAGATCGGGCAGCAGCCGCCACGCCGAGAACACGTCCATGCTGCGCAGCTTCGACTCGATCTCCGGGAGTGCCTGTGTTCCGACGGTCGCAACCACCGCCGCGATGACCACGAACGGACCCTCGCTGGGCAGTCGCAGGAAGTCGGCGGCTTCCCAGACGCTCGACTGCTCGAACAACCGCCCGTGCAGCACCGAGTCGATGAGCACCGAGCGCTCAGACTCGTCGACGAGCGCGCGGTGGCTGTGCTCACCGCGGTAGCCTCGGGCCATTGCTGTGGTGAAAAGATCTTGGGCCGCAAGAATTTTCGCGGTCAACTGACGCAAAGTCTCACCGTTGTCCGCGTGGGACGCGGACTCCTTGACGGCCACATCCCAGAGCCCGCGAAAGCCGATTCGGTACGCGTCCATGACCGACGCGAGTGGCACGCCGTCGCGGGCACGTTCGGCGCCCAACTTTTCTGCCACGACGAGATCGAACTCCGTATTGGTGGCTATCGCGGCAAGGACCGACCGGACGTTCGCGGTGCACCCATCGACGACCAGGTCGAGCGGCACCGCGACGACCGCGGCCTGGTACAGCCTCACCTCTTGGGTAATTGCACGCGCAAAATCGGCGGCGAGCTCGTCGGCCCGCTCGAGAAGCGCCTCCGCGACTTCAGCGACTCCATGTCGCGTCGTGTCGCCGTTCATGCGCGAAAGGCTAGGTTGCAAAAGCTTCATAGCCATTGTCCCCTGACGACAAAGACAGCCGCCGTCATTGTAGGCCGCAGATGAGTGCTGCGACCCGACTATGCTCCACCCGTCTGCAGCACGGCCGTGCCGTACCACTGGCAGGCAAGCAGCGCGATCTCGATGTCGAGGCGATCGCCTTCGATGGGCCGTCCACGCCGTGCGACCGCTCGGCCTACGCGGTATTTCACGGTGTTGAAGTGCAGGTCAAGCTCTTCGGCCGCCGCCTTGTAGCTGGAGCCGCAGCGCAGGAAGATCCGCAGCGTCTCACGCAGTCGGGCGTCGTTTTCGTTATCGGCGGACAACTCACCCAGGACAGCCGTCACCCATTCGCGGGTATCGCCGATGTCCTTGCCGAGGAGCGCAGCAGCGGACAACCCCGGATCGGACGCGGCGATCACCATCGGCTCCGGCCGGCCCCCTGCGACCGCAACATTGTGAGCGGCCTCCGCATCGCCAAAAGAGCGGCGGAAGCCCTCCACGCCTTTCGCGACCGCGCCGATCGCGACACTCGGACAGTCGGCGCGGCCATCGGCGAAATGACGGACGACGTCGACGGCGTCGGGAGGTGCCGATCGAAACGGCAGCCATCCCCATCCGCTTGTTTGATCGGCCGCCACGAAGAGCGGGTTCGAGTCGACATTTGCTGCGTGGCCCAGCTCGCGCAGAAACCTTTGCGCCCGGTCGAGTTCGTCTCCCGTCGCATCTGCTTCGGGGTACCAGATCGCCATGGCAAGGTGATGCCATCGCAATGGATAGCGTATCGATTTGCTGGTCGCGTCGACGTCGACGACTTTCCTGTCGTCCAGCACCTCACGGACGCGCAGCGACCGGATGCTGTTCTGATTCTCCAGCCACCGTTCGCGTTCGTCCTCGTAGATCACGACGACCTGTTGGCTGAGCCGGTCGATGTATTCGAAGAGCGTTGCCGAGATCGACTCGAGCACCGCGAACCGTGTTGTGGCCGCCACATCGAGCTCGCGCAGTTCGCGGAAAACGATCTCGTTCATCCGGCCCTGGCCCAACCGGTAGGCGCGGACCAGGGCATTGAGTGGGACGCCGTGTTGCGCCAGCCGGCGCGCATACTCGACCGCGGCGACCGGCGCTTCGATGCTCTGCACGGCGATGTCGTACCGCAACGCGTGCAGAACAGTTTCGACGTTCGCCTCGACGCTGGCGTCGAGCAGGTCGAGAAGCCGCGGGTCGGACCGCAGCTCGGGGATGTCCTCCTCGAGGGAACGGCGGATATACGACGACGCGTCGGCCAGTCGCTTGCTTATCCGCTCCGCGGTTTCGGCGACATGGGAGCGGACGTCCTCCCCGTCTTCGCGACGCGTCTTGGTCATCTCATGACGGTAGATCGTGCCGCGCAGTGCGGTGGGCCATTTCACGTCGATGGTTTTGTCCCGCCGAGACAACGGCCAGTGCCGACTTCATCCCCTCACCACGATGCCCGCGAACCGTCCCATTCCTAATGTCAGCACCCACAGCAACTCGCTACCGAAGGAGCACACGCCATGAGCCTGGCGGCACTGCCCGATCAGCGCGCAGCCGATAATCCTTCCGGCCCTGCGGTCGCAGACGACAACACCGACCTGAACAATGCCGAGTTTCTCGACGCGATTGCGCGTGCTGCCGCGGCGCTGCAACGTCATGGCGTCTCCGCCGGCGACGTCGTGGCAATCATGTTGCCGAACACCGTCGCGTTCGTCGTGTCGTTGTTCGCGGCCTGGCGGCTGGGCGCCGCGGTCACTCCGATCAATCCCTCGCTGCGCCAAGCCGAAGTCGACTACCAGATCGCCGACGCCGGGTCGAAGGTGCTGGTAGCCGACGCCGCGCCGGAATTCGACACGGGGGCGGATGCGGTGGTGACGACAAAAGAGCTCAGCAGCGGCCAGCCCACCGCGGATGTGTTGACGGCGCCGCACCATGGCGACGACACGCTCGCATTGCTGATCTACACCAGTGGGACCACCGGACGGCCCAAGGGCGTGATGCTCGATCACGCCAACTTGACCGCGATGTGCCGTTCGGTGATCGATGGTTTCATGCTCACCGCGGGCGACCACAGCCTCCTGATCCTTCCGCTGTTCCACGTGAACGGCATCGTCGTCGGGACCCTCTCCCCGCTGCTCGCCGGCGGCCGCGCGACGCTCGCGGGCCGCTTCAAGCCGGACACCTTCTTCGATCGCATCGAACGGAGCCGCGCCACCTACTTCTCAGCGGTACCAACGATTTACACGATGCTGTTGGGCCAACCCGAGAGTGTGAAACCCGATACGTCGTCGGTGCGGTTCGCAATCTGCGGCGCAGCCCCGGCGAGTGTCGAACTCCTTGAGGGTTTCGAGTCCCGCTATGGCATTCCGTTGATCGAGGGGTACGGACTCTCGGAGGGCTCATGCGCGAGCACTGTCAACCCGCTTGCCGGCAAGCGCAAGGCGGGCACGGTGGGATTGCCGCTACCCGGGCAGACGATCCGGCTTGTCGACGCCGGAGGAAACCAGGTGCCCGATGGCGAAGCCGGCGAGGTTGTGATCAAGGGCCCCAACGTGATGCGCGGCTACTTGAACCGTCCCGAGGAGACGGCCAAGACGCTCGTCGACGGCTGGCTGCACACCGGTGATGTCGGCAAGTTCGACGAGGACGGCTACCTGGTTCTCGTCGACCGCGCGAAGGACATGATCATCCGCGGCGGTGAGAACATCTATCCCCGCGAGATCGAAGCAGTGGTGCACCAACTGCCGCAGATCGCCGAGGCGGCAGTGGTCGGGCGGTCGAACGCGGTGTACGGCGAGGAACCCGTGCTGTTCGTCTCGCTGCATCCGGACAAGTCGATCAGCATCGATCAGATTCGCGATCACCTCAGTGCGTCCTTGGCGAAATACAAACTGCCCGTCGAGATCACGATTATTGGCGATCTCCCCAAGAACCCGGTCGGCAAGATCGACAAGCCGAGGCTGCGCCGCCGGCTCGCAGAGACGCACTGAAACCAAACCCGACCCGTCAATCAAAGGAGATCATCATGGGATTCACCAAGCCCAACCTCCCGGATGTCGATCCGGACACCTTCATGCGGAAGCCGCTCATGGAGCGGATGCGCATCCTTGCCACCGAATGGGTCGACAACGGATTCGGGGCGCCGCGGCTGGCGCACACCATCTACATCGCGAAGTTGGTGTTCCTCTACGCGCTTGGTGGCGTGCTGGTGGCGACGCTGACGTCCGGTCTGCCCGTCTTGCACGTCTCACAGTGGTGGAACCAGCCGGTCGTGTACGAAAAACTCATTCTGTGGACGGTGCTCCTCGAGCTGATCGGCATCGCCGGATCCTGGGGCCCGCTGGCCGGCAAGGTCAAGCCGATGACCGGCGGCATCCTGTTCTGGGCGAGGCCCGGCACAATCCGGCTACGACCGTGGAAGTGGGTGCCGTTCACGTCTGGAGACCGGCGGACCTGGTTCGATGTCGTTCTCTACATCGTGCTGATGATCAGTGTCGCCGTCCCGATGGTATTGCCTGGGGTGCACAGTGATTCGCTGTCTGCGGCGATGCCGGGCAACACGTCGGGACTGGTGAATCCCGCGCTGCTGATCGCACCGATCGTGCTGCTTGTGGTGATGGGATTGCGCGACAAGATCGTTTTCCTCGCTGCGCGAGGTGAGCAGTACCTGCCCGCGCTGATCATGTTCGCCGTCTTCCCGTTCGTGAATATGATCATCGCGCTGAAGCTGCTGATCGTTGTCGTCTGGGTCGGCGCCGGGGTGTCGAAACTTGGCCTGCACTTCACCAACGTCATCCCGCCGATGGTCAGCAACAGCCCGTTCATTCCGTTCACGTGGTTGAAGCGAGCGCACTACCGCAACTACCCCACCGATCTGCGGCCTTCACACCTCGCCGGCTTCATGGCGCACGGCCCTGGCAGCGTGGTGGAGATTCTGGCACCGCTGGTCCTGCTGTTCTCGACGAACAAGTGGGTGACGATCGTCGCAGTGGTGATCATGGTGTGCTTCCACCTGTTCATCATCTCGACGTTCCCGCTCGCGGTGCCGCTGGAGTGGAATGTCCTTTTCGCCTACGCAACCATGTTCTTGTTCCTCGGCTTCCCCGCGTGGAGCGGCTATTCCGTGTTCGACATGACCCCGGCCTGGTTGGCGCTCGTCGTCACCGCAGCGCTGCTGTTCTACCCGATCCTCGGCAACTTCCGGCCCGACAAGGTGTCGTTCCTCCCGTCGATGCGGCAATACGCCGGCAACTGGGCCTCCGCCGTGTGGGCGTTCGCCCCTGGCGCAGAAGCGAAGTTGAACAAGGTCACCCGGACCGCCAAGAACCAGGTGGACCAATTCGTCGATATCGGGTACGAGCCTCGGTGGGCCGACGTCACGATGCAACGCGTGATTTCGTGGCGAACGATGCACAGCCAGGGCCGTGGTCTGTTCTCGGTGCTGCTGAAGAACCTTCCGGACATCGACACCCGCAGCGTGCGAGAGGGAGAGTTCGTCTGCAATTCGCTGATCGGGTTCAACTTCGGCGACGGCCACCTCCACGACGAGGGCATGATCGCCGCCGTCCAGCGCGAGGCTGCGTTCGAGCCCGGCGAACTTGTGGTGGTGTGGGTCGAGTCGCAGGCCTGGGGCAGCAAGGTTCAGCATTACAAGGTGATAGATGCAGCGCTTGGCATCATCGAGACGGGCACGTGGAACGTTGCCGACGCGATTGAGGAGCAGCCTTGGCTGCCCAATGGCCCGATCCCGATCGACGTCACGTGGTCACTCGCCAAGGGCATACCGACGCCGAAGGCCAAGCACGCCGCGCGCCAGGACGAGGACCACGACCACGGGGCGCTGACGTGAGCACCCGAAGGCGACCGCGAGTGAGGATCGCAGCGAGGAACGAGCGAGGACCGGAGCGAGTGGGAGCCGAGGCATGAGCACCGCGACGGTCATCGGTGCCGGTCCGAACGGCCTTGCGGCCGCGATCGCTCTGGCGAAAGCGGGCCTGGACGTGACGGTGCTGGAAGCCGCAGACGAGATCGGCGGCGGGACCCGGACCAGCGAGGCGATCATTCCCGGTTTGTTGCACGACCACTGCTCGGCGATTCATCCGATGGCGGTCGGTTCGGAGTTCCTCGCCGCCCTGGGCCTTGACCGGTATGGCTTGTCGTGGCGGTGGCCCGAGATCGACTGCGTCCACCCGCTTGACGGCGGTAGCGCCGGGGTGCTGTACAGGTCGGTCGACGCCACCGTCGACGGGCTCGGCGCTGACGGCACGAAGTGGCGCAGGCTGTTTGGTTGGGCGTCGAGCACGTGGGACGAGCTGTCCGACGACATCATGCATCCGCTTGTGGGCATCCCGCACCACCCGCTGATGATGGCCCGCTTCGGCGCGCCGACGTTGTTGCCGGCCTCGGCGCTCGCCCGCTGGTTCCGCACCCCGGAGACCCGTGCGCTGTTTGGAGGCGTTGCGGCACATGCCTTTCGGCCGCTGCACTATCCGATGACGTCAGCGATCGGGTTGGGCATCCTTTCCGCCGGGCACCGGCACGGGTGGGCCGTGGCCGCCGGTGGCTCCCAGAGCATCACCAACGCAATGGCGCTGCTGCTCGCCGATCTCGGCGGCAAGGTCGAGACCGGTACCCGCGTCGAGTCGCTGTCACAATTGCCGCCGGCGGACGTGACGATGTTCGACCTCGACCCCGGAGCCGTCGCACGAATCGTGGGCGACCGCTTGCCGTCTCGCGTCGCGCGGGCCTACCGGCGCTTCCGGCGAGGCCCAGGCGCATTCAAGGTGGACTTCGCGGTCGAAGACGGAGTCCCATGGAGCAATCCGAGCGCGCACAAAGCCGGCACGGTGCACGTCGTGGGCGACTTCGCCGAGCTCGCCGCCACCGAGCGTGCGGTCCATGCAGGCGGTATGCCGGAGCGGCCCTTCGTCCTGGTCGGTCAGCAATATCTGGCCGACCCTGGGCGTTCCGTCGGCAATACGCACCCGGTCTGGACGTACGCACATGTGCCCAACGGGTATACCGGCGACGCCACCGAGGCGATCATCTCCCAGATCGAACGTTTCGCGCCGGGGTTCCGCGAGCGCATCGTCGGCCGAATTGTGCGGAGCACCACCCAGATGGCCTCGTACAACACGAATTACGTGGGCGGCGACATCATGACCGGATCCAAGGACATTCGCCAGTTGACATTCGGACCGCGAATCACTCTGTCGCCCTACAGGATAGGCGTCCAGGGGATGTACATATGCTCGGCCGCGACGCCCCCGGGACCCGGCGCGCACGGCATGTGCGGCGCCAACGCCGCCAAGGTAGCGCTCGGCGGACTCACTTAGGCCGCACCCACCGCCATGAAAGGTAGCTGTCATGACTGATCTACTGGAATCCCAACCAGTTCCGTCCAACCCGCCGTCCACCGATAAGCTTGCGGGCCGCGTCGCGTTCGTCACGGGCGGCACGCGCGGCATCGGCGCAGCGATCGCGCACAGCCTCGCCAACCAAGGGGCGACGGTGGCAGTGGGCTACAACCGCGACAAAGGAAGCGCCGAGCAGTTTGTTTCCGAACTGCTGAAAACAACTCGTCCGCACGGTGCTTCGGCGTCGGCCCATCGTGGCAATGTCGGCTCATGCGAGGACTGCCGACGTACGATCGCGGAGGTCATTGACACTCACGGACGCCTCGACATTCTGGTCAACAATGCGGGGATCACGATGGACAAGACCGTCGCCGCGATGACCGAAGACGACTGGCATGGCGTGCTCGCAGTGAACCTCTCCGGAGCGTTCTTCTTGTCGCAGGCCGCACTCGCGCACATGCTCGAACGAGGAACCGGGCGCATCGTCAATGTGTCGTCAGTCGTCGGCGAGACAGGCAACATCGGCCAGGCAAACTACGCGGCTTCGAAATCGGGACTCTTCGGCCTGACCAAGACTCTGGCGAAGGAGGCCGCCTATCAGCTGGCGAGGTCGGGCACGCGCCAAGACGGGATCGGCGTCACCGTGAACACAGTGACCCCGGGTCTGATCACCACGGAGATGACTGCGGACATTCCCGAGAAAGTGATGGCGAAGCTGACCAGCCAGATACCCGTCGGCCGTGCTGGTAGCCCCGGGGAGGTCGCGCGCGTTGTTCATTTCTTGGCCGCGGATGCATCGTCATATATCACCGGCCAGACCTGGAGCGTCAACGGTGGCATGGACATGTGAACGTGACGTGCAGGTGCTGGTTCGGTCCGAGATGTTTCGAGGCGTGGAACCCTCCGATGTGCTCACCGAGCAGTTGCATGTGGTGGAATTCCCCTGCGGCAGCGTGATATACACCGACGGCGATCCAGGCAACCAGCTCTACGTCGTCATTTCCGGCAAAGTCAAGATCGGTCTGAGCTCGCCGGCGGGGCGCGAGCGCCTGCTGACGGTGATGGGTCCGTCGGACATGTTCGGCGTCGTGTCGATGTTCGACTCGGGCACACGAACAGCGACCGCGACGGCCCTCACGGACGTGAGGGCGATAGCGCTGGATCGAATTCGGTTGCGCGTCTTGATGACCGGGCATCCGGTGATTGCCGAACAATTGCTGCAAATGCTGGCCCACCGGTTGCGGCTCACCGACAACACCCTTGCCGCAATGATTTCCGCGGACGGGCCCGGCCGTCTCGCCAACCAGCTGCTAACACTTGCGCAGCGCTTCGGCAGGCAGGAACAGGACGGACTGCGGGTCACCCACGATCTCACGCAGGAGGAGATCGCCCACCTCATCGGGTCGTCACGCGAAACGGTCAACAAGGCGTTGGCCAACTTCATACACCGCGGCTGGATCCGGGTGGACGGCAAGAGCGTGCTGATTCGAGAACCCGAGCGGTTGGCCCGTCGGGCCAGATAATGTGCGGTTTCATACAGGAACGGTGACCGTCGATGGCCGAAGGCGATCCGCACGCGACACAGCAGGGTTTGGTTTCCGGCATCCCTGCCGAACTGCGTAGCGCCGGATTCGACGACGTCGTGGAAGTCGGGCACGGCGGCTTCGGGGTCGTCTATCGCTGCACACAGCCGTCGCTGGACCGCACCGTCGCGGTCAAGGTCTTGACGTCCGATCTCGACCCGGACAACCTCGAACGTTTCCTCCGTGAACAGCGGGCAATGGGCAGGCTGTCCGGTCACCCCAACATCGTCACGATTCTGGAGGTCGGCACGACAGCGACGGGCCGGTCATTCATCGTGATGCCTTATCACGCCAAGGATTCGCTGGAGGCGTTGATCCGCACGCACGGACCTCTCGACTGGGACGAGGCTGTGAGTCTCGGCGTCAAGTTGGCCGGGGCACTGGACGCCGCGCACAGCGTCGGCACGCTGCACCGCGACGTCAAACCCGGCAACATCCTGCTTTCCGACTACGGCGAACCGCAGCTCACCGATTTCGGGATCGCGAGGATATCCGGCGGATTTCAGACGTCGACGGGCGTAATCACCGGCTCCCCTGCGTTCACGGCCCCCGAGGTACTCGAGGGAAGGAACCCAACGCCGCAGTCGGACGTGTACTCGCTCGGCGCGACCCTGTTCTGCGCGATCACCGGCCACGCGGCCTTCGAGCGCCGCAGCGGCGAGAAGGTCGTCGCCCAATTCCTGCGGATCACGTTGCAGCCGATTCCCGACCTGCGCGAGGACGGCCTGCCCTCGGACGTGGCCACCGTGATCGAACATGCGATGTCGCGCGATCCTACTGACCGTCCCACTAGCGCAAGCGAATTCGGCGAGGAGCTCCGCCTCCTCCAGCGCAGTCACTCGATAGTCGTCGACGAGATGGCCCAGCCTGTCAAACTCGGCGTCGAAAGCCGCAAGACCCGCGGCATCCCATCTCCTCACCGACCCGACACGGGGGTAACGCCCACGCCTCCAACCCCGGCGACCAAGTACCGGCCGCCGGTTGCCACCAGATCGCTTGTCGCCCGCAGCCGACTCATCGAGACAATCCGTGCGGCGGGACGGCGACGGCTGATCCTCATTCATGCGCCGTCCGGGTACGGCAAGAGCACCCTGGCCGCCCAGTGGCGGGACGAACTCACCGACGACGGCGTCACCGTCGCCTGGTTGACGATCGACGACGACGACAACAACGAGGTGTGGTTCCTGAGCCACGTCCTCGAGGCGATCCGTCGGGTCCGTCCGGCAATCGCAGACTCGCTGACCCACGTTCTGGAACAGCACGGCGACAACGCCGTTCGCTACGTCTTGGCATCGCTCATCGACGAGCTCCACGACGCCGATGACCCGATCACACTGGTTGTCGACGACTGGCACCGGGTGACGGATGCGCAGACGATCGCCGCGCTGGCTTTCCTGGTCGAACACGGATGCCATCACCTTCAGGTCGTCGTGACCAGCTGGTCGCACACGGGCCTGCCGCTGAGCAGACTGCGCCTCACGGATGAGTTGATCGAGATCGATTGCGAAGCTCTGCGTTTCGACGCGATGGAGGCCCGGTCGTTGCTCAACGACGTGGGCGGGCTCGCGTTGCCGGGAAACGATATCTCCGGGTTGACCGAGTCGACCGACGGATGGGCCGCAGGACTACAGCTGGCTACATTGTCCCTGCGCGCGGGCTCCGATGCCGCCGACCTGATGGAACACCTGTCGAGTGCGAACAATGTCGTTGGGGAATTCCTCGCCGAGAACGTCCTTGACACTTTGGAACCCGAGATTGCCGACTTCATCCTCGCAACGTCGATCACGGAACGCACGTGCGCGGGGTTGGCGTGCGCGCTGGCATCAGTGACGCGCGGACAGGCGATGCTCGAGGACGTCGTAGCGCGTGGCTTGTTCCTGCACCGAATCGACAACGACCCGGACTGGTTTCGGTACCACCAGATGTTCGCGGAGTTCCTACGCCGGCGCCTGGCGCGCGACCACCCCGATCGCATCGACCACCTGCACCGCAGCGCGTCAGCGTGGTTCGCCGAGCAGGGCTACCTCAACGACGCCGTCAACCACGCGCTGGCAGCAGGTGACCCGAGGCTTGCCGTAGACCTGGTCGAGCAGGACGAAACGAACCTGCTGGAGCAATCGAAGATGACCACGCTGCTGGAGATTGTCAAGAAGCTGCCGCCGCAACGACTGATGTCGCGGACACGCCTGCAATTGGTGATCGCGTGGGCGAATATTCTGCTGCAACGCGCGGCGCCGGCAGAGATCGCGCTCAATCGCTTCGAAGCGGCGTCAAAGGGCACGGACCCTTCGACGCGCGCGGACCTGCGCGCTGAAGCCGACGTTCTGCGCGGGGTCGCTGACATCTTCGCAGACCGCGCCGATCGCGTGGATGATCTTGTTGCCGAGGCATTCTCGCGGCCCGATGACTTACATCCGCGCGTCCCAGGGGTGGCGGGCAACGTCGCGGCATTCGCGGCGATCTACCGTTTCGAGTTCGACGATGCGCGCCGGGCACTCGAGTGGGCGGAGCCGTATCAGCAGATGATGGGGCCGTTCGCCAGCGTCTACGCCCACTGCTTCGCGGGTATCGCCGCCCGGTATGAGCTCGACATCCCTACTGCGGAGGCGGAATTCCGCAGCGCGTTCGACATCGGTGCGGCCGTAGGGCCACATTCGCACGCCGCACGACTGGCAGGCGCTCTGCTCGGCGAATTGCTCTATGAGAGAGGCGCGTTGGACGAAGCCACGAACCTCCTCGATGCCAGCTACGAGTTCGGGCCCGAAGGGGGCGGGGTGGATTACCTTGCTGCACGGTATGTTGGCGGGGCCAAAGTCAAAGCGGCCAATGGCGATCCTGCCGCCGCAGTGGAGCATCTCGATGCTGGGATGACGGTCGCGCAGCGGCTGCGCCTGCCACGGCTTGCGGCCGCGATCAACAATGAACGGGTCCGGCTTGGTATCGACATCGCGCCGGCCGTTGCCGCCCAGCTGCGATCCCCGCGGGCCATTCCGCGAGGAGACGGGCTGGCCATGATGACAGCCGAACTCGACGAGGACTCCGCGATCCGCTTGTTGTCGGCGAGCAATTCCGCCGACGACAAGAAGCAGGCTTGTCGCCGTGCAGAACACCTGGTTGCCGGAATCGATCCCGCTCGCAGACCGTTGGCGGCGCTCGGCGCGCAACTGCTGCTGGCTGAAACGCTTACCGCGGGGGGCCGACCGGTTGATGCGAACGTCATCGCGTCACGCTGCGCCGAGCTGGGGTTACCGCGCCTGCTGGTTGACGCTGGACTGGAATAGACAACTAGGCGGTGACGCCAGCAGTTGCAGGCAATCCCGACAATTCTCTGGTGGCGCGACGTTCGACCAGGAGCGGGACGAAGTCACGCACCTTGCTGTTCTCGAACCGCGCGTGTGCCTGTGCCACCGCCCCGGCGATCTGATCAGGCGGTACCTGGGCGAACTTGCCGGTGAGTCGCTCGCGGATTTCCTCCATCGACGCCGACTCGCTGATCTCCGCCACGCAGACAGCTTGAATCACGCAGGCCACAGTCGTCAAATGCTGACCATCGTCATTTTTTGAAGCGAAACCGCGGGTACCAGCCTCGCCGCGAGGATCACGGAAGCTTGGCGACCAGCTGTTCCACCGACACCCGCGGACCCGTGAAGAATGGCGTTTCTTCGCGGACATGCTTGCGCGCGTCGGTGGCGCGCAGATCCCGCATCAGGTCGACGATGCGGTGCAGCTCCGGCGCTTCGAACGCCAGGATCCACTCGTAATCGCCGAGCGCGAACGCCGGCACGGTGTTGGCGCGCACATCTTTGTAGTCGCGGGCGGCCATGCCGTGTTCGGCGAGCATCCGGCGGCGTTCCTCGTCGGGCAGCAGGTACCAGTCCAGCGAACGCACGAACGGATACACGCAGACGTAGGCACCCGGCTCCTCGCCGGCAAGAAACGCAGGAATGTGGCTCTTGTTGAACTCCGCCGGACGGTGCAGCGCAACGCTGCTCCACACCGGCGTGCTGGCCCGGCCCAGCGAGGTGGTGCGCCGGAAGTCGGAATACGTGGCCTGCAGCGCCTCGACATGCTCGGCGTGCGTCCAGAACATGTAATCCGCGTCCGCGCGCATTCCGGCGACGTCATACACCCCGCGCACGACGACGCCGTTGTCCTCCTGTTGTTTGAGGAACGTCGCGGTCTCGTCGACGACCGCGGCCCGCTCGTCGCCCAACGCGCCGGGACGCACCGCGAACACGGAAAACATCAGGTAGCGGATGGTCGCGTTGAGGGAGTCGTAGTCGAGTCGGGCCACGGTTCTATCGTGCCATGACGGCCGTCACGAGCCGATCGGCCGCCGCGGCGCCGGACGCGACGCACGCAGGCACTCCGATGCCGTCGAGATAGTTGCCTGCCAGCGCCAGCGTCGGCGGGATCGAGTCCCGGATTCGCGCAACCAGCGCGCCGTGGCCGGGGCCGTACTGGGGCATCGCGTCGATCCATCGCGCCACGTGGGACTCGATGGGATCCACCGTGAGCCCGAAGACGTTCGCGATGTCCTCGACGGCCCAGCACACAAGTTGATCGTCCCCCGACGCGACGGCCACGTCGTCGCCGAACCGACCGAAGCTCAGCCTCAGCAGCTCGACGTTCTCGGGCTGCCCCCATTTGCGGCTCGACAGTGTTATCGCCTTGGCGTGCAACGGTTCTCCACTCGCCACCAGTACCCCAGATTGTTGCGGCAGCGGTGTCCCCTTCGGCACTGCCAGTGCGACGACCACGGACGATGCGACGGGAATCCGGCGCGCGGCCGCCGCGGCATCGGCAGCGACGTCTGTGACCAGCTGCCCGACGGCACCGGCCGGCACAGCGAGCACGACCGCGTCCGCTCGATGGTCGACGCCGGCGGCGTCGGTCAGCAGCCAGCCGTCACCGTCACGCTCCAGCCGCACGACCGCCGTCTGCACACGGTCGGCGCGTGCGCGATGGGTCAGCTCGTCGACCAGCGTGCGATAGCCGCCGTCGATCGCCCCGAATACCGACCCGGCCGACGGCGGAGGCAACGCCGCTCGTGCCGCCGCCGTCAGACTGGCTGCGCCGCCGTCCAGCGCCGCAACCAGCCCAGGCACTGCCGAACGCAGGCCGATCGTTGCTGCCGAGCCGGCATACACGCCGGCAAGCAGCGGATCCACCGAGCGCGCGACCACCTGGTCGCCGAACCGGTCCCCGACGAGATCGGCGACGGCGCGATCCTCACCGGGCTGCCAGCGCAGAGGCTGCGACGGCTCCGCGGCGACACGGGCGACGGTGCTCTCATCGACGAGACCTGACAGCGACGACGCCGACGTGGGGATGCCGTACACCGTCCCTTCCGGCATGGGGCGCAGAACCCCGTGGGCGTAGATCAGCGGCCGCGCGCCGGTGGTGCCGCGCTGGGCCCCGGCGAGCCCGAGTTCGGCCAACAACGCGGGGACCTCCGGGCGTCGCGCGACGAACGCCTCCGCGCCGAGGTCCATCGGGTGGCCTGCTATCTGCACGGTGCGCAGCGTGCCGCCGAGCGTCTCGGCCGGGTCGAACAGCGTGATCCGCGCGTCGTCACCCACGGCGGCGCGCAGCCGGTACGCGGCGGTCAGACCCGAAATACCGCCGCCCACAACGACATACGTCGTCACAACGAATGCACCAGCGACACCAGGTCGGTGACGATTCCCGGGTCGGTGTCCGGCAACACGCCGTGACCGAGGTTGAAGACGTGGCCCGCGACACCGGCGTCGACCGCCCGGCGCCCGTCGTCAACCACACGCCGGGCGGCGGCGTCGACCACCGGCCATCCGGCCAGCAGCACGACCGGATCGAGGTTGCCCTGCAAGGCAACACCCGGTTGCACGCGGACGGCAGCGTCGGCCAGCGATGTGCGCCAGTCGACGCCGACGACCGTCGCGCCCGCCGCCGACATCGCGCCGAGCAGCTCCCCCGTGCCGACGCCGAAGTGCGTCATCGGCACGCCCGTCGCGGCCAGCGCATCGAAAACCCTTGCGCTGTGCGGAAATACATATTCAGTGTAGTCGGCGAGCGACAGCGCACCTGCCCATGAGTCGAACACCTGGATAGCATCGACGCCCGCGGCGGTCTGCACCTGCAGGAAGGCGATGGTGAGGTTGGCCAGCGCGGACATCAGCGCATGCCATGTGCGCGGGTCACCGAGCATCATCGCCTTTGTGCGCTCGTGGTGGCGGCTTGGGCCGCCCTCGATGAGATAGGACGCCAGCGTGAACGGAGCGCCAGCGAAACCGATCAGCGGGACGTCGCCGAGGGCGTCGACGAGCAGAGCGACCGCGTCGGCGACCGGGGCGACCTGTTCGGGCTCCAGCCGCGGAAACCCGGCCACGTCGGTGGCGGTGCGAATGGGCTGCTCGATGACGGGCCCGACATCGGGCACGATGTCCAGCGCCACGCCGGCTGCCCGCAGCGGCACGACAATGTCGGAGAACAGGATCGCCGCGTCCACGCCGTGCCTGCGCACAGGCTGCAGAGTGATCTCGCAGACCAGCTCGGCGTCGAAACAGGCAGCCAGCATGCTGTGCTGGGCGCGCAGCGCGCGGTATTCCGGTAGTGATCGGCCTGCTTGCCGCATGAACCACACCGGGATGCGATGTGGCTTCCGGCCGGTGACCGCGGCCAGGTACGGGGCATTGGGCAGCTCACGGCGGGTATTCATGGTGTCCCCATGCTGCCATGTAGATCCGGCGCGCCTGCCGACGCGAGGCGCTCAATGGACTAGCGTCGAGGTCCATGAGCTCCGCGGAACCGGCTCAGTTCCAGGACGCCGTGGCGGCTATGAATGCTGTCCAGGTCCGTCCTGAGATCGAGCTCGGACCCATCCGGCCCCCGCAGCGGCTAGCGCCGTTCAGCTATGCGCTGGGCGCGGAGGTCCGACATCCCGAGACCGCGATCGTGCCGGAACAAACAGACGGTGATGCGTTCGGGCGGCTGATTCTGCTCCACGACCCCGACGGCGCTGAGGCGTGGGACGGCACGATGCGACTAGTGGCCTACATCCAGGCGGATCTGGACGCCACCGAAGCGGTGGACCCGCTGCTGCCGGAGGTGGCATGGAGCTGGCTGGTGGATGCGCTCGACGCGCGTGCCGGGGTTTCCACTGCATTGGGCGGCACGGTGACCGCCACGACGTCGGTGCGCTACGGCGACATCGCGGGACCGGCCAGAGCGCATCAGCTCGAGCTGCGCGCGTCGTGGACCGCGACGACGCCCGAGCTGGGCGCGCATGTTCACGCATTCTGCGAGGTGCTCGAGCACGCCGCGGGGCTTCCGCCGGTCGGGGTCACCGACCTGGGGTCGCGTACGCGGGCGTGAGCGAACCCGATAAGGCGGCCGAGCCCGACCCCGACGGGACCGCACCGGAGCCGACCCCGCTGATTTCGCCGCGGGACGGAGTGCCCTCGGTTACCGTCACCGCCGAGGAAATCGCTTCTGCCGCCAGGCTTTTGGCGTCCGGCACCGGATCGTTTGCGGTGGACGCCGAACGCGCATCCGGTTTCAAATACAGCAATCGCGCGTACCTGATCCAGATCCGTCGGGCGGGCGCCGGGACGATCCTGCTGGATCCGGTCGGCGCCGAGGGCGATCCAGTCGACGTGTTGCGGCCGATCGCCGACGTGCTGGACACCGACATGTGGGTCTTGCACGCCGCTGATCAGGACCTGCCGTGCCTGGCCGAGGTCGGGATGCGGCCGCCCGCGCTGTACGACACCGAGCTGGCAGGCCGGCTGGCCGGTTTCGACCGGGTGAACCTCGCGACGATGGTCGAACGGCTCTTGGGTCTGGGCCTGGCGAAAGGCCACGGCGCCGCCGATTGGTCCAAGCGGCCACTGCCGGCGGCACTGCTGAACTATGCGGCGCTCGACGTGGAGGTGTTGGTCGATCTGCGCGACGCGATCGCCCAGGTGCTCGCGGAGCAGAACAAGACCCACTGGGCCGAGGAGGAATTCGAGTACCTTCGGACAGCCGACCCGGCGTCACCGCGGCGCGACAGGTGGCGGCGCACGTCGGGCATCCACAAGGTGCGCGAGCCGCGTGCACTGGCCGCCGTGCGCGAATTGTGGACGGTGCGCGACGAGATCGCCCGTCGGCGTGACATCGCCCCTGGTCGCATCCTTCCCGACTCGTCGATCGTCCAGGCGGCATTAGCCGACCCGAAAACGGTTGCAGACCTCGTCGCGTTGCCGATATTCGGCGGTCCCCGTCAGAAGCACAGCGCGAGGACCTGGCTCGCCGCCTTGGCCAAGGCCCGCGACCACCCGGAACCGCCAACCGCGCCAGAGCCCCCGAACGGCCCGCCACAGGTGTCCCGCTGGCATCGCCGCAAACCCGAGGCGGCGGCGCGACTGCACGCGGCGCGCGACGGCCTCGCAGAGTTGAGCGAGCGCGTCGGCGTGCCGACCGAGAACCTGGTGTCACCCGAGCTGGTGCGCCGGCTGTGCTGGGACTGGCAGGGCGGTGACGCCGACGACATCGAGGCCTTCCTGCGCGACGGGGGCGCGCGGCCATGGCAGCGCGAGCTTGTGTCGACGGTGTTGGCCGAGGCGCTCACTCAGTCCGGCAGCACTCATTAACGTGAACGCCTATGACAACCCTCCAACAGCGTTACGCCGACCGCCGTGTGCTGATCACCGGCGGCGGATCCGGCATCGGGCAGGCTACGGTCCTTCGGATCCTGGAGGAAGGTGGCAGGGTGGCAGCCGCCGACATCAGCGAAGCCGGTCTGAAGGACACGGTGTCCAAGGCCGGCAGCAACAGCGAACGACTCAGCACGGTGGTCATCGACGTCAGCAGTGAAGCCTCAGTGAAATCCGCTGTGGCCGAAGCGGTTCAGGCGTTCGGCGGTCTCGACACCGTCATTAACGCGGCAGGCATCTTGCGTTCGTCGCATTTCGAGGAGATGACGCTCGCGGATTTCGAACATGTCATCAAGGTCAATCTTGTCGGCACATTTCTCGTTATCCGGGAAGCAATTCCGGCGCTACGCAGCGGCACGGCTCCGGCCGTCGTGAACTTCAGCTCCACGTCGGCGACGTTCGCTCACCCGTACATGGCCGCCTACGCCGCGTCGAAGGGTGGTGTACAGGCGATGACGCACGCATTGGCTCTCGAGTTCTCCAAAGACGGCATCCGCTTCAACGCCGTGCAGCCCGGGTCGATCTCATCCGGAATGACGGACGGCACAGGCGAATCGAAACAGAGCATCGGCCCAGGGCTGCCCGACGATGCGGACTACTCCCTGCTCGGCAAGATCATGGCGCAGTTGCCGCTTCCCGGCGGAGCGATGTTCGCACAGCCCGACGCGGTGGCCGCCGTCGCGGCGATGCTTGGCTCGCCGGAGGCCTATTTCATCACGGGAACCGAGGTGCGCATCGACGGCGGAACCCACATGTGATGGGTTCCTGACGGCGCGAGCAGACGCACAATCGCCCTATTTCGGTCCGAAATGGGCGATTCTGCGTCTGCTCGGCAGGGTTCTCAGCGATCGACGAAGGCGAGAAAGTTCTCCAACACCTCGTCAGGTGCCTCGAGTTGTGGCCAGTGCCCGATGTCGTCGGCCAGCATCGCGACGTCGGGATCGGGGATGACCTCGGCGTAGCGGCGCGCCATGTGGGCGCCTGAATTCGGGTCGACCGGGCCGTCGATCAAACGCATCGGGACGGAAGTCTCGCGCATGGCGCGAACCCAGCGGTTGCGGTGCAGATAGCGGTCGCTGACGAATCGGCCCACCTTGTGCAGCACGCGCTTGCCGTCGTTGTATTCGAGAATCTCGTGAAATTGCTGTATCTGATGTGCGGTCGGCTTCGTGTTCGGGCCAAACATCTCGTTGATGGTCGGCTCCAGGATGCGTCGCGACATCCGACTGCCCTGTAGCGGACTCATGATGTCGCCCAATGGGGTTCGCGACATGATCTTTTGCATCAGGCGAGGTGTATATGCCTCGTTGAACAATCCCCCGTTCAGCCAGGTGATCGAATCGATCGTCACGGCGCGGTAGGTTTGCTCACCGAATACGAAGCGGGCCAACAATTCCTGGCCCACAGAGTCACCAAGGTCATGTGCCAACACGTGGCAGCTGTCGACACCGAGGTGTGCGAGCAGCGCCTCGTGCATATCGGCGTGGTCATGAACAGAGTATTGGTACTTGACCGGCTTGTCGGAGAATCCCATCCCGATCATGTCCGGCGCTATCACGGTGAACCTGCCGATCAGCGTCGGCCAGATCGGCGCCCAGTCGAAGGTGTTGAACGGATAGCCGTGGATCAGAAGAAGGGTTGGCCCGGTGCCCTCGACTCGGTAGAAGATGTCAAACCCCAGGTAGTCGAAGTACTGGCCCGCCGCTTTCCAGCGCTCGAGTTCGACGTCCATGGCGGCAGTCTAGTGGCCACGAGCCATATTCCCCCAGCGCTATTGATGTACGCGGGTCCAGTCGAAGCCCGCCGCCTCGACTTCCTCCAGAATCTTCTGCAAACCCTTGATACGCGAATCTTGACTCGTATCAATCCAACTCACGCTGTGCTGCTGTTCGCCAGCTTCGACATCAATCTTCCACGCCATCATCTCGGGGTGGCTCTGTCCCGGCAGATGGTCCGGAACCGAGAAGAAGTCAGCGGCCTTGACTGCTGCTTCGACGGCACCGGCGGGCGCTTGATCAATCTTGTCCGTATCGACCGGCCCGAGCTGGTCGATCCACCCACCGATGCCTCCGCCGCGAATTGCTTTGATGATCACGAATTCAGCCCCCTCGAATTCCGTTGAACCGCCGCGTGACTGTAACCGCGCCCGCTACTCGAATTCCTGCCGCGTTGACTCGGTCTCGGCGCGGTCGGACTCACTCGATCCCAGTGCTGCCACCCACCCGGTGATCTGCCGGGCGACGTTCTGGTCGGTGAGGCCGACGTCCGCGAGCACCTCTTTGCGCGACGCCTGAGCAAAGAACTTCTGTGGCACGCCGACGTCGCGGCAGGGAATGTCAATCTCGTTGCGCCGCAGCGCCGCCGACACCGCTGAGCCGACGCCTCCGGAGACACCATTGTCCTCGAGCGTTACCACGAGCTTGTGCCGGGTCGCGAAGTCGGCCACCGCGTCGGGCACCGGGAGCACCCAACGGGGGTCGACGACGGTCACGCCGATGCCCTGGTTGCGCAGCCGCTCGGCAACAGCGAGGGCCATCGCACCGAGCGCGCCGACCGCTACCAGCAGCACGTCGTCGGAGAGCCCAGTCGCGGCCTCGGCGAGCACGTCGACTCCGTCGACCCGGCGCAGAGCGGAAATATCTTCGCCCACATCGCCTTTCGGGAAGCGGATGACGGTAGGTCCGTCGTCGACGTCGAGGGCATCACCGAGCTCCTCGCGCAGCCGGGCCGCGTCGCGCGGCGCGGCGACACGGATGCCCGGCACGACGCCAAGCATCGAAAGATCCCACATGCCGTTGTGGCTCGCGCCGTCATTGCCCGTGATGCCCGCGCGGTCGAGCACCATCGTCACCGGCAGCCTGTGCAGCGCGACGTCCATCATGATCTGGTCGAAGGCCCTGTTCAAGAATGTGGAGTAGATCGCGACGACGGGGTGCAGACCGCCCATCGCGAGGCCGGCCGCAGAGGTCAACGCGTGCTGCTCGGCGATGCCGACGTCGAACAACCGGTCGGGGAACCGCTCGCCGAACTTCACCAGCCCGGTGGGTCCGGGCATCGCGGCGGTGATCGCGACGACGTCGCGGCGCTTGGCTGCGTGGGCGATCAGCGTGTCGGTGAACGTGGCCGTCCAGCTCGGTGCGGCGATTTTGGTCGCCATGCCGGTCAGCGGATCGATCACGCCCGTCGAGTGCATCTGCTCGGCCTCGTCGTTCTCCGCCGGCGGGTAACCCATCCCCTTGCGGGTGACCACATGCACGATCACCGGACCGCCGAATCCCCGCGCGTGGCGCAGGGCGCTTTCCACGGCGTGCTCGTCGTGGCCGTCGACCGGCCCGACGTACTTGATCCCCAAGTCCGTGAACATTACTTGGGGGGCAAGCGCGTCCTTCAGGCCCGCCTTGATGCTGTGCAGAGCGTGATAGGCCATCTCGCCGATCAGCGGCACGCCGCGGATGGCGCGACGCCCGCCGTCGAGCACTCGCTCGTATGCGGGCTGCAGCCGCAGCGCGGCAAGGTGCTCGGCCACCCCGCCGATCGTCGGCGCGTAGCTGCGGCCGTTGTCGTTGACGACGATGATGATCGGGCGCTGGGCGGCGGCGATGTTGTTCAGCGCCTCCCAGCACATGCCACCGGTGAGTGCGCCGTCGCCGACCACCGCGACCACATGGCGGTTGCGGTGACCCGTCAGCTCGAAGGCCTTCGCGAGGCCATCGGCGTACGACAGCGCGGACGACGCGTGGCTGGACTCCACCCAGTCGTGGACGCTTTCCGCGCGACTCGGGTAGCCGGACAGGCCGTTTTTCTTGCGCAGCGTGTCGAAGTCGTGGGAGCGGCCGGTGAGGATCTTGTGCACGTAGGCCTGGTGGCCGGTGTCGAAGATGATCGGGTCGTGCGGGGAGTCGAACACGCGGTGAAGTGCCAAGGTCAACTCGACCACGCCGAGGTTAGGCCCCAGATGCCCGCCGGTCGCAGCAACTTTGTGAATCAGGAACTGCCGGATCTCGTCGGCCAAGTCGGTGAGCTGCTGCTGAGAGAGACGCTGCAGATCTGCGGGACCGCGGATCTGTTCAAGCATCCGGTCAGTCTAGCCGCGATTGCTAACGGCGCCCGCTACGTCGACTTCGCTCTTTCAGCACGGACCGCATTTCGTTGTAGAGCACTCTCACCTTCTCGTCGTCTGTCTGGGGAGCGCTCTGGATGGCCGGTGTCGGAGAACATCCAGCAATCACCAACAACACTGCGACGGCAGCCACGCGGATATGCACGCGCGGGATCGTACCCTGCGAATTAGCTGAGTACGGTCATCGTTTCGTGCGACCGCGACAGCAGCGCAATCGCCTCCGCGTGATGCGTCAACGGGAAGGCGTCGAACACCCGAAGATCATCAACCGCATATCCGTGTTGCAGGTACAAGCCAACGTCCCTCGCGAACGACGCCACCTCACAGCCGATGTGGATCACCCGTGGCACGCCGGCCTGTGCCAACAGCGTGATGACGTCCTTGCCGGCCCCTCTGCGAGGCGGGTCGAGTACGGCCACGTCCGGGCGTTCGGTCAACGCCGAGACAACGTTGCGGACCGACGCGTTGACCACCTGGACCTGAGGGAGATCAGACAAAGCGCGCGTTGCCGCGCCGGACGCCGGCCGTGACATGTCGACGGTCAGTACCCGGCCGATCTCGCCGACGCCGTCGGCAAGTGCCGCCGCGAACACCCCGGCACCTCCATACAGGTCCCATGCCGTCATTCCGGGTTCGAGCGCTGCCCATGCGGCGACGAGCTCGCTGTATGTCCGTGCCGCATCACGATGCGACTGCCAGAATCCCGTCACGGGAATGCGCCACGTGCGGTCCCCGACCCGCTGAACCGCCTCGCGGGCGCCCTCCACCACCTCGAAATTCGGCCGCGGGAAACCCCGCCGTCGTCCTTCCCACGGTCCCGCCCTGACCACATGGCGCCGGCCGTCGTCATCCACCACCACATGGATCTCCGCGCCCATCGGCCATGTCCGGTCGCGTACACCGTCGAGCAGTCCCGGCGGCAGCTGCCCACAGTCCGGCGCCGTGGCGATATCGGAGCTGTGATGGCGCCGAAAGCCGGCCTTTCCGCCGTATCCCACGCCCATCCGCACACGAGTCCGCCAGCCCGTCGGCTCCCCGGCGCCGACCCGCTCAGCCCGCAGCAAACCAGGCGGCCGGTAGCTGGCGATCTTCTCCATTTGGTTGACCACGACCTCGCCCTTCAGCGCCCGCGCTGCCTCCGGCGAAGCGAACGCGAGGTCGCAACACCCGGCACCGTCGGGACCGGCGATCGGGCACAGCGACGGGATGCGGTCGGGCGACGGTTCGAGAATCTCGACTGCGTCGCCGTACCAGTAGGCCTCACGCTCGTCGGTGATCCGGACCCGCGCCGTCTCGCCCGGAAGTGCGTAGCGGACGAACACGACCCGCCCGTCGTGCCGCGCCACACAGCTGCCACCGTTGGCAGGCGGCCCGGCCGTCAGGGTCAGTTCGGTCAATCCAGGTACCCACGGCGCGCGTCACCCGGCGCATTGTGCGGCTGCAACGCCTTCACCCGCTCGGACGAACTCAGTTGCCACGGAACGGAAGTCACCATCACGCCGGGTTCGAACAGCAGCCTGCCCTTGAGTCTCAGCGCGGTCTGGTTGTGCAGCACGTGTTCCCACCAGTGCCCAACGACGTACTCGGGGATGAAGACCGTGACGACGGTCCTCGGCGATTCCCGCCTGATGCGCTTGACGTAGTCGATGACCGGCCGGATGATCTCGCGGTACGGCGACGCGATCACCTTCAGCGGGACCTTGATGTCGCTTTCCTCCCACTTGTGCACCAGTTCTCGGGTCTCGGTGTCCTCGACGTTGACGGTGATCGCCTCGAGCGTGTCGGGCCGAGTTGCCTTCGCGTAGGCCAAACCTCGCAGTGTGGGCAGGTGCAGCTTCGACACCAGCAGGACGGCGTGGTTGCGGCTCGGCAGTATCACCTCCCCCTCCTGCGCCTCCTGCTCGGCGAGTTCGCGGGCAACGGCGTCGTAATGGCGGTGAATCATTTTCATGATCCCGAACAGCGCCCCCATTGCCAGGATCGCTATCCACGCTCCCTCAAGGAATTTCGTCGCGAGCACGATGATCAGCACGGTGCCGGTGCAGATGAAGCCGATCGTGTTGATCACTCGCGAGCGCATCATGTGGCGGCGGGCCGCGCCGTCCTGTTCGGTGCGCAGCAGCCGTGTCCAGTGCCGCACCATGCCGATCTGGCTCAACGTGAACGACACGAACACACCGACGATGTACAGCTGAATCAGCGAGGTGACTTCGGCGTTGAACGCGACGACGAACGCCATGGCCGCGAACGCCAGAAACAGGATGCCGTTCGAGAATGCGAGGCGTGTGCCGCGCGCCCGCAACTGCCGCGGCAGATAGCTGTCCTGCGCAAGGATCGAGCCCAGCACCGGGAATCCGTTGAAGGCGGTGTTGGCGGCCAGCACCAGAATCAAGGCCGTGACTCCGGCAATTACCCACAGCCCCAACGGAAATCCGTGGAAGACGGCTTCGGCCAACTGAGCGATGAGTGTCTTCTGGTGGTAGTCCGGCCCGGCGCCCCTCAACTGCGTGGCCGGATCGTCGGCCATCTTGGCGCCGGTGTCTCGCGCCAGCAGGATGATCCCCATAAACAGGGTGGTCGCGATGGCGCCGAGCGTCAGGAGTGTCGTTGCGGCGTTGCGGGACTTGGGCTTTTGGAATGCCGGCACCCCGTTGCTGATCGCCTCGACACCGGTCAGCGCCGCACAGCCTGACGAGAACGCGCGTGCGATCAGAAAGATCATCGCCAAGCCCGCGATGTCGCCGTGTTCTGACTGCACCCCGAAGTCATGCGACGGGGCGCGCAGATCGTTGTCAAGCACGTGGATCTGGAATAGCCCCCACGCCAGCATGATGTACATGCAGACCATGAACGCGTACGTGGGGATCGCGAACGCGGTGCCCGACTCGCGGATGCCGCGCAGGTTCATCGATGTGAGTATCAGGATCGCGGCCACCGCGAACCACACCTTGTGCTGCGCGACAAAAGGGAGTGCCGACCCGATGTTGGACATCGCCGATGCCATCGAGACCGCCACGGTCAGCACATAATCCACGAGCAGCGCGCTGGCAACGGTCAACCCCGCGTTCGGTCCGAGGTTCGTCGTGACCACTTCATAGTCGCCGCCGCCAGACGGGTACGCGTGCACGTTCTGGCGGTAGCTCGCGATCACAATCAGCATCACCGCGGCGACCGCAAGACCGATCCACGGCGCCCATGCGTATGCGGTGAGCCCGGCCAGAGAGAGCACCAGGAAAATCTCTTCTGGCGCGTAAGCGACCGAGGACAGCGCGTCGGATGCGAAGACGGGCAGCGCGATGCGTTTGGGAAGCAGGGTGTGAGCCAATTTGTCGCTGCGGAATGGCCGCCCCAGGAACAGCCGCCGCGTTGCCGTCGAAAGCTTGGACACGATGATTCACATTAGGCCCACCGGGGGCTTGGAGTAGCGTTGTGCCGACCGAAAGGCCGAAAGGACTGACTTTGCGTGTCGTGGTGATGGGCTGCGGACGGGTGGGCGCATCCCTTGCCGATGCGTTGGCCCGAATCGGCCACGAGGTAGCCGTCATCGACCGCGACAAGACCGCGTTCAACCGACTGTCGGCCGAATTTACCGGCGAGCGTGTCCTCGGGATGGGCTTCGACCGCGACGTGCTGCTGAAGTCCGGCATCGAGGAAGCTGGCGCGTTCGCGGCGGTGTCCTCCGGTGACAACTCCAACATCATCTCCGCGCGCGTGGCTCGCGAGACGTTCGGCATTCAGCGCGTCGTCGCCAGGATCTACGACGCGAAGCGCGCGAAGGTATACGAGCGGTTGGGCATCCCGACAGTAGCGACCGTGCCATGGACCACCGACCGGCTGCTCAACTTCTTGACCCGGGAGACCGAAACCACCAAATGGCGCGACCCGTCGGGCAACGTCGCTGTCGCCGAAGTCGCGCTCCACGAGAGCTGGGTTGGTCATCGGGTCGTTGATCTCGAGAGCGAAACCCGTGCACGGGTCGCATTTGTCATCCGCTTCGGCAGCGGGCTGCTACCAGAGCCGAAGACCGTGCTCCAGGCCGGCGATCAGGTGTACGTCGCCGCGATCGCGGGTCACATCGCCGAGGCACTCGCCATCGCCGCGCTACCGCCCGGCGAGGACGTGGGCGGGTAGTGGGCGGGAGAGGCACAGCCGAGTGAAGGTCGCAATAGCCGGGGCCGGCGCCGTCGGACGCTCGATCGCTCGCGAGCTGATCGAGAACGGGCACGAAATCACGCTGCTGGAACGCAACCCGGAGCACGTCGAACCCGATGCGATTCCGGCCGCGAACTGGCAGCTCGGCGACGCGTGCGAGCTCTCGCTGCTCGAGTCGGTGCATCTCGAGGAGTTCGACGTCGTCGTTGCGGCGACCGGCGACGACAAGGCCAACGTCGTGGTGAGCCTGCTCGCTAAGACGGAATTCGCCGTGCCACGTGTGGTGGCACGCGTCAACGACCCGCGCAACGAGTGGCTGTTCGACGAGGCGTGGGGCGTCGATGTCGCGGTGTCGACGCCGCGAATGCTGGCATCGCTGGTCGAAGAGGCCGTTGCCATCGGAGATCTGGTGCGGCTCATCGAGTTTCAGCAAGGTGACGCGAACCTTGTGGAGATCACGCTGCCCAGCGACACCCCATGGGGCGGTCGGCCCGTCCGCAAGCTCGAGCTGCCGCGCGACGCTGCGCTTGTGACCATCCTGCGGGGATCCCGCGTCATCGTTCCGGAGGCCGACGAGCCGCTGGAGGGCGGCGACGAGCTGCTTTTCGTGGCCACCACCGAGGTGGAGGACGAGCTGCGCCGGCTGCTGCTGTGGGACAGCTAGGCGAGCGACCGAATGGCCAACGCGAACGTCAGCGTCTACACGCCGTATTCCGCGCGGTCGGAATCGGCGGTACGCCAAGGGCATTCGACGCGCGACGCGTCTAGTCGCGGGCAAACGGCTTAACGGATCAGGGCGCTGATGCAGGTGGTTGGGTCAAGGCCTGTACCCACGGATCGGCGAGCATCGCCGAGACTGCTTCGGTGATCTCCGCATCCGGGCTCGAGCGACGGTCCCCCAGCCGGTGCAGGGCTGCTTCGATGCGCTGCAAGAACTCCTGGTACGCGCCTCCGGCGGCGTTGGTGTAGGAGGCGGCTGTCTCCGCATGGGACGGATCGATGAACCGGGCGCGCAGGTTGGCCAACTCGTCTGGCAGATCCTTCACCCGCTGCTGCACGGTCCACGTGAGGTTGCGCACGAAACCGATATCCGGCGGGGGTTGGGACATGGCCTCGGTCATCCCGATTTCCAGGACGTGATCGATCTGATACAGCGCGTCCAGCACGTCCTCGATTGGCCTGGTTTGCCCGCGGACCTCCACCGGCGCAATGGGAATCGTCAGAAACCGCGACGCCTGAGTCGCCGACACCACCCGCGCGACCTCGGCCTGCGCCTGGCGCGCCACCTGATCGGCGTAGGTACGCGCGCTCTCGATCTCGGCGTGCGCGGCCCGCCGTACGTCAGCTATCTCAGTCTGGGTGGCTTGCCGCACCGCAGCGACCTCACCGCGGGCCGCCGCCACCTCAGCAGTCGCATCCGCGCGAACCTGCTCAGATTCCCCGCGCAGTCGGGCCACGGCTTCCTCGCCGGCCGCCCGCTCCGCGGCCCGCTCCGTCACGCGCTGCTCGGCGCGCGTTTCGGCCGCCCGCACACGCTCCTGCGCCGCCGCCACCTCGGCGGCTGCATCGGCGCGAACCTTGTCCAACTGGACCTGAAGCTGCTGCACCGCCGTTTCCCCGGTGCTCCTTTCAGCAGTGCGTTCGCGTGCGCGCTGCTCGGCGCGCCCTTCGGCAGCCCGAACCCGCTCCTGCGCCGCCGCCACCTCGGCGGCCGCATCGGCGCGAATCTGTTCAATCTCAGCTGCCGCTTCGGTGCGCACCCGTGCGGTTTCGGCGGCCGCCTGCTGCACCGCCTGCTGGTCAGCCAGCCGCTCCTGCGCCCGTCGCCGGTCCTTTTCCACCGTCTCGGTCTCCAACGCACGCACGCGTTCGCGCGCCGCTGTGGCGGCACGGGCCGACTCATCGGCGTCGGCCCGCGCGATCGCAGCTGCTGCTTCGGCGTCCAGCCGGCCCTGGTGCGCGTCGCGTGCGCGACTGTCGGCCTCGCGGCTTCGTTGGTCGGCCTCGACCAGTTGCAGCACAGCCGAGGGCCGCTTCTTGGCCGGGCCATGCCGTTCCCGGCGCTCGGCGAGCTCGCCCGGGGTCATCGCGGCCAGCGCAACCGTCTCCGGCCGCGGCTGCAGGCCTAGCCGCCTGGACGTCTCGACGGATTCCACCGCCGCGCTTCGCGTCAACTTGGCCCACTCATTGACATCGAGGTCCTCGATGTGTCGTCGCGTGGTCGTCATCGGCGCCGACTCCTCCCGCCGGTCTCTTCGTCTGTGGCTGAAGACGTTTCGTCGCTCGCCGGTGTTGAAGCGGCACTTGTGGTTGACGCGGGCGCGGGCCGCTGCTGCGGCCCGGAAGCGGTGCCCCCCGTGATTGGTACCTGCTTGACCGCTGCCGGCGAGTTGGCGCCACCATTTGTTGATGGGGCTTGCGGCGCGGCAAGACTCGAAAGTGGACCGCTCTGCTGCGCCAGCACCAGCAAAAGCTGCTCCTGGTAGACGGCCACGGCCTTGGCCAGGGTGTCATCGCCGAGTTCCTCGGCGTCGCGAAGCAGTCCCCGCAGAACCACCAACGTCACTTCGGGTCCAAGACCCAAGGTGGCCCCTTCGCTGGCCGAAGGTTCTATCGCTGCAGTCTGCAGCACCTGCCACCACCGGTCCCAGCATCGCGCCACAGCTATCGCACGCTGCGCATCCTCGCGCGTTTCCTTGTGATGGCGCTCCCGCTGATCACGGTCGGCCAGCGACCGCTTACCGGCCCGGCGAGACCCATAAAGCACAGCGCACGCCACGATGATGGCGGCGACCAGAGCGACTATGCCCGCGAAGCCCGCGGACAGGATGAAGTCCCGCGCCGACGGCAGATCCCGCAGCGCGATCGGTTGCACAACAGGGCTCATGCGGCCAGTCTCCCACCTGGCAACCGCAATTCATGCCGCGATCGTGCCAAGACCGCCCGACACCAACGATCCGCCGTGCCGCACATCGAACCACCGCGACGACTACTCGGGACTGTGCGCCGGATCAGCGTCGGGCGCCGGATCAGGGTCGGCAACCTTGTCGCGGTCGGCGGCGTGGACCGCGCGCTGCGCGAACCGGATGAGCGGGATCATCAAGAGCGCCGCCACCGCGGTGAGCGGCCAGCCCATCGCGATACGCGCGAATCCAAGCCAGCCGGTCTCATCGTTGCCGTACAGATAGTTCTGCACCAGGAATCGCGACAGGAACACGGCGGCCCAGATGAGCGTGGCAATGTCGTAGGCCCACACGGCTTTTCGCACGCCCCGCCAGTTGGCGTCATGATCTTTCAGCCAGCCCCAGATGTATCCGACGATGGGGCGCCTGATCAGAACCGACCCGGCGAACAGCGCCGCGTACAGCAGGGACAGCCAAATGCCGGGCAGGAAGAACGCCCGGCTCTCCCCCACCCAATACGCAATCGCCGCCGAGATGCCCACTCCGATGAACCCGGACACCGCCGGCTGGATCGTTTCGCGCCGCCACAACCGCCAGACCAGTGTCAGCGTGGCGACGACGAGTGCCGCGATGATGGCGGGCATCAGGCCCGCGAGTGTGGACACCGGAACGAAGACGAGAACCGGCAGCGACGCGTAGATCAGCCCGCTGATGCCGCCCATCTGGTCGAGCAGTGCGTTCGGGCCCTTGCGTTGTGCGGTCACACCTCTACCGGTAGTCAAGAAAGCTTGTTCAGCGCTGAATTTCGTAGTGGGGGTTATAGATCGCCTTGGAGCCGTTCTCGAGCTTGCCGAGGCGGCCCTGCACTTTCAGTGTGCGCCCCGGTTCGATGCCCGCGATTCGCCGCTGGCCGAGCCAGACGAGCGTGACCGCATCGGTGCCGTCGAACAGTTCGGCCTTCACGCCGCTCGCACACCCCTTCGCGTTGGCTTCGACGCTGCGCAGGGTGCCCACCATCGTGACCTCCTGGCCGCGCTGGCAATCGATGGCCCGAAGCGCGCCGCTGTTGGCAGCCTCGGTGGTCAACTCCTCGGCATCACGTTGCTCAGGGTCTTCCGTCAGCCTTTTGGTGAGCCGGCGCAGAATTCCATCGGCCGTGGCCATCACTCTCCTGACACTTCTCTGTGTACGCACCCTTGCCAACGCAACGGTAGACCTGTTGTACCCGTTATGCCACGTGACATGCCCGTTGTGTGACGAGCGCGGCAAGATCATTAAATGCCCGTCGACCTGCGCGGTCTGCGCGCCGTGTTGCTACCCGGCACCGGCTCCGACGACGACTATGTCTACCGGGCCTTTTCCGGTGCGTTTGAGGCTGCCGGGGCGGTGGTTGTCGCGGCCAAACCCGACCCAGAACAGTTGGTCAGCGGGTACCTGGCCGTGCTTGACGGCGCGGCCTGTCGGGGGCCGATTGTGGCGGGCGGCGTGTCGATCGGCGCCGCGGTGGCGACGACGTGGGCGCTGGCTCATCCGGACGACGTTGTCGCCGTGCTGGCGGCGCTGCCCGCATGGACGGGTGCCCCTGATGACGCTCCGGCGGCAGTGTCGGCCCGCCAGACGGCGTTCGTGTTGCGTCGTGATGGGTTGGCCGCTGCCAGCGCCGACCTGCGCGCGACGAGTCCGCGGTGGCTCGGCGACGAGCTGACGCGTTCGTGGGCCGGCCAGTGGCCCGGACTCCCTGCCGCGATGGAGGAGGCCGCGAGCTTCGTTGCCCCGACGGAGGCGGAATTGGCGCAGCTCCGGGTCCCGATGGGCATCGGCGCCGCCGTGGACGACCCGATCCATCCGCTGGATGTCGCGGTCCGCTGGGCCGCCGCCGTCCCTGTGGCCGCCGTGCGCACCGTCACGCTGGACGAGTTGGGTGCCGATCCGGGGTGCCTGGGCGCGGCCTGTCTGGCCGCGTTGCAGCAGGCTTAGGCCCCGCCCATCGTGGTGCGCAGCTGCTGCATCGCCGAGCCTGGCGCGGCCCGCCTCGCGACCGGCTGCGGCGGCTCTGTGTCACTCTCCTGCGCCGCGGCGGCCTGCTGGGCCGCGGCAACCTGAAGCTGCTCGGCCATGGCTTCTGGCAACGTCACCGGCAGCGGCGTGCGCACCGGCAGCGGCGTGTCGCCACGTCGTACCACCGTGTCGGCCAACGCATTTCGCGCCTCGTCGGCCAGCGCGCCGATCGTCTCCTCCGAACCGTTGACCACGCAGCGGATCATCCAGCGATAGCCGTCGATGCCGATGAACCGCACCGTGCCGTTGTCACCGACGCCGACGACTTCCCGTCCCCACGGCCCTGTCTCGATCGACACCTTCGCGGAGTCTTTCCGGAGCGCGTCTGCCAGCTCGGTGGCGACCTCACGCCACAACCCCGCGCTCTTGGGCGCGGCATACGCCGCGACGGTGTATCGGCCGTTGGCCGTAATCACCCACACCGCGCTCGGCGCACCCGTCTGCGTGAGTTCCACTTGCAGCTGGCCGGTTTCGGGCATCGGGATCAGCACCGATCCGAGGTCGAGCCGTGCCTCGCCGGCCTGTGCGGGATCGTCGAAGTCGTCGATGTCGAACGGCCCGTCGACGTCCGGGTCGATGCCGCGCCCCTGTCCCTTTGCCATCACAAGCTCGCGTGTCCTCCTGAGGAGCCGTGTCCGCCGTCACCGCGTGTGGTGTGAGCCAAACCGGCTTCGTCGAACGACGTCACCTCGATCAATTCCGGCAACTCGACGCGTTGCACCAGTAACTGGGCGATCCGGTCGCCGCGTTGTAGGACGATCGGTGTCTTCGAATCGAGGTTGATCAGCGCCACCTTGATCTCGCCCCGGTAACCCGCGTCGATGGTGCCTGGGCTGTTAACAATCGAAAGACCAACGCGGGCAGCCAATCCCGACCGCGGATGTACCAAGCCAACCATGCCGTACGGGATCGCCACCGCAATCCCCGTGGGCACGAGCGCGCGTTCACCGGGACCGAGTTCGACATCTTGGCTGCTGTAGAGATCGATGCCCGCGTCTCCGTCGTGCGCCCTGCTGGGCATCGGCAGGTCGCGGTCTAGTCGAACGACCGCAAGAGGGGTGGACACGACCCCAAAGACTACCCTTGGCCGCGTGCTCGGTCGGCCGACAACCTCACAAACGGTGCGGTACCGCGAACGGTTGAGCGTGCCGTGGTGGTGGTGGCCGATCGCGTTCGGCGTGGCCACACTGGTGGCGTTGGAGGTCAATCGCGCGGCTCGGGATCTACCCGACTGGGTCCCATTCACGGTGTTATTCATGATCGCCTCCGGCGTGTTGATCTGGTTCGGTCGCGCCGAGATCAGAGTGGAAACCGGGCAGGACGGCGCGGCAGTGCTCTGGGCCGGCCCCGCGCATCTTCCCGCCGAGGTGATCGCCCGATCAGCCGAAATCCCGCGGACGGCGAAATCAGCTGCGCTCGGACGTCAACTCGATCCCGCTGCATACGTCTTGCACCGGCCATGGGTGGGCCCGCTGGTTCTGGTCGTGCTCGATGACCCCGACGATCCGACGCCATATTGGCTCGTGAGCAGCCGCCACCCGGACCGGGTGCTGCGCGCGATGCGGGAGCCTGTTTCTTAGGCCGCGCAGTCGGTGCAGATCATCCGGCCGTTCTTCTCACTGGCCAGACGGCTGCGGTGGTGCACTAGAAAGCAGCTAGAACACGTGAACTCGTCAGCTTGCTTCGGAATGACCCTTACCGACAGCTCTTCACCGGACAGGTCTGCACCGGGCAGTTCGAATGATTCAGCCGACTCGGATTCGTCGACGTCCACAACGGCCGACTGCGCTTCATTGCGTCGCGCCTTGAGTTCCTCCAGGGAGTCCTCAGATACATCATCGGTTTCGGTACGCCGAGGGGCGTCATAGTCCGTAGCCATTTGCCGTGCCCCCTTTCGCCCGCTGCAGCAGCCCTGCAGCAGTGCTTTGTACCAGCGTCGAACGCATCCGCCAAATGATTCGTGCCCAGATCGGACCACGTATGGCTGTGATTTACATCACACCGGGGTGGATGCCGCTGCGGACCTGGTAGACGGACCGCTCTACAGTGCAGGGGTGGTCGGTCTCATCACAGAAGGCACTACCCACGACAAGCGTGGTCGGCCCTTTCGCCGGCGCAATTACGTGCCGGGAATCATCGTCGGGGTCGTTCTGCTCGTGGCCACCGCAATCATCTGGACGGTCGCGCTGACCCGCACGTCGAATACCCACGAGGCGGCAGCCTGCAACCCGCCTCCCGGCCGCAGCGACCCATCGCAGCCGACGCTCGGCGAACCGATCGCGCGCACGACCATGACGGAGGTCGCGCCCGCGAAATTGGCCGACACCAAGGTTCACGTGCTCAACGCCAGCGGGCAGGGCGGCCAGGCGGCCGAAGTCGCTACCAGCTTGCGCGATCTCGGGTTCGGCCAGCCGAGTCCGGCGAACGACCCCGTATACGCGGGCACCAGACTCGACTGCCAGGGTCAGCTCAGATTCGGCCAGAACGGACAAGCGGCCGCCGCAGCGGTGTGGCTGGTGGCGCCGTGCGTGGAGCTCTATCAGGACCAGCGCCCCGACGACACGGTGGACCTGGTACTGGGCACAGGTTTCAAGACGTTGACGCACAGCGACGCGATCGACGCGATGCTGGCGAGCCTGCGACCGGAGGCGACCGCTCCGCCCGACCTGGCGCTGCTGAAGAAAATCCACGCCAGCACTTGCTGACTATCGCCTCGGCAGAACCACGTGGGCTCCGAGACGCTCGAGGCGATCACGTAAGCCGGCGGCCACCCCGGGCGCAGCAACCAGCGTGAGTGCGGCGGTGTCCTCGCCAGGCAAGTGCACGGCAGCACCGGCCTCCGCGGCGATCAACGCACCGGCGGCCCAATCCCACCGATTCAGCCCGTGCTCATAGTGCGCATCCAGCTGACCGGCGGCCACCATGCACAGATCCAGGGCAGCCGAGCCGATTCTGCGTATGTCCCGTACGTGCGGGAGCACGTCGGCCAGCAACGCGGCCTGCGCGGCCCGGCGATCAGGCGAGTAGCCGAAACCGGTGCCGACGAGCGCCACCGATAGGTCATCAATCGCATTGCAGCGCAAGACTTCCCGATGTCCGTCGGGGTCTCTCACCGTGGCCCCCAAGCCGAGGCCGGCCGAATAGACGCGACCTCCGGACACGTCGGCCACCGCCCCGGCGACCGAGGCGCCGCCAACCTGAGCCGCCACTGAAACCGCATACGCCGGAATCGCGTACATGAAGTTCACGGTGCCATCGATCGGATCGAGAACCCACATCACCGCGTCGTCCGCGCCGCGAGGCGGGCCACCTCCCTCCTCACCCAGGACGGGCTCGCCGGGCCGGACCTGGGCCAGCCGAGCGCGCAGCAACTGCTCGACCTCGGTGTCTACCACCGTCACCGGGTCGGTGTGGGTGCTCTTCGACCGCACGGCGTGCCCGGGATTTCCTCTGCCGGCACCAAAGACCTGTGGACGGCGCAGGCGGACGAACTCCGCGGCCTCGGTGGCCAGTCGTTCGGCGACCGAGCACAGCTCGGCCACGTCGATGTCGGGTGTTGTCACCGCACCATCGCAGCACGACATTGCCGGTGTTAGTACTGTTGGGTCGCGCCGACAGTTGCCGCCTCACCGAGGAGTGCTCATGACCGCCAACGGCACGCCCACTGCCGAAACCGGAACCCACGCCATGCCGGAGCGACGCGGATTCGGCGTCGACGTCGGGGGAAGCGGCGTCAAAGGCGGCATGGTCGACCTCCAGACAGGCCAGTTGATCGGCGAGCGTTTCAAACTCCCCACCCCGCAACCAGCCACCCCAAAAGCGGTGGCCAAAACAATCGCCGGTGTCGTGAAGGAGTTCGGCTGGACGGACGCGCTCGGCGTGACCTACCCGGGTGTCGTCACCAACGGCGTGATCCGCACCGCCGCCAACGTCGATAAGGCGTGGATCGGGATGAAGGCCACCGAGGTGATAAGCGCCGAGCTCGACGGCCACCCGGTCACCGTGCTCAACGACGCCGACGCGGCCGGGCTCGCCGAGGAGAAGTTCGGGGCAGGCAAGGACAACAGTGGCGTGATCGTGCTGCTGACGTTCGGCACCGGCATCGGGTCGGCGGTGATCCACAACGGAGTCTTGCTGCCCAACACTGAATTCGGCCATCTGGAGGTCGGCGGAATGGAGGCCGAGCACCGCGCCGCGTCCTCCATCAAGGAGAAGAACGACTGGAGCTACAAGCGGTGGGCGAAGGAAGTCACTGACGTGCTCGTCGCGATCGAGAACGCCATCTGGCCTGACCTGTTCATCGCCGGCGGTGGGATCAGCCGCAAGGCGGACAAATGGATCCCCCTCTTGGGGTGCCGCACCCCGGTGGTCGCGGCAGCGCTGCAGAACACCGCGGGAATCGTCGGCGCGGCGATGGCCGCCGAGATCGATCCGACCAGGACAGTCCCCCCGCTGAGCGGGGCTTGAGGGCCTACTGTCGTTACAATGGTTCGCGGTGGCCGCAGATCGAAGACAGCGGCAAGAATCCAAGACTGATAAAGCCGACATTCGACGCAGCGCGAGGCGGGCCGCCCAGGGCGGGCACGCTTGCCCCTCGCGGCTGCAGCCCCCGAGGTCGGCGAAGGCGAAAGGGAGTACGTGGCAGCGACGAAAGCAAGCCCGGCCACGGCACAGCCGGCAAAGCGCACCGCTACCAAGACCCCCGCTAAGCGGACAACAGCGAAGGCGACTGCTACATCCGCGCCGGCCAAGCGCGCGGTGAAGGCGGCGAGGACGACGGCGTCGGAGAAGCCGACCGCCACGACGAAGTCCCCCGCGAAGTCGACGGGTAAGGCACCTGCCAAGGCGGCCGCGAAGTCGACCGCAAAAGCCGACGGCAAGCCGCGTGGGTCGCGGGCAAAGGTCGAGACCGCCGTCGAGGACGGGGCGGGTTCGGCACGCGGCCGCGCGAAGAAGTCGCCGGAGCCCACCAGCCCCAAGGCCGACGGCGCACCGGCCGAGGTCGACGAGAGCGCCGACGACCTCGAGGCAGAGGAGATCGATCTCGAGACCGCCGAACCCGGAGACGTCATCGACGTCGACGAGGCCGATCTCGACCTTGAGGACCTCGAGGTCGGAGACGAGGACACGGCCGAGGTTGCCGACGAGGAAACCGCGGACGAAGCGGACGACGAGGCCGCCGACGAGGCGGGGCCGGAGACGGTGGCAGCCGGAGCGGCCGCGGTGAAACCGGTTGCCGAGGAAGAAGAGATCGTCGAGCCGAGCGAAAAGGACAAGGCGTCCGGCGACTTCGTCTGGGACGAAGAGGAATCCGAAGCGCTGCGCCAGGCCCGCAAGGACGCCGAGCTCACCGCATCGGCCGACTCGGTGCGTGCATACCTGAAGCAGATCGGCAAGGTGGCACTGCTCAACGCCGAGGAGGAAGTTGAGCTTGCCAAGCGGATCGAGGCCGGCCTGTATGCGACACAGTTGATGACTGAGTTGGCTGAGCGCGGCGAGAAGCTGCCCGCAGCACAGCGCCGCGACATGGCGTGGATCTGCCGTGACGGCGACAGGGCCAAGAACCATCTACTCGAGGCAAACCTGCGGCTGGTGGTGTCGCTGGCCAAGCGCTACACCGGGCGCGGCATGGCGTTCCTGGACTTGATCCAAGAGGGCAACCTGGGTTTGATCCGTGCGGTCGAAAAATTCGACTACACAAAGGGTTACAAGTTCTCCACGTATGCCACGTGGTGGATCCGGCAGGCGATCACCAGGGCGATGGCCGATCAGGCCCGCACGATTCGCATTCCCGTGCACATGGTCGAGGTGATCAACAAGCTCGGCAGGATTCAGCGAGAACTGTTGCAGGACTTGGGCCGAGAGCCGACGCCAGAGGAACTGGCCAAGGAGATGGACATCACGCCCGAGAAGGTTCTGGAGATCCAGCAATACGCGCGTGAGCCGATTTCGCTGGACCAGACCATCGGCGACGAGGGCGATTCGCAGCTCGGCGATTTCATCGAGGACTCAGAGGCCGTGGTGGCCGTCGACGCGGTGTCGTTCACGCTGCTGCAGGATCAGCTGCAGTCGGTGCTCGAGACTCTCTCGGAGCGCGAGGCGGGCGTAGTGCGCCTGCGTTTCGGGCTGACCGACGGGCAGCCGCGCACGCTCGACGAGATCGGCCAGGTGTACGGCGTCACCCGAGAGCGGATCCGCCAGATCGAGTCGAAGACGATGTCAAAGTTGCGCCATCCCAGCCGTTCTCAGGTGTTGCGCGACTACCTGGACTGAGCGACACTCCGGTTCATGTTCTGCCAGCAGATCGTCGCGACCGCTGGTAATCGAAGAGGAGACCTGTGACCGCAATCAACGGCCTGCCGGCCCATGTTCTGCTTGTCCATTTCCTGGTGGTCCTCGCTCCGTTGACCGCGCTGTCAGAGATTCTGTGCGCCGTGTGGCCCGCAGCACGTCGGCGTCTTGTCTGGCCTGTGCTGGCACTAGCCCTAGTGACGGTCGTCTTGACACCGATAACGACCGGCGCCGGTGAGTGGTTGTACGACCTTCGAAAGCAGCCCAACGGCCTTCTCCGCGAGCACGCCGAGCTCGGCGGGTGGATGATCTACTTCGCGGTGGCGATGCTGGTCGTCGCGATCGTCATTGCGTTGCTGCATGTCCTCGAAGGCCGATCAGACAAGCGACGCGTGGCTGCCAACGTGTTGGTCGCCGTCGTGGCTGTGGTGGTGGGGATTTCGACGATAGTCACCGTCTACCGCATCGGGGATTCCGGTGCTCAGTCGGTGTGGGGCCACGAGATTGCCAGGCTAACGCAGGCGAACGGCGGCTAAAAGGCCGACCGGGTGTCCGTTGGGACAACGGCTGGGGGGCTTGGTCATCCACTTGCCGCCGGTGGCTCCGACGACTGGCCCTCGTACATCCTCGACCCGTCGTGCCCAAGCAACCACACCAACCACAGTCGGCGATCAGGACTAACGCTTAGCGACCGCCCTCGTCCCAGGGCACTGGATATGGCCCACCGTAGACACCATTGGGGGATGCCTGTACCGGAACTGAGTCGTTGATCTGCACGTTGCCTGGGCTCGAGCATTCCGTGTCGGAGCCGGCAGTGGTGCAGCTCGCGCCGGGGTCGGCGACCGCTGTTGGCGCACTCAGGATCGCCGCCGCAACCCCTGCGGCTAGCAAATAACGTGATCGTATCCGCATAATTTGTCCTTCCTCGATTCGCTGACGTTTGGAGGGCCGGCGTCCACATGGGGCGCGATGCTGTTGTCGCATCGGCCAGAGGAGCAAGCGATCCTTATTCAGAATTGCGTACACAGCACGCCGCAACATCGCCGTTGCCACCCAAAAGTGGTTCCTGCTGCCCGGTATGAACTCTGGGAGAGCAGTCGGCCCGCCACCTGTGGGGTTGGATGGCGGGCCGAATGTCGGAATACCTCAGCTAGACACTTCAGTAGATGCCCTGGTCTTAGTAGACGCCTCTCTGTCCCAACCAGCGTCCGTTGCCGATTGTCAGTTCGCTCGTGACGGTCATCGTCCGGCCCACACGTCGGCTTTGGTGCCAGCAGGCACCGGCACGTCCGGATGGGTGGTTGGGGTGGTCATGGTGGTGGCTCCTCTCGCCCAGAGTCCCGACTCAGTCAAAGATATTTGGCACTACAGCGCACGCCGACCAGCAGCGTTAACCCTATTGGGCACAGCGCATCCCGAGCCCCAGTGCGCGACTACCTGGTCCGACGTTCAGCGCGCTCAACTGCCCTCGAGGCGCTCCAACTCAGCGCCCGGGTCGTAGTACAACTCTTGGCGCGCGATGCGGCCGTCGCGATAGCGGTAGATCACCACATACGTCGAGCGCAGGCGTTCGGCGCCCTGGGTCCAGTCAAACTGCACTCGCACAAACGCCGCATTCCCGCCGACCGTGATGGCGTGCTCGACCGCCTCGTAGCGGATGGCCGAGCAGTCACGGATGGTGAGTGCGATGAACTCAAGCGTGCGCTCGATGCCGTTGATCCGTGCCGGCCAATCGAAGAGGCGAACCGTCGGGCTCACGTACACCACCTCGGATTGGTACAAGTCCCGCGCGACCTCCGGATTGCCGTCGGCGAATGCCCGCGCGAAACACGCCTCCTGCGCAAGCAGCGCGTCTTCCGAGATCCCGGGCATGATCACCGACGCTCCTTCTGCAGTCCCCGCGACCCCGGGTGCTGCCGAGCGACCATGTTAGCCGGGCGCGGACGAATTTAAGTAGCGCACTACTCACGTCAAGGGACGCGTTGACTGCGAATGTTGTTCAGACCAATCCCCGACAACATGGAGTTATCGAAATGAGTACTGTAGCGCCGTCATCGACCGCTTGGGTGCAGCCCGACACCAGCAACCCCGCCGTCATCCGCAGCGTCGGTCGCTGTTTCCTCTTGCTGCTCTTCAGCTTTGGGTTGTGGTCCTTCGCATGGATATACCACACGACCAAGGAGGTTTCGTCCCAGGTCAAAGAGCCGCCCCCCTCGCCGGGTCTACGGACGTTTCTGTACCTGATCCCGATCGCGAATTACGTGATGTGGTATTCGACTTGGAGCGACATCGAGCAATATTGCAAGCGCGCCCGCTCGCAGAACTTCCCGAGCACGATGCTCTGGGTGCTCACCTTCTTCTTCGGCATCGTGGGCCTGTATTCGTATCCGACGGCCCAGTCGCGCATGAACGAAGCGCACCGCGCGGCGACCGGTGGACGGGCCACGAACGCCCGAATGGAGACAGTCGATTGGATCTTTCTGAGCCTCGGTCTGCTGGTCTGGGCGCTCGCCGTGGCCATGGCATTCGTCAGCCTGGGCAGCATCCGCTGACCCAAAGAGGTCGGCCCGCCATCCCATCCTGACGGTGCCGGGCCGACAGGCGTGTCAAAGCTGCACCACCCCTGCGGGATCGCGACGGCCAATCCCGCCGATTCAGATACGGCCTGTCGACACGCGGGTTAGATTGCATCCTCTTGCTCGTCGGCTCCCGTTGCGAGGAGGTGCTTTGTGATCCTTCCGCGTCCTAGTGCGCACCGGTCATCGCCACGGCCTCGAGCTCGGAGGTCCCCACAGCTGGGCCATGCAATTCTGATACTGGCCGTACGCATTGGCGCAACCGCCGATGAAATTGCCCGGGCCGCCGGTGGGCGTGTTGCCGCACTGGATGGCCACCGAGCCGTTTGACGTGACCTGCGAGCACGGTTCGGCAATGTTCCGCGCCCCGCCTGCGTGAGTCATGAATGTCCCGGCCGCGGGAGCGATGACAATCGCCGCGGCACATACCCCACTCCAGATCGCGCGCCGTGGGATGTCGGTGACCGCCACCTTATGCACCCCTGTCTGATCGAGTTTTGGTCGTATTTCTGACTGTATCCCTCCGCGGAAGGCCGGAGGGAGGATTCCGCGACGTACCGACCGTTGTTGAGCGTTTGTTGAGAAACACCGCTGCGGCGTTGAGCCGACGTTGATGGCAGTCCGGAGACTCATCCCACAAGGGAAATGAGCTCTTACCGAAGGGGCAATGAATGCAACGACGAGTCTCCGCCTACGTCTACGCCGACGATCCGATCCTGCAGGCCGGCGTGATCAGTCAACTCCGGATGCGTGCCGAGATCGAAGTAGTCGAATCCAACGACCTCGACGGTGTCGACGTCGGAATCGCGGTCGCCGACTCGCTCGACGGCGAGACCATCCGAATCCTGCGCTCACTGAAGAAGGCCGGCGTCGCCTACACCATCCTGGTGATGGGCTCAATCGACGACAACACCGTGGTCAGCGCCGCCGAAATCGGAGTGAGCGGACTGCTGCGCCGCGCAGAGGCGACCCCCGATGTGCTGGTCCGCACGATCCAGAAGGTCGCCTCGGGCGACGGAGTGATCCCGTCAGATCTGCTCGGTCACCTACTGGGACAGGTGGGCCGGCTGCAGCGTCAAGTGCTCTCGCCGCGGGGGCTCACCTTCACCGGGCTGTCGGATCGCGAGGTCGAGGTGCTGCGCCTGATCGCCGACGGACTCGACACGAACGAGATCGCGAACCAGCTGTGCTACAGCCAGCGCACGGTGAAGAACGTCCTGCACGACGTGACCACACGGCTTCAGCTTCGCAACCGGTCCCACGCCGTCGCCTACGCGGTCCGAGAGGGGCTCATCTAAGGACCACCGCCGCTGCCCTTTCGGGCAGAATCCACTGCCTTCATACAGGGACCGCCGCTTGTAGGAAGGCGCCACATGAGAAGGAACGATGAGGACGTGATTCCCGAGGTCGATCACGCGTTGCGAACCTTGATCGAACGCGAGGCCGTTGACCCGAATGAGGTCGAGGTCGAATTCGACGCACCCACCAAGGACTGGGCCAGCCGGCGCAACGCGCCAACCATCGACGTCTACCTGTATGACATCAGGGAAGACTTGCGCCGGCGAGAGCGCGGGTTGCTCAACGAATACGACGGAAACCGAGTCACCGCACGGCATATGCCGCCGCGGTATTTCAAGTTGTCCTACCTCGTGGCGGCATGGACACAGCGGCCAGAGGACGAGCACCGCTTGCTCGCCTCGCTCATGGCATGTTTCCTGCGCTACGACGCACTTCCGGCCGACGTGCTCACCGGATCCCTTGCGGACCTCAAGATGCCAGTGCCCGTTACCGTCGCGTTGCCGCCGCCAGAGGATCGCTCTTTCGCCGACGTCTGGACGGCGTTGGGCGGCGAGCTGAAACCATCACTTGACGTCGTCGTCACCGCGCCGACCGAAACGGGTCGCTCGTTCCCTGCCGGTCCTCCGGTGCAAAAGCCGACGGTCCTTATCGCGCAAGGCATCGACGGTCGTCCCCCGCGCGAAACGATAAGCCGGCACCTCGTCATCGAGGCCAGCACCGAGACCCCGCCGAAAGGAAGCGGGCTGACCGAGACTCGAATTCGCAAGCGGCGCAAGCAATAGGACGCCGCACATGGAGACGACTCCACTCGACAGCACCCGTTACCTGCTCGGCCGTGCGATGCTGGTGGAAGAGCGCATCCGTTCTTTGGTGGCCCATCGCCGCCGCCAGGATCCCGCGCCCGATGACCCATTTCGGGGGCTGTACCTGAGCGACGACGTCGTCGATGCGCTGCTCGGGCAGGCGGCTCCCCCACCGGAGGCCTCGACGCAGGGTCGCACCGCGCTCGAGGATCGTGCCGACGCCGCAGAAGCGGCCGGCGTGGAACTACGGCTGCGTGCACTCGCGCGGGATGCCGCATTGTCAGACCAAGACGTCGAGTTCCTGGTGATCTGTTTGCTTCCGGACCTTGACACCCGGTTCGAGCGGCTCTACGGCTACCTCAACGATGACGTGACGCGTCGTCGAGCCAGCGTGAGTCTCGCCCTCGAGCTCGCTGACCTCTCGCCGTTGGATGCGGCGGCTCGTGCACGGCTGGCGCCGGGAGCACCGCTGATCGACAATTCGTTGATCGTCGTCGACGATCCCGATCGCCCCGCGCTCACGCGTGCGCTACGCGTGCCTGACCGCGTCACCGCTCACCTGCTTGGCGGCGACACACCAGATGCCGCACTCGCCGACGTTCTGATCGAATCACGAGGTCACCACTGCGAGCAATCCCGCACGCTTGCAAAGGCTTTCACGTCCGGCGAACAGTTCTGCTATGTCCGCGAGACGATAGGCGATTCCGGGACGGCCATCGCGACGGACGCGCTCTCGGCCGCTGGACGAACTGTGATGTGCTGTGACGCAATGCGTCTCGCAGCGAGCGGCGACGTGACGACGACCATCGCGGTGTTGGGCCGAGAGGCATTGCTGCGATCGGCAAGTCTTGTCGTATCGCCAATCGATGCCTTTGGCGCCAATTCGTCCGAGGTGATCTTCCGGTTGGCACGGCTGCCGGTGCCGGTGGTGCTGATAGGTACTTGCACGTGGGATCCGAACTGGACTGACCGAGTGCCGTTAATAGTCGGCGCGTCCCGGCTCACGGTCGCCGAGCGCACGGAGATCTGGCAACGCGAACTCGGGACCTTCACCGAAGGCATCGACGTCGGCGACATCGCGGCGCAATACATTCTGGGGCCACGACAGATCTCCGCGGCGATCACTGCGGCCGAGGCGCTCGCCCGATCAACACACGGCGCCCCTCTCGACGGCGACCTGCGGCATGGCGCCCGTTCCCAGAACGCGGCCGGCCTTGAACGACTTGCCCGCCGCATCGAGCCCGCGGTGTCGTGGCCAGACCTAGTCCTTCCCGACAAGACGCTCGCGCCCCTGCACGAGTTGACGACGCGGGCCCGCAACCGTGAACTCGTGCTCTCGGACTGGCGAATGCGGGCCGGCGGCGGTCGAGGCACAGGGATCACCGCACTGTTCGCCGGCGACTCGGGCACCGGCAAGACCATGGCTGCTGAGGTCATCGCCAGTGATCTGGGCCTTGACCTTTACACCGTCAACCTGGCGACCGTCGTCGACAAGTACATCGGCGAGACCGAGAAGAACCTCGAGCGCATCTTCACGGAGGCAGCAAGGGTGAGCGCGGTGCTGCTGTTCGACGAGGCTGACGCAATCTTCGGCAAGCGCAGCGAAGTCCGCGATGCACACGATCGCTACGCGAACATCGAAAGTGCTTACCTGCTCCAGCGAATGGAGACATTCGACGGACTTGCGGTGCTGGCAACGAACCTGCGCGCCAACCTCGATGACGCATTCACGCGTCGACTCGACATGGTCGTCGACTTCCCGTTGCCCGACGAGGCTGCCAGGCTTGCGCTGTGGCAGCGGTGCCTGGCGCCTCCGGTCCCGGCGCGACGCGACCTTGACCTCGACTTATATGCACGGGGTTTCCCGCTTTCGGGCGGTAACATTCGGTCCGCGGCGATCACCGCCGCATACCTGGCCGCAGAGGCCAAATCGGAGATCGACGAAAGGCACCTCACCGCAGCCATCCAGCAGGAGTACCGAAAGCTTGGTCGGCTCCTCCCCGAAAAAGACTCCAATAACAGGGCTGCTCAGAGCTTGACGAGAGGAGCGTGAATGTCAGAGCACTCGTGCGAGCAGTGCGGTGCTGAGAACGCCCCCGACGCGCAATTCTGTACGAAATGTGACTTCTATCTGGGCTGGGACACACGCGCGGCAACGCTGGACAACGCGCCGCTGACGTCATCGCAACCGGTAGTGCGCGAAACGCACAGCCAGAAGTTCCCGGTGGTGTCGCCGACAACAGAACGACCCCAGCGGCGTGGGGCGCCGCCGCCGAGACGGCCCTCGCCTTCGGCACGTCAAGCGACGGCACCAACGGTCACCCTTGAGACGCCCGAAGTCACCGTGCACCCGGACGAGGGTGCAACCTTCGACGTCCGGATACACAATCCCTCGTCGATCGTCGACGGATATACCGTCGAGGCAGCGAAAGCGCCACCGTGGCTGACGATCACACACCCGGAGATACGAATACTCACCGACGAGGAACAGGTCACCACGGTCACGTTGGGAATCCGTCCCGAGTTCGCGGTGTACGTGCAACGCTTCCATCTGCCGGTCCAGATCCGCTCGGTGGAAAACCCGGCCGTCAGCAGCGAAGTCCAACTCGTGGTGATCATTCCGCGCATTGGTGGCCCGGTCACGATCACGCCCGACCCACACGTCGTGCGAATGCGCGATACCACCAAGGGCCGCTTCCGAATTCATCTGGATAACAAGGAAAGCAACTACCCGCAGCGCTACCAGCTGGGCGGAACCGACCCCGAAGGTGTGGTGCAGTTCGACTTCCGGCCGCCCATCGTCGAGGTCCCGCCGCTACGTGTCAGCAGCGTCGAGGTGCGATTCGAGGCACCGGCTCCCGAACTGGGACAGCAGGCCAACAGAACTCTCAACATCACTGCGGCCAACGACGAGAACAAGGTCGAGGCCGTCGTCACCGTCGCACAACTCACGTCTGCGGCACCGCCGGACAGCCCGGTACGGCTGCGCCTCGAACCGAGCGTGACCCGTGTCGCGGACGACACCTCGATAGAGGTCACCGTGATGGTCGACAACCAACGCGGCAGCAGGGACCGCCAACTCCGTTTCGCCGGCCGAGATCCCGAGAAACGCATGCGATTCGCGTTCTCCCAGCAGCGGGTGATGGTACGCGCCGGAATGCAGACCCGGATCGGCGTTCGCATCAATGCGCCACTGCCGCCGCCGGGAGAAGAGGTCGAGCGACAGTTCTCGGTGGTGTGCCACGACGGCAAGGATGAAAGCGAAGCCACCGGATCATTGGTCCAACTCGCCAGCGACTCGCCGATGACCACGGCCCAGATCCGGCTTGACCCGCAACACGTCGTCGTCAAGAACAGGTCCAGCGGCCGTGCGATGGTGACCGTCGACAACTCCCGTGGTGGCCTCCCGCTGAGTGTGTGGCTGTCGGGTTCGGACCCCGAAGGTGCCGTCGAGTTCACCTTCAACCCACCGAGGATCGACATGCCCGCGCGGGGGTGGGGTCAAGCCTCGATGCAGATGCGCGCAGACTTGCCAGGCAACGCGAAGTCCGTCGATCGTGACATCAAGGTCGTGGCCGCCGATCAGGGCGGCAGAATCGAGGCGGACGGTCGCTTCTCCCAATCGATGTCGGATTTCTGGCCGATCCTGCGGATCGTCCTCACGCTGCTCGGCGGAGGCCTGATCGTCTGGGGAGCGTTCCTTGACTGGTTCGACTACAACGATCCCCTACGAAACCTGACGGAATTGAGTGATCGCATCCAGAAGGTGCCCGATGAAGGCGCTATAAAGAATCACCACATCGTCGAGGCAGCGCTGCAGCCTTCCGCGCGCGCACTCGTCTTGGTTCTCGCCGGAATCATGATGCTCGGAATCCTCAGTTCGAAGGGCAAACTCACGATCCTGTCCGGTCTGCTCACCTTACTGACGGGAGTCGCGGTCTGGGTCTACGAGCAGTGGGATCTCAACATCGACGGCAAATATGGGGCGACCGAACACGCTTGGGGCGCACCGCACATCGGCCTCTTCCTCGTGATAACTGGCGCCGTCATCGGCGTCATCGGCGGATTGTGCGCTAGACGCTCGAACTGAGGGCGCTCAGCTGGAGAGGATGTCCTGCACGCCGGACTTCAGCACGCCCTTCAGATCGTCCCACGGAATTAGGAGTTCGACGACACCTTCGGTCGGTGGCGCGACGGCGCCCTGCTCGAAATACACTCGCATCCCATCAGTCTCGGCGGTCCAATGTGCGAACGTCTTCGCGTCCGCCTTGACGTTGGCGGGCAGGAATTTCTGCGGAGCTGTGCTCTTCGTTGGCCCTAAATTGACCGCCTCCGTTTGCAACTTCTTCAAACCCGTAGTCGTATCTGTGAAGATCGAGGAAGTGTCAAAAGTGCTCCCGCTGGTCGTGTCGACCACCACGGTGTTGGCCAGCATGATCGGCGGGGTCGCCGGTTCATTGAACGACGAATGCAGTAGGCCGCTGAGCACACTCTTGCCAATGCGGACGTTGGTCTTGCCGTCACTGGTGAGTGTGCCTTTGGACAGCGTGCCGGCCTGAGTTTGCAGCGCGGATTCCATGGCGCTGTTGAAGTTCTGGGCCACAGGGTCCTTGCCGCCCTGCACTTGAGGCAGGCCCACGTTGACGTCGACCTGACCGATCTTCTGGGTAACGTTCGTGTCTTTCCGCGCCAACGGAGGCGGCGACGCGGGCGTCGATGGGCTGCCGGAACTCTGGGAGCTCGACGAGCTACTCGAACTTGAGGAGCCGCCGCTGTTCGGATCGGATGGGCCTCCGGCGTTCGGATCCGATGGGCCGCCGGCGTTCGGATCCGACGAGTTCGCGTTCGGGTCGGCGCTCGACGCGGGTGGCGGTGTCGGCGCTGCCACCGACGAGCCTTTCGCCCCGGTCAGTTTTGGCGGCGGACTCGCGATCACTCCCCTGACAATGAAAATCCCTGCCACTATCAGCGCCGCAGCGCCCGCGATCGCGACGATAATTCGACCAGTCAGCATTCACGTGTCCTTTGAGGGTCAGGCATGTCGATCACGTCTGGATGGAGTCGACACGCCAGCCGTCCTGCGTGTGAACGGCAGTCACCCACACGGTGGCGTTGATTTGGTTGCCAGTTGCATCGCCCGCTCCCACCGTCGCCGTGTTGATCGTCTGCTTGATGGCGACAACACGGTAGTGCTTTTCGGCAGTGTCAGGCGGATGCTCGTCGCTGACGATGTCCGCCTTGGCTGTGATCGTGGCGCGGTCATACGCCCACTGATGCCACTGCGATCCTGCTTGCGGACCGCCGAAGTCCGGCTGTTGCGCGGAAAGGGTCGCCGACATCAATGGCCTTGCGCGGTTGAATGCGTCCGATGGAGACGTGTCTTTGCCCGGGTCCCAGGTGAACATCGTCTCGATGACCCGCTTGATCACCGCCTCATCGTCGCCTTGATTCACCGACTCCCCAATGCCCCTTGCTGAGGCGCACCCGATGACGAGCGCCGCAACAGGCAGCGCAGCCGTCACGATGCGGCTCATGCGGGAAGGAGTGCGAATTGTCATTTCACCCGGCGGGCTTTCGCGTCTGGGGCCAACCCCGACTTGGCCACACCGGCGCCCTGATAGGAGCCGATGGTCTGCTTGGGATCGGTGGCGACAGCGACGTGCGAGGGGGCGGATCCATTGAAGGCAGAGAACACCAGATCCCCGGCTTGCAGTTGATCCATTGGGATCTCGGCGCCCACAGTCCACTGTTGGCCGACCGTGCGCGGCAGCGTCAGCTTGCCATCGGTGGCCTTGAATACGACGTATCGGGCAAAGCCCGGGCTGTCGAATCCGCCGTTGGTCGGACCGCTGGTATCGCCGCCACCCCACACCCACGGCCGGCCGACGAACTCCTCCGCGACTTGCGCAATCGCAGGGTTGGCCTGGGCGGGGTCGCCACCTAGCGGTGGAGTGACGCCGCCCGTCAGCTGCGGGTCGTTCGTGTACTTCACCCTGCGCTGCGGGATGATTTGCACGTACTTGATGGTCTCCGCATAGGGCGGAATCCCACCGTTTGACTGGACCGCTCCGAATCCTGCGTTGTAACCGGCAAGCGCGAGCTGGACAGGGTCACCCTTCACCGAACCATTTGCAAGGGCGGCGGTCGCCTCGCCGTACAGCTGACACATGAGCGCACCCTGAGCCATCACTGCGTCACCGATGGCGAAGATCTCGCCCGGCTCTGGTGGTTCTATGTTGTCTTTTTCCTTGCCCCATGTATTCCACGTGGACGGGATGAACTGGGCCGGCCCAAAAGCGTTGGCGGGTGATTTCGCATTGACGTTGAATCCGCTTTCGGACTCTACTTGCGCGGCCAAAAGCGGGGCGTCGATGCCCTGGCATATCTTCCCGGCCTGTACCAGCCACGGGACAAAAGCGGGCGGGGTGATCGGTTTGCCCGTCGCGATGCCACCCGACGACTGCAGTGAGGGGCAGTTCGCGATCGCAGCCGCCAGCTTGGTTGCACCCGCAGCGTAGGGCGTGTACCCGCCGATGAACGGTGATGGGTCCTTTGCCGTCGAGTTGTCGAGGTAACCGCCGGGGAAGAAGCCGAAGTGGAGGTGCGGCCCGGACGACTGCCCGTTGCTACCCACTGCCGCGATCTTCTGTCCTGCCTTGACTTGGTCGCCGACCTTGACGAACAGGCCGTCGTTGTACATGTGCCCGTAGAGCGTGGAGAACGGACCATCTGCGCTCTGATGATCGATCACTATCCAGTTTCCGAAACCCTGTGCCGCCCCCGCGTACTTCACCTTTCCATCGAATGCGGCGTCGATCTGGGTGCCCAGGGGATCTGCCATGTCTAGGCCATTATGGAAATCCGGCGGATCTGATCGAGGCCCGAACCCCGACGCCGCGGTGAATTTCCCCCCGTGGATCGGCGAGGCCTTCGCCGGGCACGTCGCCGCAGCCTGCGGCGCCGCCGCGGCATACGGCGACGAACACAGGGCAACGGCGACGATGAGGACTATCGGCAACCCACGCCCGAGGCGTCGCCCGCCGCGCCGCTCGAACCGGCTAACCGTCAAGTCCATGTGCACCGTTCTTAGCCTCGAAAACAAGGGACCGCGAAACATCATCCCACTCAGCCGGTTCCGCCCGCCTGCGTTTCTGAAAAAGGTAAGCTCATCATCCTCGAACGGCAGGGAAGAGGCCGGTTGTCCATACTGCGGCGGTTGCTCGAAGTGGTGAGCCGGCACAAGCTCATCGCTTTGGTCGTTGGCGGGGTGGCGGTAGCCGCCGCGGTGGCAATTGTCCTCGTGACCACGCTGGGCGGTCCGTCCAAGCCCGCCAGCCGTTACGGCGACCCGGCGTTGGATGCACTGGTGGCCGTGCCCGAGCAGCTGTATTCGCCGCCCAATCCGCTCGAGAACAATCAGGATGCGGCCAAGCGCCTCGAGCCCTTCCTCACCCACGAGCTGTTTCTGAAGATGAGCGTTCCCGCCGAGCGCCAGAGCAACTACAAGATGGGCTTGGTGGCCGACCAAAAGGGCACCGTAAAAGCCCGCGCGTACGTCGTCGACGCCGAAAGCGGCGGCGTCAGCAGCGGTCCCGACACCAAGAACTCCGTCAGCCGCAGCGTCATCGTTATCCAGGACATCGACTTTCCGGACGGGCGCAGAATCGAGGACAAGTTCGGCGTCCTCGTCGACGTCGTTCTCGACAATGGGAAGTGGAAGGCAAAGAGCCTCGCGCCCGCACCTCTGCTCGACGAACTGACCAAGCCCCCGCCGCCTGCGACGACACCGACCACGCCCACAAGTGGGCCGACGAGTGGTCCGACCGAAGGGCCGACCAACGGACCAACCGTCGGGCCAACAGGCGGGCCGACAAACGGGCCCACACAAGGTCCTACGAACGGGCCGACCAGCGGACCCACGTCTAATGTCCCGCCGCCCGACGGGTCGACACCCACGATCACGAACACCACGACGATCCCGTCGACCGTGACGTCGACGATCCCGTCGCCGACCGTGACGAGCACAGTGCCGACGACGGTTTACTCGACCGCGACGGTACCCACCACCACGACGATCACGGGTCCTGGAACGGTCAGGACCGTTTTCCCTCCGACGAAAGTAGAGCCGCCCCCGCCCCCCGGCACCTTTGGCCCCCCGCCGATTGGCTGACCGTGGCATCGATGAGCGGAGAACGGCCGATCGACCGGGGTCGAGTGCGTACACTTGGGCGCTATGAGGCGGACGCTTCCGGTGCCTCAGTCCGGCGTCAATGGCCCACGGAGAGGCCCGATTTGCCCTCCCGCGCACTGAGCATGACGAAACCGAGGCGACTCCTTGCGATTGTCGCCTCGTTCGCACTGGCCGCGGCCGCCCTCATGGTGCTTTTCGGCGCCGCAGTCGGGATCGAAACACGCACTGCCGCACCGGCTCTGGCTGCCGTCGACCACCCGGCCGATCGACCGTCTCCGCCGGCCGATCCACCGGCCACAGTGACATCAGTCGTGACGCAGACGTCCACGACGACGGTGACCACGACTGTGCCCACGACGGTAACCTCGACGTCCGCGACGACGGTGACCACGACCACGTACACGACCGTCACGACGAGCGTTCCCGGCCCGGCGACCTCCACGATTTACAGCTGCGGCGCCGGCTATCACTACGAAGGTGGGCAGTGCGTGGGTAACGGGCCGGTTGTCAATTAGCTGCGCACGGCTATTGACTCATTGCTGACGAAGCAGCCCGCCGACGTAGCCGACGATGGCTCCCAGGACCACCAGGTACAAGCCGTAGGACATTCCGCCCGTGTCCACAGGTAGCGGCCATAGCGTCGAATACAGGCCATAACCGACGATCACGATAAACATCGCCAACGCCGCGATACGAGTGACCCAGCCTCCCCCGAAGCCCAGCCCGAGTGCCATGGCGATCGCGAGCACCGTTATCAGAATCCGGATCACCGGTTGGCTCAACGCAGGCTCCGCGAGCCACCAGCTTCCGTGCTCGGGACCGGCAGGATCGGGCCGGTGGAACCAGTAGAAGTTCACGAGTTTGGTCAACGGGCTGATCGCGCCGCCCACCGCGATCAACGCCCCCAGCACCGGCAACAGGTACGGGACCACCCACCGCCACACGTTTCCGCTCTGCACAACGGTTCCCGAGCAGTCGACGGTGTCGTTGCCGGCGACCGCACGCACGTTCACGGGACTTTCCAGGGTGCTCTGCGGAGTGAGCGGCGCCGTGACGACCAGGGTGCTTGCGATGACCTTTGCAGGCGGTACTTCGAAGGTGTCCGGGCGGAAGTCGTAATTCAGCGATCCGTCTCCGTCAGCCTTGTTCAAAGCGATCCGTAAGGTCTCGCGGCCCTGGCTGTTGTCGGCGACCACGAGAAATGTCGCCCGCGACCCTCCGTCAGCATGAACCGTCTGGGGCTCCAACCGGATTCGCCCGCCCGCTAGCGGAAGAAAGGTGGTTGCCGATGAACCGCCTCCTGCTACCGCTGTAGTCCTCGCGGTGGCGAGGTCGGCTCGGCGCGTCGCGTCGGGATCGAAAGCGGTTGTGGCAGCAGCGGACTCAAATGCCGTCGTCGGAGCGGCATTCGGGTCGGGGACCGGCCGCCGAGGGCGATTGCGCCCGACCCGAGGCATAGGGCGACTGGTCGCGGTGGTCCTGGGCGCGGCCGAGATCCGCTGGTCGAACCTGATCTCCGTCTTGCCCGCAGGACGGCCGCCCTCTTCCGCGACGATGCTGACAGTGTGACTCCTGACCGTTCCAGGTCGCGGCGGGGGTGTTGTCAGCCGAAGCTCGACCATCACCCTCTGATTCGGCTTCAGCACGAGTTGCGACGGCTCGATCCGGAGCTGGAGAAGGCGATCCGTATCAGAAGCCGACAGCGTGAGGTTCCGCTCGTGTTTCGCGGTGTTGTCGACGGCGAGCTCGACGCGGGAGTGGCGGGTGTCGACGAGCTCGATCCTGGCGGCCGGCGGGTGAATTCGCACACCGGAGGCGCGTGGGTTCTCCTCGCCACTCTCACCTGGCGACGACTCGGGCCGCGGCGCCGGGTCCGACGATGATCCTGACTCTGCCTTCGGATCTGAGCCTGCGGGCTCTTTCTCCGAGGCTGGGGCGGACTCAGCTGCGCCCGGCTCAGGCGGTGCTTCGTCCTCGCTCCATCCAAGGAATACACCGTCTTTGACGCACCACGTCGATCCTGCAGGGTTTGCTGTCCCGCATTCGGGGCACGTGATTTCATCTGGCATAGTGGCGTCCGCATTCTGGAATTGCCCGAGTCTAACTCGTAGCTGATCGAGTTTAGGCGGTAACGCGATGTGGATGTCACGGGTTTACAAGGACTCGAAATCCACGCTTGGACAGGCGGCGTCGTGGGACAATCGGTGCAGCCCAAACGCCGACAGATAGTAGGACCGCCGGAAATGCCGCCCAGCACCCGCGCCAGGTTCAACCCGCCTCCTAATTGGCCGCAGACCCCAGGCTTTGAGCCGGACATCAGTTGGCAGCCCGATCCCTCGCTGCCCCCTCCGCCGCCGGGCTGGCCGCTGTGGATTCTGGATTCGGAACCCGCACCGCAGGCGCAACGCCGCCCGATGGTGATGTGGGGCGCGCTCGCCGTGGTGGCGGCGCTGATGGTTTTCTTCGTTGTCGGCTACAGCCACACTCCCCCGCCAGCGACGGGGGCGGCCGGCGCGCCGTGCGCGATGCTGATACCGATTCGCGCCACGACCGATAAGGATGGCTTGGTCGTCACGACGCGGATCGGCGGCGTATGCCTTGGCGGCACGGTCCTGTCGCAGAAAACCCGTGTGGCGGTGTCAGTTTCGGCTCAAGACGTTGCCGCCGCAGAGTTCGATCTGTCCGCCACCCCCATCGTGGTTCCGCAGCCGCCACGCGGCGGGAGCGACGAATATGTGTTGCGCGACTTCCGGTTTCCCATTGGCATGTTTTGGCGAACCCCTGAAACCCTCCCGCCACTTGACCCGGCTGCCACGTCATTGAGCGCGCTCGACGTCCGATACGACCCTGTGAGCCAACCGCCTCCGTCCCCCACACCGCCGAGGGACGACAAGTTGAAGGCGCTGACGGCGGCAGGACCGGCGCCAAAGGAATTCGTCGACGCCGAGGCTGCCGCACTGAGCGGGCTCAACACAATCGCGGACAACGACCGCCAGCTCATGGCCTCACAGCTGACCGACAAATGGGTGCCGCAGCTGGCCGCCACGAAACTCGGCGATCAAACAGCGCAGGAGATCCTCAAGCAGCACTTCAAACTGCGGCTGTCCCAGCCGAACGTGCGACTGTTGCGCTCGAGCGACTGGACAACATTGAGTCCACCGCCCGACGTCTGGGTCACAGTGGTCGCCGTGGACGGCAAGGCTTTCAACGACGGCAATGCCGCGAATGGATGGTGCAACACCAAACAGCTCGCTGCGAATGATTGTTACGCCAGGCTTCTCAGCACCGCGGTTCCGCCGCCCGCGCCCAGCGACGTCCGTCGCTAGCGCGCGAAACGCTCAGGCATACCGCGACCGTCAGGCCGGTTCTTCTTCAGGTTCCTCGTCCTGGCGCTGGACGAACGTCTGGGCTGCCGGTTCTTCCTCTTCCTCCATCGGCGCGTCCTCACGCTGCACCGACACCGCCCCACTTGCCTCGGCACTGCGTTGAACTCCCGCGTCCGGCGCAGGGCCCGACATCGCCCGGTCAGCGTTCGCGACGGCTTCGCGCTCGAATCGGTCGGATGGATCGCTGATCTTCACCCCACCACCGGCGTCCGTGCCATCGACCGGACCGCTGCGTTGTTGCACGACGTGCGTGAGTTCGTGGGCGAGCATGTGCCGGCCGGAATCCGAGCTCGGGTCATACATCCCGCTCTGGAACACGATGTCGGATCCGACTGTGAATGCTTGGGCGTTCACAGATTTCGCCGACTCGTGGGCGGCCCCGTCGTTGTGGACACGGACGTCGCCGAAGTCCTGGCCGAGCCGGCCCTCCATGTCGGTGCGAACGTCCTCGGACAGCGGCGAGCCTCCCGAGCCCACGGTGTCGAGCACAGGTGACCGTTCCTCTTCAACGAGCGCTGCGGTGCCCGCGTTGCCCGCTACCCTCTGCAGGCCTACGACGCCTTTGGGTCCGGCGACATCGAGACGCCCGGAAAGTGCCGCCTTGAGCGCAAGCGCGGACTCGGGCTCCTCGAGTCGAGAGGCCTTCGGGCGCAACTCAGAGTGAAATACCTGGTCGCCTTCGTGGGCATGCATGACGTCCTCGCTTCCTTCGACGCGTACAACGATCCTCCGATCTCGGCCCGGACGGAAGACGCGGGGGCCTATCCCTTTGGGCAGTGGCCGGTGTACGGAGGGGCAAGTTTTACCTCGCATGGTGCGCGTCTGCCCCAAGGTGCAACAACTGCTGCCCGAGCGGCAGTCCTCCCGATCCTTCGCACGACCCGTCAACGAGAGCACGATCCTTTGCAGCCCACGAAACCACCGAGGAGGCGTAATGCCGACGTATCTGTCGCCGGGTGTCTATGTCGAGGAAACCGACTCCGGCTCAAGGCCCATCGAAGGCGTGGGGACCGCAGTGGCGGCCTTCATCGGCCTCGCCGAAAGGGGCCCCTTCAACCAACCCACGCTGATCAGCAACTGGAGTCAATTCACCAAGACGTTCGGCGGTCCCATCGATGGGGCCTGCCTGGCGGAGTCGGTGTTTGGCTACTTCCAGAACGGCGGCGGCAACTCCTACGTCGTCCGAATCGGCGACGGCGAGGGAGAGAACGGCTCGTCCGGTGGCCAGCAGCAGATCGAGGCCACACCGCAAGGAGTGCTTGCGAACTACAGGGTGCTCGCGCTTGATCCGAGCACGCGCCCCGACAGCATCCGCGTGGAGGTGGCGCCCTTCCAGACCGAGGGCGAGGACCAGCCCAACGCCCTGAAACTTGTCGTCGTCCGTGACGGGAGCGTCATCGAGGAGTACCCGAACGTCTCCTCGTCGCGCGGAAAGACCAACGTCGCCTCTGTCGTCACCGGTACGTCGCAAACCATCAAGATCGAGCAGATCTCCGGCAAAGCCGCCGAGGACCTTCAGGCAGGCATGCAAGTCACGCTCGCCGCGCCTGACATCGTGGTGTCCAGTCCGCCCGCCCGCCTGTCCAGCGACGACTACATCGGTGATGTCGACGAGCGCAGTGGCGTTCAGGGTCTCGAGGTGATCGACGAGATCACGATGGTGTGCATGCCGGATCTGCTGACGGCTTACCAGCGCGGAGCCGTCGACCTCGACACCGTGCAGTCGGTGCAGACGGCGATGATTGCGCACTGCGAGCTGATGGGTGATCGCATCGCGATCCTCGATCCGCCTCCTGGCCTGAATGCGCAGCAGATCAAGGAATGGCGAGTCGACAAGGCCGCGTATGACTCGAAATTCGCTGCCCTGTACTGGCCGTGGGTCAGCACCGGGAACGGCTACCTACCGCCGTCCGGATTTGTCGCGGGCATCTGGGGCCGCAACGACGACACCCGTGGGGTCCACAAGGCGCCGGCCAACGAGATCGTGCGCGGCGCAATCCGCGTCGAGACCCAGATCACCCGCAAGGAGCACGATCTGCTGAACCCTGTGGGAATCAACTGCATTCGCTCATTCCCCGGTCGGGGAATCAGGGTGTGGGGTGCCCGCACGCTGTCGTCCGACCCGGCATGGCGTTACTTGAACATTCGGCGCCTGTTCAATTTCCTGGAGGAGTCGATCCTCACCAGCACCGACTGGGTCGTCTTCGAGCCGAACGATCACGCGTTGTGGGCCAAGCTCCGCCGCACCATCAGTGCGTTCCTGGTCATGCAGTGGCGCAGCGGCGCGCTATTCGGACTCACCCCCGACGAGGCGTTCTACGTCAAGTGCGACGACGAGACGAACCCCGCCGAGGGAATCGATGCCGGGCAGGTGGTCTGCGAAATCGGCATCGCACCAGTGAAACCCGCTGAGTTTGTGATCTTCCGCCTCTCGCAGTACTCCGGCGGAACCAGCCTCGTCGCCGAATAGCAAACCCCCTCTTACAGAAAGCAGGTGAATCTCCATGGCAATGGACGAACATGACAGTTCAGTCGGTCACTCATTCGGCCTCGAGTTCGACGGACTCCAGATCAAGGCCATCACGGAAGTGACAGGTCTGAAGATGGAGCAGGACGTCATCGAGTACAAGAGCAACCAGGCCGACAACGGCCAATACATGATCAAGAAGCTGCCCGGCCGGTGGAAAGCCGGTGAGTGCACGCTGACTCGCCCCCTGACGAAGGACGGCGGGTTCGACAAGTGGATCAAGGCCTCGCAGCTGGGCAAGATGAAAGACGCCCGAAAGGGCGGCGCCATCATCGTTTACGACTACGAGGGTGAGACGGTGAAGCGCTACAACCTGACGGCGGCGTGGCCGAAGAGCCTCGAGATCAGCTCGATGAAGGCCGGCGACACCAGCGTTATGACCGAGAAGCTCGTCGTCACATACGAGAAGTGCGAAGTGGCCTAATGCGTCGCTCACTCGCTAACGGGACTTCTGCCCTGGCCGATGGGCCAGGGCAGGAGTATTCGCGCGAAGAGATGCGCACCGAGTTCGCGTTCGTTCTGCCGCGTGGATACGTCGACGAGTCGGGCGCGGTGCACCGCACCGGGGTGATGCGACTGGCGACGGCACGGGATGAACTCGTGTCGCAGCGCGACGACCGGGTCCGCGAGAATCCGAATTATCTTGCGGTCGTGCTGATCAGCCGCGTCGTGATGCGGATCGGTGACATCGACAACGTCTACGCCGAGATCATCGAGAACCTGTTCGCATCGGACCTGGCGTTTCTTCAGGACCTGTACCGGCGGGTCAACCAGGACGGGCACACCCACGCCCGGGTCACATGCCCCAACTGCGAACACGACTTCGCCGTCGATGTGGCAGGGAGCCGCCTGGGGGAATCGTGACGTACGGGACCGAACGCCTTCACGAGGAGGTCTCGTACATCGCCTACCACCTGCACTGGGCGTTGGGCGATCTGCTCGACCTCGAGCACGCCGACCGTCGCCGCTATGTGCGACTGATCCAACGCCTCAATGGATCGAATTGACAGGAGGGCCTGACCGATGCCGAAGTGGTGGCCGGCCAACTGGGGCTGGGGACGGTCGAAGTCCCCAGCCGCCGAGCCGACCGCAGCAGCGGTTCGGCGCGAACCCGCATGGCATCGGCTCCCTTCCATCCAGCGGACGGTCGGCGATATCGAGCCCACAGCCCAGTTCGATGGCTTTACCGAATCGCTGACAACTTCTCAAAACCCTGGCCTCACAGACTCTTTGGACCTGCTGTCGGCCGGTGAGTCCGACAGTCTGTCAGTGTTGCCGTTCCAGAATTCGGCGGGTGACGCGGCGCCCCAGACGGATGCCGTTGCCGCACCTACGCCGCAGTCGCGGACGTGGGGAGCGTCACCGGCGGCGGTGCAGCGAGCGCTTCGTCAACCGACCTCCGCTGGGCAGGAGCCGCCCCGTCCGTCCACCGCGCCAGCCCGGGAAACGCTGTACCCGCCGATCGCCCCGGTGCAACGAGCCGCCGATGTTCCGGACGTGCTCAGGCCTGTGCGAGAAGTCCGGGCGGTGGACGTCCCCGGCCCCACCGAGTCCGCCGCCGGTTCGATGATGGAATCACCGGAGCCCGAGCAACCCCGGATGCTCGAGGCCACGAGCGAACCCGTGGGCGCTGCCGGCGAGTCCGAGTCCCTCTTCAGCTCTGACGTCATTGAATCGGAGAAGATCGCCAACCCTGTTGCGACAGAACATGTGTCAGGATCATCGGAGCACGCGCACACCGCCCAGCCCGCCGTCGCGGTGCAGCGCCTCGCCGACACGTCGAGCGAAAGCCCGGCCCCGGCAGTCCCGTTGCGCCAGCTGTCCCCCGTGCAGCGCGATGTGGTGTCCCATGCCAATACGTCGCAATCGTCCGTGATTTCTCGTCCGTTACCCCAGCTGCCCACCATTGAGCCAGCCAGTCGCACTCCGGGCGGTAGTCCCAAGGCGCCAACGTCATCCGCCAAGGACACCAACCCCACACTGCAGCGCGCGAGCGACCCGCCCTCCCGGGAATCGACGAAGGCGCATGTCTCTGAACAAACTGGTTCGTCCCCCGCGACCCCGACGGTCCCGACAGGGCCGGCGGCCTCCAAGCTCCCCGCGGTCTCGTCGACAAACGACACCACTACAGTGATGCGATCCGCCGAGACACCGGACTGGGACGAGCCTTCGACTCCCCCGACCGCGCAACGGCTTTCGACCGTCGTGTCGGCAGGCGAGACCGGCGCGCCGCGGGACGCCGGACCGATCACGGCTGCACCATCCGGCTCATCGCAAACTACGCGTCATAAGTACCCGGCGGCCAGCGAGACACCAACCCCACCCACGGTGGGTGTGCAACGGCTGTCCTCGACCGAGATGGCACGGCTGCCTGTGGTCGACGCCTCGACACCGACCCGTCCCGGCGCCGCGCTGCCGCGCCGTCGCACTTCCGTAGGGCCGGCGCTGCAACGGGTTCCCGAGGAGCCGCGCGGCCAGGCGGCCGACAGTGGTGCCACCGCCCTCGACGGCCTCTCGAGTTCGACTGAAAGCCAAGAACTCCCGGCAGTTCGCTCACCGCTGGAAGCCACCCGCGAATTCTCTGGCCCACCATCCTCGGACGCAGCGCTTCCCTTTCCGTCAAGGGGTGGTGTCGTACAACGCAGCAGCACGCAGACCCAGGCGCCGCCGCAAGCCGGCGCGCGGCGACTGGTGGTTCTTCCGCCCGTGCGTAACAACAGTCAGGCCCGCGACACGACGCCGAGCGGATCACCGATTACATCTGCACGTTCGGTTATCGCCGACGCCCCCCGCACGGTCGGCCTGCAACGGATGTTCGGGCAGGTGTCCGACCACCCCACTGCCCGCAAGGAATTCAGTAAACCAGCGGCCGAGTCCGACACGTTCTCGCCGTCTGAGTACGGCAGCGACGCCGGGCATTTTCAGGACCCCGGGTACAGCCACGACCTGAGCAGCAACACGATCACATTCTCGCCACCGACGATCCAACGGGAACCCGACAGTTCGTCGGACTCGGCGCCGGCCGCGGACACGGCATCGGCACCCGAGCCCGCCGCACCGGCGCCGGCGCCTGCGTCCGCAGCTGCTGCGTCAACGTCGTCGGTCGCGGCGGCGGCCGGCGCGGGCAAGGAACTCGACGTCGACAATCTCGTGAACAACATCTACGACACGTTGGCGGCGCGACTGCGCGCCGAACTCTGGCTGGACCGTGAAAGGGCTGGCGCACTGATGGATCTGGGACGATGACCAAACCTGACCCGCTTGACCAAGTCGAAGTGCATGTCGGTGTGTGCTTCGACGTCGTCGTCGACAAATCGCAGCTGGGCAAGTTCAACAGCTGTGAGGGTCTGGGCCTCGAAGTCGTGATGGAACAACGGGAAGAGGGCGGCACCAACGGCCTCGTGTGGCAGTTGCCGACCCGTGTCAAGTACTCCAACATCAAATTGAGCCGTCCGATCGGGCCCGACAGCGAAAAGCTGACGAAGTGGATCGTCAAGGTCCTGAACGGCCTCGAGCCGACGACTGCGGTGATCAAAGCGCTTGACGCAGAGGGCAAGCCGGTCATGGAGTGGGAGCTGCAAAGCGTGGTCCCGGTTCGCTGGACAGGGCCAACTCTGAATCTCGACTCGCCAAAAGTATTCACCGAGACGCTCGAGATCGCCCACCACGGATTCAGCAACACGAAGGGCAGTAAATAATGGCCGGCAAAGCCGTCGCCTTGAAAGCGGAGAAGGCCGAGCTCAGCAAGAAAGACTCCTGGGCACAGCCCCAATCTGCATCACTGCTCTTGTACGAAGCCAAAATGACCAAAGGCAAACCACCCGACATCGGCTCGAAGCCGACAGACCAGCTCGACTTCCAGTTCAATCCCAAAGAAGTATCGATCACCAAATCCGCTAAATGGGAACGCAAACCGACCAAGGACAAGAAGGCCGGGCCTCCCGAGTACTCCGGCGCTGAGCCGTGCAAGATGACACTCGAGCTGTTCTTCGACGCCTCCGCGAAGAAGGGCATCGACGTGGTGGCTTCGGTGGACAAGCTGTTCGCCTGCTGCGTTCCGTACAAGGACAAATTCGCCAAGAACGAGACTCCAGTACCCCGCCTCGTCGTCTTCGCCTGGGGCAAAGTGAGAAGTTTTGCGGGCTACGTGAGCCAGGTTCAAGCCAAATACACTCGGTTCTCCGAGAACGGAATCCCGATCCGGGCAGTGTGCACGGTGAACCTCGAAGAAATCGATGTCACGCCCGACCCCAAACAGAATCCGACCTCCGGAGCACTGTGGGCCGACGACGCGCACACCATGGTGGCGGGTGATTCGCTCGCATTGGTCGCCTACCAGGAGTACGGCGATCCGCAACTGTGGCGGCCGCTCGCCGCGTACAACAGGATCGACGATCCCATGCGGATTCCTGACGGCACACAGGTCGCGCTTCCGGCTGTCTCCGTCCTTCTCGCTGCGGTGGGCTGACGCGATGGCCACCTCCGCGCGCTTTAACGTAGAATTCGACGGCACCGACCTGCCCGACGACATCGCGTCAATATTGACGTCGGCCTATGTGGATTCCAGTCTGCGACTGCCGGATTCGTTCATGCTGAGGTTTCGTGACCCCACCCGCATGGTGATCGAGAAGTCCAAAGTGAAGATCGGCTCCAAGGCCAAGATCACGATCGCGAGCACCGAGACCGACACACCCGAGAAGTTGATCGAAGGCGAGGTCACGTCGCTCGAGGCCGAAGTCGGCGGCGGCGGTTCCTTCACGATCATCCGGGGCTACGATCCGGTACACCGCTTGTTCCGCGGACGGCACACGAAGTCGTACACGCAAGTAACCGCGTCGGACGCCGTCCATCAGGTCGCCCAGCGGGCCAAACTGCCTGAGGGGCAGATTGATTCCAGCAAGACCGTCTTCGACCATCTCGGCCAATTCGGCCAGACGGACTGGGAGTTCCTCGACCGTCTTGCCAAGCGCATCGGCTACGAGTTGACCATGCGCGACAACAAACTCAACTTCCGGTTTCGGGAGGCCGCCAGCACGGCCCCCTCCGACGACCCCAGCGCCACCGACCCGCTGGTCCTGCGGTTGGGCAGCGATCTCCTGCGTTTCCGCTCGGTCATCACCGCCGCCGAACAGGTCTCCGAGGTCGAGGTCCGCGGCTGGGATGTCGCCCAGAAGCGCAAGATCACGAGTTCGGTTCCCGCTGGCACGAAAAGCGTTGACCTACCGACGATGAAGCCGGCCGATATGGCCAAGCCGTTCGGCGATCCCAAGTACGTCGCCTCCGACGTCGCGTACCGCAGCCAGTCTGAAGCGGACGCAGCTGCGGCAGCGCTGACAGAAGAGATCGGTAGCTCGTTTGCCGAGATCGATGCTGTGGCACGGGGAAACCCGAAACTGCGCGCCAACGTGAGCATCACGGTCGAGAACGCGGGTGAGCCCTTCGACGGCAAATACACGATCACGGCTGCCCGACATCGTTTCGATCCCACCCACGGCGGTTACACCACCGCGTTCTCGGTGACAGGCCGTCAGGAACGCAGCCTGTACGGGCTCACCGCTGGTGGTGGCCGAACGCTTGGTGACGGGATCGTCGTCGCACAGGTCAGCGACGCCAATGACCCCACGAAACAAGGTCGCGTGAAGCTCACCTTCCCGTGGCTTTCCGACGACTACGTCAGCGACTGGGCGCGCACTTTGCAACCCGGCGCCGGAAAAGACCGCGGGTTCATCGTGGTCCCAGAGGTCGGCGACGAAGTGCTGGTCGCATTCGAACAGGGAGATCCCCAGCGGCCGTATGTACTCGGAGGTCTGTTCAACGGCATCGACACTCCAAGCACCAAGGGGCCCAGTCTTATCGACAGCAACTCGGGGGCCGTCAACCGGCGTTCTTTCATCTCGCGAAAAGGGCACCGCGTCGACCTGTTCGACGAGGACGGCAAGACAGAGGGCATCACCGCCGAAACCGGCGACGGAAAGCTGAAAATCGCTCTGGACTCGGTGGGAACCAAGATCGAGGTGCACAGCGACGGGACGATCCTCATACAGGGCCAGAAGGGCATCGTCATCGACGCCGGCTCATCGGATCTGGAGATGAAGGCCAAGAAGATCTCCATCACCGCGACAAATGGCGTTTCGTTGTCCGGCGGCACCGGCGCCGTCGACCTCGACACCAAGACGAGCTTGTCGCTGAACGGAAGCACGGTCAAAGTCGCTGCTACAGGTCCCAACGTCATTTCCGGTGCGCCGGTCAAGATCAACTGATTGGAGGGTGATCGATGTCTGTGGATTTCCTCGGTGCGGGATGGAACTTCCCGCTGCAGATCGATCCTACGAATTCCGTCGCGCTGGCGAGCAATGTCCGCGACATCGAGCAGGCGATAGAGATCATTATCCGGACGTCACCGGGCGAGCGTCCGATGAGACCCGAATTCGGTTGCCGCATACAGGATCACTTGTTCTCACCAGTCAACGAAGCGACTGCGGCCGCGATCGCATACGACGTCCGTCGCGCGCTCGAACTCTGGGAGCCACGCATCGACGTCGAATCGGTCCAAGTCACGGCCGATAATCAGGACCTTGGCACGTTCTACATAGACGTGGGTTATCGGGTCCGCGGGTACAACGACCCACGCAATCTGGTCTTCCCGTTCTATGTGATTCCCGACGAGTCGAACGTGCTCACCGCCACCGAACTCCCGCCCATGGCGCTACCTTCACCTGTTCCCGCAAGCGGTTTACCGATACTGAACGAGGCCTGAGCCATGTTGCCCGCACCCAATCTCGACGACCGGACCTTCCAAAGCCTGGTGGACGACGCCCGTCGCCTGGTGCATCGACGGTGCCCGGACTGGTCCGAACACAACATCTCTGATCCGGGCATCACGCTGATCGAGACGTTCGCGATGATGGTCGACCAGCTTGTCTATCGACTGAACAGAGTCCCCGACCGCAACTACATCAAGTTCCTGGAATTGCTGGGTCTGGAGCTCCGCGCGCCCGGCGCCGCCCAGGGCGAGGCCACCTTCTGGCTGGCTGCGCCTCAGCCGCAAACGATTACGGTCCGCTCGGAGACCGAGGTGAGCACGGACCGCACCGACGTGGACGATCCCGTCGTGTTCTCGACGACCGAGCAGCTCAACATCATTCCTTGCTCTCTCGAGAGCGGCCGTGTAGCAACAGTTTCCGGGCGGGCAGCGTCCAGAGACCAGCGCAACGACCCGCGTGGCAACGAGTTCCGCTGCTTCGCGGAGAGGCCAACGCCGGGAGATGCCCTGATGATCGGTCTCGACAACGCCATCCCGTCGTGCGCGGTGATGCTGCGATTCGAGTGCAGGGTGTCAGGTGTCGGCGTGAACCCCGCGAATCCCCCCTACGTCTGGGAGGCCTGGACCGGCGAAACCGAATGGGTGGAGTGCGAACTCGATCGCGACGGGACGAAGGCCTTCAACAGACCGGGCGATGTCATTCTTCACGTGCCGCGTGGACACGTGCTGGGCTCGCCCGCCCCGGTCGGCGGCGAAGCGAAGGGCTGGTTGCGCTGCCGGTTGGTGGAGCCCGCCCCGGACCAATCCACCTACAGCGAATCGCCGTACATCAGGTCGATCTCGGCAGCAACCGTCGGCGGCACCGCACGAATCATCCATGCGCGTGTCGTGCACGATGAGACCGTCGGGACATCGGACGGGACAGCGGGTCAACGCTTCCCGCTTCTGCATCGACCGGTCCTGCCGTGGGAGAACAGCTCGGTGTCGGTGGTGGCCGGTGAGGAGTCGACGGAGTGGAAGCCAGTCGAACACTTTGGCGCAGAGAACGATTCGAGCCGGTCGTTCCACATCGACCCCGTCGCCGGTGAGATTGTGTTCGGACCGATGGTTCGAGAAGCCGACGGCAGCATGCGCCAGTACGGCGCCATCCCCCGGAAAGCGGCCTCGGTCGTCGTATCCGCGTACAGAACCGGCGGAGGGAGAAACGGCAACGTCGGAATCGGTCAGATTCGCGTGCTCAAGACCAGTGTTCCGTACATCTCACGCGTCGAGAACCGCAGAGCGGCCGTCGGCGGTGCCGAGGCGGAGACCGTCGACGAGGTCAAAGCGCGCGGTCCGCTGCTGCTTCGCACACGCGGAAAAGCCGTCACTGCACAGGATTTCGAAGAGCTGACCCGGGAAGTCGCGCCCGAGATCGCCCGGGCGCACTGCCTGCCCGCGGCCGGTGAGCGGGAGGCCGGCATCGTGCGCGTGCTGATCGTGCCGCACGTGTCCAGCGATGCCATGGAAGCCGTTCGCCGCGAAGATCTCGACCCATTGCCTGAGACCATTCAGCGGATCAAAAACCACCTGAATGAGCGGCGCCTTGTGGGCACCCGGCTCGTCGTCGAGCCGCCGCGCTATTGGGGTGTCACTGTGGTGGCCTCTCTTTACGCATTGCCCGGTTTCCACCGTGAGCAACTGAGAAACGATGTGCTGCGGGCGCTGAACCGGCTCCTGCATCCCCTCAAAGGTGGACTGAACCGCACCGGCTGGCCGATCGGACGGTCGGTACAAGTGCATGACATGACTGCTGCGCTGGCATGGATACCCGGCATCGACATGGCCGGACCGATCTCCGTGCAGTTGTTCGCCGTCGACCCGGAGACCAAAGAGCGGGCGGACAGGCCGGCCGATGTGATTCGGTTGGCCCGCAACGAACTCGTCTACTCCTACGGACGACACAGCGTTCGGGTGCTTGACCAATGAGAGGCGGCATCGACGACGTCTGCTCGCCGCGGCCACTGATGGACACGATGCCGTTGGTGTACCGCGACGACCCCCTCGCCGAGCAACTGTGCGGTTCATTCGACGACGTGCTTGCCCCGGTCTTCGCGACGCTGGACTGCTTTCCGGCGTACCTCGATCCGAAGACCACTCCGGAGGACATGCTCGACTGGCTTGCCGGCTGGATCGGCCTGAGCGTGGGCGAGCACCCAGACCCGGACCGCAAGCGCGGACTCATCCTCGCCGCCACCGCACTGCTGCCCTGGCGCGGGACGGTGCAAGGCGTTCGCGAGGCGGTCCGCGCAACGTTCAACCAGGAAACCGAGGTGATCGAATCTGGTTCGGCCACATGGTCGAACAAGCCGAACTCCCGTGCGGCCGGCCAGGCGGTGCCGAACCTGCTCGTCCGGGTCACCATCGACCATGATGTCGAATTCGACCGCCGCAGCCTTGACGCCCTGGTCGAACAGGTGAAGCCCGCTCACATCCCGCATACGGTAGAGGTAGTCACCCGACCGGCACCGCCCAAGTCCAAGAGCGACGAACCACCGCCGCCGTCGCCGTCACCTGATGGTGATGGCGAAGCAAGCACATCAACGGGCGACGGCGAGGCCCGCGAACCCAAAACCTCGGCCGTGCCACGCAGCGACCCCGCCGCGACGACGGTCATTCCGATCGTCGACCCGTCGTCGTCGCAGGGCGGCGAGCCCCCGGGCCGCGACGGTGACGAACCACCTCGCGACTCAGACCTCTAGCTCGACCTTCAGCCGAGCGTGTTCGCGACGGACGTGCTCGGCAGCCGACGTGTCGTCCATCTTCTCGTGCAAATCGGCCATGATCAGCCACGGGCCTTCTTGATACGGATCCAGTTCGACCGATCGCTGCGCCGCGATCAGTGCTTGTTCGCACTCGCCGAGTGTCACGTAGTCGGACGCCAGTGCGGCCGCGGCGGCGCCGGCATTGCGCCGCAACCGATCCCGCTCGGTCTCGATGTGCTCAGAGCCAGTAATCCCTGGAAGCAGGTGACCCGTGTACAGGGTGAGCGCTTCCTGACGTGCCGCCATGCGCCCTTCCAGATCGCCGCGCGCCGACAGAGCGGCAGCCCTCGACAATGCCCAGGTGAAGTCTCGAACGTCGACGGTCGCATTGCCGGGCAGACACAGCCGGTACGATTCGCCCTCGCGGCGGATGACCACACTGTGGTCGCCGAACATGGTCGTCCGCACACTCGACACCGCAACCTGTAGCCGGTGACACGCGACGGAATGGTCGACGCCCGACCACAGCAGCTCTTCGAGGAATTCCCGGTGGTGGTCGCGGTCGGGTGACAGGGACAAGATCTGCAGCACCGCACGCGCTTTCGGCCGCAGCGAGTTGAGGTCAATTGGCTCGCCATCGATCGCTACGCGGTAGCCGCCGAAGCACGTGATGGCGACAACAGGAACGTGGGTTTCGTCCCCGGCCGCCGGTGTGTCCGGGGTCTCCTGCTGACCAGCGTGCTCCTGCGGTCCACCGCTGGTCATGGCGACCGACAGTGGCAGGCCGCACTGAGCAGCCAGGTCGGCCGCGGCGCGCAGTTTCGCCGGTTCGCAATCGGCAGAGATGGACACCATGAGACTCGATGCAAACGCCTCGGCACCGCGCGACCGCAGGCTCCGGCTGGTCTCAACGGCTTTCGTGACCGCGGTTGCCGTCGGCTCCTCGCGGAGGGCCAACAGTTGACACCAATGCTCGAGCACCGGCGCCTCCAGCTCAGCGAAAGTTCTTGCCGCAGTAGTTAGCTCGGCCAGCGCTGATTCGCCAACGCGTTGTTTGGCCAGGCCTATCACAAACGTGAGCAGGCCGGCGCCCCAACGATCGCCCATGCGTTCGGCGGCCGTCACGATCTCCGAGCAGCTTTCGAATCGCCAGACCGCTTCCTGCGATGTGACGAGCGCGATCTGCTCGAGCCCCTGACATAACCTCGAAACCCACGGCAAGCCTTCATTTTCCGCCAACGCGGCAATCGTGCTGAGCCTCGATGCGGGATCCGAGTCGTCACCGTCGATCAGATCGTGCACCGCCAATGCCAAGGTCGCGAAGATCGTCGCCAACGCATCCGCCGACTCGTCGCGCCGCACAGAGGCCAGCATCTCCCGGGCCAGCCGGATTTCACCGGCGGCCGTGGCGGCCAATCCATGCATGACACGGATACGACTTTCGTTCTCGGCGGATTCAGGCAGGGCGGCGAAGTCCGGCGAGCGACGAACCGCGTCGCGAAGAACACAGCTCCAGTGTGCGACAGATGAGCGAGTTGCCGGCGCCGATCCTGTGGAGGACTCTCCGGCCAACCACATTGCCACGACGTCACATTCACGACGGCACATCTGCCGGTAGTTCGGCTCGTCGTAAAGCGTCTGTGCGTGACGATATGCCTCAACAGCTCGTTGAAGGGCACCTTCCCGGACCAGTCGACGGGCGTTGGCCAACGCCAGCCAAGGGTCGTGTTGCCATGTACTGGCCGGAAGCAAATGAGCATCGTCGACCGACGTCGCGTCGATGCGCGCGCCATCGGTGTCGCGCATGAGCCGAGAGACCGCCACCCAATCGCCGGCCTTCGCGTATGCCCGCACTGCGGGCCGCAGCTCCCCCAGCGACTCGAGCACCCCGGCGCTCTTCAAGTACCAGGCCCGGGCGCCTTCCTGGCCGTTTTCCTCGACCAGCACCAGTTCCAAGTGCGACTGCAGCACTTCGTGGTACCGGAAGTACATGCCGCCGTCGTCGGTGAACGTGAACAGTTGCGCGTTCTCCAGCTCTTCGAGAATGCGGTGGCTGCCGGTGGTGCCGAGAAGGGCGTCGCACGCGCTTCCGGACAATCGGCCGAGCGCGCAGGTGCGCATCAGGAATTCGCGGCGATCCGGCGGCAGTTCGGCGAGCACATTGCGGGTGAGGTAGGAACGCACGAGCTTGGAGCGGCCGCCCAGGCCGGAGACGGCCTGGTGCCGTTCGGCGGCCGTGCGCCCTGCCGTGGCCAGGTGGAACAGCTGAAGTCCCGCTGCCCATCCCCCTGTTCGTCGCGTAAGGGCGGCGGCGGCCTCGGGTCGCAGCGGTTCGTGATAGACCGAGGCGAACAGTTCCTCGACCTCCCACGAGCGGAACCGCAAATCGTCGCTGTTGATCTCGCGGAAAGATCCCGACACCTTGATCCGGGGCACGTTGACTTCGGGCATTCTGCGGGATCCGCAGATGACTTGCAGCCGGGGCGGGCGCAGCGACAGAAAGCGCTCCAACCCCACCTCCGCCGGGGTGTCCGCGATCTCGTGGAGGTCGTCGAGGATCAGCAGCCCACCCGATCCCGACCATTCATCCAGCGCGCCGAGCAGTGCCGCGACCGTGTCCACTTCGTCGATGTCGACGAAGCCCGCCATCGCGCCGACCAGATGGGTGACGAGCCGCTGCTCGGTCGAGTCCTCGGCCGTAAGGCGATACCAGCCGACCGGCTCCTGCGAGGCCGCAGCAACCCTGGAGAGCAGCGTTGTCTTTCCACACCCGGCAGGCGCGACCACGACGTCAAGCGCCGTCGGCGAACCCTCGAGCAACGGTTTTTCCAGCCGCTGCCGAAAGAGCCCGCTCGCGTCGGGTACTCGAAGCTTTTCTCGAAGGACACCGCCGAACGTCATCTGCCCGATCCCGCGAGCCGTCGAACACTTCCGGTTCCACACAGCCGCGACAAAGCGGGCGGATAGTCCATGTTCGACGCCTTCGAATGCCTCGGCCGCTGAATAAACTGCTCGGAAATCGTATCGCCATTACGGCCGTCGCGACTAAGTTACCGGACTACTTCAATGAGAAGGCTCATCGCGCCGTCGGCGACCCCCACAACAAACCGCGGCCCAGGCGCCGCGATGGCGCCGGGGCCGTGTTTGCCTGATCTCTATCGGCTTTGGTGAACCGTGGTGTCAACCTGCGGAATAACTACCACGCCCGAGCCGTAGAGCTGCTGCTCGACAGACAGGTGCTTGTGGCTGCCGCCGTAGTAGCTGACGTCGTACTCGCTCGGAGCGCCGACGCGGGAGCCCGTGATCGACTGGTAGTCGGGACCGCCGTGCTTGTCGTCGCTTGCCGGCTGCGCCACTGCCGTGGCGGCACCGAAATCAGTGAGTGTGGCCAGGGCGGGCGGAACGATGACTGCGCCCGCGAGAGCCAACGCGGCTGCCGCGCGCCGCAACAGAGTCGATGCCGATCGGGTGTTCTTCATTTCCTTGCCTCCTGTTGTCATCTGGGCGGGAGGCTCGCGGTGATCGCGGGTCTGGCGCCTGACCGGTGTCGGGGTCGTTTCCGAACTGCCCGTGCAAACCGGTCCAGTAGAGGCGTTAGTTCTGGCTTGGCAGCATTTTGTCAACCGCGGCAGTTTCGCGCCGCGGGTTCGTGGCGCGTCGGGGTCGGCTCACCGACGGCAGCGCGCGCCGTTACTTGCGCGCGCGCACCTTGTACGTCGACGGCCACGAGTTCCGCTCTTCGTCGCCCACCAAAGGTGTGCCCTTGCCGCCGACCTTGACCTCGTAGGCTTCCTTGTCCTTGCCGACTTCGCGGTTGGCGTGTTCCTGCGCGAGGTAATACAACTCGTCGATCGTGGCTTCGCCGTAGGCGACGAATGTTGTGCTGCGGACGATGTCTTCGGGGTCCGGCGCCATCCTCTCGGGCAGGATTCGCGACGCGAGTGCGGCCAGAGCCAGCAGTGCGAATGGGATGACCCAGTAGCAGACGAACGACAACGGAGTTTCGGTGTCGAGAATCGACGCCTTGTCGTACACGATCGGCGGAATCAACGACGAGATCGTCATGCCGGCGAACGCGCCGATCCAGATCCAGGTCAGCAGCGACGTGATCCGGTTGAACAGCTCGCTTTGGATAACCTCGGGCGGCTGGTCGGCTTCGGCGAATTCGCGCACGAACGGCTTGCCGATCAACGCGCCGATCAAGGCCACCAGGAAGATTCCAGCGTTGCCCAGCGGCTGGATCCACCGCTGCATGAATTGCTCGCTGAGGGTGAATGTCAGCACCGTCAAGACGAAAAACGTTGCGATAGCACCGATTTCAAGCGTGCGGCCCGGCTTTTTCGTGATCCGGCCGATGACGAACGAGACCACCGCCACCGCGAACGCCACCAACACTGCGGTGCGGAAGGGGACGTTCCCGACGAGCACCCAATAGACGATCCACGGCGCGAAGCCCCAGAGAATTCCCACGGTGGGTCAGTGTAGGTGTCGGCTCGGATAGCCTCCGAGCATGCGCCGCAATGTCTCATCGGAATCGCTCTACGAGCCAACAGTGGGCTATTCCCGCGCGGTGCGGATCGGTTCACACATCGTCGTCGCGGGCACGACGGGCAACGGGGCCGACATCGCCGCTCAAGCCCGTGATGCGCTACGACGGATCGAGGCGGCACTCGGCGAGGTCGACGCCACGCTGCGCGATGTTGTTCGCACTCGCATGTTCGTCACCGACATCAGCCGCTGGCCCGAGGTCGGCGCAGTTCACGCCGAAGTGTTCGGGGATATCAGACCCGTGGCGACGATGATCGAGGTTTCGGCGCTGATCGATCCGGCATTCCATGTCGAAATCGAGGTCGACGCCTACGTCGCGGAGGGATGAACGGGCTCGAACCCACCCGGCCCCGGCTGGTATGCCGACGTCGTGACCACGGCACCGACGGGTAGCGGTCCATAAAGGTGCGGGAACAGCATCGACGTCGGGTCCGTCGCATCGCCTGGCTCCCAGCGCACTGGCGCGTCCAGTCGGTCCGCGTCGAGGTGCAGGAGCACGAGGTCAGTGCGGCCGGCATAGAGCCGGTTGGCAGGCAGATGCACCTGCTGGGGGGTCGATAGATGGACAAAACCGACGTCCGTAAGTGACGCCGGCCGATGCTCGCCACGCCGCTGCGCGTCCGCCCAATCTTGTCGGGAACAGATATGTAACAGCACCGTCATTTGGGTAACCATGCACTGACCACGACCGATGCAAAAGGTGAGACACGACACACCCGCATGGGCCTTTGGAACAAGGCCGATCCGGAATGCGTCTGTCACAGTAGATAAACGGCTACACGAGAGGAGGACGCCATGACCGCAACGCTCATCAGTCCAGAACTCACCAGGGCTGACCGCTGCGATCGCTGCGGCGCCGCTGCTCGTGTACGAGCCAAGCTTCCTTCCGGCGGTGAACTCCTGTTCTGCCAGCATCACGCCAACGAGCACGAGGCGAAGTTGGTCGAGCTGGCCGCCGTGCTGGAAGTCGGCGCCGCCGGCGACTGATCCGCGTCGGCGCGCCGCCGGCGTGATCCGGGCATGACGCCCGTACGTCAGCAATGCTGGACGCACCATGGCTGACCAAACGGCCCCGGTGCCGACGAAGCACTCAGTATTCCGCGTCATCAAGCGCACGATCACCAAAGCCTGGGACGACTCGATATTCTCCGAGGCCGCCCAGGCCGCTTTCTGGCAGGCGCTTTCCCTTCCGCCGCTTCTGCTCGGCTTGCTGGGCAGCCTTGCTTACATCGGTCCTCTGTTCGGGCCGGAGACACTTCCTCGCATCGAGCACTCGCTTATCAGCGGGGCGAGCAGCTTCTTTTCGAAGAACGTCGTGAACGAGATCATCACGCCGACCGTTACCAGCATCACAGCGGGAGCTCGCGGCGAAGTCGTGTCACTGGGATTCGTGATTTCACTGTGGGCAGGCTCGTCGGCGATCTCCGCGTTCGTCGACTCCATCGTTGAGGCGCATAGCCAGACCCCGCTGCGCGGCGCGGTCAGTCAACGTTTCTTCGCCCTTGGCATCTACATCGTGATGCTGGGTGTCGCGATTGTGGTACTTCCGCTTGTCGCGCTCGGGCCGGAAAAAATCGCGCGGTTCATTCCCGACAGTTGGGCCGGCTTGCTCCAGTACGGCTACTACCCGGTCGTCGGCCTCGGCCTGGTGCTGACCGTGACGGTGCTCTACCGAGTGGCATTGCCCCAGCCGCTGCCGACACACCGGCTGCTGATCGGCGCGGTACTCGCAACGGTCGTGTTCCTGGTCGCCAGCTCGGTACTGCGCATCTATTTGGAATGGATCACCAGCACCGGCTACACATACGGTGCGCTGGCGACACCGATCGCCTTCTTGCTCTTCGCGTTTTTTCTGGGGTTCGCGGTTGTCATTGGCGCCGAACTGAACAACGCGATTCAAGAGCAATGGCCGGCCCCGGACACGCACGCGCGACGGCTTGGCTGGTGGCTCAAGGCGCGCGCCGAGGAGATCATCAGCGACGAACCAGAAGAGAAGTCAGACGAAAGCAAGCCAGCAGAGGACCAGGGCGAGCGAAGCGACGGGAGTAAGGACCAGGGCGAGCGAAGCGACGGGAAGCAGGCCGGCCCGGCTAACCCGTCTTGAGTTTCGCGAAGATCCGCTTGCAGTCTGGGCACACTGGCGAGCCCGGTTTCGCCGCCCGCGTCACCGGAAACACCTCGCCGCACAGCGCGACCACGTGGGTGCCCATCACGGCGCTCTCGGCGATCTTGTCCTTCTTGACGTAGTGGAAGAATTTCGGAGTGTCGTCGTCGGTCCCGTCGTCGACGCGTTCGTCGGTCTCGGTGCGTTCGATCGTCTGGGTCTGCATGTCGGCCATTGTGCCCGCTATTTCTATTGGACGAAACCGGGCTCACGGCGGGCGCGGCGTTGTGAAACAGTGGAGGGATGAAACACGGCCACGAGCTGAGTTTCGACGATGAGGGACGACCGGTCCTGATCACCGCCGCTGCCCTGCCCTACGAAGAAGAACACCGCGCGAGGGTGCGGAAGTACCTGACGATAATGACGTTTCGCATACCGGCGCTGATCCTTGCCGCGGTTGCCTACGGCATTTGGCACAACGGCATCGTCTCGCTGCTGATTCTCGTCGCATCGATTCCTTTGCCCTGGATCGCTGTTCTCATCGCCAATGACCGGCCGCCACGACGGGCCGAAGAACCCCGCCGCTTCGAGAACCACCCGACGCGTACACCGTTGTTCCCCACCGCGAATCGCGCCGCACTAAACCGTGGGACCGGCGTCACACCGCAATCCGGCGACGCCAATCCCACTGAGTCCGAGACGAATTAGGACACTCTGTCTTTATTCTCAGCACATTCTCAGGTCGCCGGTGAATAACCGCAGCTCAGAGGGGCTACCCAACGCCTAGCGCGGGAACTTCTCCCGCGCTGTAAGCGTTGCACTCGGTAACAAGTCGAGCCGATCAGGAGGCCGCAAATGGCGAATGCCACCACTAGCCGAGTTGACAACGATCTGGACGCTCAAAGTCCAGCGGCTGACCTCGTGCGCGTGTATCTGAATGGGATCGGCAAGACCGCTTTGCTGAATGCGGCCGATGAGGTCGAATTGGCCAAGCGAATCGAGGCCGGCCTTTATGCCGCACACCTTCTCGAAACCCGCAAGCGACTCGGCGAGAACCGCAAGCGCGAGCTGGCGGTGATCGTTCGCGACGGCGTGGCCGCCCGTCGCCATCTCCTCGAGGCGAACCTTCGGTTAGTCGTGTCGCTCGCGAAGCGTTACACCGGCCGCGGGATGCCGCTGCTGGACTTGATCCAGGAGGGCAACCTCGGGCTGATCCGGGCGATGGAGAAGTTCGACTACACCAAGGGCTTCAAGTTCTCGACGTACGCCACCTGGTGGATCCGGCAGGCGATCACCCGCGGAATGGCCGACCAGAGCCGCACCATCCGGCTGCCTGTTCATCTCGTAGAGCAAGTGAACAAGCTGGCGCGCATCAAACGCGAGATGCACCAGAACCTCGGACGCGAAGCCACCGACGAGGAACTCGCGGAAGAGTCAGGGATTCCCGTCGAAAAGATCAACGACTTGCTCGAGCACAGCCGCGACCCGGTCAGCCTGGATATGCCGGTCGGCAGCGACGAGGAGGCGCCGCTCGGCGATTTCATCGAGGATGCCGAGGCGATGTCGGCCGAGAACGCCGTGATCTCCGAGTTGCTACACACCGACATTCGCACCGTGCTGGCCACTCTCGACGAGCGGGAACATCAAGTCATCCGGCTGCGGTTCGGTCTCGACGACGGACAGCCACGCACGCTGGACCAGATCGGCAAGTTGTTCGGGCTCTCCCGCGAGCGAGTTCGCCAGATCGAACGCGAGGTCATGGCCAAGCTGCGCCACGGCGAGCGCGCCGACCGGCTTCGCTCTTACGCCAGCTGAACTCCCTCCACGTGTGCCCGTCCTCGATAGGACGGGCACACGTGTTCTGACCCCAACCGCCCCCCGACACAGCCGCGTCGTGAGAGCGCACCGTTCATCCAGCTAGAACGGTAGACTTTCGCCAACGGAGGGTGCCTGATGAACGATTTGGTCGATACCACCGAGATGTACCTGCGGACCATCTACGACCTCGAAGAGGAGGGCGTGATTCCGCTGCGTGCGCGCATCGCCGAACGGTTGGAACAGAGCGGGCCCACCGTCAGCCAAACAGTGTCGAGGATGGAGCGCGACGGGCTGCTGCAGGTGGCGGGAGACCGCCATCTCGAGTTGACCCCGAAGGGCCGTGTGCTGGCCGTCGCTGTCATGCGCAAGCATCGCCTGGCCGAACGACTGCTGGTCGACATCATCGGGCTGCCGTGGGAAGAGGTCCACGCCGAGGCGTGCCGTTGGGAGCACGTCATGAGCGAGGACGTCGAACGGCGACTGGTGCAGGTTCTGGACAACCCCACCACCTCACCATTTGGAAACCCGATCCCGGGTCTCGCAGAGCTCGGTGTCGACCCCACTTCGGCGCCGAGTCGCGGCGACCTCGTCCGCCTCACGGAGCTGCCTGCAGGCGCCCCGGTCGCGGTCGTGGTGCGCCAACTCACCGAGCATGTGCAAGGCGACGTCGAGCTGATCACTCGCCTGAAGGATGCCGGCGTCGTGCCGAACGCCCGGGTAACTGTCCAGACGAGCCCCATCGGGACAGTGATGATCGTCATTCCCGGCCACGAAGACGTCGAGCTGCCGCATCACATGGCGCACGCGGTGAAGGTCGAGAAGGTCTAGCCAGCCCGCCGCCCGAATGCCCGTCGCGGCGGCAACTTGACTCCCAGTCGATCCGCCAACCGGTAACCGGTCAGCGCCAGGTCGCGGATCTTCTCCGGCCGCAATCCCGACTGCAGCGCCGTGTCGAGCATCGACGCCATCCGGTGTTCGCCACTGCAGCGCAGCGCTGCTTCCAACGCAACCCCGGCGAGTGGACCGTCCCCCCGCGCGTAGGCCGAGAAAGCCAGCAGCACAAGCACTTCCACCCGCCAGGGATTGGGTAGCGTTCTGCAGAGCATTGCCCACAACGTCTCGGCCTCTGCCGCCATCTCACCGACTGCCAATGCGTACATCGTGTCCCGCACCGTGAGATCGGTTAGCCCGCAAGCCAAATCGGCCACTTGGGCATCAGAGAGCTCAGCGCCTTCACCCATGCCTGTGACGGCTGCGATCGCACGCTCGATGTCACGGCGGGCACGACCATCGCCGGTCTCGATCGCATCCGTGTCGCGTACTTTGAGCCGTCTGCGGATTCGCCTGGCCAGGCGCTGCGTGCGAGCCGGATCGGTCAACGCGATGACCTGGTGTAGCTCCGCTCGGCGTGAATACAGGCGTCGCCCATCAAGCACAGCGGCCATCGCCAACGGTGACGACGACGGGTCGTCGACGGCGCCACGTGCCCCGCACATGTCCGCGCAATGCCATTGACCGCCCGCCGCGATCCGATCGACAACGTGGGCCGCCAGAAGCGTAATATCCTGCAACGCAAGAACTTCAGACAGTACACGCGTTAGCTCGCGAAAGTCCTCGGCGCACATCGGGCACAGCGCGCCGTCGGCGTCGACAATCACCGCGATCGCGGCGTCCGGCCTGGCCGCGGCGGCGACGTCGGCGATGTGGTCGACGGTATCGGCGAGTCGCGGCGAGAGGTCGACCCGCATCACCGCGCCCAGCTCGCCTCGATCGACGGTGACGAGCACGAGCGACTTTTCCGGCACGAAGCCGAGAACGGCAGGCACGGCGGCGATCAGCGCGCCGGGCCGATTGAGCATGAAGTCGGGTTCTGTGGTCATGGGCTGACCGTGACGCATCGCACCGACGGCAGCGGCGCGCCGACGGCCGCTGCCCGGCAGTCTGGGAATGAACTGGGATCTGGGGATGAAGTTCCGACGTGGCGACGTCGCCGGTCCCGACAATCGTTCACGCGATACTTACGCCGCCGGGGGTGCGAGATGGCGCAAAACGGCGTACATGTCTTGTCATGTCTTTGCAATACGACCTCGTGGTCATCGGCTCCGGCCCGGGCGGCCAGAAGGCGGCGATCGCGGCCGCAAAGCTCGGCAAATCCGTCGCGATGGTCGAACGCGGCATGATGCTGGGCGGCGTCTGCGTCAACACCGGCACGATTCCGTCGAAGACGCTGCGCGAGGCCGTCGTGTACCTCACAGGGATGAGCCAGCGGGAGCTTTACGGCGCCAGCTATCGCGTCAAGGACAAGATCACCCCAGCCGACCTCCTGGCCCGTACGCAACACGTCATCGGCAAGGAGGTGGACGTCGTCCGCTCCCAGCTCATGCGCAACCGCGTTGACTTGCACACCGGCCACGGCCGCTTCGCCGACGAGCACACCGTTGTCGTCGAGGACATGCAGCGGGGCGACTCGACCACGATCGAGGGCCGCTACATCGTGATCGCGACCGGCACGACGCCGGCACGCCCGAAGGGCGTCGCTTTCGACGAGAACCGCGTACTCGACTCCGACGGCATCCTTGACCTGAAGATGCTGCCCACGTCGATGGTGGTGGTTGGCGCGGGAGTCATCGGCATCGAATACGCGTCGATGTTCGCGGCGCTTGGCACGAAGGTCACCGTCGTCGAGAAACGCGACGCGATGCTGGACTTCTGCGACCCCGAGATCGTCGAGGCGTTGCGCTTCCACTTGCGCGACCTTGCCGTCACGTTCCGGTTCGGCGAGGAAGTGACCGCCGTCGATGTCGGCGCGGCGGGCACCGTGACCACGCTGGCCAGCGGCAAGCAGATTCCCGCGGACACAGTGATGTATTCCGCTGGGCGGCAAGGTCAAACCGATCGCCTCGATCTGGAGAAGGCCGGTCTGGAAGCCGACAGCCGCGGCCGGATCTTCGTCGACGACCAGTTCCAGACCAAAGTCGACCACATCTATGCCGTCGGCGACGTGATCGGCTTCCCGGCGCTGGCCGCCACGTCAATGGACCAGGGTCGGCTCGCCGCGTACCACGCGTTCGGCGAGCCCGCGTCCGGCATGCCTGAGCTGCAGCCGATCGGCATCTATTCGATCCCGGAGGTGTCCTACGTCGGCGCCACCGAGGTGGACCTGACAAAGGACTCGATACCCTACGAGGTCGGTGTGTCGCGCTACCGCGAACTCGCGCGCGGCCAGATCGCCGGGGACTCCTACGGCATGCTCAAGCTGCTGGTGTCCACCGAGGACCTCAAGCTGCTGGGCGTCCATATCTTCGGGACCAACGCCACCGAGCTCGTCCATATCGGGCAGGCGGTCATGGGCTGTGGCGGCACGATCGAATACCTGGTCGACGCGGTGTTCAACTACCCGACGTTCTCTGAGGCGTACAAGGTCGCGGCGCTGGACGTAATGAACAAAATGCGCGCGCTCAACCAGCTCCGGCGTTGAGCCACTAGCGGCCAGCCGTTAACAACCACTGTCGAACGCCTCGGGCGCTGCATCACCGGGTCCGCCGGCTTCGGCCCGATGCAGAAGATCGACGATGCGACCGTCGAACGACGGTGAGTACGAGATGGTTCCGTCGCAACCGCCGCCGTGCAGACCACCGATGAGCCCGACGACCGTGGCGTCTTTGCGCCAGGGCGCACCGCTCGTCCCGTCGGTCAAGCCCGAGCAGTGCACCGAGAGGAATCCGTCGGGTGCAGAACCTGTGGCCGCGCTACATCCGACAGGCGGCCCGCCGACTGCCAACGGATAGCCGAGCACTCTGACCAGCGTTCCGGAGTCTGGCGCCGCTCCGATCGTCAGGCCTGACCCCGCATCCGCCTCCAGCGAGCGGTCGCCGGCCCGGCTGACGTGGGCGATCGCGAAGTCCGCGGCAGGATCTTGATGGGCCAGCCACCGCGAATCGAGATAAATCGCGTCCAGGTTCCATGTCGTCGACGGGTCAGCTTTGTCGTTGAATCCGGGGACGAACGTCGCCGGGTATGTCGACGCCAGGCAGTGCGCGGCGGTGATGATCATGTTCTGGGTTCTGGAATGCAGCACTCCCGCGGTGCAGGTGTGCAAATCGGTCGCCCCCAGAAATACCGCTCCGATCAGGGGATCCGCCTTGACAGCCGCTGCGGCGGCAGTGACCGCCGGTGAGCCGCCCGACGGTTGCGGCCCCGCGCAGCCCACCTGCGACAGCGCGCTGAGCAGGACGAGCAGAACCCCGGCCCTGGTGCGCATCATGTGGTTGATGATGCCCGAGCGGGCCTTGTAGGAGCTGTACGGGCGCGGTGTCGGCGTCATTCGCTGGGGGTATCCGGCCAGCGGAATCAGGGCGTTCGGTGGCGCTGGTGCAAGATCCCAAGGAGACTGGACGTCTACTGCCGGGAGGAGGCGAAACCATGGCAGATGACGGTGAACAATCCGGCATGTACGAGCTGGAGTTCCCGGCGCCACAGCTGGCCTCGCCGGATGGCCGTGGCCCGGTCATGATCCACGCTCTCGAAGGATTTTCTGATGCCGGGCACGCAATCCGGCTGTCGGCGCGCTTTCTGCGCAATTCGCTGGAAACCGAGCTCGTGGCGTCATTCGCGATCGACGATCTGCTGGACTATCGGTCGCGGCGACCGCTCATGACGTTCAAAACCGATCACTTCACGCACTACGAGGACCCCGAGCTGTCGCTTTTCGCGCTGCACGACACCACGGGAACGCCCTTTCTGCTGCTGGCTGGGTTGGAACCGGACCTGAAGTGGGAGCGGTTCGTGACCGCTGTGCGGCTGCTCGCCGAGCGCCTGGGAGTCCGGCGGACGATCGGGCTGGGCACGATCCCGATGGCGGTCCCTCACACCCGCCCGGTCGGCATGACGGCGCACTCGAACAACAAGGCGCTCATCGTTGACCACGCGCCGTGGGTCGGCGAAGTTCAGGTCCCCAGCAGCGCGTCAAACCTTCTGGAATACCGGATGGGCCAACACGGACACGACGTGGTCGGGTTCACCGCGCACGTCCCTCATTACCTTGCCCAGACCGACTTCCCGGCGGCCGCCGAGGCGCTGCTGGCCGAAGCCGCCAAAGTTGCCTCGCTGCAGATCTCGCTGTCGGCACTCACTGAGGCAGGAGCTGAGGTCCGGGCAAAGGTGGACGAGCAGATCGACGCGAGCCCCGAAGTCGCTCAGGTGGTGGCGGCGCTCGAGCGGCAATACGATGCCTTCGTCGAAGCACAGGAAAACCGCTCGCTGTTGGCCCGCGACGAAGACCTGCCGAGTGGCGAGGAACTGGCCGGGGAATTTCAACGCTTCCTGGCACAGCAGACGGGGGGCTTCTCGGACGGTTTTCGGGACGGCGACGACAAGAAATGAGTCGAGGCCGGCCCACCGGCCCGAAGCGGAGGTGAGGCGGCCCAGTGAGCCCGAGTAAAGCCAATCTGCGCCCTGTTCGGGAGATTCAGGCAGAGCTGAACTTTCGCACCATCCACGGCTACCGGCGAGCATTTCGGGTTGCGGGCGAGGGCCCAGCCATTCTGTTGATTCACGGCATCGGAGACAATTCGTCAACGTGGGAGACCGTGCAAACCAAACTGGCACAACGGTTCACGGTCATCGCGCCAGACCTGCTGGGTCACGGCAAATCCGACAAGCCCCGCGCTGACTACTCTGTGGCTGCCTACGCCAACGGAATGCGCGACCTGCTGGCGGTGCTCGACATCGACCGCGTGACCGTCGTCGGCCACTCCCTGGGTGGCGGTGTCACGATGCAATTCGCTTACCAATATCCACAATTGGTCGAGCGCATCGTTCTCGTCGGTACCGGTGGCGTGACGAAGGACGTGAACATCGCGCTGCGCCTTGCGTCACTGCCCATGGGCAGTGAAGCGCTTGCGCTGCTGCGGATGCCGGGTGCGGTGCCCGCGCTGCAGATCTTCGGCCGTTTCATCGGGACCGTTTTCGGCTCGACGAAATTCGGCCGCGATCTCCCCGACGTACTGCGAGTACTCACCGAGTTGCCCGAGCCGACGGCCTCATCGGCGTTTTCGCGGACACTGCGCGCCGTGGTGGACTGGCGAGGCCAGGTGGTGACGATGCTCGACCGATGTTATTTGACGCAATCGGTTCCGGTGCAATTGATTTGGGGACAGGACGACTCGGTGGTCCCGGTCAGCCACGCCCTGCTGGCGCACGCAGCGATGCCGGGCTCGGAGCTGGAGATCTTCGACAAGTCGGGCCATTTCCCGTTTCATGATTTCCCAGAGCGGTTTGTCGAGGTCGTGGAGCGCTTCATCGATTCCACCGAGCCGGCGACTCACGACCAGGACATGCTCCGGGCACTGCTGCGGGCCGGGATCAACGAGGATGCCATCTCGGGTTCGGCAGACACACGCGACGCGGTGCTCGACGCGTTGGAATCAGACGAACGCAGCGCCACCTAGCCAGGACGCGGCGCCGTCGTCGTAGAGTCGGCGCATGGCTACGGACGTGACGGTGTTGCGCGTGTTCGCCGACCGGGACGGCGACTTTGGAAATCCGCTCGGCGTGGTGGATGCCAGCACCGTCGCCGCAGCCAATCGGCAGCCGCTGGCAACCCAATTAGGTTACAGCGAAACCATTTTCGTCGACCTGCCGGCGGCGGGGTCGGATACCGCGCACGCACAGATCTTTACCCCCGCCACCGAGCTGCCCTTCGCCGGGCACCCGACCGTCGGGCTGTCTTGGTGGCTGCGCGACCGCGGCATGCCGATCCGCACGTTGCACGTGCCGGCAGGGCCGGTTGCCGTCGGGGATGAGAACGGCGTGATTACGGTGCGGGCCCGCGCCGACTGGGCACCCGAGTTCGTTCTTCAGCAATTCGGCGCCGCGGACGATGTGCTCGGCGCCGACCCGACAGAGTTCGCCGACGACGACGCCCACTACCTCTGGGCGTGGATCGACGAGCCCGCTGGACACATGCGTTCGCGAATGTTCGCGTCCGCGTTGGGGGTTCCCGAAGATGAAGCGACGGGGGCTGCGGCGGTGCGGATTACCGACGCTTTGAGTCGCGACCTGACCATTACACAAGGCAAGGGCTCGGTTCTGCGCACCTGGTGGGGCCAGGACGGGTGGGTGCGAGTCGGCGGCCATGTGGTGGACGACGGCATCATCCGCGTCGAATGAAAATACTCTTACGCGGTCACGTTGCGGTGGGCACGCAGCGCCGCGATCTCTCGCTCGAAGTCGTCTGCCGAAGTAAATGACCGGTATACCGACGCGAACCGCAGATAGGCGACCTCGTCGAGATCGCGCAGCGGCCCGAGGATGGCAAGTCCCACTTCGTGACTGGGGACCTCGGGCGAGCCCGTGGCACGCACCGTGTCCTCGACCTGCTGCGCAAGCAGGTTCAGTGCGTCGTCGTCGACCTGCCGCCCTTGGCACGCCCGTCGCACGCCACCGATCACCTTTTCGCGGCTGAACGGTTCGGTCACGCCGCTGCGCTTGACGACCGCGAGCACGGCAGTCTCGACGGTGGTGAATCTGCGGCCGCATTCCGGGCATGAGCGCCGGCGCCGAATCGCTTGACCTTCATCGGTTTCGCGAGAGTCGACGACCCGGGAGTCGGGATGACGGCAGAACGGACAGTGCATGACTGCTCCTTTGCCGCGCAGGCCGTGGGTCGAGTAGAACTCCCCCGAGATTACCTGCGGGTACCGAGCAGCGGCCAACGTGACCGTCGACATCAGCTGACGGGCGCGAGAAGCGTCTGCCCGGCGTCCAAAGCCGCGGAATCGAGTTGGTTGAGTTCCTTGATTCTCTCGACGACAGCGGTCACCGGCATGTCGGGCGCCACCCGGGCCGCCAACCGCTGCAGGCTCTCCCCTGGCTGCACTTGCACGACGGCGAGCTGCTGGGGAACCTCAGCCGACACAGCGCCGCGCGCCTGCGCCAACGACACGAGCCACACCGTGATGAGTGCGGCAACAACGGCGAGAAGGAGGGTCATCGCGATGCCCACCGGACGTGGCTGATGCGGCGCACGCGACACTTTTACTCCGGAGCCCCGGTACACCGTGGCGCCATGACCTGGGCGAACGCGGCTTACTCGGCGCGGACGCTGCGCGAGGCGGCGGCCGCTATCTAGCAGCTCAGGCGCCGATCGGTATTCCATATCGATGACAGTCATCTGCGTTCCTTCCGCCGTCACTTTCGCTCCTGTGTTCGAATATACTCGATCATGCGTTCGAAATACGAACGTTTGATCGATTTCTACCAAAGGGCACCGACAACTACGCGCGCTGAACGTCACGAACGCGACACGCCTCGAACACATGTTTGAATTTCGCCGTGACGGCAGTTACATTTGGCAACATGAGCGACAGCAGCGGCACACCACACCCTTCGCCTCAAGCCGGCCTCACCCAGCGTCAGCGCACCATCTTGGACGTGATCCGCGCCTCAGTGACCACGCGCGGCTATCCCCCGAGCATTCGGGAAATCGGTGACGCCGTGGGCCTCACCTCGACGTCGTCGGTGGCCCATCAGCTTCGGACACTGGAGAAAAAGGGTTACTTGCGCCGCGACCCGAACCGGCCGCGTGCCGTCGACGTCCGCGGCGCCGACGAGATGGCGATTCCACCGACCACCGACGTCGCCGGCTCGGATGCCTTGCCGGAGCCCACGTTTGTGCCCGTCCTCGGCAGGATCGCCGCAGGCGGCCCGATACTCGCCGAGGAAGCCGTGGAAGATGTCTTTCCGCTTCCCCGCGAGCTTGTCGGGGAGGGATCGCTGTTTCTGCTCAAGGTCGTCGGCGAGTCGATGGTCGACGCCGCGATCTGCGACGGCGACTGGGTGGTGGTCCGTCAGCAGAACACCGCCGACAACGGCGATATCGTCGCGGCGATGATCGACGGCGAGGCCACTGTGAAGACGTTCAAGCGCACCGGGAATCACGTGTGGTTGATGCCGCACAACCCCGCCTTCGACCCGATCCCCGGCAACGACGCCGCGATCCTGGGCCGCGTAGTGACGGTGATCCGCAAGATATAGCGACGGGCACCGCAGTCGGTGCATGCTGAACAGATGGCCGCATGGAGGCGCCGGGCGGTTTCGCTGATGTCGGTGACGATTGCCGCCGCCACTCTGGCGGTGCCGTGGCCCGACTCCTCGGACGGCGTGAGATACCTTGCGATCTGCCCGAATGGCATGGTGCCCAACCCCGCTGGCTACGGATGCGTGCCGTACGCACCCGGAACAGGAGCCCCGACCCAAGAAGTCCTCACCCGCTGCCACGGGAATTACTACCTCTGCGTCTGGCCGTATCCGACGCCGTAGGGCTGTCAAACACCCAGGCTGCGCTGATGGCCTGGGCTGTCAAACACCCAGGCTGCGCCCGATAATTTCCTTCATGATCTCCGTCGTGCCTCCGTATATCGTCTGCACGCGAGAGTCCATGAACGCCTGGGCAATTGGGTATTCGCGCATGTACCCGTACCCACCGTGCAGTTGAAGGCAGCGGTCGATGAGCCGGACCTGAGCCTCAGTGGAATACCACTTCGCCATCGCGGCCTGCTCCACCGTGAGCTTCTCCTCGAGGTGCAGCTTGATGAACTCATCGACCATGATCCGCACAACCGTGGCCTCGGTCGACAACTCCGCAAGCAAAAACCTGCTGTTCTGGAAGCTGCCGATCGGCTTGCCGAAAGCCTTGCGCTCCTTGGTGTATTGCAGCGTGGTCTCCAGTGCCTCTTCCATCGCTGCCGCCGCCATGATCGCGATATTGAGTCGCTCCTGAGGCAGGTTCTGCATCAGGTACACAAAGCCCATGCCCTCCAGCCCCAGCATGTTCTCTCCTGGCACCCGCACGTTGTCGAACGACAGCTCGGCAGTGTCCTGGGCGTCCAGGCCGATCTTGTGCAGTTTGCGGCCGCGTTCGAAGCCCTCCATTCCGCGCTCGACGACGAGTAGCGAGAACCCTTGCGCGCCTTTGTCAGGAGAGGTCTGCGCAACCACGATGACGAGGTCCGAATTGATCCCGTTGGTGATGAACGTCTTTGCTCCGTTGAGCACCCAGTCGTCGCCGTCTCTCACCGCACGGGTCTTGATCCCCTGCAGGTCGCTGCCGGTTCCCGGCTCGCTCATTGCGATGGCCGTGATCAGCTCGCCGCTGCAGAAGCCCGGAAGCCAGCGCTGCTTCTGCTCGTCGCTGCACAGCCGCAGCAGATACGGCAGCACGATGTCGTTGTGCAGGCCGAAGGCGATGCCGCTGAACCGGCCGGTCGTGGTCTCTTCGGTGATGATGGTGTTGTAGCGGAAGTCCGCGTTGCCGCCGCCGCCGTACTCCTCGGGTACCGCCATCCCGAGGAAGCCCTGCTTGCCTGCCTCGAGCCAGACACCGCGGTCGACGATCTTGTCCTTCTCCCACTGCTCGTGGTACGGCGCTACATGCCGTTCGAGGAAGGCCCGGTAGGACTCGCGGAACAGGCGGTGCTCCGGCTCGAACAGCGTGCGCTCATACTTGACCGCAACTCCCATTGATGCTCCTTGTGCGCGGGCCCATACAGGGACCTTCGGTGGGGACTTGCCGCCAAAGATATACCAACCGGATGGTTGGTCAGCTTCCGGCCTGTGCGGGTACAGAACCACAGCGCACTACAGTCGGCCGGGTGACGGATACCATCGCCGTCCAAGAACTCGGACGGGTCATCGAGTTCTCGATCGACGACCTGATGCGCTACCACGGCGCGGGCTCGCCGGCTGGCGTGGCCAATGCATTCAAGGTGCTTCAGCGCGCGTTCGCTCTGCTCTCCCCGACTGCGCCGCCGGATCGACGGTCGGTGGTGATCCGCACCGCGTTCCAGGGACCGGGCGCCAGGGACGGAATCGAGGCGGTCACCCGGGCGGTCACCGACGGCCGCTACATCGTCGACCGAGCGCTGGCCCGCCCCGACCTCGGGCGGCTCCGCGAGAGCTTCGTGTTCGAGATCAGCATCGGCGATGCCACGACGACGCTCGTGATCCACGATGGGTTCGTCACCGCGGAGTTCATCGATCTCGCCCAGAAGGACGGCCGCACTGCCGACGAGGAACTCCGCCTCGACGAGCTGAAAGCACAACTCGCACAACGGGTGATGAGTGCCGACGCCGCCGACGTCTACGCCATCAGCTAGACCGCAGCGAACTCGCGCAGACTGGCAGCCAGCGCCAGCGGGACCCGAGCCCTGATCCGGGTGCCCTCCGCATTGTGCTCGGACTCCTGAACCCGGCCGTCGGCGTGCACTCGTGCCACAAGATCACCTCGGTGGTAAGGGATTACGACATCAATGGCCATGTCGGCGGGCACCGCCAACTCGGCCATCCGCCGACGCAGCTCGTCGAGGCCCTCGCCTGTGTGCGCCGAGACGAACACCGCGCCGGGCAGGGCCCGCCGCAGCTTGGCCATCGCCAAATCGCCTGCGGCGTCAATCTTGTTCACGACGAGAAGTTCGGGCGCGGGCTTGGCGTCACGATCAATGACGACCTCGCGGACGACTTGCCGCACCGCATCGACCTGAGCCAACGGGTTGGCGTCCGAGCCATCGACCACGTGCACCAGCAGGTCGGCGTCGACGACCTCCTCCAACGTCGAGCGAAACGCTTCGACGAGCTGGGTCGGTAGATGCCGCACGAAGCCCACCGTGTCCGTGAGCACGAACGGCCTGCCGTCGTCGAATTGCCCACGCCTGGTGGTGGGTTCGAGTGTCGCGAATAGCGCATCCTGCACCAGCACTCCCGCGCCGGTGAGCGCGTTGAGCAGACTCGACTTGCCCGCGTTGGTGTAGCCGACGATCGCGATCGAGGGAACGTCGCTCTGCAGCCTGCGGCCACGGCGGGTGTCCCGTGCCTGCTTCATGCCCTTGATCTCGCGGCGCAGCTTGGACATTCGCTCGCGGATACGCCGGCGGTCGGTCTCGATCTTGGTCTCACCTGGCCCGCGCAGACCCACTCCGCCGCCGCTGCCGCCCGCGCGGCCACCGGCCTGCCGGGACATCGACTCGCCCCAGCCGCGCAACCGAGGCAACATGTACTCCATTTGCGCGAGGGTGACCTGAGCCTTGCCTTCGCGGGTGTGCGCGTGCTGGGCGAAGATGTCGAGAATCAGCGCGGTGCGGTCAATGACCTTGACCTTCACCGCCCTTTCGAGCGCCGTCAGCTGCGCGGGGCTGAGCTCCCCGTCGCAGATCACGGTGTCAGCGCCGGTGGCGACGACGACCTCGCGCAGCTCGCGCGCCTTGCCGGACCCGATGTATGTCGACGCGTCGGGCTTGTCGCGGCGCTGAATGAGCCCCTCAAGCACCTGCGAGCCCGCCGTCTCAGCCAGGGCCGCAAGCTCGGCAAGGCTGGCGTCGGCATCTGCTGCGCGACCTTCGGTCCACACACCGACCAGAACGACGCGTTCGAGCCGCAGTTGCCGGTATTCGACCTCGGAAACGTCGGCAAGCTCAGTCGACAGACCGCGCACGCGGCGCAGCGCGGCCCGATCATCGAGCGCGAGTTCACCGGTGCTGGGAAGGTCCCCGGAAAGGATGTCTGGAAAATCTGGATATGTCATAGGCAATAAAAGATGTTGCCCGCCGAACGGCGGTCACGCATCTGAATAAACGTCACCGGGTCTGCCACCATTCCTCCGAGATCTCGCCGCGAGCCACCAGAACCGACGGTCCGCGCAGCAGGCTGGTGCCATCGGTCACGGTGACGTCGACCTCGCCGCCCGGGATGCGGACCGTCACCAAACCTGTCGATGCGCCGTCGTAGGCCAGTGCCGCGACCGCGGCAGCGACGGTTCCCGTTCCGCACGAGCGCGTTTCGCCGACTCCACGCTCGTGCACCCGCATCGACACGGTGCCGCCGGACGGGGCCGTCAGCACTTCGACGTTGACACCGTGCGGAAACTGACCACGGTCGAAAGAAACCGGGGCTGCAACATCGAGCGCGGCCAGCGTTTCGGGGGTCAAGGCCGGGTCGATGCACGCCAGATGGGGGTTGCCGACGTCGACGGCGAGGCCCCTGAACGTGCGACCGCCCACGACCGCGTCGCCCGTGCCGACCTGATTGGCCTTGCCCATCTCGACGGTGACGTCGGCGAAAGTGTCGTCGAAACTGTGCACCAGAACGGGTCTGGCACCGGCCAGCGATCCGATCACAAACTCGTCGGTCGACTCCAAACCGCTGGAGCGAAGGTAGTGCGCGAACACCCGCACACCGTTGCCGCACATCTCCGCCACGGAGCCGTCGGCGTTGCGGTAGTCCATGTACCAGTCGCCGCCGCTCACCCCTTCGGGGAGTCGATCGAGAACCCCGCTCGACACGGCTTCCTCTGCGATACACATCCTCAGCACTCCGTCGGCTCCGAGGCCGCGCCTGCGGTCGCACAGAGCAGCAACGGCTGTGGATTCCAACGCCAGCTTCGCCCTGACGTCGACCAAGACGACGAAGTCGTTCTCGGTGCCATGGCCCTTGGCGAAGATCACCTGCTCAGGATACGTGGCGCCACGCTTTCACCGTGCTTTCCACAAGGTCGGGATCCGCGCCGTCGTACCAGCGGATGCGATGATCGCGGCGGAACCATGACCGCTGACGGCGGACATATCGCCTGGTCCCGATGAATGTCTGCGCACGCGCTTCGCGAAGAGCACCTTCCAGGTAGGGAGCGTCCAGCGCGGCCAGCACCTGCGAGTAGCCCAGCGCCCGCGACGCCGTCACGCCCTCGCGCAGGCCCCGCGGCAGCAACGCCCGCACCTCGGCCACAAGGCCTGCCTCGAACATCTGCTCAGTGCGCTGAGCCAGCCGATCATCGAGTTGATTTGTCTCCCAATCGACTCCGACGATCACCGCGTCCCACCGCGGACTCCCGATCGATGGCGCGGACGCCGCGAACGGGCGGCCCGTCAGTTCTACGACCTCCAGCGCGCGCACAATCCGGCGGCCATCGGAGGCAAGGATCGACCCGGCGGCTTCGGCATCCACCTCCGCCAGCTCACGATGAAGCTGCTCGACGCCGATCTCCGCGAGGCGTTGTTCGAAGCGAGCGCGGACCGCGGGGTCCGTCGCCGGAAACGACCAGGCGTCGAGCAGCGACTGGACGTACATCATCGATCCGCCGACGATCACCGGCACCGCGCCCTTGTCGAGGATCGCCTCCACGTCCGTGGCCGCGCCCCGCTGATAATTCGCCACAGTGGCCGTCTCGGTGACGTCGAGCACGTCCAGTTGATGGTGCGGGATGCCACGCCGCTGCTCGACAGGCAGCTTCGCGGTGCCGACGTCCATGCCGCGGTAGAGCTGCATCGCGTCGGCGTTGACTATCTCGCCGCCGAGCCGTTCCGCGACATTCAGAGCCAGCTCCGACTTGCCGGTAGCAGTCGGCCCGACGATCGCGATCGGTCGCGTCACTCGGTCAATTCCCCGGTCGCTTCGCTCCTGCCCTCCGGAACCCAGACGCCGACGAAGTAACCGACCCCGAAAGGCGCCCCACGATAGAGCTCCTTCACCGAGCGCGGCGGTGTGCGGGCCAGGCCGGCGAGCACCTGCCAGGCGACCCGGCCACTGATCGAACCGGGCAGACGGGCCAGCGCTGCGACGTCGCCGGAGGCCAGCGCATCGTCGAGGGCGGATTGGACCGCGACCGACTCCGAGTCGTAACCGCCTGGCGCGCGGGCCGTCAATGTGTTCGCGCCGTCTGCGACGACCAGGACTCCCACATCGTGGTCGGCAGCGTCGATCGTCGACCGCAGATCGCGACCGCATCGCAGCGCGTCGTCCCCCTCGGCGGTGTGTGCGACGACACGCACCTCCGCGCGCGCCGCTGGCCGGGCATGCGAACGCACCCACCCGGTCACCAAGGCACACAGCGGCAGTTCGCCGACCGTGTCGGCGTCCGGCGAGAGCCCGACACGGACGTCGACGCCGTACCCGGCGAACGTGCCCGCCGCCTCCGGCCCGACGAACTCGTCCGCCGGCCCGACGCCGATGGCCACCCACTGCTGCGGCAACGCGCCCGCCGCCGCGAACACCGCCCGACGGAGATTGGTCAGCTCGTCAGCCGCGGCCCCGACGAGCTGAGGCACCAGCAGCGGCGCGGACGGAACGATCGCAATGGCCGACAACACCGCTTCACGTTATCGAGCGACCTGTAGCGGATGCGGTCACCACGACACTGGTAACTCGACAAGACCACCGGCCAGCACATCGCACCGCACGGTCAGCGCTGCGGGGTCGAGGGCAAGATGCATGGTCGGGAAGCGTGGAATGAGTTGACCGAGCACTGTTTTCAGCTCGATACGCGCTAACGGGGCGCCGATGCAGTAGCGTGCGCCATGGCCGAACGCGAGGTGGCCGCTGGCCTTGCGGGAGATGTCCAGGTGGTCGGGGTCACCGAAGGCAGCTGGGTCGTGGTTGGCGGCGCTGATGTCCAAAAGCACCAGGTCTCCCGTGTGAATTTCGACGCCGTCGATCTCGAAGTCGCTGCGGGCATATCGCGGAACGCCCCCAACGCCGCCACTTGACGTTGTGAGCCGTAACAGTTCATCGACCGCGTTGGGGATTAGCGCAGGGTTTGCGTGAAGCCTGCGCCATTGATCAAGGTGGGTTAGCAACGCCAATACGCCCTGGCCGATCTGCACCACCGTGGTCTCGTGGCCAGCGAACAGCAATGCCATCGACATCTCGGCGGCCTCGCTGTCGGACACCCCGTCAACGGCGCAGAGCCGAGAGATCACGTCGTCTTTCGGATGCGCTCGTTTGTGCTCGACCAGATTCCGGCCGTAGTCGAAGAGTTCGCGTAGCGCATGCTCGGACCGAGCGTGGTCGCGCACGTTCCCGGCATCGTGGGTCCACGCGCGGAACTGGTCGCGGTCGGCATAGGGCACCCCGAGCAGTTCGCAGATCACCAGAACAGGCAGGGGCACCGCCAACGCCATGTGAAGATCTGCGGGCGGCCCGTGATCGGCTAATTCGTCCAACACTCGGGAGGTGAGTTCGTCGACCCTCGGCGTCAACGCTCGCATGTGCTTGGGCGAGAAGTGCGGCTGCAGCAATTCGCGCATTCTGACGTGGTCTGCCGCCTCGGTGTCGAAGTTGCCGAGCGGTCCGCCGAACAGGGCCGATTCCCCGGTGCGCGCCGCCGTCGCAGGGCGGGCATGAGAACGGCCCAGACGGTCGTCGTCCAACAGTCGCCGCACCTGGGCGTAGCCGCTTACCAGCCAGGCTTGATCTCCGACCGCTGTTCGGACCCGCGTGACCATCCCCAGTTGGCTGACTTTGGTCATTAGACACTCCGGTCAACTTGTAAATATTATTATATACAAGACTAGTTGTATAATCTGTTGTTGACAATATGGAGGTCGAGATGGAAGCGGTCCCGTCCGAGCCGACCCGTCGGATGGCCCGTGCGGAACGGCGCGAGCAGATCGTCGACGCCGCGAAGCGCGCCTTTGCCCGCGCCGGCTTCGTGCGCACCGGTCTGGACGCGATCGCGGCCGAAGCCGGCGTCAGCCCCGTGATCCTCTATCGACACTTCGCGTCGAAGGCCGATCTATACCGCGAAGTCCTCCACAGCGCCCACACCCGACTTCGCGACGCGGTCGGCGCCGACGACTTCACCGACGCCAGCATCCCGGCCCTGATCCGCGCCGCGGCCGCGGATCCGGACGCCTTCCGACTGCTCTTCCGCCACGCCGCTCGCGAACCCGAATTCCGCGACACGATCGATGCCCTGGACGTGACAGCGACGGCGATTACACATCGCGCCCTCGGAGCTGATGTCAGCGAGGACCAGTGGCGCGACTGGGCGGCGCGACTTCTTCCCACGCTGACGATCGACGCGGTCATCGCCTGGCTCGACGCCGGGCAGCCTGACCCGGACCAAGCCGCGATCCGCGTCCGTCGCATCGTCGACGCCGTCATTGAGCGTTTGCCGAATTAGCCCGGGAGGCACGTTGGCCGATGGCGGCTCCCGATGAGTCGCTCGCCATCGCCTCACGGCGGGCAAGCGCGATCGCCGCCACGACCATCGCCAAGACGGCCAGCCCAAGCACGAGCCAGCCCGCATCGTCGGTTTCAGCGTCTCGCCCAGCACCACGATGCCGAGCACCGAACCGACGCCTTCTCGCGAGTACGCCAAGCGGGCGCCACGCGAGGCGTCGAACTGCTTCAATAACGGAGGCGAAGGGACACTTCACGTCTCTTCGACGATAGCTATCAGGCGCCGCGATGCGCGGCAGGTGAGCGGGCCGACGCCCGCGGAGGTGTACCAGATGACGGAGATCCAACCCACACCCGCACCACGGCCGATGCCGAAACCGGGGCCGCCTCGTCCCGCCGCACGACCTGCACATTCCGTGCCCGCGAGCAGCGATCCGCACCGCTTCGGACGCGTGGACCCCGACGGCTCCGTCTGGCTCTTCACCTCCTCAGGCGAGCGGATGATCGGCTCGTGGCAGGCCGGCGACACAGAGGCGGCATTCGCCCACTTCGGCCGCCGCTTCGACGACCTGAGCACCGAGGTCGACCTGCTGGAGCATCGGCTCAGCTCGGGAAGTGGTGACGCCCGCAAGATCCGCGCGTCGGCCGCGGGATTGGAAGAAGGGCTGGCAACCGCGGCGGTGCTCGGCGACATCGATTCCCTGGCCGCGCGGCTGCACGCGATCCGTGAACGGGCCGACGAGGCCGCCCAGGCGGATAGGGCCCAGCGGGAGGAACACCGCGCTGCCCAGATCGCGCTCAAGGAGGCGCTGGCCGCGGAGGCCGAAGAGCTTGCAGCGAATGCGGTGCAGTGGAAGACCGCCGGTGATCGGCTGCGGGCCATCCTCGAGGAGTGGCGGACGATCACGGGCGTCGACCGCAAAACCGACGACGCGCTGTGGAAGCGGTATTCGACGGCGCGCGAGACGTTCAATCGACGGCGCGGTTCGCATTTCGCCGAGCTGGATCGGGAACGCGCCGGCGTGCGACAGGCGAAGGAACAGTTGTGCGAACGCGCCGAAGAGCTTGCGGACTCAACTGATTGGACCGCGACGGCTGCAACGTTCCGTCAGCTGCTCACGGACTGGAAAGCCGCGGGCCGGGCCGCCAAGGACGTCGACGATGTGTTGTGGAGGCGGTTCAAGGGCGCGCAGGACACGTTCTTCGCTGCGCGCAACGCCGTGACCGCCGAACGCGACGCCGAGCTGACTGCGAATGCCACTGCCAAAGAAGAGCTGCTGACCAAGGCCGAACGGCTCGATCTGAGCGACGTCGACGCCGCGCGAGCAGAATTGCGGTCGATCGCCGACAAGTGGGATGCGATCGGCAAGGTGCCGCGGGAACGTTCGAGCGAACTGGAGCGTCGGCTCCGAGGGGTGGAGAAGCGGGTTCGCGATGCCGCCGACTCGGATCGAGGCGATCCGCAGGCCGCCCAGCGGGCCGAGCAATTCCGTTCTCGCGCTGAGCAATTCGAACAACAAGCGGCAAAGGCAGAGGCGGCCGGCCGTACGAAGGACGCCGAGGAGGCCCGCGCCAACGCGCAGCAGTGGCGCGAGTGGGCGGAAACCGCTGAGGGCGCACTCGGCCGAAAGAGCCGCTAAGCGCTCCGATTCAGGCGTCTTTATCGTTCTCGTCGTCGAGGCTGTCGAGCAGATTTCTGGACTGCCGCTCTGCGGCCGCGCGGCGTCGTTCCTCCTCGGCGGCGAGGTGCACTGCGGTACGGCTCCACACCACGCGGGCCCAGTGAAACGTCAGCAGGATCACCGCGATCCAGGCGATCACGAGCCCGTACGCCGGGCCGGGATGACCTGCGCCCGCTGTCTGGCGTGACCAGATCGCCAGCATGCCGGCCGCGCTCGCGACCGCCGAGCCTGCAAGCGCGATCCAGGCCACCGCCCACCGCCGCGTCAGCAGAGCCAGTATGGAGAATCCGACGCCGAAAACCAGTGCCAGCCAGCTGAACACGCGATGCGGCAATGCGACCCCGACCTTCGCTGCCGCTGGACCGCCGATCAGCGCGTCGAAGCCGCGCGCGCCTCCGGTGTGTGGCAGCGCGAAGGTCAACAGCAGCACGAACACCAGAATCGCGACCACCAAAGCCCGTGCGCCGGGATCAATTTCGCCTGCCACGCGCCGCTCGGCGGCGTCGATGTCCCTCTTGAACTCGTCGAACGCGCCGTCCTTGTCCGACCTGCTCACCGCGCGCATCCCGTGGACACCACGGCTGGTGGCGTACCAATCCCCGGAAGTCCCAGCCCAATTGTGCTCGGCCGGCGGCCCGCCTCGTGCGCGTCACCCGCCCGGGTGCGCCGGTGGGTCAGCACCGCGCCGTCGGCAATCAGGTAGTGCGGTGCGGCATCGGTGATCACGGTGGTGACCACGTCGCCGGGCCGGGCGTCTCCCGGTGGAGCGAAATGCACCAGGCGCCCATCGCGCGCGCGGCCACTCATCCGCAACGTCAGGTCGTTCTTGCGACCCTCCCCCGTCGCCACCAGCACCTCGACGGTGGTGCCGACCTGGGCGCAGTTCTCCTCGAGAGAGATCCGCTCCTGCAGACTGATCAGGCGCTCATAACGTTCCTGCACAACCTCTTTGGACAACTGGCCGGGCATCTCCGCCGCGGGCGTGCCCGGCCGCTTCGAGTACTGGAACGTGAACGCGCTCGAGAACCGGGCCTGCTGCACCACGTCGAGTGTGGCGGCGAAATCATCTTCGGTTTCGCCGGGGAACCCGACGATCAGGTCCGTGGTGATCGCGGCGTGGGGCATCGCGGAGCGGACGCGGTCAAGGATTGAAAGGTACCGCTCAGCTCGGTATGACCTGCGCATCGCGCGCAACACGCGATCGGATCCCGACTGCAGCGGCATGTGAAGAGCCGGACAGACATTCGGCGTGACGGCCATCGCCTCGATGACATCGTCGGTGAACTCTGCCGGGTGCGGCGATGTGAACCGGACCCGTTCCAGCCCGCCGATGCGGCCACAGGCGCGTAGCAGCGAAGCGAAGGCTCCCCGGTCTCTGGGCAGCGTCGGGTCGGCGAACGAAACTCCATACGCGTTCACGTTCTGACCCAGCAGCGTCACCTCGAGCACGCCCTGGTCCACCAGGGAGGAGACTTCGGCGAGGATGTCGTCGGGGTTGCGGTCGACTTCTTTTCCGCGTAGCGCCGGAACGATGCAGAACGTGCAGCTGTTGTTGCAACCGACGGAGATGGAAACCCATGCCGCATAAGCGGATTCGCGTGCGGCCGGGAGAGCCGACGGGAACTCGACGAGCGCTTCGGCGATCTCCACCTGGGCGGTCCGGTTGTGCCGGGCGCGGTCGAGCAGCTGCGGCAGTGAGCCGATGTTGTGGGTTCCGAACACGACGTCGACCCATGGCGCCCTGCTCAACACCGCGTCGCGATCCTTTTGTGCCAGGCAGCCGCCGACGGCGATCTGCATGTCGGGCTCGCGATGCTTCCGCGGGGCGAGGTGGCTGAGGTTGCCGTACAGCTTGTTGTCGGCGTTCTCGCGCACGGCGCACGTGTTGAACACGACGACGTCGGCGTCCGCGCCGTCGGGGGCCTTGGTGTAGCCGGCCGCTTCCAGGAGTCCGGCCAGCCGCTCGGAGTCGTGCACATTCATCTGGCAGCCGTACGTGCGGACCTGATAGGTCCGGGCTGCCGCAGACGATGCGTACGTCCGAGTCACGTGCCCATGGTACGGAGCGGCTGGCCGCGCGAACTTACCGGGGAATTCAGATGAGCGGCCCAGGCTGTGCATTTCCTGGGTAGGGTCAGCCCATGACGGAATCGACGCCGGCCGAGGAACGCTCCACCCCGATGGTCTCGCTGCAAGACGTCAACAAGCATTTCGGCGAGTTGCATGTCCTCAAGGACATTAACCTCGATGTCGACCGCGGTGAGGTCATGGTGATCCTCGGCCCGTCGGGCTCCGGCAAGTCGACGCTATGCCGCGCCATCAACCGGCTCGAGCCCATCGACTCCGGCACGATCACGCTCGACGGAGTGACGTTGCCAGAGGAGGGTAAGGGCCTCGCACGGTTGCGCTCGGATGTCGGAATGGTGTTCCAGTCCTTCAATCTCTTCGCGCACAAGACGATCATCGACAACGTCACGCTGGCACCGATCAAGGTGCGCGGCACACCGAAGAAGAAGGCGCGGGAAGAGGGATTGGCGCTGCTTGACCGGGTCGGCATCGCCAACCAGGCCGACAAGTACCCGGCTCAGCTGTCCGGCGGACAGCAACAACGAGCCGCCATCGCCCGGTCGCTGGCGATGCACCCCAAGGTGATGCTCTTCGACGAGCCGACCAGCGCGCTCGATCCCGAGATGATCAACGAGGTCCTCACCGTGATGGTCGGGCTGGCTTCTGAGGGCATGACGATGGTGGTGGTCACCCACGAAATGGGGTTCGCCAAACGCGCGGCCAAGCGGGTGGTGTTCATGGCCGACGGCGCGATCGTCGAGACCGCGCCGCCGACGGACTTCTTCGACAACCCGCAAAGCGGCCGCGCCAAGGAATTTCTCGCCCACATCCTCGGTCACTAGGCGCATCCATGCTGAGAAAACCGATTCACCTGGCTGCAGTCATCGGACTCTTGCTGACGATGATGGGAGCGCTGACGGGCTGCGGAACTAATTACAGAGTCACGATCGGGGTGAAGTTCGACCAGCCCGGCATGAGCCTGCGCAATCCCGACGGCTCGCTGAGCGGGTTCGACATCGACGTCGCGACATATGTCGCCGAGCAATTGGGGTACAAGCCCGAAGAGATCGAATGGAAGGAGTCGCCGTCGAATCTGCGTGAGACGCTGATCCAGAACGGCCAGGTCGACTACATCGTCGGCACCTATTCGATCACCGAGTCGCGCAAGCAAAAGGTGGCGTTTGCGGGGCCCTATTTCCAGACGGGGCAGAGCCTTTTGGTCCGCGCGGACAACACCGACATCGTGGGCCCCCAGTCGCTGCAGAACAACAAGACGCTGTGCTCGGTCGCGGGCTCGACACCGGCGCAGAACATTCAGAAGAAATATCCCGGGGTGCAATTGCAGCAGTACGACACCTACGGGCTCTGCGTCGAGGCATTGAAACAGGGTGTGGTCGACGCCGTCACCACCGATGCCGTCATCCTGGCCGGCTACGCAGAGCAGAACCCAGGTGTGTTGAAGCTGGCCGGCGACCCCTTCTCGAAGGAGCTCTACGGCGTCGGCATGTCGAGAGATAACAACGAACTGCGCAAGCAGATCAACGATGCGCTACAGAAGTTCATCGACACCGGCCAATGGAAGACGTCATTCGACAAGAACCTCGGCAAGTCGGGTTACACACCGCCCCCGCCGCCGAAGATCGACCGCTACGACGTCAAGGCCGCCAGCGCGGCGCCCGTCGGCCAGATCTACCAGGACTACCACGCCAGGTTCCTGAAGGCGTTCTGGGTGACGATCCAGCTCACATTCTGGTCTGCGATCGGCGCTTTGATACTCGGCACAGTCCTTGCAGCGATGCGGATGTCGCCGGTACCCGTATTGCGATGGCTGGGCGCAACCTACGTGACCATCTTGCGCAACACGCCGCTGACCTTGATCCTGCTGTTCTGCTCACTGGGCTTGTATACGACGCTCCAAGTCGCACTGGCATCCAGGAGCTCATCAAACTTCCTCGAACAGAACAACTTCCGGTTAGCGGTGCTGGGGCTGACGATCTATACCGCGGCGTTCGTGTGCGAGTCGGTGCGGTCTGGCGTCAACACCGTCCCGGTCGGGCAAGCAGAGGCGGCGCGGTCGCTCGGCTTTACGTTCGGCCAGAATCTGCGAATGATCCTGCTGCCACAGGCTTTTCGTTCGGTGATCGCCCCGCTGGGGTCAGTTCTGATCGCACTGACCAAGAACACGACGATCGCCTCGGCAATCAGCGTTGCCGAGGCCGCGCTCCTGATGAAAGAAATGAATGAGAACCTCGCGGCGACGCTACTGGTCGGTGCAGTGTTCGCGGCCGGATTCGTGGTGCTGACTTTGCCTTTGGGATTGCTGTTCACGTACTTAGGACGACGACTGGCGGTCAAGAGATGAGCGAACCGACGGTCTTGTACGACGCCCCAGGGCCACGGGCGAAGATCCGCGATGCCATCACCTCCGTGGTCACGGCGGCGGTGATCATTGGCGTCATCGGCTTTGTGATCGTACAGCTCAACGCGAAAGGCCAACTGTCAGCAGCGAAATGGAAGCCATTCACCACGTCGAACCTCTGGGTGACGTACATCTGGCCGGGCGTGCAGGGCACCTTGCTGGCGGCTGGGCTGTCGATCGTGCTTGCCGGCATCCTCGGAATCCTGCTTGGCGTCGGCCGACTGTCGACGAACTCGGCAATCCGCTGGGTATCGGCCACCGTGGTCGAATTTTTCCGCGCGGTTCCCGTGCTGATCATGATGATCTTCTCGTACTCCGTCTACGCGCTGTACGACGTGTTTCCTTCCAAGCAACTCGCGTTGGCCGGCGTTGTCACGGGATTGACGCTGTACAACGGCGCCGTGATCGCCGAAATCGTGCGGGCCGGCGTCAACGCCCTGCCACGGGGGCAACGCGAAGCGGCGTCGTCTCTCGGACTGCGGGCCGGTCAGACGATGCGGCTCGTGCTGCTGCCGCAAGCCATCACCGCGATGCTGCCGGCATTGATTTCCCAACTGGTCGTCGTCCTCAAGGACACCGCGATCGGCTACCAGATCTCGTACCTCGAGATGGTCCGTCAAGGCACGACCATCGGTGCGCAATACAGCAATTATATTCCCGCGCTCGCCGTCATCGCGGTACTGATGATCGCGGTGAACGTGGGGTTGTCGTGGCTGGCGGTCCGTGTGGAGCGCAGGCTGAACAGGCGCAGTCGCACGGCCGCCGCGGCGGAAGAGGTCACGCAGAAGATGGATACCGCCGGGGCTTAGCTGGTTGCGGCTCTTCACGAAACAGAAGCCATGGTCGTGATTCAGCGAAAATCACAGCCATAACTTCAGTTTCGGCGATGGATCGGGTGAGCAGGGACGGCGGCTGTCGGCGTTGTAACGACTACAAGTCGGACAGCGAACCCCAGTAAGAGGTTGTCGAGGGGTAGCAAATGATGAAGGCAAGTCTGGTGGCGGCGATCGCCATCATGGGTGCGGTCTCGATCACAACGCCTGCCTGGGCCGAGCCCGACCCGCACATCCCTAACGGTGCCGCCGACTGGTGCCCGGGCGGCGAGCGCCCCAGATACGGGGGCGGTAAGTATTGCCTCGGCATACCGTTCGCTGACAACACGTTTTACTCGCAGACTTGGTCTTTCGGCCCGAGCGGTCCTTTCGCCCCGGGCGCCTGGTTCGGATTCGCCGCCTGCAGCCGATGGATCGAAGGCTCCATTCAAGGGGCGCTACCCAGCGGATGCGGCGGGGTCAGATCCGTCGACATCAGGTGATAGCACGCCGAAGCTGAAGCTATGGTCGTGAATGAGCGAAAATCACAGCCATAGCTTCAGTTTCGGCGACGGTAGAGTCGCCGAATGGCAGACATTGCGACGATCATGGCCAACGACGGCCGCGAGCTTGCGTACGTCGAGGTGGGCGATCCCGACGGGCCGCTGGTCATGCACAATCACGGTGGGCCGAGCAGTCGCCTCGAAGCGCACCTATTCGCCGCCTCAGCGTCGAAGAATCGTCTGCGGTTCGTCTGTGTCGACCGGCCCGGGATGGGACAGTCCAGCGCTCAGCGAGCACGTACCTACCGCGGCTGGGCAGATGACCTGGTCAGCGTTGCCGATGCGTTGGGGTATCACGAATTCGCAGTGACGGGCTGGTCGGAAGGCGGCCCATGGGCACTCGCGGCGGCCGCATACATCGATCCGCTTCGCTTGCATCACGTCAGCAGCATCGCAGGCGGAAGCTACGGAGCGTTCGGCGACAACTGGGCCGCCGAATATCTGTCGAAGGCCGACGCACTCGGCGGATCGCTCGCATTGCGCTTCACCCCGGGCTTTCGACTCATGTATGCCAGCCTCGGGTTGGTGGCCAAACGCTTCCGGCGGTCCTTCATCCAGCAGATCGTGAAATCCGTCAACGACTACGACCGGAGGATCCTCCAACAGCCAGAAGTCGCGACCACCTTCGGCGACTCATGCGCCGAATGCTTCGCAAACGGGTCAGATGGGCTGGCCCAAGACGCCGAACTCCTCTATCGGGATTGGGCATTCGACGTCAGCGCGATCGATCGGCCTGTGCACATGTGGCAAGGACTCGATGATCGACTCGTACCGGACATCATCAACAAGACGGTGGCCGACCGGATGCCGGGCTCCATGTGGCATCCGGTCGAGGGTGCCGGCCATTTCGTGGCGATCGGCTCGGGCGACGATGTCCTTGCAGTCGCGGCCCAGGAGCTGGGCGCCTAGCGTCTCTACGTCCGCCGCCGCTCCAGCTCCAGCGCCAGTTCTGTCTTCACGACGTCGAAACACATCGTCTCGCTGTAGCCACGCCGCGCCAGCATTCCCGCGAGCCGCCGCGCCACCTTGGCCTGGTCTCCGTCCAGGTCCTCCCGCCGCAGCCGCGATTGCACCAGTTTCGCCGCCCTCTGGTACTCACTCGGCGCGTCGATGCCTTTGAGCGCGGCAGCGATCACGTCGTCGTCGACACCCTTCGTGCGCAGCTCAGCAGCCAACGCGCGCTTGCCTTTTGCCGCGTTCGCGCGTCGTGAGTTCACCCACTGCTCGGCGAACCCTGCGTCGTCGACCAGTCCCACATCGCCGAGCCTGTCGAGCACTCGGGTGCTGACATCGTCGGGATAGCCGCGCTTTGTCAGCTGTCCCTCCAGCTCGGCGCGGGTGCGGGCGCGCGCGGTGAGCAGACGCAGGCACAGCGCTCGCGCCTGCTCTTCGCGCTTCTCAGAAGTCGACGGGGGCGGGCAGGACGTCATCGTTGGTTACCACGGCGCCGATGCCGAGCTTCTCCTTGATCTTCTTCTCGATCTCGTTGGCCACGTCGACGTTCTCGATCAGGAACGTGCGGGCATTCTCCTTGCCCTGCCCCAGTTGCTCGCCTTCGTAGGTGAACCAGGAGCCGGACTTGCGGATGAAGCCGTGGTCGACGCCCATGTCGATCAGCGAGCCTTCCCTGCTGATGCCCTTGCCGTACAGAATGTCGAACTCCGCCTGTTTGAATGGTGGCGACACCTTGTTCTTGACGACCTTGCAACGGGTGCGGTTGCCCACCGCGTCGGTGCCATCCTTGAGCGTCTCAATTCTTCTGACGTCCAAGCGAACTGAGGCGTAGAATTTCAAAGCCTTTCCGCCCGTTGTCGTTTCAGGACTACCGAACATCACGCCGATTTTTTCCCGCAGCTGGTTGATAAAGATCGCGGTGGTGCCCGAATTATTCAGCGCACCAGTAATTTTCCGCAACGCCTGACTCATCAGCCGGGCCTGCAGACCGACGTGGCTGTCCCCCATCTCGCCCTCGATCTCGGCACGCGGCACCAGCGCGGCCACCGAGTCGATCACGATGATGTCCAGCGCGCCGGACCGGATCAGCATGTCGGCGATCTCAAGCGCCTGCTCGCCGGTGTCGGGCTGAGACACCAGCAGCGAGTCGGTATCCACCCCGAGCTTCTGGGCGTAGTCCGGGTCGAGCGCGTGCTCGGCGTCGATGAACGCCGCGATGCCGCCGGCGGCCTGCGCGTTGGCCACCGCGTGCAGCGCCACGGTGGTCTTGCCCGAGGATTCCGGGCCGTAGATCTCGACGACCCGGCCCCGCGGCAGTCCGCCGATGCCCAGCGCCACGTCCAGCGCGATCGATCCGGTGGGGATGACGGAAATGGGCTGACGCACCTCGTCGCCGAGGCGCATCACCGATCCTTTGCCGTGCGCCTTCTCGATCTGGGCCATCGCCAGCTCGAGAGCCTTGTCGCGGTCAGGTGCCTGCGTCATGAGTGTTGCCTCTCAAGTAGTGGTGTTCGATTGATCGAGGTTTCGATCAGTTGGCCGTGACGCTAGAGACACCCACCGACAAGTGGATCTGACGTGTGCTTTTCCCGTCGCTCCGCTCGCCCTGGTCATCGCGCCGCCGCATGCCGACCACATTAGACGAACACGTGTTCGATTCAAGTTGACACGCCGATGAGCGCTTGCGCGAAGAGCAACAGCGGCCGAGGCGCGTTATCCGCTTTCCCGACGCTTCCCCAGCGCTGCCAACGCCCGCTGCTCGTCGGGCGGATCGGCGCGCAGCAGGGAACCGCTGCCCGGCGCGCCACCCAGCCCCAGCTTGTTCGGCCGCTTGGGCACCGGCGCACCCTGGTAGTCCAGCGGCACAGCCGCCAGTGGCTGGTGCAATTCGACGTAGGCACCGTGCGGCAGCCGCTTGAGGATGCCGGTTTCCATTCCGTGCTCGAGCACCTCGCGGTCACTGCGCTGCAGCGCGATCGCCCACCGATAAGCCACGAAATAGACAAGCGGCGGCACCACCACCATGCCGATACGGCCGATCCACGTCATCGCGTTCAGCGAGATGTGCAGCTTCAAAGCGATGATGTCGTTCATCGCACTCAACGTCAGCACCATGTAGAAGGCGATCGCCATCGCGCCAATTGCCGTGCGCACCGGCACATCCCGTGGCCGCTGTAGCAGGTTGTGGTGAGCCCGGTCACCGGTCACCCGGCGCTCGATGAACGGCCAGGCCATCAGCAGGATGAACACCGTGCCGATGAACAGCACCGCCCAGAACGGCGCGGGCACCGTATACCGGCCGAGGTTCAATTCCCACGCCGGCCAGACCCGCAGGAAACCTTCTGTCCACATCAAGTAGAAGTCCGGCTGCGAGCCCGCAGATATGTGAGCGGGCTGATACGGCCCCATCTGCCAGATCGGGTTGATCTGTAGCAGCCCGCCCATCAGGCCCAGAATCCCGACGACCATGGCAAAGAACGCGCCGGACTTCACCGCGAACACCGGCACGATTCGCACGCCGACCACGTTGCGTTCGGTGCGCCGAGCGCCCGGGAACTGGGTGTGCTTCTGATACCACACCAGCGCGAGGTGAATGCCGATGAGCGCCAACATGATCGCCGGAAACAACAACACATGGATGACGTACAGCCGCGGCAGGATCTGACCGGGGAAGTCGCCGCCGAACAGCGCCCAGTGCAGCCACGTACCAATCACCGGGATGCTCAACGTGATTGACGACAGCGTGGCCCGCACGCCGACACCCGACAGCAAGTCGTCAGGCAGCGAATAGCCGAACAGGCCCTCGAACACCGCCAGGATCAGCAACACCGAGCCGATCACCCAGTTGGCCTCTCGCGGCTTGTGGAACGCGCCGGTGAAGAAGATGCGCGCCAGGTGCACCATGATCGACGCCGCGAACAACAGTGCGGCCCAATGGTGCATCTGTCGCACGAACAGCCCGCCGCGCACCTCGAAGCTGATGTTCAGCGCGCTCTCGTACGCGCGCGACATCTGCACCCCGCGCAGTGGCTGGTAGACCCCGTTGTAGGTGACCTCGGTCATCGACGGGTCGAAGAACAGCGTGAGGTAGACACCGGTGATCAGCAGGACGATGAACGAGTACAGCGCGATCTCGCCCAGAAGAAACGACCAGTGGGTCGGGAACACCTTGTTGATCTGGCGCTTCACGCCAGCGGCGAGGTGATATCGCTCGTCAGCCTGTTCGGCCACTCTGCCGCTCAGTGTGAGGCTCATCCGCCTGCCCTCCTACTACTAAGGGTAGTACGGATCAACTACACGCGGTAGTACTAATTCCCTGAGTTCGCTACCACTGGTCGCGCGGCACGTCGAAATCGACGCACAGCGCACGCCACACGTCGCGCGGGTCGACGCCGTCCTCGATCGCCTCGTTCGCCGTCCGGCCTCCGAGATTGGTCAGTACATGGTCGGCCAACACCGACGCTCCGTATGCGGCGCCGAACCGCCCGGTGACGAGTTCGCGGAATTCCGTCAGCCGCATGGCGCCCAAGCTACGCGAGCGCGTCGTGGCACACCTGTACCGGATCGGCGACGTTATCAGCGCTGGCGCCGGCCCTGCGGGCGGCGTCGCGGTACCGCGATGTCGAGAGCACCTCCGTCACCTCCGCGACCAATGCCTCGACGGTAAGTGGCCGGATCAACCGCGCGCTTCCCTGTCGCACAACACGATTCGCGATCTCCCACTGATCACCGCCACCCGGCACCACCACCATCGGAACTCCCGCCAGCAGCGTCTTGGCGACCATGCCATGGCCTCCTCCGCAGACGACGACGTCGGCACAGGACAGGAGTGCGTCCTGGCGCCCCAATCCGTCGACCGCCCACGGCGGCACCGCCGTCGCGTCGCCGTCGAGCCGCGACACGGCGATCCGCGCGCCATCGGGCAACGTCGTTCCGGGCACCAGCTCCTCGAGCGCCGTCTCCACCAGGCCGCGCGCGCCGGTGGTTGCCGTCGACGGCGCGACGACGACGACGGGTCCGTCGCCAGGCGGCAGCGAGAGCTGGGCCTGGGTCGGCTCGAAGTGCAGCGGTCCGACAACCACAGCCTCAGCCGGCCAGTCGGGCCGCGGTACCTCCAAGGCGGGCAACGTCGCGATCAACCGGCGCAACGGCTCGACGCCCGTTGGCGGCAACCCGACACCGACCCGGGCCGCCGCCCTGTGCCGAAGGCCCTCACGCCACGAACGGGCGGTGAGCCGGCGCATGACGATGTCTCGTAGCCGGCCGCGCAGCCCCACACCCGGCGCAAGCCCACTTCCGATGGGCGGCAACCCTTTTGATGGAAGGTAGAGCGGGTGCGGGTTAAGCTCCACCCAAGGCAGATCGATGATCTCGGCGGCAAGGGCTCCGCACGCGGTGATGACGTCGGACACGATCAGGTCCGGGGCCAGCGCACGCAACTGCGGCGCATTCTCCACGGCCATTCGCGCCGCGCGGTGATGGATCTTCGCGCCGGCGTCGCGGTCGTCGTCCACACCGATCGGGTCGAGGCCGAGCAGTTCGACGGCCTCGAGACCGGCGGCTCGGGCGGTGTCGAGCCATTGAACGCCGGTCAACAACGTCGGCTGGTCGCCGGCGGCCAAGAACTTCAGGCACAGCGCAATCGCCGGAAACGAGTGCCCAGGATCCGGCCCGGCCACCACGGCCACACGCACCGGCCTACCCTGCCACACCCCAACGTCACTACGCTGGCCAGCATGACCGACCAGCTGCCCCAGCAATCAGTGACAACGGACAATGCGCGTGTCGTCGAGACCTTTCTCTACGCACTACGTGACAAGGACTTCGACGTTGCGGACGCCGCACTCGACGACGACCTCGTCTACCAGAACGTCGGCCTGCCGACCATCCGCGGTCGGCAGCGGACGATGAAGATGATGCGGGGTCTGGACCGGCCGAACTCGGGCTTCGACGTGAAGATCCACCGCATCGCCACCGAAGGGTCCGCAGTGCTCACCGAGCGCACAGATGTGATCAGATTCGGTCCGTTTGCACCCGCCTTCTGGGTATGCGGAGTGTTCGAGGTCAGAGACGGCCGAATCACGCTATGGCGGGACTACTTCGACTTTCTCGACATGCTCAAGAGCAGCGTCCGCGCGTTGTTCGCAATCGCGATACCGGCTCTTCGGCGGTCGCTCTAGCCGATCAGCCGCCGCGCCGGGGTCAGATCCTCGAACGCCTGCGCCCAGCCCAGCAGACGGTCCGTGGCACCGGTCAGCTCGTTGCGGTACTGCTGACGCGACATCGGTGAGCTTGATGTCGACACCAATTGCGCTGCAGCATCGACCATTTCGTTGTACTGCCGCACCCCCTGGTCGAGCTGCGCGGCGAACGCTTTGACCGTCGACGCCAGTGAACTACGCGACGACGGGGTGGCCCGCATGGCCTTCTCCATCGACGCGATGTCTGTTGCCGTCGCAGACATCGTCTGAGCGACGGCGTTGGCTGCGTGCGTGACTTCCCGAATCTCGGTGTTCGGCAACAGCTGAGCACGTTCGATGACACCAAGCAGAGAGAACATCGCAGTTTCGGCGGCCGCGAGCGCGGTCATCGGTTCGCGGGCCGCCGAGCCGGCGGGCGGCAGCTTGCGCACGACCCCCGGGCGCGCCGCTGGCAGCGGCTCTTTCCGCAACCAGCGGAAGCGAAGCCACGACAGCGTGGCCAGCCACGCCGCCCCGGCCGCGATTGCGCCGGGAATGATCAGCGCCCACGCCGGGATGTTCCACGTCGCCAGCAACAGGGTGACCAGCGACCAGAACCCGCAGGCGACCGTCAAAAACAAGCTCAACCTCAGCGCCCAGCGGCGCTTACGCAACAGCTTGGCCCGCGGATCGGAGGCCCGGCGCATCGTGTGAGCAGCCAAATCAGCGTATTCGCTGGCAGTGCCGATGCCGCGCTGCAGCAGGCTCATGGCCTGTGCTTTCACCGCCACTGCCGCGTCCTATGGCTGACTGATCGGGTTGTGCGGCGCAGGTTGTTCTGCCGGAGCGGCGGGTGTGGGCGTCGCCGTCGTACCGGTGCCGCCGGCAGGCAACGCCTCACCGCGCATGGATGCGCGAATCTGCTCGAGCCGTGAGTGTCCGGCCATCTGCACACTGGCCTGCTGAATTTCCATCATCCTGCCCTGTACGGAGTTCTGGGCAAGCTCAGCTGATCCCAGCGCATTGGCGTAGCGGCGCTCGATCTTGTCGCGGACCTCGTCGAGGCTGGGCGTATTGCCCGGGGCGGCCAGATCGCTCATCGACCGCAGCGACGCACTGACCTGCTCCTGCATCTTCGCCTGCTCCAGCTGGCTGAGAAGCTTGGTGCGTTCGGCGATCTTCTGCTGCAGCATCATCGCGTTCTGCTCGACGGCTTTCTTGGCCTGCCCGGCGGCCTGCAGCGCCTGATCATGCAGGCCCTTGAGGTCTTCTGCGCTCTGCTCCGCCGTGACGAGCTGGGCGGCGAACGCCTCCGCGGCGTTGGTGTACTCCGTCGCCTTGGCCGCGTCGCCCTGAGCCGTCACCTGGTCGGCCAGGGTCAACGCCTGACGGACATTGACCTGCAGTTTCTCGATGTCGGCGAGCTGGCGGTTGAGGCGCATCTCGAGCTGGCGCTGGTTGCCGATGACTTGTGCGGCCTGCTGGCTCAGCGCCTGGTGCTGGCGCTGCGCGTCCTCGATGGCCTGCTGAATCTGCACTTTCGGATCGGCGTATTCGTCGACCTTCGAGGAGAACAGCGCCATCAAGTACTTCCAGGCCTTGACGAACGGATTGGCCATGAGTTGCTTCCGCCTTCGTGTCTTCTAGTCGGTGTGCCGAACTAACGTGCGCGTCGTGCCCAATTTATCTGGTCAGGTACTCCCCGCGCACCGGGTCAGGCAACGGCCATTGAGACGACCGGCGGGATGACGACCTTGGTGGCCACATCAATGTGCTGTGCACTCTGCTCTTCGCGCAAGCGGCTCATCGCCGCCGAGGCCTCCTGCCGGAGCTCCTGCTTCGCCAGTTGCCGCCCAGCAACGGTCAGCACCTCGGACAGCGGTACTGCCAGCGCGCCGCAGATCGCCGTCAGCAGTTCGCTCGAGGCCTCCTTACGACCGCGTTCCACCTCTGACAGATAGCCCAGACTCACTCGCGCTGAATCGGAAACCTCACGCAGGGTCCGCCCCTGCGACGTGCGGGCCCGGCGAAGCACATCGCCGATCACCTCGCGCAGCAACGCTGCCATGATGTACTCCTTCACTGGCTGAAAACCCTACCTAGTGGCAACGTCAGCCACAGGCGAGATGGTTCCCGGCTCACGACTCGGCGGCAGGCTGCCTCTGGGTGCCCCTGACCGCCTGGACCACATAGTCGATGCCGGTAACGACCGTCAGCACGACCGCAATGGCCATCACGACGGTCGCGGCGGTGTGCCAGGCACCCGACAGCGGCAGGATGAACAAACCGATCGCGATCGCCTGCACCAGCGTCTTGAGCTTGCCTCCGTGGCTTGCCGGAATGACGCCGCGGCGCAGCACCGCGAACCGCAGCACCGTGACGCCGATCTCGCGCACGAGGATCACCACGGTCACCCACCACCACAGCTCGTGCAGCAGCGACAGCCCGATCAGCGCCGCGCACAGCAGCGCCTTGTCCGCGATGGGGTCGACGAGCTTGCCGAACTCGGTGACCATCCCGTAGCTGCGGGCCAACGCTCCGTCGAAGCGATCGGTGATCATGGCGACCGCAAACACAACGAAAGCGGCAATCCGCCAGCGGGTTTCGTGCCCGCCATCGGCGAACAGCGCGGCAAGGAAGACCGGCACCAACACCAATCGGAGAATTGTCAACGCATTCGCGACGTTGACCAGCCGCGCAGTCTGCGACGGGGTCACAGCCGCCGGGTCTCGCGGGGAAGGCGCTGGCACGGCATCAGAATACGGGTTGCCGGTCGGTTCGGATGGTACCGATACTGTGCAGGTCGTGTGCCCTGTGACCGATTCCCCGTTCCCGGAGGGGTCACCGCCGCCCGAAAACCGCGACAAGCGGTTGCTGATCCGGCGCGCCCGAACATCGGACATCCCGGCCATCAAGAGCCTTGTCGACTACTACGCCGGCAGAATCCTTTTGGAAAAGAACCTCGTGACGCTTTACGAAGCAGTCCAGGAATTCTGGGTCGCCGAACTCGACGACGAGGTGATCGGCTGCGGCGCTTTACATGTCATGTGGTCCGACCTCGGCGAAGTGCGCACAGTGGCAGTGCACCCGGCCGTCAAAGGGCACGGCGTCGGCCACGCGATCGTCGACCGGCTTCTTCAAGTGGCACGCGAACTCCAGCTGCAGCGCGTGTTTGTGCTGACCTTCGAAACCGAGTTCTTCAAACTGCACGGGTTCGTCGAGATCGAGGGCACTCCCGTCACCGCAGAGGTCTATGAGGAGATGTGCCGCTCGTATGACACCGGCGTCGCGGAGTTTCTCGACCTCAGTTACGTGAAGCCGAATATCCTCGGCAATTCGCGAATGCTGTTGATGCTCTAGACGTCACTCATCCCCTGCGCCGCCGGTACCGCGGATCGAGGCCAGTGTCGCCGCGAGTCCGTCGGACTTGACCAGCACCTCGCGCGCCTTGCTACCTCCACTCGGTCCGACGATGCCTCGCGTCTCCATCAAGTCCATCAGCCTGCCGGCCTTGGCGAATCCGACCCGCAGCTTGCGCTGCAGCATCGACGTGGAGCCGAACTGGCTGGAGACCACCAACTCGACGGCCTGCAGGAAGACGTCCATGTCGTCGCCGATGTCCGGATCGACGTCGGTGCGCTCGCCGGTGGGCTTGGTGGACGTGACGCCGTCGGTGTACTGGGGCTCCGCCTGGTCCTTGCAGGCGGCGACGACCGCGTAAATCTCGTCGTCGCTGATATAGGCGCCCTGAAAGCGGACCGGCTTGTTCGCGCCCATCGGCATGAAGAGGCCGTCGCCCATACCGATCAGCTTCTCGGCGCCCGGCTGGTCGAGAATGACGCGGCTGTCGATCAGCGATGACGTGGCGAACGCCAATCGTGACGGCACATTCGTCTTGATCAGACCCGTCACCACGTCGACCGACGGGCGCTGGGTGGCGAGCACGAGGTGGATGCCCGCGGCCCTGGCCTTCTGCGTGATCCTCACGACCGCGTCCTCGACATCGCGAGGCGCGGTCATCATCAAGTCGGCGAGCTCGTCGACGATCGCGACCACGTAGGGGTAGGGCCGGTATTCGCGTTGGCTGCCCAGCGGCGTGGTGATCTCGCCGGACTTGAGCTTGGCGTTGAAGTCGTCGATGTGGCGCACGCGTGAGGCCTGCATGTCCATGTACCGCTGTTCCATCTCCTCGACAAGCCACGCGAGCGCAGCCGCGGCCTTCTTCGGCTGAGTGACGATCGGGGTGATCAGATGCGGAATGCCTTCGTACGGCGTGAGTTCGACCATCTTCGGATCGATCAGGATCATCCTGACTTCGTCCGGGGTCGCCCTCGCCAGCAGCGAGACCAGCATCGAGTTGATGAAGCTGGACTTGCCCGACCCCGTCGAGCCGGCGACGAGCAGATGCGGCATCTTGGCGAGGTTCCACGAGATGAAATCGCCCTCAATGTCTTTGCCCAGCCCGACCACCAGCGGATGGTGGTCGCGGCGGGTTGCAGAAGCGGTCAACACGTCGGCGAGCCGAACCATCTCCCGGTCGATATTGGGTACCTCGATGCCGACAGCCGACTTGCCCGGGATGGGGGCCAGCATGCGGACGCTCTCGGTGGCGACCGCGTACGCGATGTTCCTCTGCAGCTGGGTGATCTTTTCGACCTTGACGCCCGGCCCCAGCTCGACCTCGTAGCGGGTCACCGTCGGGCCTCGCGTGCATCCCGTGACCGCCGCGTCGACCTTGAACTGCGTCAGAACCGATGAGATCGCGTCGGCCATGTGACTGTTGCCCACACCACGCTTCTTCGGCGGGTCACCGGCGATCAGCAAGTCCAGCGACGGCAGCGAGTACGGGCCTTCGACGACGCGATCCACAGTGGCCGGCTCTTTGCCCGTCGGCTGCGAGCGGGCCGGTTTCTGCGCGCGCCGTGCGGGTTTGACGTCGACCGGTGGTTCCTCCACCAACAGCTCCGGCGTCGTCGGCGCGTCGTCGTCAGGTGGATAGTCGTCGTGCGGATCTGTGCTCCATGCCTGGGCCTCGTCGTCGAAATAGCCGTCGTCGGCGTAGGCCGGCGACGCGCCCAGTGCGCCGACCCCGAACATCGCGCGCACCGTCGCAGGCACGTCACGCACCGTCGTCCCGGATAGCAGCAGAACGCCGAAAAGCACGCCAATGAACAACAGCGGGGCCGCAATCCATGCGGTGACACCGTCGGAGAGCGGACCGCCGATCACGAAGCCGACGAAACCGCCTGCGTGCTGCCGGCCCTCCGGTGTGACAGGCGAACCGGCCCACAGATGCCACAGCCCAAGCGCCGACAATGTGACCATCGCGGCTCCCAATACCAGCCGTGGCCGCGCTTCCGGGTCGGGCTCGGTGCGCATCAACAGGACGGCCACAGTGATCGCGACGAGCGGCACCAGCACTACGCCGGAGCCCACGAGTATCCGAAGGGCCGTGTCCACCCACTGCCCCACGGGCCGCGCAGCGTCGGCCCAGGAGCTGGCGGCGATCAACACGGACAACCCCAGGAGCGCGAGCGCGATCCCGTCGCGCCGGTGGTGAGGCTCGATCTCCCGGGCGCGACCCACCGAACGCGCGGCCGACCCGGCACTCCTGGCCACCATCAACCATGCGGCACGAGCGCCCCGGCCCACCGCGACCGCCCCAGCCGAAATCCCGCCGCCAGACGATTTGCGCCTTTTGACGGGCTTCCGACGCGGCGCCGACCGCGGGTTGCTCCGTGAACTGCCCCTTGACCTGGACGTTCGGCTTCCTGAGCGCGCGGCGGTCTTGCTTGGCATGGTGGCAAGCCTAGTCGCAATGGCCACATTCGCACCATTCGCCACACTGGTCACTCGCTGTTGGTGGCAGCACTCGCCGAGATTCACGTTATGCGGGCGGCTACTCGCACTTCTTCTACATAACGTGAATTTCGGCGAGGGGCAGGCCGGGTTCATCTGTCTGACGGATACGGTGAAGCGATTCCACCTCATCGAAGGAGCTGAGAACGCATGCCCATCGTCGTCGTCGCCACCTTTACCGCCAAGCCCGAATCCGTGGACACCGTGCGCGATGCGTGCAAACGGGCCGTCGACGCAGTACACGAGGAACCGGGCTGCGAGCTCTACGCTCTGCACGAAACGAACGGCACGTTCGTCTTCGTCGAACAGTGGGCCGATGCCGACGCACTGAAGGCTCACAGCGCGGCGCCCGGTGTCACGACGATGTTCGGCGAGGTGGGCGATCACCTCGACGGAGCGCCGGACATCAAGATGCTGCAGCCCGTGGTCGCCGGCGATCCGAGCAAGGGTCAGCTGCGTCCCTGATGACTGGCACTCTCGACGGCAAGGTCGCCTTCATCACCGGCGCCGCGCGCGGCCAGGGCCGGGCTCATGCGGTGAAGCTGGCGTCGGAGGGCGCTGACATCATCGCGGTCGACCTGTGTGACCAGATCGCTTCCGTCCCTTACCCGATGGCAACTGCCGACGATCTGGCGGCGACGGTGAAGCTCGTGGAGGAAGTGGGCAGCCGGATTGTGGCTTCGCAGGCGGATGTCCGCGAGCTGGATTCGTTGCGCACGGCGCTGAGTGCAGGGCTCGACCAGCTCGGACGGTTGGACATCGTGATCGCCAACGCCGGGATCGCCCCGATGCAGGCCGGTGAGGAAGGCTGGCGCGACGTGATCGACGTCAATCTCACCGGCGCACACAACACCGTCGAGGCCACCAAGCGCACATTGGTCGAACAGGGCAACGGCGGGTCGATCGTGCTCATCAGTTCAGCGGCCGGGCTGGCGGGTGTCGGCAGTCCCGACGCCGGGTCGATCGGCTACGCCGCGGCCAAGCACGGGATGGTCGGGCTCATGAGGGTGTACGCAAACCATCTGGCGCCGTACAGCATTCGGGTCAACTCGCTGCATCCTGCCGGGGTGGACACGCCGATGATCAACAACGAGTTCATCCGTAACTGGTTGGCCGACCTGTATGCCTCCGACGCGCCGCAAGACCTGGGAAATGCGCTGCCAGTGCAGGTGCTGGAGCCCGACGACGTCGCTAACGCCGTGGCGTGGCTGGTATCCGACGCGGCGAGGTACATCACCGGGGTGGCACTGCCCGTCGACGCCGGATACCTCAACAAGCGCTGACGATGGCGCGAAATCCCGCCGCGCAGACCGCCTACGGTCCGATGGTTCAGGTGGCCATCGAACAGTACGAACCGCCAGCGCCGCCTGGTCGACGACGAGCTCGCGTTGTCGTTTCTGCCTGCCGGTCAACGCGCGATAGTCCGCGCCATGCGGTGGCCGCCGCTGCGTCGCCTGACGATCTCGGCCGGTGAACGGGTGGTGCCGGGCTCGTGGGCCGTCGTGGCGGGCCGCAAGCGATACATCGATGACAAACTCGCTGAGGCGCTGGAGAGCATCGACGCCGTGGTCGTTCTCGGCGCGGGCATGGACACTCGGGCCTACCAGCTGTCCCGACGATCCGACATTCCCGTCTTCGAAGTCGACCTGTCAGTCAACATCGAACGCAAGAAAGACGTCCTGCGCCGAGTGTTCGATGTCCTTCCCCGCTCGGTTCACTTGGTGCCCTTGGACTTCGAGCGCGACGACTTGTTGGGCGCGTTGACGCAGCATGGCTATTCCGCTGGAGCCCGCACGTTCTTCGTCTGGGAAGGCGTCACGCAATACCTGACCGAGGACGCGGTCAGAGCGACATTCACTGCGCTGCGGGGTGTCCCGTCCGGGAGTCGTCTGGTGTTGACCTATGTCCGCAAGGAGTTCATCGACGGGTTGAACATGTACGGGGCGACCTTGTTGTACAAGCGTTTCCGGCAACGTAGGAAGGTGTGGAAATTCGGCATGCGGCCGGAGGACGTGGCGGACTTTCTCGAAGGCTTCGGTTGGCGGATGATCGAGCAGGCCGGCCCGGAGTACATGTCGGAGCACTACATCAGACCGGCTCAGCGCGATATCGCCGCGTCCGAGCTCGAATGGTTCGTCTACGCGGAGAAACCCTAGATCTCGATGATGGTCGGCACGATCATCGGCTGGCGACGGTAGGTCTCCCCCACCCACTTGCCGACCGTTCGACGCACGGCCTGCGCAATGCGCGAGGGCTCTGTGACCCGTTCGGCGGCAAGTACTTCCAACTCCTGATCGACCTTGCGGGCCGCGGATTCGAGCGCTTTGGGGTCCTCGGAAAAACCGCGGGAATACAGGTGCGCCGGGACAACGGGCCGGCCCGTCCCCCGTTGCAGGACAATCGTGATCGCGACGAACCCCGACGACAGGATCAGCCGCTCTCCCAGCGTCGCGTCGCCGACATCCCCGAGCACGAGCCCGTCGACGAACATCTTGCCGACCGGGACGGCTCCCGAAATCCGCGCGCGACCGGCGACCAGATCGACGCTGACGCCGTTCTCCGCCAGTAGAATTGACTCCTCGGGCACTCCGGCCTTCGCCGCGAGCGCGGCATTGGCGCGCAGGTGCCGCCACGTGCCGTGCACAGGCATCACGTTGCGTGGCCGAACCCCGTTGTACAGGAACAGCAACTCCCCGGCATGCGCGTGTCCCGAGACATGCACGCGCACTTGGTTGTTGGTCACCACCCTGGCGCCAATCTTGGACAGGGCGTCGACGACCCCGTACACCGCTTCCTCGTTACCCGGAATCAGCGAGGACGACAACACAATCAGGTCACCTGATGTGAGCGTGATGCTGCGGTGCTCGCCGCGCGACATCCGCGACAACGCCGACATCGGTTCGCCCTGAGTGCCGGTGGTGATCAGAACCACCCGTTCGGCAGCCATCATCTCCGCGGCGCCGATCTCGATGACGTCGTCGTCGGCCACCTTCAGGAATCCGAGCTCGCGGGCGATGCCCATGTTGCGCACCATCGATCGGCCGACGAACGCCACCTGCCGGCCCAGTGATACCGATGCGTCGATGATCTGTTGCACCCGAGCGACATTCGAGGCAAAGCAGGCTACGATCACTCGACCGTCCGCCGAGCGGATCAGCCGGTGCAGCGAGGGACCGATCTCGCTTTCCGACGGGCCGACCCCGGGCAGTTCTGCGTTCGTCGAGTCCACCAGGAGCAGGTCGACTCCTGTGAAACCCAGCCGTGACATGCCGGGCAGATCGGTGGGACGGCCATCCAGAGGCAATTGGTCGAACTTTATGTCGCCGGTGTGCAGCACGGTGCCCGCGCCGGTACGGATCCCGATGGCCAGCGCGTCAGGTATCGAATGGTTGACGGCGAAGAATTCGCACTCGAACACGCCGTGAGAGGTGCGGGAGCCTTCAGCGACCTCGACGAACACCGGCTTGATCCGATGCTCACGGCATTTTTCCGCCACCAGCGCCAGTGTGAATTTCGAACCGACCACGGGAATGTCGGGACGCAGCCTGAGAAGATACGGGATGGCACCGATGTGGTCCTCGTGCGCGTGGGTGAGCAACAGCGCCTCGACCTCGTCGAGCCGGTTCTCGACGTGCCGCATGTCGGGGAGAATCAAGTCGACCGACGGCTCGTCGTGGCCCGGGAACAAGATACCGCAGTCGACGATCAGCAGCCGGCCGAGATGCTCGAAAACGGTCATGTTCCGGCCGATTTCGCTTATGCCGCCAAGCGCGGTGACTCGCAGGGCACCGGCCTCCAGGGGTTCTGGAGGCTTGAGATCCTGGCCTATCAATGAAGTACCGCGGCCGCGCGCATGTCAGCGGCGAGCGCTTCGACTTGATCGGCGGTCGCAGGCACCTGCGGCAACCGTGGTTCGCCGACCTCGATGCCCTGCAGACGCAAACCCGCCTTGGACATCGTCACGCCCCCGAGGCGCGCCTGCGCGTCGGCCAGCGGTGCGAGCGTGACATTGATCTTGCGTGCTGTGGCGATATCGCCAGAATTGAACGCCGCCAACATGTCTCGCAGCTGACTCGCGGCCACATGACCCCAGACGCTGACGAAGCCCGTGGCTCCCATCGCCAGCCACGGCAGATTGACCGCATCGTCGCCGGAGTAGAAGGCAAGCCCAGTCTCGGCCATCAGGACACCACCGGCGTTGAGATCGCCCTTGGCGTCCTTCACACCGACGATGTTGGGGTGCTGCGAAAGCGTGCGGATGGTGTCGGACTCGATCGGGACAACGGACCGCGGCGGAATGTCGTACAGCAGGATCGGCACGGACACCGCATCGGCGATGGCCGTGAAGTGGGCAAGCAACCCGGCCTGCGACGGCCGCGAGTAATACGGGGTGACGAGGAGAAGACCGTGCGCACCCTCGGCCTCACACGCCGTGGCCAGCGACACACTGTGCGCGGTGTCGTAGGTGCTGGCCCCTGCGATCACCCGGGCGCGGTCACCGACGGCGTCCAACACCGCCCGCAGCAACGCGAGCTTCTCGTCATCGGAGGTGGTCGGCGATTCGCCTGTGGTGCCAGAGAGAACCAGGCCGTCGCAGCCCGAATCGACCAAATGGGCGGCGAGCCGGGCGGCGGCGTCGGTATCCAGCGAACCGTCGGCCTTGAACGGCGTCACCATCGCGGTCAGAACTGTGCCAAGTCGCGCGCCGACATCCATTCCGCTGGTACTCACGGGTTCCTAGATTACCTGGGCTGCCTAACGTTTTTTGGTTCGCCTAAACGTCTGTTGCAAGCGGAGAGGTAGCCACCTCGGTGCCATCGGCCAGCGTCGCGATCTCGAAGTCGTCGAAAACCGCAGGCGCGAGGTCGTCGAGTTGCCTCAGGCAGGCGATCGCCAGCCGGCGGATCTCCACGTCGGCGTGCTCGCTGGCTCGCATCGCGATGAAATGGCGCCACGCACGGTAATTGCCGGTCACGACGATGCGGGTTTCGGTGGCATTGGGCAGCACCGCCCGGGCCGCCTGGCGCGCCTGCTTGCGCCGCAGGACGGCGTTGGGTTCACCTGCGAATTTGTCCTCGAGCTTGGCCAGCAGCGTGGTGTACGCCTCGCGGCTGGCGTCGGCGTGCGCGAGGAACAGCTCTTGCACCTCAGGGTCGTCCTCCATGCCCGGGGGCAGCACCACCTGCGAGTCGGCCTCGGGGACGAACCGCTGGGACAGCTGCGAGTACGAGAAGTGCCGATGCCGGATCAGCTCGTGGGTGCAGGACCGCGACAGGCCGGTGATGTAGAACGACACCGACGCGTGTTCGAGCACGGAGAAGTGCCCGACGTCGATGATGTGACGCAGGTAGGAGGCGTTCGTCGCTGTCTTCGGGTTCGGCTTCGACCAGCTCTGGTAACACGCCCGGCCCGCGAACTCGGTCAGCGCCTGTCCCCCGTCCGCGTCGGTGCTCCACGGGATGTCCGGCGGTGCCAGGAACTGCGTCTGGGCGATCAGTTGCACCCGAAGCGGCGCGGTCTCAGCCACGCGCCCACCCTAGCCCGCGACAACACGCCTCTCCCGCAGCGCCGCGTCGAGCCAACTCAGCACAGGCGGCGCCACCTGTGTCAACGCTGAACGCGCGACGATCCAGTGCGGCAACCCCGGATGATGATGGTGCTCGGCGCCGTACCTGCGCGCGATCCGCCGCGAGATCCAGTGCGCGACGTTGCGGTCGACGCCGCCGCTGACGCACAGCACGGGACACGACACCGACTTGGCGTCCACCCTGGTGTCGCGTGTGCCCAAGCTCATCGACCTGAAGACGAGCGCCGAGTCCGGCACGAACCTGGCGATGATCGCCGTTTTCTCGTCGTCGGCAAGGCCGTTCAGCGGGATCGCGCGAAACGTCGCATTTGACGGCCGCACTGGACGCCCGGCCAGCAGGCTTGGCATGAGCGGAAACAGGCGTGGCAGTGAACGCAGTTGCGGCCACAGCACGCCCGGCGGCACCGGGGCCAGCAGCACGGCTGCTCGCGGGTTCCGCGCAGCGGCAATGTGTTGGGCGATCAGGCCTCCGAGGCTGTGCCCGATCACAATCGGCGCTCGGTCAATCGCGTCGTAGGCCGCTAGCGCGCTATTGATGTAGTCCGACAGCGTGATTCGACTCAGCACATCACGGTCGACGGGCTCGTGCCCCGGCATCGCAGGCGTGTGGCAGGTGTATCCGGCCGATTCCAGGAGCTGCACCCAGTCGGCCATCAACGTGGGGTTGCTGAACAGGCCATGGATCAATAGAACCGGCGGACGCGCGTTTTCGGCAGACATGCCCCTATCGTCGTGGCAGCATGGGAGCAAGTCGATTACCCGCAAGGTAAGTGAGCACACGACCTAGGAGCAGCTATCGCCGCCGACACGATCACGCCTGTTCTGCTCGACGTCATCGAATACGACATTCTGCCTCTGACGGCAGGGGGTGTCGCGGAGGGAAACAAGGTCTTCGGCGCCGCGATTCTGCGAAAGTCAGATCTGTCGCTGGTTGTCGCAGGCACGAACAACGAGATCGGGAATCCGTTGTTGCACGGCGAAATAAGCACCCTCAACCAGTTCTACGCTCTGCCCGAGCGGCCGCCGACCAAGGATCTTGTGTTCCTCACCACGCACGAACCCTGCACGCTCTGCATGTCTGCGATCACCTGGACCGGCTTTGACAACTACTACTACTTCTACAGCCACGAGGACTCGAGGGACAGTTTCGCCATCCCGCATGATCTGCGGATTCTGAAGGAAGTGTTCGGCCTCGAGCCCGGCGGATACCGCCGAAGCAATGCGTTCTGGACGTCGTACTCGATTACTGACCTCATCGAATCCACGCCGGAGCCGCAGCGCGCCGCATTGCAAGAACAGAGGCAGCGAATCCGCAGCCGATACGATGAACTCTCACAGACTTACCAAGATTCGAAGGCCGACAACGCCATTCCGCTCAACTGAAGCCTTCAGCTCGCCGGCGACCAGCGGGGTGCGTCACGGCAACGCGGCGACGGTGTTCAGTTGCCTCTCGACGGTTCGCTTGACTAGCTCTACCTTGAACCCATTCTCGGACAAGGGTTTTGCGCCGTCTGCGGCCAGCGCGGCCGCAGCCCGGAACAGGTCGGGACTGGGCGGCTTGCCCCGCAGCGCGTTCTCGACCGCGGGCAACCGCCACGGCACCGTCCCGACGCCACCCGCGGCGACCCTCGCGCTACGGATCACACCGCCGCTGATATCCAGCGCGACGGCCGCCGACGTCAACGCAAACTCGTAGGACTCGCGGTCGCGCACCTTGAGATATCCGGAACGCCGGGCTTCGGGACCAAGCGGCACGTCGACGGCCACGATCAGCTCCCCTGGCCGCAGGTCATGTTCGTTCTGCGGTGTGCTGCCGGGCTGGCGGAAGAAGTCCGACACTGGAATCCGCCTTTCCCCGTTACGATCCCGCGCTACAACTGCGGCGTCGAGCGCCACGAGGACCACCGCGAGATCCGACGGGTGGGTCGCGACGCACTGGTCGCTGGTGCCGAGGATCGCGTGGGTGCGGTTGCGGCCCCCGATCGCCGCACAGCCTGCGCCGGGCGTACGGCGGTTGCACTGCGCCGAAACGTCACGGAAGTACAGGCACCTCGGACGTTGCATCAGGTTGCCCCCGATGGACGCCATGTTGCGCAGTTGAGCCGACGCGCTGAGTTCCAGCGCCTGGGCGATCATCGGAACCTGTTGTCGCACAGCGGGATGCGCTGCCAGATCCGACATCCGGACGAGTGAACCGACGCGCAGATTCCCCGGCTGCAGATCGATCTGGGTGTACGGCAGGCCGTTGATGTCGACGACCGCGTCCGGCCGCTCCACCGTTTCTCGCATGAGATCGACCAGGGTGGTGCCCCCTGCGATGTAACGCGCGCCCGATGCGGCGGCCGCCAGCGCGGACTGCTCGTCGGTCGCCTTGGAGTAGCGGAACGGAAACATGAGGCCTAGCGGGCCTTGGCGGCGGTCGCGACCGCGTTGACGATGTTGGTGTAGGCGCCGCAGCGACAGATGTTGCCGCTCATCCATTCCCGGATCTCGGCGGGCGAACCGGTGTGCTTCTCCGCGATGCACCCAACGCCGGACATGATCTGACCTGACGTGCAGTAGCCGCATTGGAACGCATCCTCGTCGATGAACGCCTGCTGGAGAGGATGCAGCTGGCCGCCCTGGGCCAGCCCTTCGATGGTGGTGACGGCGGCACCGTCGTGCATCACAGCCAGCGTCAGACAGGAGTTGATCCGCTTACCGTCGACGAGGACGGTGCACGCGCCGCAAGCCCCCTGATCGCAGCCTTTCTTGGTTCCAGGCAGACCCGCCCGCTCGCGAAGCATGTCCAGCAGCGACGTGCGATTGTCGACGGTGATCTCACGCTGCTGGCCGTTGATTTTCATGTGAACGACGGACGACTGGCTGTCGTCGTGGGGCTTTTCGTCGGAGCAACCTGCGATCAATGGACCGGCCGCGGCCGCGCCGCCGACGGCGATGGAGGCGCCGACGAATGTTCTCCGGTTCAGCTGCATTCTGGGACGATCGTCCACTACACCCACTGTAGAGGCGATCGCTTTGAGCTGCCTGTGCGTCTCAGTCCAGCGCCAGCGCCAGCGGCTCCACCAGATCGCCGCGCTCGCCCACGGTGATTTTTCCCAGATCGAGCCACGCAGCCATCGATGTCAATTCGGTAACCAACGCCGCGGCCACGCGGGCCGGCCGCTCGTTCGGCTCAAGGAATGCGCCGACGACCACGAGTGCGTCGCCCGCGCGCTCGGCCTTGAGGTCGACCCTGCCGACCAGCCTGCCGTCGAGCAAGAACGGCCACACGTAGTAGCCGTACTGGCGTTTGTGCGCAGGCGTGTAGATCTCGATGCGATAGCGGAAATCGAACACCCGCTCAACGCGCGGCCGGAAGAAGATGAGCGGGTCGAACGGGCACAGCAGCGCGGTGCCCCGATGGCTGCGCGGAATGATCTGCCCGGCGCGCAGATAGGCGGGCGCAGTCCAGCCGGCGACGTCGACCCGCTCGAGTTCCCCCTCCTCGACCAGATCGGCGATCGCGGCTTTCGATTGTTTCGGTGACAACCGGAAGTAGTCGCGGATATCGGCCTCGGTGCCCACGCCCAATGCTGTGGCCGCTCGCAACGTCAGCTCCCGGACCGCCTCGTCGTCGGGTATGTGCCGCGCCAGCACCTCGGGCGGCAGGACATTCTCGGTGAGGTCGTAATGGCGGGCGAAGCCCACGCGCGTCGCCGTCGTCAGGACGCCTGACGCAAAAAGCGCCTCGGCCACCCACTTGGTGTCGCTGCGGTCCCACCACGTGCCCTTGCGTCCGCGGGGTTTTGCGGCGAGGTGCGCCTCGATCTGACCGGCCGTGCTTGGACCGAGTTCGCCGACGGCGGCGACGATGCTCTCGGCGAGCTTCGGGTTCTTCTTGACGTTGCCCCATCGCCCGTGCTGGTACTCGCGCATCCGCCAGCGCATCAGCGGCCAATCGTCGACGGCCATCAGCGCGGCCTCGTGCGCCCAGTACTCGACCAGCAGTCGCGGGGACCGAGAACTGTGACTCCACGCCGCACGGTCGAGGGCGGCGCGGTCGTAGACGCCGAGCCGGCTGAACACCGGCGCGTAGTGCGCACGCACCGCAACCGACACCGAATCAAGCTGCAGCACTTGAAGTCTCGATATCAACCGCCGCAGATGGCTTCGATTGACCGCGCCCTGCGGCTTCGGTTCGGTGAAGCCCTGGGCGGCAACGGCGACCCGCCTCGCCTGGTCGGCCGTCAGGGACGTCATACGCGGATGTAGCTGCTGAACCTGTACCGCAGGCCGGCCTTGCTGACCTGCCAGTCCTCGTCGGTACCCAGCCAGCCCTCGTCGAGCACCGGGGCGACGGCGTCGTCGCCCTCGCGGGGCAGATCGAGATCGACCTCGGTGACCTCGCAGCAGTAGGCGTGCGGCAGGGCCAGCGGATAGATCTCGGCACCGCCGATCACCCAGACGCGGCCGCCGTCGATGAACGCATCTTTAAGCGACGTGATGACATCGGCGCCTTCTGCCACGTAATCAGCTTGCCTGGTGAGTACGACATTCCGCCGACCAGGCAACGGCCGCACCCGCGACGGCAGCGATTCCCACGTCCGCCTGCCCATGACGACGGTGTGGCCCAGCGTGAGTTCCTTGAAGCGGGCAAGGTCCTCGGGAAGATGCCACGGAATGGCGCCGGCGCGGCCGATCACTCCCGATGTCGTTTGAGCCCAGATCAGGCCCACCGTCGCCGACGATGGACGCCCCGTCATACGGCCACAGGCGCCTTGATCGCAGGATGGGGATCGTAGTTGCGGATGACGATGTCCTCGTAGGTGTAGTCGAATAGCGAATCGCGTTGGGCCAGAACGAGTTCAGGGTATGGTCGCGGATCGCGGCCGAGCTGCTCGGTGACCTGCTCGACGTGGTTGTCGTAGATGTGACAGTCGCCTCCGGTCCAGACGAACTCCCCGACCCCGAGCCCTGCCTGCGCGGCCATCATGTGGGTCAGTAGCGCGTAGCTGGCGATGTTGAACGGCACACCCAGGAACAGGTCGGCGCTGCGTTGGTACAGCTGGCAACTCAGTCGCCCGTCTGCAACGTAGAACTGGAAGAACGCGTGGCACGGCGGTAGCGCCATCTGCGGGATCTCGGACACGTTCCATGCCGAGACGATGATCCGCCGCGAATCGGGGTCGGTGCGCAGAAGCTCAAGCGCCGCACTGATCTGATCGATGTGCTCGCCCGACGGCGTTGGCCACGACCGCCACTGCACGCCGTAGATGGGCCCGAGATCGCCTGTCTCCGAAGCCCATTCGTCCCAGATGGTGACGCCATGCTGGTGCAGCCAGTCGATGTTGCTGTCGCCGCGCAAGAACCAGAGGAGCTCGTAGATGATCGACTTGAGGTGCACCCGCTTTGTGGTGATCAGCGGGAAGCCCGCCGCCAGGTCGTAGCGGATCTGCTGACCGAACAGGCTTCGCGTTCCAGTGCCCGTGCGGTCGGATTTCGCCGTGCCGGACTTCATCACTAATCGCAGCAGATCCTCGTAGGGCGTGGCGATCGGCACGCCGGTCAGCTTACTTCGCGAGCGGTCGAGTAGAACGGAAGCATGCCGAGCGTCTCCGCGACCGTCACGACACCTGACGGTTCCTGCCCAGTCACCCTTCACACACCCAACGGGACCGGCCCGTGGCATGGCGTCGTCATGTTCCCCGACGCCGGCGGGGTGCGACCGACGTTCCAGGAAATGGCCGACACCCTGGCCGGCTTCGGGTTCGCGGTGCTGCTGCCCGACGTGTACTACCGCGACGGCGACTGGCAGCCGTTCGACATGGTGACGGTGTTCGGCGACGCCGACGAGCGTGCGCGGCTGTTCGGCATGATCGGCAGCCTGACCAACGACAAGGTGACCGCCGATGCTGTCGCCTTCTTCGACTTCCTCGCGGGCCGTCCCGAGGTCAAAGGCGATCGCTTCGGTGTGTGCGGATACTGCATGGGCGGCCGGATGTCTCTGGTTGTCGCGGGGCGGGTTCCCGAGCGGGTGGCCGCCGCTGGTTCGATCCATGGTGGCGGCCTGGTGGCCGACAGCCCCGAGAGCCCACACCTGCTCGCCGACCAGATGACAGCGACCGTCTACGTCGCTGCCGCGGAGAACGACGGCAGCTTCACCCTCGATAACGCGGAGACCCTCGAGAAGGCCCTGGAAACCGCCGGCGTTGCGCACACGATCGAAACCTATTCCGCTGGACACGGTTTCGCGGTACCCGATAATGCGCCGTACGACGCGAGAGCCGCGGAGCGCCATTGGCTGGCGCTGCAGCAGCTGTTCGCGGCGGCCTTGCCGGACTAGTTCGATCGCCTGCGGAGCACTTGGACTAGAGCTCTGCTTAGGCCGCGGAATGCGTAGAACGCTGTCACCACGCACGCGAGGATGAGCGCGATCAGCAAGGGCAGCCAGTTGGATCCGTGAGGTTGTTTCTGGGACCAGATGTAGGTGAACAACAACGCGCACAGGAACAACACGATGTCTCGCCAGTTGCCCTCGTAGCTTGCCGCGGCTGCCCGCAGCGCGCGGCTTCGGTTGTTCGCCGCGACGAGATCGTCGATGCGTTGGTCGATCGTGGCCCGAAGTGCGGCTCGGCGCTCTGTTTCCTCAGGCGGAAGTTGTGCGAGCAGCTCGAGATCGGACTTGATCTGGCCGCGGAAGTCCGGTCCTCTGATCTGTCCGGCCGCGACGCCGAGAAGCGCGCCACCGAATACCGGGGCAGCGCCTAATGCGATTTGGGAAATACCAGGCATAGATCGCTACCTATCGCGCTGTTTGGCTATTTCGTCCAGTCGGTGACAGCTTGCCAGGTCGCCTTGTTGCCCGGATCCGGCGCCCACGCGACGTTGGCGAGAATGTCCTCGAGCTGGGCGGCCGCATTGGGGAATCCCTCTGAGTCGCTGAGGGAGAAGACGACGAGCATGCCGGCCTGAACCTGCACGGCGGCCTCGCTCGATCGTTTGTCGTACTTGCCGTCCTTTCCGCCGATCTTCACGGCGACCGCGTTTTGCTCGTTGATATGCCCGCTGTAGCCGTCCGCCTGCCAGATCTGCACCCGCAAATGGTCCGACTTGTCGGTGCACTCGGGCGGGATGCCGGTCGGTTCGCACGCTCCGAACAGCAGGGTGGTGCCATACGGCGCGGGTTCGGTGCCCACCTCCGCCAGCGGCATGGTGGCGGGCAGATTCGCCAGGCTCAGCGGGACCCGCACGGGCGTCCGATCGTCGGGCCTCAAGGCGCGGGCCAGCTCCATCAGGCGGTCGACATTGCTTGTGGCGGTGGTCGTGCCGCGCACTGTCGCCCATGCGTTGTCCGCGTACTGCCACGTGAGGATCGCGTCCTGCGATCCATCGGAGGGGCGGAAGAAACCGTCTCGGCCACTCACCCCGACCGGCTGGCCCGTCCGCGGATCAGCCGGATCGACCTTGCCCGGCACATAGATGCTCACTCGTGCGGTCGCGGGCTGCTCACCGCAGCCGTTGCAGCCGCGGGGAAGCTCGGTTTCACCGGCCGGGCGGAAGCCGAACTGCTGGAAATCCTTCGTGATCTTGCGATCGCTGTCCTCCCAGTTCCACGGCTGGATCTTGTCGAAACCCATCCATCGTGGGTCGATCTGGCTTGCCACTTTGGGAGGCGGCGTCGGTGTCGGCGTCGGGGCGGGAGGCTGTTGCTTCGTGCAACCGGCCAAGACCGCGGCCAGCACCGCGACCGGGGCGACTGCTCGTGCGACCTTCATGGCCGCAAGCTATCTGCTTTTCGTCGGCCACGGCCCGGTTTGTGCCCAGTCAGTCCATCAACCTCGCGGCGACGGTTGCGCCGAGTTCCCCACAGGATTGGAGGCCGTCTTTGCGGCGGCGAGCTGTACGGCGGCATGGGCTACTCGTCGACACCGGTGACGACATCCCGCCGCTGACCGTCACGGTGACGCCCAGGATTGATCAGGCGGCATCGTGGGAAGTCCCACTTCGTGAGCTCAGCCGGAATAGTGCTCGGGATGCTCGTGAACCATCCGCGAGCATCCGACCCCGACCGATTGCATGACGCGGTGTCGGGCGCGATCGTGCTGGTCACTGGCGCCTCGTTCGGCATAGGCGAGGCCACCGCACGCAAACTCGCCTCGGCGGGAGCGACCGTGCTGCTCGCGGCCCGATCGGCGGACAAACTCGACGAACTCAAGGCGACGATCGCCGCCGACGGCGGGAATGCGGTGAGCTACCCGGCCGACGTCAGCGACGAGGCCGCCGTCGCCGAATTGGCGAAACGCATCCGCGCCGAGCATGGCGCGCCGGACATCGTTGTAAACAACGCGGGCAAGTCGATCCGCCGGTCGCTGCACGAACAGTACGAGCGACCGCACGACTTCGACCGCACGATCGGCGTCAACTACCTTGGCCCCATTCGGCTGCTGCTGGAACTGGTTCCGGAGATGCGGCGGCGCGGCAGCGGGCACATCGTAAACGTTTCGAGCGTCGGTGTCCGCACCCCGCCGGGCCCCCGGTGGGGCGCCTACCAGGCCTCGAAGGGGGCATTCGACATGTGGCTGCGCAGCGTTGCACCCGAGCTGCACGCCGACGGAGTGGACGTCACATCCATCTACTTCGGACTCATCAACACCCGGATGATGGAACCGACCAAGAGCCTGCGCAACGCGCCCGGCCTATCTGCCGAGCAGGCCGCGGACATCGTTGCGAAGGCAATCACCGATAGACCCCGCACGATCGCCCCGTGGTGGCTGTGGCCGGCCGAAGTCGCCACCGTGGTGCTGCGTGCGCCGGTGGAGCGGGCGACGCAGGTGTGGTGGCGGCGACGCGCCAAGCACTCGGACTGAGCCGGGGGGAATCGGTGATAGTTGGCGCCAATGGCCGGTGACACCGTCGGGCTGACCGACATCGCCGCGCGGCTGCCTGCCTTGGTTCTGGACGCGCCCGTCGTTGCGCGGGGCACGCTCACAGCTTTTCTCGTCCGCGGGTCAACGAAGAAGTCGATCGGCCGGGTCTTCCAAGACCGTGCGGCGCGCTACCCCGCCCACGTTTTCATCCGTTTCGACGACGAAGCGCTGACCTACCGCGAGGCCAATGAGACCGTCAACCGCTACGCGGCCACGCTGGGCGAACGCGGCGTCGGTCGCGGTGACGTCGTGGGCATCATCATGCGCAATTCGGCGCGAACGCTGCTCGTGATGCTCGCGGCGGTCAAACTCGGCGCGATCGCCGGCATGCTGAACCACAAGCAGCGCGGCAACGTGCTGGCACACAGCGTCGGGCTGTTGCATGCCAAGACGATCGTCGGCGAGGAGGACCTGCTTTCTGCGGTCGACGAATCAGCGGCGGAAGTCGCCGAGACCGTGACCATCGACGAGTTGGATCGCCTGTCTGCCGACGCGCCCAACGACAACCCGGCGGTGACGTCGTCGGTGCTGGCCAAGGATCCCGCGTTCTACATCTTCACCTCCGGCACCACCGGCGCCCCGAAGGCCAGTGTCATGACCCACTACCGGTGGCTGCGCGCGATGGGTGGGTCCGGCGCCCTGGGCATGCGGTTGAAGAGCAGCGACACCGTGTACTGCTGCCTGCCGCTGTACCACAACACCGCGCTCACCGTCGCGGTGTCGGGAGTGATCAGCGCAGGGGCCACTCTTGCTTTGGGCCGGTCGTTTTCGGCCTCGAGGTTCTGGGACGACGTGACTCGGCACGACGCCACCGCCTTCGTCTACATCGGCGAGGTTTGCCGCTATCTGCTCAACCAGCCGGAGAGGGACACGGACCGAACCAATAAGGTGCGCGTGATCGGCGGCAACGGACTGCGCCCGGATATCTGGGACGAGTTCACTGCTCGCTTCAATATCCCGCAGGTGTTCGAGTTATACGGGGCCAGTGAGGGAAACACGGGATTCGTCAACATCTTTCACATTCCCAAGACCGCTGGCCTCTGTCCTACCGCGGTCGCGTTCGTCGAGTACGACCCGGAGACCGGCGAGCCGGTTCGCGATGAGAACGGCCGGGTCCGCAAAGTGCGTCGCGGCCATCCCGGTCTGCTGTTGAGCAAAATCACCAAGGCGCAGCCGTTCGACGGCTACACCGACCCAGAAGCCAGCGAGAAGAAGTTGATTCACAACGCTTTTCGCGACGGTGACGTGTGGCTCAACAGCGGTGACCTACTGCGCCCACAGGGTTGGCGCCACGCTGTGTTCGTTGACCGGCTCGGTGACACCTTCCGATGGAAGGGCGAGAACGTGGCGACGACGGACGTCGAGGCCGCCGTGGCGGCCGACCCGGGGGTCGAGGCGGTGACGGTCTTCGGGGTGAAGGTGCCCGGCGCGGACGGGCGTGTCGGGATGGCGGCCGCGGTGTTGAAAGACGGCACAGAGTTCGACGGCGCGTCGCTGGCCCATACCGTGTACGACCGCCTGCCCGGCTACGCGGTGCCGCTGTTCATAAGGGTCGTCGATTCGCTGGAGCACACTGCGACGGTCAAGACCAAGAAGGTCGATCTGCGCGAGCAAGGATACGGACCCGACGTCGACGATCCGGTCTACGTGCTCAACGGTCGCGAGGAGGGCTACGTCCCGTATTACGACGGCTTTCCCGACGAAGTCGCAGCCGGTGAGCGGCCTGCAAGCTGACATCGCCGCAAGATCGCGGGAGGCGAAATCATGCAGACAGTACGCAGGCCGAGCCGCCTCGCCAGATGATGCCACCCCCAAGGGGACGAGGCATCCCGATCCGGTTGAGCCTTCGGGTATACCTCTGAACCAGCTGCTGAGGCCGTTCACCCGGACCGGCGGTTTCTACGCACGGTCATGGGCCACGGCAAAGGCTCGGCAATCCAGACGGACCCCTCGCGTTAGGGCTATGTGGGGCGACTAAGCCATCAACTGAGCCGCGACCGTCGCGCCGAGTTCCCAGCACGATCCCAAGTCGGCCTTGCTCGGCTTCCCCGAAACCACCACGGTCTCAGCGGCTTTCACCCAACCCAGCCCAGTCGTGATGGCAGCGAGACCCCGCTCGGCTCCCTCGGTGCCCTCGTTGCCGTGTAGGTAAACGCCGAACGGACGCCCACGGGTGGCATCGAGCAATTGGTAATACGACTGGTCGAACGCGTGCTTGATAGCGCCCGAGACATAACCGAGGTTCGCCGGGGTGCCCAGCAGGTAGCCGTCGGCGTCCAGCATCTCGACCGGTGAGACGGTAAGCGCCGGTCGACGGACGACCTCTACGCCCTCTATTTCTGGGTTGGTCGCCCCGGCCAACACCGCCTCGAACATCTCCTGGCAGTGCGGCGAGGGGGTGTGGTGGATGATCAGCAGTCGCGGCACTCGCTGGCCTCATCACTTTTAGCGGGGTAACCGGCTAAATATTGCTTGAGTGCGCCGCTCATGTAGCCGAGGTTGGCCGGGGTGCCCAACAGGTAGCCGTCGGCGTCCAGCATCTCGACCGGCGAGACCGTGAGCGCGGGTTGCCAAACGACCTCCACGCCTTCAATTTCGGGGTCGGTGGCACCGGCGATGACCGCCTCGAACATCTCGTGCGTGTGCGGCGACGGCGTGTGGTGAACGATCAACAGTGTGGCCGACAGGTGAGCCTCCTTAGGTCGTGCTGCGCCACGGGCATCTTCTCGTTCGCGCGATTCACTCGAAGCGCGTCCAGGCATCTCGGGTCCCGACTTTCGGCATACACCGCCCGACGTCCATGCCCGGATGTCATCATGGCTGATGAATCTCGTCACGATGCTCATCATCCTCGGCGTGCTGGTGACCACGATCTATCAGCTGATTTGCGCCGGCGTGGCGTCGTCTATCGCTGCACAGAAGAAGTACAACCGCGCGGTGTTCTTCGTCTTGGCATTGCTCATGCTCGGTCCGCTGAACATCGCGGTGGCGCTGCTTGCCCCGCCGCAGGAAACCGCCGACTCAAAGTAGGCCCGGCTCAACAGGTTCCACCGGGTCCGGGGATCGATCAGTAGCGGAATTCTTTGACGAGCGAACTGCGTCGTGTACGAATTGGCCCGCAATGCGAAGGCTCTCCATCGACTCAGGAACCAGGCGCGGCAATAGCCAGTAACCGTGCACCAGATTCGGCCAGACGAATTGTTGGCACGATCCGCCCGCCCGGTTGACGCGGGCTGCGAATAATTCTGCCTCGGCCCGCATGACTTCAAGGGTCCCGTAGTGCAGTTGGATCGGCGGCAGCTCGGTCACCGGTCCGTGAAGCAGGGATAGCCGGGGATCGTCGATGTCGTGACTTCCGACATAGAGGGCGAGGAACCGCCGTCCGACGTCCGGGTCGATCGGACTGTACTGGGTCCGCGCATCAGCCATCGCGGTCTTGAACGACGGGTCGATGAGCGGGCCAAACAGGGCGAGTGCCGCCGGCGCGGGAAGATTCTCGGCGTGTGCTCGGACGGTCAGGGCGATGGCGAGATGACCACCTGCCGAATCGCCCACCAACGCGATCTCGGCGGCGTCATACCCTTGATCGAGCAGCCACCGGTAGGCGGCGAAAGCGTCGTCGTCGGCGGCGGGAAAGGGGTGTTCTGGCGCAAGGCGGTAACGCGGTGCAAACACCGGCAACCTGGAATACCGCGAGATATATGAGGCGAAGCCGCGATGCGTCTTCGGCGAGCAGCCGATGTATCCGCTTCCATGAAGGAGCAACACGACGCCTGCACCATCGTCCGTATCCGGGGCACGCACCCATTCACCTCGTATCGGTTCGCACACCGCTTCGACGCGGCAGCCGCGCACCGGACGGCTAAGCGAACAGATCACCCGCAGGTTGAAACGTGTGAGGGCGACCCCGAATCGATTGGCCGGGATGAACCCTGCCCACGGCCGGCACGCCAGGTAGGCCACGGCGGCGACGAGTTCGCTGCGCAGACTGGCTTTAGTCGCGCCGTGCAACCGGGATCGGTGGTTGACGCGGGTGAGTCCGGTGAGCGCGATCAACGCCAGCTCGGCCGCAATAATGACCGTCCCGACACCGGCTGCCGGTACAGACCACGCCCGACGAGCGGCGAGAGCGCTAATGCATTGGGCGCTGTAACCGTTGTCGGCGACTTGGGCCTGGAAAAGGTCACTCTTGTACCCGGTTCCACATGTGATCTGAATGCCCCAGCGGTCGTAAGCGTTCAGGAAAACCGGTAAGGACAGCGCTATTAGTCCGCCGCTGAGCAGAACGACGCCGACAGCGAGAACGAGCCGGCGAGTCATGGCTTTTCCTGGGCCTGCATCTCGACCGCCTTGCGCATCGTCTCGCGGGCTCGCGCGCGGTCGCCCGCGTAATCGTAGGCGCGGGCGAGCCGGTACCAGCGGCGCCAGTCGTCGGGATCGCGTTCGACCTCTTGGCGTACCGATTGAAACAGCTCGTCGGCGGCGTCGCGGCGAATGCGCCCCGACGGCATGCGCGGTAATTCGCTGACGTCGAGTTCCATGCCGTCGTCGTGGACGATCCGGGCAAGGCGCTGGTGCGCGAGGCCGGCCCGCAGCGTGCTGACCATCGCCCAGAGGCCGATCAGCGGCAGGATCATCAGCGCCAGGCCGAATCCCACGGCAGCCGGCCGCCCGGACAACACGAGTGCCGCCGCGATTCTCCACAACAGGTAGAAGTAGACGGCCAGCGCGATGCACAGGAACGCGATCAGGAGCTGAGTGCGCCGTACCTGGTTCACATTTCCAGCAGAGGCTCGATGCCTACGGTCAGGCCCGGCCTTTCGCGAATTCGCCGCACGGCGAGCAGAACACCGGGCACGAAGGACGTGCGGTCGATGCTGTCGTGGCGGATGGTCAGCGTCTCGCCCCGCGTGCCGAACAGCACCTCCTGGTGCGCGACGAGCCCGGCGAGCCGCACCGAGTGCACAGGAATGCCGTCGACGTCGGCGCCGCGCGCGCCCGGAAGCGCCGTTGATGTGGCATCGGGATTGGGCGGCAGATCTTTTCGCGCCTCGGCGATCAGTCTGGCGGTGCGCGTGGCCGTCCCCGACGGTGCGTCGGCCTTATTGGGGTGATGCAACTCGATGACCTCGACGGACTCGAAGAACCGCGCCGCCTCCTGCGCGAAGCGCATCGACAGCACGGCGCCGATGGCGAAATTCGGTGCGATCAAGACCGCCGTTTCCGAGCTTGCGGCCAGCCATGCCTCGACTTGCCCCAGCCGTTCGTCGGTGAACCCTGTGGTCCCGACGACAGCGTGAATTCCGTTGTCTATGAGGAACTTCAGATTGTTCATGACAACGTCAGGGTGGGTGAAGTCGATGACGACCTCGGTGGCGCTGTCGACGAAGAGGCTGATCGGGTCGTCCTCGTCGACCTCGGCGGACAGCGTCAGGTCCTCCGCGTTCTCGACGGCCGCGGCCATGGTCGCGCCGACTTTGCCTTTGGCCCCAAGCACTCCGACTCGCATGGCTGGCAGCCTACTGCCGCCCCGCCTTGCCGCGAGCGTGCGTGTCTGCTGCGCGACACGCCGATCGTGGGCCAACTTCGCGCACGCTCAACGAGGCCGCGAACGTGCGCAAACTTGTGACTCATTACGGCGTGTCGGCCGCAGACACGCACGCTCGCGGAAAATGGTGATCACAGCGGGGCGCCGCCGCGCAGATGCTCGAAGATCAGCGACGTCTGCGTTCCCGCGACGTCAGGGTCGGCGTTGAGATTCTCCACCACGAATGACCGCAGGTCGTCGGTATCGCGGGCGGCGACGTGCAGGATGAAGTCGTCGGCCCCGGCGAGAAAGTAGACGTCGATCACCTGCGGCACTTTGCGGATCTCGTGGATGAAGTGCCGGATCCGGCCTCGCGCCTTGGACTGCAGGCTAACCGAGATCATCGCCTGCAGCGGACGCCCAATTGCCGCCGGGTCGACGTCGGTGTAGAAGCCGCGGATCACGCCCGCATCCTGCAGCCGACGTAGCCGGCCGTGGCAGGTCGACGCCGCGATACCGACCATGTCCGCCAGCACACTGTTCGGAATGCGCGCATCATCATGCAACGCGCTGAGAATGCGCCGGTCGACATCGTCGATCGCGACGTCCTGAACATTCTTCGAATCACCCCGCGAGTCTGCCCCTGGTTTCGGTACTTGTTCTGGCATACACGCATACTACCGAATTATATTCTGGCTAATTGCCAATCGGTCGAATGTTCTTCACACTGAAGTCACCAATAAGACGAAGGAGTGCGGTCATGCGCGTAGGCGTCCCGACCGAGATCAAGAACAACGAATACCGCGTGGCCATCACCCCGGCCGGCGTCGCAGAGCTGGCGCGGCGCGGACACGATGTCGTCATCCAGGCCGGAGCCGGCGATGGGTCGTCGATCTCGGATGGAGATTTCAAAGCTGCAGGCGCTGAGATCGTTCCTGGCGCCGAAGAAGTTTGGGAGACCACCGATCTGCTCTTGAAGGTGAAGGAGCCGATCGAGCCCGAGTATGAGCTGATGCGTGAGAGCCAGACCCTCTTCACGTACCTGCACCTTGCCGCCTCGCTTCCGTGCACCGAAGCGCTGATGCGTTCGGGCACGACGTCGATCGCCTACGAAACCGTGCAAACCGCCGATGGCGCGCTACCGCTGCTCGCGCCGATGAGTGAAGTCGCGGGACGCCTTGCGGCACAGGTCGGTTCGTACCACCTGATGCGCAGCCACGGCGGACGCGGCGTGCTGATGGGCGGTGTTCCCGGCGTGGCACCTGCCAACGTCGTCGTGATCGGGGGCGGCATGGCCGGTCTCAACTCGGCCCGAATCGCCAAAGGCATGGGCGCGCGGGTGACCGTGTTCGACGTCAACATCAACACCCTGCGCAAGGTCGACGCCGAGTTCGACGGCGGCATCGAAACCCGCTACTCGTCGATGCTCGATCTCGAGCAGGCCGTCGAGCAGGCCGACCTGGTGATCGGCGCGGTACTGGTCCCTGGTGCGAAGGCCCCCAAGCTCGTCATGAATTCGACTGTCGCACAGATGAAGTCGGGTGCTGTTCTCGTCGACATCGCGATCGACCAAGGCGGTTGCTTCGAGGATTCACATCCGACCACCCATGACGATCCGACGTTCAAGGTGCATGACACCGTGTTCTACTGCGTGGCCAACATGCCCGGCGCCGTGCCGAGGACGTCGACGTACGCGCTGACCAACGCGACCATGCCCTACGTGATCAAGCTGGCCGACGAGGGGTGGCGTGCCGCGTGCCAAGCGGACGCCGCTCTGGCCAAGGGTCTTTCGACGCACGAGGGTGCGCTGCTCAACGAACACGTCGCGCACGACCTCGCGTTGCCGTTCACCGATCCGGCGACGGCGCTGGCCTGATTCGCACCTCGAGGGCGTCGAGCACGTCGACGTAGTTCGGCGGTACGCGGACTCGCATGACGAGATCGCCGTCGCCCGAAGCGAACTCGAAGCTGAAGAACGAACAGCACGCGGTCTCCCGTCCAGCGAGGTCGCGTGCTGCATTTTCGCTCTCGGGCGGAAGGACGAGCACTAACTGCGTCGACGAGGGCCGTTGCAGTGATCGCACGTCAGCGAAGAGGTCGTCGAACTCCGACAGCCGCAGCGGACGCTCGGCGGTCGGCAGCGTGCACGCGTCGGGAGCCCAATCGCGCGTCATGGATTCGACAATAGCGGCCCCGATCAGTCGTCGGCGATGGGCAGTTGGGGGCACAACGGTTGATATGAGATGTCGGGCGATACCCAGTCACGCCACTGCTTTCGGCTCATATTCGTAGTCAGCTTGTCGCACAACATTTCTGGTGTGGCGACCGCGGGCCACAACCGCACGGTCTTATCGGCGCTGGCGGTGGCGAGGCTACGCCCGTCGGGGCTGAACGCTACGCTGTGCACCGCGTCGGTGTGTCCCGCGAAGGGCTCGGTGACCGGTTGGCCGCTGTCGATATCCCACAACCGCACCGTGGCGTCGGCGCTGGCGGACGCGAGGCGGCGGCCGTCGGGGCTGAAGGCCACACTCGTCACCGAGTCGGTGTGCCCTTCGAAGGTATTCAACGGTTGGCCGGTCTCGACGTCCCAGGTTCGGACCGTTTGATCGTTGCTGGCTGTGACGAGACTGCGCCCGTCGGGACTGAAGGCCAGTGCGGTCACAGCGTCGGCATGCCCTGTGAAAATCTTCAGAGGTGTACCGGTACCGGCATCCCACAACTGCACGGAGTGCACGACGTCGGCATCGTCTATACCGGCGACGGCCAACCGGTGGCCGTCGGGGCTAAAGGCCACATCGAACACCGCCAACCCGTGGCTCGCGATTGTTCGAAGGAGCCGGGCGCTGTCGACGTCCCACAACCGCACGGTCCCGTCGACGCCCGAAGATGCCAACCGGTGCCCATCGGGACTGAACGCGACACTAACCACGGGGCCGGTGTGGCCCTTCAGCGGTCTTCCCAACGGCTGCCAGCGATCTGCATCCCACAACTGCACCGTCCCATCGTTTCCCCCGGATGCGATGCGGTGCCCATCTGAACTGAACGCCACATCGTTAATACCGTCGCTGTGTCCCTTAAGACTGGTGAGAAGCTTTCCGCTGGAGGCATTCCATAATCGAATCTCGTGATCCTCGCCTGCACTGGCGAGGCGATGTCCGTCGGGACTGAACGCCACACTAAACACTGCGCCGGTGTGGCCCCACAAAGGGTTGTCCACGTCCCACACGCGGACCGTGTGGTCGGTCCCGGCGGACGCGAGGCGATGTCCGTCGGGACTGAACGCCACGCCTCGCACCGGGCCGGCGTGGCCGAGCAAAGTGGTGACTGGTTGGCCGGTATCGGCGTCCCATAATCGGACGGTGTCATCGGCGCCGGCAGTGGCGAGACGGCGGCCGTCGCGGGTGAACGCCACTCCAAAGACCGTGTTCCTGTGGCCGCTCAGGGTGGCGAGTTGTCGACCGGTGTCGGCGTCCCACAGACGCACAGTCTCGCTGATCCCGCGACCAGCGGACGCGACGCGATGCCCGTCGGGACTGAACGCGACACTGAACACCCAGTCTGGGTGGCCGAGCGTCATGAGGGGTTTGCCGGTCTCGGCATCCCACAATCGCACCGTCGCATCCTCGCTGCCGGTGGCAAGCCGGTGCCCGTCCGGGCTGAATGTCACGCTCGTCACGGAGGCTGTATGGCCGTTCATCGGTTCGCCGATAGCGACGCCACTGTCGACGTCCCACAAGCGGACAGTTCTGTCGTTGCTGGCGGTCGCTAGTCGGTGCCCATCAGGGCTGAACGCCACCCCGTTCACCGACTCCGTGTGGCCCGAGATGACAATCGGAGATTGGTGGGTTTCGGTATCCCACAACCGAACCTCGTGATCGATACCTGCACTGGCGAGGTGATGTCCGTCGGGGCTGAATTCCACACTCGACACCGCGCCGGTGTGGCCCTTCAACGGTTCGCCGACCGGCCGACCGCTGTCGGCATCCCACAACCGCACCGTCTTGTCCGCGCCAGCGGTAGCGAAGCGGCGCCCGTCCGGGCTGAACGCCACGCCATACAATTCATCGCCTGCGTCACCGATCGTCAATGTCGTCGCTCGCTCTGCCGCTGCGGACAACAGCATGCCGTCATCGGGCGGCGCCAAAGTGCGCGCGGCAAGCAATTCCTGAAACGCGCGCACATCACCACCCGCTCGGCTGGCCGCCAAAATCGACTGCGCTTCGGTATTGAGCCTCAGCGCGATGGCGGCGTTTCGTTGCTGCAGCGCTTGGTGTTGTTTGTTGAAGGCGAACACACTTGCCCCGACCGCGAGCGCCGTCAGTAACGCGAGCCCGGCGACCGCCGCAGCGCGCAGCCGCCGGAACCGGCGCTGTTCACGTAGATCGTCACTTGCTATTTCGTCCTTGGGCTTGCGATGGATCGTCGCTGCCAACGTGGTGACCTTGTCGCGGAACGTCGGGCTTCGTAGATCTAGCGAAGCCTCACCGCTGACATCGATGTAGAACGGCTCCGTCGGTAATGCCCCCGCTTCTTTGAGTACCGGCGGCGCCGCAGTGGAGAGATCCGGATCGAATCGCTTCCCGGTGGCATCCCATTGCACGACACCGCCCGCAACAACGAATAGAAGTTGATCGGGGCCCCAGTTCTGCAGCCAGTAACCGATCTCTTCGTTCACCCAATGAGAGGCAGCCGCGTTCGGAGATAGCACGACGACAAGGAAGTCGGCCCCGTCCAACGCGTGGACGATCTTCCCCCATAGGTCGGGGGTTGCCTCCAAGCTTGTGTCGTCGCGAAACACTCGCACAGCGCGCAACTGCCCTAGCCGCCGCGCAATTCGGTGTAGACCCGCCTGGATCGCCGACGCGACCGCCCGATCCGTATGCGCGTAGGAGAGAAACGCATCGTAAATTGGTCGCCGGTCCCCGTCGGGGCCCCCGACATTGACTGCCCCCTTGGACATGGGACCTCCCGCCGACCTCAGCGAATGGCTAAGTCTGACAGTTGAGGAGCTGCCCAGTGTCACTTTTCTCGAAGCTGCCGGGCCTCACGCTGTCAGCGTCGACACCAGCAGTGTGGTCAGCTCGCCGATCAGCGGCCGCAGCGCGTCGGCCTTTGGGTCATCAGTGGCTGATCGAGTCATCATCGCCAACAACAGATTCCGGCCGTCCGGACCGTAGACGATGCCGATGTCGTTGCTGCTGCCATAGTCGCCGGAGCCGGTCTTGTCTGCGGTCGTCCACCCCGGGTTCAGCCCCGCGCGCATACTCGACGTGACGTTGGCCCGCATCCAGTCCTCGAGCTGCTGCCGACTCGGCGGGGCCAGTACCGTTCCCGTCAAGACCGACTGGTACCCGCGCGCCAGCGCGCGTGGTGTGCTGGTGTCTCGCGGATCGGCGGGGATCGCCGTATTCAGCTCGATCTCCCAGCGATCCAGCCGGGTCTTCTCGTCCCCGATGCTGCGTGCGAACTCGGTGATCTGAGGCGGGCCGCCGAGCGTGGTCAGCAGCAGGTTGGCCGCGGTGTTGTCGCTGTGTTGCAGCGCCGCCGCGCACAGCTCGCCCAACGGCATCGCCTGCCCGGTCCGTGGTTCGGTGACCGGCGAATTCGGCTGCAAAACACCCGGATCAACCGACATCGTGTCGGTCAGGCGAAGCTGGCCCCGGTCACAGCGCTGCAGCACGGCTGATGCCGCGTAGGCCTTGAACGTTGAGCACATCGCAAACACGTCGTCGGCGTGGTATTCGACTGTGCGTGTCGAGGCCAAATCTGCGGCGAACACCCCCACCCGCGCCGTGTGACGACGCTCGAGGTCGGCGATGCGCTCACTCACCGGCGGCCCCGGGTCGGCAACCGACCGCGACGAGCAGGCCGCGGTCAACGCAACGAACGCCAAGCCGCCGAGCGCCCGCCGTCGCGACAGCTCAGCCATCGGCGACCAGGCGCCCCCGATAGCGGCGCATTCCCGCAATCCAGCCGTCGTAATCCGCGCCCTTCATCCGGTACATGTCGAGCACCTCCGGATGCGGGAGGACCAGAAACTTGTTCTCCCGCACCGCATCCAATGTCAACGCCGCCACCTGATCCGGGTCGAGCACGTTACCCGCGGCGGTCACGGCCAGCCCAGCCAGTCGGGCGTCGGGCTCGGGTGACTCACGCAGCTCAGTCAAGAGCGGGGTATCCACGCCCATCGGGCACAGGCAGCTGACCCCGATTCCTACGTTGCCGTAGGTGATTGAAAGCCATTCCGCGAAACCAAGTGCCGCGTGCTTGGTCACCGCATACGCGGCGGCGCCGAGCTGGGTGAGCAAGCCAGCGGCTGAGGCCACCGACACGAAGTAGCCGCCGCCGCGGTCGACCCACAGCGGCACCAGCTGGGTCGCGGCCCGGATGTGCGCCCGCACATTGACGTCGAATGCGAGGTCCCAGTCGCGTTCGGGAATGACGAGCCCCGGGGCCCCGCCGACGCCCGCGTTGGCGACGTAGATGTCCACCGGGCCGAATTCGGCAGCCGCCGAGGCGATCAAATCGGCGATGTCCCCGTCAGCGCTCGCGTCAGCCTGACGCGCCAGCGCCGCATGACCGTTCGCTGCGATGATCCCGGCCGTCTGCTCCGCCCGGTCGCCGTCGATGTCGCTGATGATCACCCGGGCGCCGGCCGCAGCCAGCGCGATGCCCAGTGCCCGCCCGATCCCGGATCCCGCACCGGTGACAACGGCGACCTTGCCCTCAATGTCCATGTCTTGCGCTACAGCCTGCGAAGTCGTTGCGGGAGCTGACGTTTCGATTGATACGGCCCGAGCACCGCCGCCCCGTACGGCCCGCCCAGCACGCGGCGAGCAACCATGTTCACCTCGCCGAGAGTGACGCTGTCAATCTTTGCAAGCGTGTGGTCGATGCTGCGGTGCTCCCCATAGTTGAGTTCGCTTCGGCCGATCCGGTTCATCCGGGACGCAGAGTCCTCCAGCCCGAGCACCAAGCCCCCGCGCAGCGAACCCTTGGCGATGCGGCACTCGTTGTCGGTGATGCCGTCACGGGCGACCGCCTCGAGCACATCGGTGGTGACGGTCGCGACATCACGAAACCGCTCCGGCAGGCACGCCGTGTACACCGACAGCGCACCCGTGTCTGCGAACGTGTCGATCGTCGAATACACCGAGTACGCCAACCCTCGCTCTTCCCGGATCTGTTGGAACAGACGGGAACTGAGCCCACCGCCGATCGCCTGGTTCAGGACGGCGAGCGCCCAGCGGTGCTTCCAGTGCCGGCCAGGCGCGCGGACCCCCAGCGCCATGTGCGTCTGCTCCGCGTCACGGGTGCCCAGCGACAGCCTGGGGTGGGCGGCCACCCGCGTGCCACCTTTGCGCGGGCGAACCGCGTCGCGGCCGCGCTGCAATCTGGCTCCGAAATGGCGGCGCACCAGCGACACGACGTCGTCATGCTCGACATTGCCCGCGACAGCGACGACCATCCGCTCGGGCGTGTAGCGACGGACATGGAACGAGTGGAGCTGGTCGCGCGTCATCGACGACACCGAATCCACGGTGCCGATCACCGGCCGGCCGACAGGATGCTGACCAAAGAGCGCGCCGAGGAACACGTCGCCGATCGCGTCCTCAGGGTCGTCGTCGCGCATCGCGATCTCCTCGAGCACCACGTCGCGTTCGAGCTCGACGTCGTTAGGCGCGCAGATGCCGTTGAGTACAACGTCACCCACGAGATCGACGGCCAATTCGAGGTCATCGTCCAGCACGTGCGCGTAGTAGCAGGTGTGCTCCTTGGCCGTGAACGCGTTCAGCTCACCGCCGACCGCGTCGACTGCCTGCGCGATCTGCACCGCGGTGCGCGTCGGCGTCGCCTTGAACAGCAGGTGCTCGAGGAAATGCGCGGCGCCGGCCACCGTGGGTCCCTCGTCTCGGGACCCGACACCGACCCACACGCCGACCGATGCGGAATGTACCGACGGGACCTGTTCTGTGACGACGCGGAGACCGCCGGGAAGCGTCGTGCGGCGCAGCGCCGACGGCGCGTCACCGGCGCGCATCCCGCGCCGCAGCTCAGCTGCTGGTCTGCGCGACATCCGCCGGTGCCGGAGCGTCGGCTGACTCAGGGGCCGCTACTTCTTCATCGACGACAAGAATCAGCGAGATCTTGCCTCGGTTGTCGATATCGGCGATCTCCACGCGAAGCTTGTCGCCGACATTGACGACGTCTTCCACCTTTGCGATGCGCTTCCCCTTGCCGAGCTTGGAGATATGCACCAGGCCGTCGCGTCCCGGCAACAGCGAGACGAACGCACCGAAGTCGGTGGTCTTGACCACCGTGCCGAGGAAGCGCTCCCCGAGCTTGGGCAGTTGCGGGTTGGCGATCGCGTTGATCTTGTCGATCGCGGCTTGCGCCGACGCACCGTCGGTGGCACCGACGAACACCGTGCCGTCGTCCTCGATGGAGATCTGCGCGCCGGTCTCCTCGGTGATCGAGTTGATCATCTTGCCCTTCGGCCCGATCACCTCGCCGATCTTGTCCACCGGCACCTTGATGGTGGTGACGCGAGGCGCGTACGGGCTCATCTCGTCGGGCGCGTCGATGGCCTCGGCCATCACGTCAAGGATGGTCAGTCTCGCGTCCTTGGCCTGCGACAGCGCACTGGCCAGCACCTGGGACGGGATGCCGTCGAGCTTGGTGTCGAGCTGCAGCGCGGTGACGAAATCCTTCGTGCCTGCGACCTTGAAGTCCATGTCGCCGAATGCGTCCTCGGCGCCGAGGATGTCGGTCAGAGCGACGAAGCGCCGCTCCGCTCCGCCGTCCGCGGTGTCGACGTCGTCGGACACCAGGCCCATCGCGATCCCCGCGACCGGCGCCTTCAACGGCACCCCTGCGTTCAGCAGCGCGAGCGTCGACGCGCACACCGAGCCCATCGACGTCGAGCCGTTGGAGCTGAGCGCCTCCGACACCTGCCGGATCGCATAAGGAAATTCCTCGACGCTGGGCAGCACGGGAACCAACGCACGCTCGGCGAGGGCGCCGTGCCCGATCTCGCGCCGCTTCGGCGAGCCGACGCGGCCCGTCTCTCCGGTGGAGAACGGCGGGAAGTTGTAGTGGTGCATGTAACGCTTGCTGGTCTCCGGGCCCAGCGAGTCGATCTGCTGGGCCATCTTGACCATATCCAGCGTGGTCACGCCGAGGATCTGCGTCTCGCCCCGCTCGAACAGTGCGCTGCCATGAGCGCGCGGGACGACGGACACCTCTGCAGAAAGCGCGCGGATGTCGGTGATGCCGCGGCCGTCGATCCGAAAGTGATCGCTCAGAATCCGTTGCCGCACAAGCCGTTTCTGCAGCGAACGGTATGCGGCCGAGATCTCCTTCTCACGTCCCTCGAACGAATCGGCCAGGCGCGCGAGCACCTCGCCCTTGATCTCGTCGATGCGCTCGTTGCGTTCGGTCTTGCCCGCGATCGTCAGCGCCTTGGTCAGCTCATCGCCCGCCACAGATTCCACCGCGTCGGACACGTCGTCGGCGTAGTCGGGGAAGACCGGATACTCGGCGGTCTCCTTCGCGGCCTTCTCGGCCAGTGCCCGCTGCGCCTCGCACAGGCTCTTGATGAACGGTTTGGCGGCTTCGAGGCCTTCGGCCACCACCGATTCCGTGGGTGCTTGCGCACCGCCGGCGATCAGCTCGATGACATTCGAGGTGGCCTCGGCCTCGACCATCATGATGGCAACATCGTCACCCACGATGCGGCCGGCGACGACCATGTCGAACACTGCGTTCTCGAGCTGCGCCACGGTGGGGAACCCCACCCAGGTTCCGTCGATGAGCGCCACCCGCGCACCGCCGACCGGGCCGGAGAACGGCAGGCCGGCCAGCTGGGTGGACGCCGACGCGGCGTTGATGGCAAGCACGTCGTACAGCTCGTCCGGGTTGAGCGACAGGATCGTCACGACGACCTGGATCTCGTTGCGCAGGCCGTCGACGAACGACGGGCGCAGCGGGCGGTCGATGAGGCGGCAGGTCAGGATCGCGTCGGTGGAGGGCCTGCCCTCGCGACGGAAGAACGAGCCGGGGATCCGACCCGCGGCATACATGCGTTCTTCGACGTCGACGGTCAACGGGAAGAAGTCGAAATGCTCCTTCGGTTGCTTGCTCGCGGTGGTGGCCGAGAGCAGCATGGTCTCCTCATCGAGATAGGCGACCACAGAGCCGGCGGCCTGCTGGGCAAGGCGGCCGGTTTCAAAGCGGATGGTCCGGGTGCCGAAGCTCCCGTTATCGATGGTGGCGGTCGATTCGAACACGCCCTCGTCGATTTCAGCTACAGACATGAAAGTGCATGCCTTTCCTTCGTTCGGTTGTCTTCGCGCTTGTCCTGCAGTGGCGGGCAACCTGAACGGCATCGGCCTGATTATGGCTACGGCCGTCGATCGAAGCGGCCGGCTAAAGTCCGGCCGCCACTACCGATGACCGCCCGATCTCAGGATGACCACTGACGTGACACGCGAGTCCGAGCCGGCTGGCTCGGAACGCCAATACTGTACACCGCTGCTGCTCGCAACCCGTTTTCCCGGTACGGCGCCAGACGCCGGGTTAGGCCAAGATTTCAGCGGCGCATGCCGAGGCGGTCGATCAGCGAGCGATACCGCTCCACGTCGACCTCGGAGAGGTATTTGCCCAGCCGGCGCCGGCGGCCGACCAGCAGCAGTAGGCCACGCCGCGAGTGGTGGTCGTGCTTGTGCACCTTGAGATGCTCAGTCAGGTCGTTGATCCGCTTGGTCAGCAGGGCGATCTGCGCCTCCGGCGAACCGGTATCGGTCTCGTGCAGGCCGTACTGAGTGAGGATTTCTTTCTTCTGTTCGGCAGTGAGCGCCACGAAATAACTCCATGCTTCGGTCCGTGATCAGGGATTTCGGCGCGGCCGCCACGGACTGCAGCACGCCGCCTTATCGCGGATCAGCGTAACAGGACATCACTGCGCAAGCAGAATCGTGCGGGCCCGGCCGGTGTCGTTTTCCATCTCGGCGACCAGGTCGGCGACCTCGGCGAACTTGTGCTGACCACGAATTCGGGCGACAAAGTCGACGGCGACGTGCTGGCCGTACAGATCGGCGGAGGTGTCGAGCACATACGCCTCGACGGTGCGCGTGCGGCCTGAGAACGTGGGGTTGGTGCCGACCGAAACCGCGGCCTGGTAGCGCTCGCCCGGCGTGACTGTGCCGACGATCGGTCCATGCCCCAACACCGTGAACCACGCCGCGTACACGCCGTCGGCCGGGATCGCCGAATACATCGGCGGCGCAACGTTGGCGGTGGGGAAGCCGAGAACCTTCCCGCGCCCGTCGCCGCGGACCACCACGCCCTCCACACGGTGCGGCCTGCCCAGCGCCTCGGCGGCGGCCACCACGTCACCGGCGTCGACACAGGATCGGATGTAGGTGGACGAGAACGTCAGCGTCTCGTTGTCGTGATGCTCGGCAACCAGCGACATCGCCTGCACCGCGAATCCGAACCGCTCACCGCCCTGGCGCAGCAACTCGACGTTGCCCGCGGCCTTCTTCCCGAACGTGAAGTTCTCCCCGACGACCACCTCGACGACGTGCAGACGCTCGACCAGCAGCTCGTGGATGTAGCGGTCCGGAGTCAGCTTCATGAACTCCGGCGTGAACGGCACCACGAGGAACACGTCCACACCGAGCTCCTCGACCAGTTCGGCGCGACGGGTCAGCGTGGTCAGCTGTGCCGGGTGGCTGCCCGGGTGCACCACTTCCATCGGGTGCGGGTCGAAGGTCATCAACACGGTCGGCACGTTGCGCTCTCGCCCGGACTTGACTGCCGTCGCGATCAGCTCCTGGTGACCCCGGTGCACACCGTCGAACACCCCGATAGTTAGGACGCACCGCCCCCAGTCGCTTGGGATCTCGTCCTGGCCACGCCAGCGCTGCACAGCGGCAAGCCTACGCACCCGACACCGCGCCCCGCGAGGTCCCCGATCTGAATCCGAAGTGCATAAACTTTGACGTGTGACCGCAGCCGACGACGCCCGTGGGCTGACGTCAGTGGCGCAGGACTACCTCCGCGTGATCTGGAAGGTCCAGGAGTGGTCCGGCGAAAGAATCAGCACCAAGATGCTCGCCGAGCGACTTGGCGTCTCGGCGAGCACGGCGTCGGAGTCGATCCGCAAGCTGGCCGACCAGGGCCTCGTCGAACACGAGAAATACGGCGCCGTGACGCTGACCGAGCGAGGCCGCCGCGCCGCGGTGTCGGTGGTCCGCCGCCACCGCCTGCTCGAGACGTTCCTGGTGCAGATGCTCGGCTACAGCTGGGACGAGGTCGACGACGAAGCCGAGGTTCTCGAACATGCCGTAAGCGATCTGATGCTGTCGCGCATCGATGCCAAGCTCGGCCATCCCAAACGTGACCCGCACGGCGATCCGATCCCCACGCTGGACGGGCAGGTGCCGACGCCACCGGCTCGGCAGCTGTCGACGTGCGGGGACGGCGAGCACGGCTCCGTGGCGCGCATCTCGGACGCGGATCCAGAGATGCTGCGTTACTTCGACGCTGTCGGCATTGCGCTGGACTCGCACTTGACCGTGCTGGCACGCCGCGATTTCGCGGGCACGGTGTCGGTGGCCATCGGCGATGGCCACGACCCCGCCTCCGAGGACCACACTGTCGAGTTGGGAAGCCCTGCGGCGGAATCGATTTGGGTTGTCCCCTGCTAGGCCCGAGGTTTACGCGAGCGTCGCGGGCCGCAACACCACCTCGGACGCGGTGCGATCCTCCTTATCGCGCAGCAGCGCGATCACGCGGCCATCGGTCGCGGTGGCCGCGTAGATGCCGTCAATGCCCGCTGGCGGTAGGGGTCGGCCGTGACTGGCAGAGGTCGCTTCCTCTGCCGTGAGGTCGCGGCGGGGAAACGTCAGCAGGCACGCGTCATCGAGTGAATAGCTCAGGCGCGGCTCGTCGGTCAGCGCGTCAAGCGTGTGCGCCTCGGCGAGGCCGAAACGTCCGACCCGGGTACGTCGCAGTGCCGTCAGGTGCCCACCGACGCCCACCGCCGCCCCGACATCGCGGGCCAGCGCGCGCACGTATGTTCCTGACGAGCAGTCGACCTCGACGTCAACATCGACCACATCGATTTCGCGACGGATGGCCACCACGTCGAAGCGGTCGACGCGCACGTTGCGGGGCGCGAGTTCGACGGCCTGGCCTTCGCGCGCCAGCCGATATGCGCGCTGGCCGGCGACCTTGACCGCGCTGACGGTCGACGGGATCTGGCTGATCTCGCCGCGTAGCCCCGCGATCGCGGCCGCGATCTGACCATCGCTCACCGTTCCCGCCGGGGCAGTCGTTAGGACCTCGCCGTCGGCGTCGTCGGTCGTCGTGCTCGCGCCAAGGCGCATGGTGGCGGCATAGGACTTTGTCGAGGTAATCAGCAGGCCGAGGATCTTGGTGGCCCGCTCGATCCCGATCACCAGCACACCGGTGGCCATCGGGTCGAGGGTGCCTGCGTGACCGACCTTGCGGGTGGCGAAGATTCGCCGGCAGCGGCCCACGACATCGTGGCTGGTCATGCCCGACGGTTTATCGACGATCACCAAACCCGGTTGTGGGCTCACAGCACGATCGCCGTCAACACCAACCCGTCGCGAACTGTCCAGCGACCGCGCATCGTGGTCAGCGGCGGACCCGACAGGGCCGACGGGTCGATCAGGATCTCGGACACGAATTCGCCTGTGGCGCCGTCGGAGTCGATGCCGAAAGCGATGTGGGCATCCTCGAAGCCCAGCCAGCGGCGCGTCAGGGGGAACCACGCCTTGTACGTCGCCTCTTTGGCGCAGAACAGGATCCGGTCCCAGTGCAGCCCGGCGGGCAGGGCGGCCAGTTCAGTGCGTTCGACGCCCAGGCTCACCGCGTCGAGCACGCCGTCGGGCAGCACCCCGTGCGGTTCCGCGTCGATGCCCACCGAGCGGACCGTATCGACGCGGCCGACCGCCGCGCCGCGATAGCCGTCACAGTGCGTGAGGCTGCCCACGACACCGTCGGGCCAGCACGGTTCGCCCTTCTCCCCCTTCAGAATCGGCGCAGGTGCGACGCCGAGGTCGCTCAGCGCCATTCGTGCGCAGTGCCGCACGGTGACAAACTCGTTGCGCCGCTTGACAACTGAGCGCGCGATCAGCGGCTCCTCATCGGGCAGGGGGACCAGACCCGGCGGATCCGAGTAGAGCTCGGCCGTGGCGACGAAGTCGGGCACAACGGCTGTGATCAGCCGTGAAGACACAGTCATTGCGAATCGAACCGCTGGGCGATCCGCGCCCGCATCCGCTCCGCATTGGCGCGCATCTCGGCGGTGATCTCGAAATGGCCGCCGAACTCGTTGAGGTAACCCGGCGGGTATTCGGGATCGGGAAGCACCTGCCGCAGCCACCGATAGGGCTTGCGGCGCCGCCACTCTCGCGGATAGCCGACTGACACCTCCTCGAAGCGGACGTCGTCGTACCAGGTCGTACGCGGGATGTGTAGATGCCCGTACACCGAGCACACCGCGTTGTAGCGGGTGTGCCAGTCAGCGGTCGCGGTGGTGCCGCACCACAGGGAGAACTCGGGATAGAACAGCGCCTCGCACGGCTCGCGCACCAGCGGGAAGTGGTTCACCAGCACCGTGGGCGTCATCCAGTCCAGCTGCTCGAGCCGTTTGCGTGTGGACGCCACGCGGTCGCGACACCACGCGTCGCGGGTGGCATACGGCTCTGACGACAGGACAAACTCGTCAGTGGCCACGACGTTGCGCTCCCGCGCGATCGCGAGCCCCTCGGCTTTCGTGGTCGCACCCTCGGGCAGGAACGAGTAGTCGTACAGCAGGAACATCGGCACGATCGTCGCCGGGCCGCCCGCGTCGGTCCACACCGGATAGGGATGCTCCGGGGTCAGCACCCCCATCTCATCGCACATGTTGACCAGGTAGTCGTAGCGGGCGCGGCCGAATACCTGAGCCGGGTCCTTACCCGTGGTCCACAGCTCGTGATTGCCCGGTACCCAGATCACCTTGGCGAACCGGCGCCGCAGCAGATCCAGCGACCAGCGGATGTCGTCGGTGCGTTCTGCGACGTCGCCGGCGACAATCAGCCAGTCCTCCGGAGATGACGGATACAGCGACTCGGTCACCGGCTTGTTGCCGGTGTGACCCGTATGCAGGTCACTCACTGCCCAGAGCGTCGGATTCGCGGTCGCCACAACTGTCCAGGGTAAGTGAACTAGAACAGGTTCCTGTTGGTCGGCCGCGCCGTTACACTCCCCCGAGGGGCGCAAACGGCAGCCGTCCATCGGAGGGGGTGCGAATGGCGACCAAGTTGCGGCTGTTTGCGGTGTTATGCGTGCTGGTGGCCGCCGTGGTGGTGGTGTGGCAAACGTCTCCTGGGGGCCTCACCAGAAACCGTGATGTGCAGCTGCGGTCCACCGCCCTGCCGATGGATAGCCCGAGTACGACCATCAAGTGGCCGGTGATCGACACCATCGACGCTAAAGCGCAGTTTGCTCCGTGCGACGACATCCCAATCGACGTGATCCAGAAACTCGGGTTGGGCTTCACGCCGCCCGAGGCCGAAGAAGGACAGCGCTGTCATTACGACTCGGCCAATTATCAGATGACGATCGAGCCGATTTACTGGCGCACCTACGACCAAAGCCTTCCCCCCGACTCCATCGAAACCACAGTCAACGGCCACCGCGCCGCATGGTTCTGGGTGATGAAGCCGACCGACTGGAATAACCGCTGGTGGTTCTCCTGCATGGTGACGTTCAAGACCAGCTACGGCGTGATCCAGCAGTCGCTGTTCTACTCGCCGATCTACTCGAATCCCGACGTCGACTGCCCCGCCGAGAACATGATGCGGGCCAACCAGCTGGCTCCTTACTACAAGTTCTAAGAGCCGACCGCGCGGGGGATCCCGCCCGGCGCGGGGTGACCGCGATCCAGCCGAGCGTCATCAAGGACATCGCCGCGTAGATCGCTGCCGGCCAGGCCAGATACCAGGGCGCAGCGATCTGCCATGGTTGCGTCTGGGCGAGAATCAGCAGCGACGGGATCTGGACGACGATGATCAACGACCACACCGCGGCGAGGGTGCGGGCACCCCGGACTCGGCACAGCGGCCCGAACCCGAGCCACAGCACCAGCGGCACCAACCACACCCAGTGATGTGTCCACGACACCGGCTCTGCCATCAGGCCGAACAACTGGATGACTAAGACGGCTCCGAGTCGATCGCGATGGTCGCCGTCTGTGGAAGTGATTACGCGCCAAGCGAAGAACGAGAGCAGCGCGGCGGCCGCGACCGCGATGTAGACCGCGCTTCCGATGTCGTGGCCGGCAATTCGAGCCAACGCCGCGCGCAAGGACTGGTTGCCGAAGTCGCCCATCGAGCCGATCCGATGGCTGTCGAGCACGGTCGTCGTGAAGTAGCGGCTGACTGTATTCCAGCCGACGAACGGCCACGCCACGAGCACGGTGGCCGAAAACACGAGCGACGTAAAGATGGCGGCCCGCCAGCGTCGCTCACCGAGAAGGTAGAGGCCGGTCACCGCCGGCGTGAGTTTGACGCCGGCGGCCAGCCCGACCAGCAGACCCGAGAGCCACCACCGCTTGCTGTACACCGCCCACAGCGTGACGAACATCAGCAGCACGCCGATCTGACCCCATAGGAAGTCGCCGCGCAGCGGCTCGGTCCAGATCGCGACCGCCGTCACGGCCAACGCGGCGCTCGTGTTGTGGCGGCCGATCAGTTTCAGCGCAATGACGACGCTACCGTAAAGCGCGGCGATGATGCCGGCCTGCCAACAGAACCCGACCACCCCGAACGGCAGCAGGTGCAGCGGATAGAAGACGATCGCCGCGAACGGTGGATAGGTGAACGGCAGCGTCATCGGCGGTACTTGGTAGAAGAACGAGTAGAGCGAACCGTCGGTGAGGCTAGCGCCGCCTTCGACATACACATGAAGGTCGACGAAATCCCCGCCGCTGACCCAGGTGACCGCCAGCCTCGCGGCGACACTGATCACGAACAGCGCCAGCGCTGCCGTGCGCCAGCGCGCGGCCGCCCACCGAACGCGCGGCATTCGCGACAGCGCTAGATCCCGGTCGTTTTGCTCTTCGCGCGAGCGCTCCTCGCCGCTCGAGCGCGTACTTCCGGCCTGCGCAGCGGCGGCACCGTCTTCGGGGGCTGCTTGCGCGCCGGGAGCTCGGAGAGCAGGCGTGTGGTGATCGCGGTGACCTCGGCGACCGCTGCTTCGAACGCGTCGGCGTTAGCTGTGGTCGGCCTCGTGATTCCGCTGACCTTGCGAATGTACTGACGGGCGGCGGCTTCGATCTCTTCGCCGGTGGCAGCGGGCTGCAGCCCGCGAAGCTCTGTGATGTTTCGGCACATGCCACCGACGATAGGCTCAACGCCGTGGCTGCTGATGATGTGCTGCTGATCGACACCTCGGACCGGATCCGCACCCTCACTCTGAACCGGCCCAACGTGCGCAACGCGTTGTCGACGAAGTTGCGGGACGAGCTGTTTCCCGCGTTGCGTGACGCCGACGCCGACGATGGCGTCGACGTGGTCATCCTCACCGGCGCTGATCCCGCGTTTTGTGCGGGGATCGACCTGAAGGAGATCGCCCCGGGGCTGGAGGGTTCCGCGGGCATTCCTGACCTGTCTCCCGCGTGGCCACCGATGTCCACTCCTGTGATCGGAGCGATCAACGGTGTCGCGGTCACCGGTGGATTCGAGCTGGCGCTGTGCTGCGACATCCTCATCGCATCGGAGAACGCCCGCTTCGCCGACACCCACGCCCGGGTCGGGTTGCTGCCGAGTTGGGGGATGTCGGTGCGCCTGCCGCAGGCCGTCGGCCGCGGCCTCGCACACCGGATGAGCCTCACCGGCGACTACCTCGGCGCATACGACGCGCTGCGCGTCGGGCTGGTCACCGAAGTCGCGCTGCACGACGAGTTGATGGATACCGCGAGAGCGGTCGCGAGCTCGATTGTCGGCAACAACCGCGACGCCGTGCAGGCCCTGCTCGCGTCATATCACCGGATCGACGACGCGCAAATGCACGCGAGCTTCCGGGTCGAACAACTGTCTGCAGCCGAGTGGATCCGTGGGCATGCGAGCAGCGACGACATCGCCGCCAATCGCGACGCGGTGATTGCCCGCGGGCGCTCGCAGATCCACTAAGACGGCCAACTCACAGGCTTCTTCAACCTGCTCCTTCGGGCCTACGAGGGGGCCAACCTGGCGACACGCTTGACAGGAAAGGCCAAACATGGTCGCCAGACACTGGTTTCGCAGCAGCCACATGCCGGTTGCTGGCACGGCTGTAGTTCTCGTCGGCGTCATCGCGGCACCGGTCTCTCGCGCAGACGACGCCGCGCTGGCCGCTTGGCTCACAAGGGTTTTCGACCCGATTCAACAGGTCCACCTCGCAGAAGACGCGTTGACCCCGATCTTGGCGCCGGTCTACGTCGACGAGCAACAAGAGCACGAGGCACCGCTGGAAGACGTCAACGCGCTGAAGCGCCGTGCGACCAGTTGAGTGCCGCCAATGTTGCGCTGCACGCAATGATGTCGACGCCGGATCCTGCCCTGTCAGTGGAGTTTCACCAGGCCGTCGACAATATCGACACGTCAGCCAAGAACTGCTCGGAGGTGATCGCCAAAAAGATCACCGACCGCGAGGACGCGCGCGATTACGTCGAAAGCCCGCTCTACGATGCGGAGTCACACCTCGCGAGCGCGGACGTCATTCTGACCAAGCTGGCCAAGTCATAACAAGGCACTGCCCGCAGCCGTCGCGCTGGGCAGCACTGCCCTGTTGCTTGCCAGCTGCGCGAAAGTCGTTGACGGAAGGCCGGTCTCGTCGGGCAACGATCCGAATCAGGTTGCGGGAAAGCCGGTCACTGAGACACCGTCGGGGCTGCGGCCCAACGCACCCGGCCCAGCGCGGACGGCGCTGAACAGCGACGGCGGCGAGATGGACCACCTGGCGCTGATGGCAATCTCCGACATCGAGGAGTTCTGGAAGAGCGCTTACGGGCCGCCGTTGGAAGGGAAATTCACGCCGGTCACTGCCCTGTTCTCGTATGACTCGCCGTACAAGGAAGGCATGGTTTGCGGCGAGAGTTCACATCACAATGTCAACCTCTCCTTCTGCGACGACCCAGAGGCGCAAAACTGTCCGTCCGCCGATCCAAAGGAGTGCACGCCGGCCGCCAACACCATTGCGTGGGATCGTGGCGTACAAGTACCGCAGGACCGGGACATGTTCGGTGTCATGCTGATCGCCGAAGATCTCGGGCATGAGTACGGGCACGCGATCCAAGACATGGCCGACCTGATCCACGAGTCCGACGACCAGACTGCCGGCTTGGTCGCCGAGCAGCAGGCCGACTGCTTCGCCGGGGTCTACCTGCGTTGGATCGCCGACGGCAAGTCGCCCCGCTTCACGATGAACACCGGCGAGACGCTCGACCAGATGGTGGCCTCGCAGCTCGCGGTCCGCGACTCATTGTTTGGCGAATCCGATCCCTACGTCACGGAGGCCATTCATGGGTCGGGGTTCGAGCGAATCACTGCCTTCCAGATGGGTTTCACCCCGACGGCATCACGGCATGTGCGGCCATCGACGGGAAGGAGATCGGCCGCCGCCGGGGTGACCTGCCGCCAGATCTGCTGAAACAGGGCCAATCTGGGGAAGTCAAAGTCAGCGAGGCGTCGGTGCGGACGCTGTTCGACACAGTGGTCAAGATGCTGTCACCCACGAGCCCTCCGAAGCTCGCGTTCGACCACCCGCCCTGTCCCGACGCGACGGCCAATGCGGCGGCGACGTACTGCCCGTCGACGAACACCGTCGCGGTCGACATGAACCGTCTCGTGCTGATGGGCACCAGCCTCACCCGCGGCTCAGCGTACGTCGACACCTATACCGCCCCGCTTTACGGCGACTACTCGGCGTATTCCGTGCTCGTCTCGCGCATGATGCTCGCGGCTCAAAAGGAACGGGGGCTGTCACTCGACAACACCGACGCCGGCCTGCGGACGGCGTGCCTCACCGGCGCGATCACCGAGCAGCTCAGCAAGGAAGGAGCCATGAACCTGACGGGCGGGGATCTCGACGAGGCGGTCACTGGCGTGCTCCTCAACGGCGAGGCCGCGTCAAATGTCAAGGGAGAGCATGCACCGTCGGGATTCGCTCGTGTCAACGCTTTCCGTGCCGGTGTCCTCGGCGACGAGAAGAACTGCTACGAGCAGTGGAAGTGACGGTCAACCGGCGCCGGTAACCGCCCACCGCCCAGAGAACGCGCGCCAGCCGACGAACACCAGACGCAACACAATGAAGGCGCTCAGCCCCGACCAGATACCCGCCAGTCCCCAACCGAATGCGAGCGACAGCCACGTCAGCGGCAGGAAGCCGACCAGTGCGCTGAACACCGTCGCATTGCGCATGAATCTGGCGTCGCCGGCACCCAGCAACACCCCGTCCAGCCCGAAAACCACTCCGGCGATAGGCAACTGCGCAACAAGGAACCACCAGGGCACGCCTATCTCGTCGAGCACGTGCCTGTCGTTGGTAAAGAGCTGCGGCAGCACCGATGCGCCGACGGCAAGCACGGCGGCGAGCACGCCGGCCACCACAGCGGAGTAGGCGGTCACCCGCCACGCCACCGACTTCGCATGCTCGGCGCGCCCGGCCCCGAGCGCGGCACCGACGAGTGACTGCGCGGCGATCGCGAGCGAATCCAACACGAGCGCAAGGAAATTCCACAGCTGCAGAACCACCTGATGGGCAGCCACCGCAGCTGCCCCGAACCGCGCCGCGACCGCAGCGGCGGACACGAAGCACGCTTGGAACGCGAGGCTGCGGACAAAAAGGTCTCTGCCGATTACCAGCTGGGTCCGCAGTACCGCCGGGTGGATACGCAGCGGCACCCGCTCAATGATCAAGGCGCGGCAGAACAGCAGCGCGGCGATCCACTGCCCCACCACGTTGGCCACCGCCGATCCGGCCAGTTCAAGACGCGGCATGCCGAGCCATCCATAGACAAGCAGCGGACAGAGCACCGCGGAGATCGCGAATCCGATGACGACGTATCTCAACGGCCGGGCGGTGTCCTGGACGCCGCGCATCCAGCCGTTACCGGCCAGCGAGATCAGGATGGCCGGCGCAGCGGCAATCGCGATGCGTAGCCACGGCAGTGCCGCATTCGCGATCTCACCACGCGACGCGATGGCCCAAATCAGTGGCACCGCAGCGGATTCCACCGCGATGACGATCACCGTACCGATGAGGACGGCCAGCCATGTTGCCGCGACACCCTCGCCGACTGCCGACGCGCGATCTCCGGCTCCGTAGAAGCGCGCCGATCTGGCGGTGGTGCCGTACGACAGGAAAGTGCCCTGAGAGCCGACGAGTCCGAGTATGAGCCCACCGATAGCCAGACCGGACAGCCCGACGGCGCCCAGCCGCCCCACGACCGCGAGGTCGAAGAGCAGATACAGCGGTTCGGCGGCGAGGACACCGAGGGTGGGCAGCGCCAATGCTGCGATCCGGCGCCCGCTTGCCGTCGGCGACGATGACATGTCTACGGCGGCGCCCGGTCATCAGCGCGAACCGCCAGCGCCGCGATGAGCGCAATGCATATCAGAACGTAGCTGCTGCGCAACACTTCTCCGAGGATCGACGCCGGACCGCCGGGGTGGGCGTCGACGATCATTTGGCCGATCCGGTGGCTCCTGATCACTGTCAACAGCCACGCCGCCACGCTCCCGATCACCGGCCCCCAGTGCTTGCCGTTGCCCACCAACACTCCAATGGCAGGTATCAGCCACACCAGGTAGTGGGCCCAGGTGACGGGCGACACCAGACCAGCAGTTAACCCCGTCACTGCGGCGCCGGCCAGCTCCCCGCCGCGCGCCCATGCCCGATGCGCAGCCCACATCCCCGCAACGCCGGCGACGACCGCCACGACAATCCACAGCCCGCTGACGTCACCGCCGGGCAGAATCCGCAACAACGCCCCCTTGAGGGACTGGTTGCCGATCGTGGCATTGTTGTTGAGCCCAACTCGGGCGTCCAGGCCCCACAGCATGTGTCCGAAGAACAGCCGCGAATCCGTCGGTGACACAACGAAAGCGGCCAGCGTCGCCCCGGCGGCTGCAAGTGCGGCGGTCACAGCCGCCCGCGGTCGGCGAGTGATCAGCAGATAGATGATGAACAACGCCGGCATGAGTTTCACCGCGGTGGCCAGCCCGATCAGCACTCCTTGCGGCAGCCACTTCGGCCGCGCCCCGAGCAGATCAGCAAGACACGCGGCCATCAGGAAGGCATTCACCTGGCCAAAGCCGATGTGGTCCATCACGGGTGACGTGGCCGCAAACGCGATGAGCAGCACGGCAACCGCCAGTGCGCGCCACCAGGGATCCGTGGGCAGCACGCGGTCGAACGATCGCACGATCACCCACGCCAGGACGATCAGCGTCGCAAACGTCCACAGCCACAACATGATCTGCCACGGCGCCAACTGGAGCACCACAAACGGCCACGACGCGAACGGTGGGTACGTGAATGGCAGCTCTGCGGGAAAGTCTTTGCCGTACAGGCTGATCCCATGCAATAACGCGTACCCGGCGCCCCGATACACGAGAAAGTCGTACGGCACCACGGTCGAGAGCTTCAGCAGAGCCGCCGCCGCCACCGCGCAGACCGCCGCCGCGACGGCCCCGACAACGACCGACGGCCGCCGGTCGCGGATGACGTCGAGCAACGTCATCCGGCTCAGCGCAGAGCCGCGTACAACGCGCGCACAACCTCGTCGGCCGAGCCGGTGGCCGAGTATCCCGCGGCCAGTTGATGGCCACCGCCACCGAATCGCGTTGCGATCGCAGCGAGATCGTATGACTTGGCCCGCATGGAGACCGACCAGTTTTGAGGTTCGATCTCCTTGAACACCACGGCGATCTCGGCCTCGTGCGTGGTGCGGACGATGTCGACGATGCTCTCGACCTCCTCCGCGCGACTGGTCACCCAGTCGTCGTGGCCGACAACCACGTACACCAGTCCGCGGCCTCCCACGGCGTCGGGCCGCAGCTGTGCCGTGCCCAGGATCCGGGACAACATAGGCAGCCAGGAGAACGGATGGGTATCGAGCAGCTGCCTCGAGATGGCCTTGTTGTCCGCGCCGGCTTCGACGAGCCGAGCTGCGAGCCGCAGCGCCTCCGGAGAGGCCCACCGGAACGATCCGGTGTCGGTTGTCAACCCGGCGTAGAGGCAGGTGGCCACGTCGCGGTCGATGGGTTTGCCCCACGCATCGAGCAGGTCAGCGACCAACATCGTCGTCGAATCTGCTTTTGCATCAACCAAATTGAGGCTCCCGAACAAGCCGTTCGACTTGTGGTGGTCGATCACCAGCACCTCGCGATCAGGTGCAGCCAGTTCGGCCAACGCACCCAGCCGCTTCTTGCTGGGCGCGTCCACGGTGACCACCAGATCGGCGTCGCGGCGCATGTCGCGGTACGGAACCAGGTACTCACACCCCGGCAGCGCCTGCAGCGATTCGGGCAGGCGTTCCGGCGACGCGAAACTGACTTCGACGTCGGCGCCTTCGCGGTCGAGGACCAGTGCCAACGCCAGCCCCGCGCCGACGCTGTCGGCGTCGGGGTGAACGTGGCAGATGATGCTGACCGTGGCGGCGTCGTCGAGCGCCTTTGCCGCTCCCCCGGCGTCGACGCGCGTGCCGATTCTGGCTTCAGGCGTGTCGATCGCGGTCATCGCTGTCCAGGTTCATCGGTATGGTCGGCCGGGTTGTCTTCGTTATCTCCTACCACACGGTACGGCTGTGCGTCGCCCGCAGGTTTGGCGCCCTCCCTGACCCTGGCCACATCCGCGTCGGCCGCCCGCGCGCGCGCCAGCAGTTCCTCCATCCTGTGCGCCGCGTCGGGCACGGTGTCGCGCACGAACGTCAGCGTTGGAGTGAATTTCACGCCGGTTCCGGCGCCCACCTTCGTGCGCAGCACGCCTTTCGCTCGCTCCAGCGCCGCCGCCGCACCGGCATAGTCGGGCTCGTCGTCCAGCGAGGCGCCCATCACGGTGTAGTACAGCGTGGCGTCGTGCAGGTCGGCGGTGACCTTAGCGTCGGTGATCGTCACGCCGGCAAGCCGCGGATCCTTGATCTCATACTCGATCGCCGACGCGACGATCGTCGAGATCCGCTTGGCCAACCGGCGTGCTCGTGCCGGATCACTCATATCGATCTTCGCGCAAGCGGCTCATCGAATATCGCTCTTCGCGCAAGCGGCTCATCGACCATGCCTAGGCACGTTCCTTTTCAACGAGCTCGTACGTCTCGATGATGTCGCCTTCCTTGATGTCGGAATAGGACACTGTGAGACCACACTCGTAGCCGTCGCGCACCTCGGTGACGTCGTCCTTCTCCCGGCGCAGCGACTGCACGGTCATGGTCTCGGCGACCACCACGTTATCCCGCAGCAGCCGCGCCTTCGCGTTGCGGCGGATGATGCCGGACGTCACGAGGCAGCCCGCAATCAGGCCGACCTTCGACGAGCGGAACAGTGCGCGCACCTCGGCACGGCCCAGTTCGTTCTCCTCGTAAATCGGCTTGAGCAGCCCACGCAGCGCCTTCTCGATCTCATCGATGGCCTGGTAGATCACCGAGTAGTACCGAATCTCCACGCCGTCGCGGTTGGCCAGCTCGGTGGCTTTGCCCTCCGCGCGCACGTTGAACCCGATGATGATCGCGTCGGAGGCCGATGCCAGGTTGACGTTGGTCTCCGTGATACCGCCGACGCCACGATCGATGACGCGCAGTTCCACCTCGTCGTCGACCTGGATCCCGAGCAGCGCCTCCTCCAGGGCTTCGACCGTTCCTGCGTTGTCACCCTTCAGGATCAGGTTCAGCTGGCTGGTCTCCTTCAGCGCCGAATCCAGGTCCTCCAGGCTGATCCGCTTGCGGGTGCGGGCCGCCAGTGCGTTGCGTTTGCGCGCGCTGCGCCGGTCGGCGATCTGGCGGGCAATGCGGTCCTCGTCGACGACGAGGAAGTTGTCGCCGGCGCCAGGTACCGAGGTGAACCCGATGACCTGCACGGGCCGCGATGGCAGCGCCTCCTCGATGTCTTCGCCATGCTCGTCGACCATTCGGCGGACTCGGCCGTACGCGTCGCCGGCCACCACTGAGTCGCCGACGTGCAGCGTGCCGCGCTGAATCAGCACGGTGGCAACCGGTCCGCGACCGCGGTCGAGGTGAGCCTCGATGGCCACGCCCTGAGCCTCCATGTCCGGATTGGCCCGGAGGTCCAGCGCGGCATCGGCTGTCAGCACGACCGCCTCGAGCAGCGCCTCGATGTTGGTGCCCTGCTTGGCCGAGATGTCGACGAACATGGTGTCGCCGCCGAAATCCTCGGCGACCAAGCCGTATTCGGTCAGCTGGCCGCGGATCTTGGCCGGGTCGGCACCCTCTTTGTCGATCTTGTTGACGGCCACCACGATCGGCACGTCCGCGGCCTGCGCGTGGTTGATCGCCTCAACGGTCTGCGGCATGACGCCGTCGTCGGCGGCCACCACAAGGATCGCGATGTCGGTGGCCTTCGCGCCGCGGGCACGCATTGCGGTGAACGCTTCGTGGCCCGGGGTGTCGATGAAGGTGATCAGCCGCTCGCTGCCGTCGAGGTCGACGCTCACCTGGTAGGCGCCGATGTGCTGGGTGATGCCGCCGGCCTCCTCCTCGCGGACGTTGGCCTGACGGATGGTGTCGAGCAGCCGGGTCTTGCCGTGGTCGACGTGACCCATCACGGTCACCACCGGAGGCCGAGTCTGAAGATCCTCCTCGCCGCCCTCGTCCTCGCCGTAGCTCAGGTCGAACGACTCCAACAGCTCGCGGTCCTCGTCCTCGGGGCTGACGACCTGGACGTTGTAGTTCATCTCGCTGCCGAGCAGCTCGAGCGTCTCGTCACCGACAGACTGAGTCGCGGTGACCATCTCGCCGAGATTGAACAGCGCCTGCACCAACGACGCCGGGTTGGCGTCGATCTTTTCCGCGAAATCGGACAGCGACGCGCCGCGTGCAAGCCGGATGGTTTCGCCGTTGCCGTGCGGCAACCGCACGCCGCCGACGACCGGCGCCTGCATGGAGTCGTATTCCTGCCGCTTCTGCCGCTTGCTCTTGCGGCCGCGCTTCGGCGCACCGCCGGGACGGCCGAACGCGCCGGCCGCTCCACCCCGCTGGCCGGGGCGACCGGCGCCACCGGGCCGACCGCGGAAGCCCCCACCGGGAGGAGCGCCCGCACCGGCTGCGCCGCCACCGCCGCCGCGGTAGTTGCCACCGCCGCCGCCGCCACCGCCGGAACGTCCGCCCGCGGGGCCGCCGGGTCCGCGGGCGCCGGCGCCGGGACGCGGAGCCCCTGACCGGGGGCCGCCGGGTCCGCCTGGTCGCGGGGGCATGTTGCCGGGAGACGCGCCCGGTCGTGCGCCGGGCCGGGGCAGGCCCGGGCGCGGGCCCTGTGGGCGCGGAATCGGCCGGTCGACGGGCTGCGCCGACGAGAACGGGTTGTTGCCGACGCGCGGCGTGCGCGGTGCCGGCTTGGGGGTCGGTCCGGGCCGCGGACCTGGAGACGGGCCGGGCTGGGCCGGGCTGGGCGCGGGGGCCGGCGCCGCCTTGACGGTCGGAGGCCCCGGCACCGGAGCAGGCCGCGACGGCGCAGCGGGCGGCGCGACAGCGGCTGCCGGGGACGCGGCCGCGGGCGTCGGTGGGGCCGCCGCCAGCGCGGCTGCCTTCGCCTCGGGGGCCGCCGCCTTGGCCGCAGGCGCAGCTGCCTTCACTGCCGTGGCACCGTCGGACTTCACGGCCGCGCCGTTGCCCGACCGCGCGGGCTGTGCGGCCTTGCCGCCGCCGAAGGACTCACGCAGTCGCCGCGCGACGGGGGCTTCCACCGTCGACGACGCGGATTTTACGAATTCACCCTGTTCATTGAGCCGGGCGAGAACTTCTTTACTGGTGACACCGAGTTCCTTTGCTAACTCGTGTACGCGGGCCTTACCTGCCACTACCTCTCCATCTCTCGAGGCGACGGCTGTGGTAGGCCGCGCCCGGGTTTAGCTATGACGCATGGTCATCGGGACTTCACGGTGTGCTCATGTTCTTCGCTACCTGTTCTCTTGCCGCGTCGGCGAGCCCGTTGATGTGCTCGACGGCCGCGGAGGTGTCCGGTGAACCGGTGATGCGCAGCGCTCGGCCGAATGCTCGCCGCCGAATCGCTGCGCGCAGACACTGCGAATCGGGGTGCAACCACGCACCCCGCCCCGGCAGATTTCTCGCGATGTCAACGGATACGGCGAACCCGCCGTTCCCATCCGACACCGCAACCACGCGAAGCAGTTCGTCGGCCAACTCTCGTCTCCGGCATCCGATGCATGTCCGCACCGGCCCGTTGCAGGGTGCCGAAGTCTCGCGCTGGATCACGGCTCAGTCTACGTCACACGACGTGGGCGTCCGAACAGGCTCCGAACCTCAATCATGGCCGGTACCGTGCCCGTGGCCACCCGCGAGAAGGCGACCGGACAGCGTCAGGCCGTCGGCTGCCCCTGCGGCGCCTCGTTGTCACTGCGGATATCGATGCGCCACCCGGTCAGTCGGGCAGCCAACCTGGCGTTCTGCCCCTCCTTGCCGATGGCCAGCGAGAGCTGGAAGTCGGGGACGACGACCCGGGCGGCGCGGGTGTTCGGATCGACCACGCTTACCGACACCACTTTCGCAGGTGAGAGTGCGTTGGCGACGAACCGCGCGGGTTCATCGTCGTAGTCAATGATGTCGATCTTCTCCCCCGACAGTTCACTCATTACGTTGCGCACCCGCTGGCCCATTGGTCCGATGCAGGCGCCCTTGGCGTTGAGTCCCGGCACCCGCGACCGCACGGCGATCTTGGACCGGTGGCCGGCTTCGCGGGCAACCGCGACGATCTCGACCGACCCGTCCGCGATCTCGGGCACCTCCAACGAGAACAACTTGCGCACCAGGTTCGGATGCGTGCGTGACAGCGTGATCAACGGCTCGCGCGATCCGCGGCTCACGCCGACGACGTAGCAACGGATACGGTCGCCGTGCTCGTAGCGCTCGCCGGGTACCTGCTCCGCGGATGGGATGACGCCCTCGGACCCCTTCGTCTCGCTGCCGATCCGCACGACGACCAGCCCGCGGGCGTTCGCGCGGGCATCGCGCTGGATGACCCCCGCGACGATGTCGCCTTCTCGCGCCGAGAACTCGCCGTATGTCTTCTCGTTCTCCGCGTCTCGCAGCCGCTGAAGCATGACCTGGCGGGCGGTGGTGGCGGCGACGCGGCCGAAGCCTTCCGGGGTGTCGTCCCACTCGCTGAGCACATTGCCGTCTTCGTCGGTTTCGCGCGCGATGACGGTGACCTCGCCCGTTTTGCGGTCGATCTCGATGCGGGCATCGGCGTGATGGCCTTGGGTATGCCGGTAGGCGGTGAGCAGGGCAGACTTGATGGTCTCCAGCAATTCGCCGACCGACATCCCGCGGTCGACCTCGATCGCGTGCAACGCCGCCATGTCGATGTTCATGTCACGGACCCATGCACAAGTTCGAGTTCGCGCGGATTCGGCGGCGAAAACTCAACCTGGACAACCGCGTTGGCGATCTGCGCGATCGGGATCTCGCGCACCGTCCAGCCGGACTGGCTCGACCGGACCACGAATCGCAGGATTCCCTCGTCGACGTGTCCCACCCGCCCGGTCACCGTCGCACCGTCCGTCGTGGTCAACTCGGCCCTTCGGCCGCGAGCCCGCCGGAAATGTTTCTCGCTGGTCAGCGGGCGGTCGACCCCTGGAGAGCTGACCTCGAGCACATAGCTGAGGCCGCGTGCAGCGTTGTCGTCCAGGTCGTCCAGCAGGGCCGACGCGCGCCGGGACAGCGAGGCGATGGTGTCGAGGTCGAGAGGTTCGTCGCCGTCGGCGATCACCGTGATCCGGGGCGGACGGGCCTTTCCGTCGACGACCACGCCCTCGATCTCATAGCCTGCGCGCGCGAACTCGTCATCGAGTAGCTCGATCACCTGTTCCTGCGACGGCAACCCCGTGACCACGGCGAGCTCCTCATCTTGAGTTGTCCGGACAGTTGCTCCGCACGCGGAGCCAAGTTTCAACGATACGCCAGAAGGACCGTTTCAAAACCCCGATCGACCAGGCGCATTCAGGCGGCGATCAGGCCCCGAAGGCCCCGTGGCTGACTCCGTCCCCAGCCGCCTGGCTAAGCGCCATCAAGCTCGTACGTAATTCCCAGCATCGGTCAATACGATTGCCGCGACCACCCGGAGTCTTGCTAAGGCGGTGCTGTGGGCACGATCCTTCGTTCCGCCGTTGTTGTCTTGTCAACACTTTTTCTCGGCTGCGGCGTCGCGGTGGCCGAACCCATCCCCGTCGCCGACGTGACCCAGGCCGCCGATACCGACGACGGCTGGCATTTCAGCGCTGGGCTCGTCAAGATGACCATCAACTCGGTTCCCAACATGGCGGCGACCCCACTGACCAAGGAGGCGTTCGTGACGGGGAAGGCAGTTGCCAAGATCGACGGCAGCGGCAAGTCCCCGGTCAATTCCGGCACCCTCCTGATGGGCGCTCAGCTGGGTTGTCAGCTCGACCTGAGCCAGGGCGGAAACGTTGGCGCCAACGCCGACATCGGCATCAGCGGCGGCTTCACGAGTTTGTCTGACTTCGGTCCATACGCGGACTTGGGCATCAACGGCTCGATCAACCTGCTGCCCGGCAACATCAAGACGCTCGGATTGGGCAAGATGTCACTCAAAGGACGCAGCGGCGAAGTCACGGTTCACGATGCGCACATCAAGGTCGACGGGTGTGCCGGCGTCGTCTCACTCCGATTCTTTGCCTACACCTCGATCACAACGGATCTCGGCAACGACAGCGTCAACACCTACGGGGACATCCTGACTCTATGAATCGAGCGTTCTGCATTGGACTGGCCGGACTGCTGGTAGTGGCGGCCCTGGGTCTGGCGGCGCCGGCCAGCGCCGACAACAGCAACAGCAACACCAACAACAACGACGTCACCCAAGTCGGCGACGGCAGCAACAGCAGCGGCGAAACCACCGACGAGAACACCGCCTGGCCCCCGACGGATCTGGACTGGCCGCCAAGTGACCTCCTCAAGGCCGACGACACCGAAAAGAGTGGAAAATCCTCGGCGCCGCCGATCGTGATGCCGGCCGGACAGACCGCCCCGCAGAAATCCGACACCTCCACGACGACGACACCGAAGGCAAAGCCCATCGTTGCTGCCGGGCCCTAACGGCGCAAACGCGGATGGCAGTATGTCGCAGATGCCTTCTGCGGACGTGAGGAGCAATCTGGATCCCGTGCCCGCCGTCCCGCAGCTGAGCCGGCGCACCGTGCTCATCGGCGCAGCTGCTGCGGCCGCGCTCGGGGCCACCACGGCTGCGTGCGGCGCCAAGGAACCGCCCAAGCTCGACGAGCTCATCGGCCAGCTCGATCTCGCGCGCCGCGACAGCCAGATGGCTGCCGCCGCTGCGACGGCGGCCGGGCCCTTTGACGGCCCGCTGCTCGGCCTGGTGGCCGACGAACGCAAGATGCATGCGAACGCGCTGTCCGTCGAGCTTGCCCGCATGGCGGGTACCACCACCACGTCGTCGACGTCGGCTGCGCCCACGTCGTCGGGGTCGGCGCAGCCCCCGCCCTCGCGCACCGACGTCATCACCGCGGTGCGCGAATCCGCCGACAGCGCAACCAAACTGGCTGCCGAGCTGTCCGGCTACCGCGCGGGACTGCTGGGCTCCATCGCCGCGTCGTGCGCCGCATCGGTAGCGGTCTCGCTGGTGATGAAGGAGCCCGCCCGGTGACCTCTCCGCAGCCGACGCCAACGCAGCGCCCAGATGCGCCCCCGGACAAGGCGCTCGCCGACGCGATCGAGGCCGAACACGCGACGATCTACGGTTACGGGTTCGTGTCCGCGCACTCGATGCCCGACGTCAACGAGCTGGTCTCGGATTCCCTCGACGAACACCGCGCGCGCCGCGAGGCCGCGATCGCCATCCTCGCGTCACGATCTCTGGCTGCGCCGATCGCCGCGGTGGGCTACCGGTTGCCGATCACGGTCAAGAACTACAACGACGCCGCAACACTGGCCGTCACGATGGAAGGCGACGACGCCGTGGCCTGGCGAGCGGTGCTGGAGCAGGCGACGACGTCGCAGGATCGGGCGTTCGCGGTGACCGCCTTGACCGAGTGCGCGGTACGGGCGGCACGCTGGCGGCAGGTGCTGAACAAGTGGCCGCCCACAGTGCCGTTTCCCGGGGGCAGCGAGAAGCCGTCATCCTGAGACGGCCGTCGCGATCTCCGTCGCCGCCGCACCGACCGCGATCTCGCGGGTCTCGCCGCTGAACCGGTCGCGCAGCTCGACCACGCCGTCGGCCCACCCCCTGCCGACCACCACGATCCACGGCACACCCAGCAGCTCGGCGTCCTTGAACTTGACGCCGGGCGCTGCTGACCGATCGTCGAACAGCGCGTCGATGCCGAGGCGGTCCAGATCGCGGACCAGCTCTTCGGCGCCGTCCCTGGCGGCGGTGTCCTTATTCGCAATCACCACGTGCACGTCGAACGGCGACACCGACGACGGCCATCGCAAGCCGATTTCATCGTGATGCTGCTCGGCGATCACGGCGACCAGCCGCGACACCCCGACGCCGTAGGAACCCATCGTGAGGCGCACGGGCTTGCCGTCCTCGCCGAGCACGTCGACCGTGAAAGCGTCGGTGTACTTGCGGCCGAGCTGGAAGATGTGGCCGATCTCGATGCCGCGGGCGGCCACCAGCGGTCCTGCGCCATCGGGTGACATGTCGCCGTCGCGCACCTCGGCGGCCTCGATCGTCCCGTCGGCGACGAAGTCGCGCCCGGCGACCAGCCCGACGACGTGCTTGCCGGATTCGTCCGCGCCGGTGATCCAGCTCGTCCCGTCGCCGATCCGCGGGTCGATGAGATAGCGAACATTGTTCTGCGCCAGTCCCTTTGGTCCGATATAGCCTCTCACCAAGAATGGGTACTTCTCGAAGTCGCTGTCATCGAGAAGCGCGTACTCCGCCGGTTCCAGCGCCGCGCCCAGCCGCTTGTCGTCGACTTCGCGATCGCCCGGCACGCCGATCGCCAGCAGTTCCCAATCGCCACCGGGGAGTCGGGTCTTGCCGACCACGTTCTTCAGCGTGTCGGCCGCGCTCACCTCGCGTCCCAGTACACCCGCGGAGTTCGCCCACTCGACCAGCGTCGCGATCGTCGGCGTTCCCGGAGTGTCATGCACCACCGCCTCCGGCAACCCCTCGAACGGGACCGCCTCGGGCCGCCGGGTGATCACCGCCTCTACGTTGGCGGCGTATCCGGATTCCTTGCAACGCACGAAAGTGTCTTCACCGACGGGACTTTCAGCGAGGAACTCCTCGGATGCGCTGCCGCCCATCGCGCCTGACACCGCGGAGACGATGACGTAGGCCACCTCCATCCGGTTGAACATCCGCTGATATGCCTCGCGGTGGGCGTGATAGTGATCTTTGAGACCGGATTCGTCGACGTCGAACGAATACGAATCCTTCATCACGAACTCACGCGCCCGAAGAATGCCGGCGCGGGGACGCGCCTCGTCGCGGTATTTCGTCTGGATCTGGTACAGCAATAGCGGAAAGTTCTTGTACGAGCTGTACTCCCCCTTCACCAGGAGCGTGAACAGCTCCTCGTGCGTGGGCCCGAGCATGTAGTCGGCCTTGCGTCGGTCCTTGAGCCGAAAGACTCCGTCGCCGTACTCCGTCCATCGGTTGGTTGCTTCATACGGCCCGCGCGGCAGCAACGCCGGTATCAGGATCTCTTGTCCGCCAATCGCATTCATCTCTTCGCGGACGATTCGCTCGATCTTTCGCAGCACCCGCAACCCGAGCGGCAGCCACGTGTAGAGGCCCGGGCCGACGGGCCGGACGTATCCCGCGCGGATCAGCAGCTTGTGGCTGGGCACCTCGGCGTCGGCGGGGTCCTCACGCAAGGTGCGCAGAAAGAGCTCGGACATGCGGGTGATCACAGCCGACAAGCCTAGAGCTCGCCCGACTCGACGGCTTCGAGGGTGTGCTGGGCCGCCGCGATCTGGCTCTCGTCGAAACTGAGACCAGCGCGGGAAAGTTCGAGTAGCAGGCGCGCCAGCGTCAGTTTCAGCCGCAAGCAATGGCAAGCCTGGGTGCCGGGCAGGGACTACATGGAAGTGTGTCCAGGCCTCCCCATCCCACCATGAGCCGCGAGCGTCGAGTTCTTGTCGAGATCGTGGCCAAAAGTCGACACAAAGTCGACGTTCACGGGAGGGCTAGATATCTCCAGAGTCCAGCGCGTCCTTGACTTCCTGCGCGTGCGCGACCTCTTCGGAGGTGTAGCCGATGAGCAGCGCTGCCGCGCCGACCAGCACGGCCACCCCGGCCACCCACAGCAGTCCGTACGCGTAGCCCTGGTCGAGGGCGTGTAGCTGCGCGGGGTTCATGTTCTTGACCGGGCCGTTGGTGCCGCCCATATAGAGGGTCCGCGATGTGATGACCGCCTGAATGACCGCCAGCACGACAGGCCCGCCGAGGTTCTGCGCCATCAGTGCGATCGCCGAGACGGGGCCGATCCGGTCGAAGCCGACACCCGCGATCGCCGACACCGTTAGCGGCACGACGATAAGCCCGATTCCTACGCCGCCGACCACGATCGGTATCACCAGGTCGGGGAAGTACGGGATCCCCCGGTGCAGCGTTGACCCGTAGATCATCGCGCCGAGCACGAGAACGCCGCCCGCAATGACCAGCACACGCGGCGGGAACAGCGAGACCAGGTGAGACGACAAACCCAGGCCGACGCCCAGTGCAATCACGAACGGGATGAAGCCGACACCTGCGCGCAGCGCGCTGTAGCCCAGGATGTCCTGCACGTACAGGCCGATGAGCACGGTCAGCGTGAACAGCACACCGCCGGCCAGGAAGACCGCGGTGAAAGTCGCAAGCCGGTTCCTATCGCGGAACAGGTCGAAGGGCACCAACGGGTTCTCAGCGGTGCGCTCCACAAGCGCGAACGCCCCGAGGGACACCACGGCTGCGATGCCCGAAACGATCGTCACCGGCGATGACCAGCCCTGTTCGGGCCCCATCGAGAAGGCGAGCACGGCAGCGGTACAGCCAAGCGTGGCCAGAATGGCGCCGGTGGCGTCCAGCTTCATCCGTTCGCGGTGGGTTTCCACGAGCGTGGTGTACGCGAGGTAGACCATGAGCAGCCCGACCGGCACGTTGATGAGGAAGGCCAAGCGCCATGAGAACTCGGTGAGCGCGCCGCCGACGATCAGGCCCATCACCGAGCCGATGCCGGTCATCGCGGCGAAGATCGCCGTCGCCGCGTTGCGGGCGGGCCCCTTCGGGAATGTGGTCGCGATCAGCGCGAGCGCCGTGGGCGACGCGATAGCGGCCGCGACGCCTTGCAGCAGACGGGCCGTGACCAACGTGCCCTCGTTCCAGGCCAGCCCGCACAGGATCGACGCGATGGTGAACAGGGCGACGCCGGAGATGAACGTGCGCTTGCGCCCGATGGTGTCGCCCAACCGGCCGCCGAGGAGCATAAGCCCGCCGAAGGTCAGCACGTAGGCGGTGATCACCCAGCTGCGTCCCGCATCGGAGAGGTTCAGCTGATTCTGGATCTTGGGCAGCGCGACGATGGCGACAGTGCTGTCCATCGTGGCGAGCAGCTGCATGCCGCCAATGGCGACAACCGCGGCGATGAACTTCCGCGAGGGTAGCCACGCGGGCCGCGACCGGCCGGACTCTCGCGAAGCGTCCAGGGCGGCCTTGTTGGCGCGATTCAGCGTTCTGCGGTCATGGTGTTCCACGAACGCGCGCTCTGCGTCATTGAGAGCCGTCATGGACGGTTACCTTACAGTATTCTTAGCTTTCCTTTAATTCCGGGAATCCCGCGACAGCGCCAATCACGATGATCGCGGGTGGTCTCACACCTTCTTCGCGAATGCGTTTCGGCGCGTCGGCAAGCGTTGCACGAACCGTGCGTTCTGCCGCCGTCGTGCCCTGCTGCACCACCAGCACGGGGGTTTGCGCTGGTCGTCCACCTTTCAGCAGCACATCGGCGAATTGCTCGATTCGCTCGACGGCCATCATCAGCACGATGGTCCCCGACATCGCGGCCAGCGCATCCCAATTCACTAACGATTCGGGATCACCCGGTGGTACATGGCCGCTGACCACCACGAACTCGTGTGTGATCGACCGGTGGGTGACCGGGACGCCGGCCAGTGCGGGTACGGCTATGGCGCTCGTCACACCTGGCACGACCGTCACCGGGATACCGGCATCGGCACACGCCAGCACCTCCTCGTATCCGCGCGCGAACACGAACGGGTCGCCCCCCTTGAGGCGCACGACGAACTTGCCTTCCTTGGCACGTTCGATCAGGACAGCGTTGATCGCGTCCTGCGCCATCGCCCGGCCGTACGGAATCTTCGCCGCGTCGATCACTTCGACGTGTGGCGGTAGTTCGGCAAGCAGCTCGGCGGGCGCGAGCCGATCTGCGACAACGACATCGGCATGCACCAGCAACCGCCGCCCACGCACCGTGATCAGCTCCGGATCCCCCGGCCCGCCTCCGACCAGGGCTACACCGCCCGGGATCACATCTGGGGTCTCGACGGTGATGATGCCCTGCTGCAGCGCGTCGCGAATCGCCGAACGGATCGTGGCCGAACGCCGGTGCTCGCCGCCGGCAAGGACTCCGACGGCCAGCCCTTCGTATTCGAATGACGCAGGGGTGACGGCGGTTCCGTCCCTCGCGATGTCCGCCCGGACGCAGAAAATCGTGCGCCTCTCCGCCTCGGCGACAACCGCCGCATTCACGTCGGGATCGTCGGTCGCGGCGATCGCGTACCACGCGCCGTCGAGGTCGCCGTCGCGATAGTCGCGCAGTTCCAACGATATTCCGGGCTGCTGTCGGCTGAGTGCCTCCACTGCCGGTGTGGCAGAGCGGGTGACGACGAACACGTCCGCGCCGCTGGCGATCAACAGGGGGAGACGACGCTGTGCGACGCTGCCGCCTCCCACGACGACGACTTTCTTGCCGCCAAGCCGTAGTCCGACCAGATACGGGTTCTCGGTCACCTGAGGAGCCTAGAGCGCGCAGCCTGCGCGACGAAGCGGGACACCGCGCCGGGCGACGCGGCCGGGTGGGCGTGCAGGTAGGACGCGTGGACCCCTCCGTAAACGGCGCCGTCGCGCACGGCGCGGGCGTGCTGGCCCCGGTACACCCACGCCGGCTGATAGGGTTCGGCGAATTCGACTGTGGTGCGGTGAAATTCGTGGCCTACGGCGCGGTCCCCCGCGGCGCGGACGGACGAGTCGGTGACGGAGACGGCGTCGCGGTAGCCAAGCGTCAGGAGATCAGTGAACCGCGCCGAACCGGACAGCACGCCGCACATCGGGTGCCCGTCGAGCTCGGACATCAGATAGGTGAACCCCGCGCATTCGGCGTGGACCGGCGCCCCGCGTTCCGCCAATGCCCGGATCTGTTGGCGGACAAAGTCATTCGCGGAGAGCTCAGCGGTGAATTGTTCGGGGAACCCACCCGGCAGTACGAGCGCATCGGTGTTGGCGGGCAACGTGTCGGTCAGCGGGTCGAATCCGACGACGTCCGCTCCTGCGGCAGAGAGCATCTCCTCGTGCTCGGCGTAGCCGAAGGTGAATGCGTTACCTGCGGCGATCGCCACCGTGACAGGGGCGTCTTCGGTGGCGATGCCGGCTGAGGGGTCCCACGCGGGGTTGTTCACCGCGGTGCCTGCGATGGCGGCGACGCCCGCGACGTCGACGTGCTCGGCGACGACATCGGTCATCGCGGTCACTGCGCGCCGTGCGGCGGTGCCGTGCTCGGCCGCAGTCACGAGCCCTAAATGCCTTGACGGCACAGCTAATTCAGCCAGTCGCGGAATCGCGCCGAGAACCGCGATGCCAGCGTGCGCGCACGCCTCACGCAGCACCTCGTCGTGACGCTGCGAGCCGACGCGGTTGAGGATCACCCCGCCGACCCGGACGGCGGGGACGAAGGTCGTGAACCCGTGCAACAGCGCGGCGATGCTCTGGCTCTGGCCCCGCGCGTCGACGACCAGGACCACCGGGGCGCCGAGAAGCCTTGCGACGTGGGCGGTCGACCCGCGCGCTACTCCCGCGGCTTCCTCCCCGATCCGCCCGTCGAACAGTCCCATCACGCCTTCCACGACGGCAATGTCGGCCCCGGCACATCCATGCCGGTACAGCGGGCCGATGAGGTGCTCTCCCACCAGAACCGGGTCGAGGTTGCGGCCCGGGCGGCCGGCGGCGAGCGTGTGGTAGCCCGGATCGATGTAGTCGGGTCCGACCTTGAACGGTGCGACCGTCTGACCGATGCGGCGCAACGCGCCGATCAAACCCGTTGCCACCGTGGTCTTTCCGCTGCCCGACGAGGGAGCAGCGATCACGACAGCCGGCGTGCTCACCACTCGATGCCCTTCTGGCCCTTGCGGCCGGCGTCCATCGGGTGCTTGACCTTCGTCATGTCGGTGACCAGATCGGCAGCGTCGAGCAACTGCGGCATAGCGTCACGGCCGGTGATCACGACGTGCTGGGTACCGGGCCTGCTCGCCAGCGTTGCGACCACCTCGTCGGCGTCCACCCAGCCCCACTTGAGCGGGTAGGTGAACTCGTCGAGCAGATAGAAGTCGTGGCGCTGCTGCGCAAGCCGCCGCGCGATCTCGGCCCAGCCATCAGCCGCGGCGGCGGCGTGATCGTCATCGGTGCCGGCCTTGCGCGACCACGACCAGCCTGCGCCCATCTTGTGCCATTCGACGCTGCCGCCGATCCCGCGCTCCTCGTGCAGCCTGCCCAACTCACGAAAAGCGCTCTCCTCCCCCACTTTCCACTTCGCGCTCTTGACGAACTGGAACACCGCTATGGACAGCCCGGCGTTCCACGCCCGCAACGCCATCCCGAACGCCGCCGTCGACTTCCCTTTGCCGGTGCCGGTATGGACCGCGAACACGGGCGCTTGACGCCGCGCCCGGGTGGTCTTCCCGTCATCGGGAATGACGACTGGCCTGCCCTGCGGCATTCTCAGCGTCTCCCTCAGGCCGCGCCGCGGACGACCTGCGTGAGGCCGTCGGCCCGTAATTGCGTCAGCCGCACCGCCGGCGCCCCGAGATGACGCGCCAGGTGCTCGGCCAAACCCAAACGCACATAGGATGTTTCGCAGTCGACAATGACCGCTGCAACGTCCTCGGCCACCAACCGAGCCGCTGCCGCTTCTGCCCTGCCCAGCGGGTCAGGGCCGCCCGTCGCCCTGCCATCGGTGAGCACCACCACCAGGCTGCGGCGGCCCAGGTCACGTACACGTTCACGCCTGACCATGTCCCGAGCGGCCAGAAGACCTTGCGCAAGAGGCGTTTTCCCGCCGGTCTCAAACCGCGCCAGTCGCCGCGACGCCACGTGCACCGAGGACGTCGGTGGCAGAAGTGTTTTCGCGCCCGAACCACGGAAAGTGATTACGGCAACCTTGTCGCGCCGCTGGTAGGCGTCGCGCAACAGCGACAGCGTCGCGCCGCTCACCGCTGCCATCCGGTCGCGCGCGGCCATCGACCCCGACGCGTCGACCACGAAGATCACCAGGTTGGACTCCCGCCCATGGCGGATAGCCCGGTGCACGTCGTCAGGCTGGACGCGAGGCGGTCCCGCCGAGCTGCCGCGGCGCGCCGCGGCGAGCACCGTGCCGAACAGATGGACGCCGAATCCGTCGGTGGGATGCGCGGATATCACCGCACCGGTTCGGTTGCGGGCCCGCGAGCGACGGCCGGGCGTCCCGTCACCGACGCCGGGTACCGTGAGCAGACGAGTACGGAACGGCGCCGACGGGGCGGCGCTGGGCCGGGGCGGCTTCGGCGCAGGTGCCGAATCCCCTTGCGAGTCATAAGGATTCGACTGACCACCCCCCGGCGGGTCCGGATCGGGCTCCGGCGGCGGCTCCCCCTCATCGCCCGCCTGCGCCATCGCGTCGTCGAGCTGCTGCGGGTCGAGCTCCGGCTCATCGAACGGGTCGCGTCGACGGCGGTGCGGAAGCGCCAGCTGGGCCGCCACCCGGATGTCCTGTTCGTCGACCTCGTTCGCGCCACGCCACGCCGCGTGCGCCACCGCGGCGCGCGCCACCACGAGATCGGCCCGCATTCCGTCCACACCGAATGCCGCGCACAGCGCGGCGATTCGGCGCAGCTCACGCTCCGGCAACACCACATCGCCGACGGCCGCGCGCGCAGCGGCGATCCGCCGCGCCAGCGCGGCGTCCGCATCGGCATAGCGGCGGACAAACGCATGCGGATCGGCCTCGAACGCCATCCGCTGCCGGATCACCTCGGTCCGCTCGTCGACCTCGCGGGACGCTCGCACCTCGACGGTCAGGCCGAACCGGTCGAGCAGCTGCGGGCGCAGCTCACCCTCCTCCGGATTCATTGTGCCGACGAGCATGAAGCTGGCTTCGTGAGTGTGCGAGACGCCGTCGCGTTCGATGTGTACCCGCCCCATCGCGGCAGCGTCGAGCAGGACGTCGACGAGGTAGTCGTTGAGCAGGTTCACTTCGTCGACGTAGAGCACGCCGCCGTGCGCTTCGGCCAGCAGACCCGGCGTGAACGCGTGCTCGCCGTCGCGAAGCACCCGTTGCAGATCCAGCGACCCGATCACCCGGTCCTCGGTTGCACCGATCGGCAGCTCCACCAGCCGCGCGAAGCCCGCCTCGGCCAGCACCGCCGCGAGCCCCCTCACCGCCGTCGACTTCGCGGTGCCTTTCTCGCCGCGGATGAGCACGCCGCCGATCTCCGGGCGCACCGCGCACAACACCAGGGCCAACCGCAACTGGTCATGGCCGACGATCGCGCTGAAGGGATAGATCGTCACGGCGCCTCGTCACGTCCGGCGGCAGGACGCGGCCCAGGCCCGTGCTTGACCATCGGCACGTGCGGGATGCCGTCGTCGAGGAACTCCTCGCCGGCGCGCACAAAACCGTGCCGCGAGTACATCTCCTCGAGATAGGTCTGCGCGTCGATGTGGCAGGGATAGTCACCGACCTCCGCCAGCGCGGCCAGCAGGAGCCGCGTCGTATGCCCGTGGCCGCGGGCTTCGCGCCGCGTGCACAGCCGCCCGAGGCGGAACGCCTTTTCGCCGCCCGGGTGCTCCTCCATCAATCGCAGCGTGCAAATCACTTCTCCCCGTGGATCTTCCAGCCAGAAGTGGCGGGTTTCGGGAAGCAGGTCGCGCCCGTCGAGTTCGGGGTAGGCGCACGCCTGCTCGACGACGAACACCTCCACCCGCAGCTTCAGCAGCTCATACAGGGTCCTCGTGTCGAGGTCCTCGGCCCAGGCTCGATGCAGCGCCACAGTCATGAGAGTCCCAGCGCGCGTGTGGTCCAGTCCCACAATTCGTGGAACAGCCGAGGCTCATCGGAGAGCTTCACGCCAAGCGACGGCACCATTTCCTTCAGTCTGGGCAGCCACGACTCGTAACGGCTTCCAAAGGTCCTCTCCATCACATCGAGCACGTCGTGCACCGACGTCGACGCGCCCGGCGACGCGCCCAGAAGCCCGGCGATGCTGCCGTCGGCCGAGATCACCGCCGTCGTGTCGAACCCCAGCACGCCGCCCTTATCCTTCTCCGGCCGTATCACCTGGACGCGTTGCCCCGCGACGATGGTCTCCCAGTCGGAAGACGTTGCCGACGGCGCGAATTCACGCAGCGCGTCGATGCGGTCGTCGTCAGACAGCGTCAACTGGCCCAGCAGGTACGAGACCAACGCCCTCTCGGAGACCCCGACACTGAGCAACTCGCCGAGATTGTTCGGCTTCACCGACATCGGAAGGTCGGTGACATGGCCCTGCTTAAGGAACTTCGGCGACCAGCCGGCGAAAGGCCCGAACAACAGCCAGGTCTTGCCGTTGATGAGGCGGGCGTCCAAGTGCGGCGCTGACATCGGCGGCGCGCCCGCGGCCGGAAATCCATAGACCTTGGCCCGATGTCGGGCGGCCAGCTCGGGATTGTCGCTGCGCAAGAACTTGCCGCTCACCGGGAAACCCCCGAACCCCTTGATTTCCGGGATTCCTGACCGTTGCATCAGCCTCAGTGCGGCGCCGCCCGCACCGACGAACACGAACTTGGCATGGATCTTGGTGGTCGCGCCGGTGCGGTTGTTGCGCACTTTCACGGTCCACGTGCCGTCGCGCTGGCGTGCGAGATCGCGGACCTCGTGACCGAAGAGCGCCTCGGTCCCGTTGCGCACCCCGTAACCGATGAGCTGTTTGGTCAGGGCTCCGAAGTCGACGTCGGTGCCATACGGGGCCCAATTGAGAGCGATCGGCTCCGAGAAGTTGCGCCCGGCCGACATCAGCGGTAGGCGCCTGGCGAACTCATCGGGATCCTCGATCAGCTCGATCGACTCAAAGAGCGGATTGCCCACCAGTGCTTCTCGGCGGCGCCGCATGAAATCCACCTGGTCGCGGCGCTGCACCCAGCTCGCATGCGGGATCGGGTTGAGGAAGCCGCGGACATCCGTGAGCACCCCGTTCTCGGCCGCATACGCCCAGAACTGCCGCGAGATCTGGAACTCCTCGTTGACGTTGACGGCCTTGGTGATGTCGATCGAACCGTCGGGACGCTGCGGGGTGTAGTTGAGTTCGCACAGCGCCGAGTGGCCGGTGCCCGCGTTGTTCCACGGATCGCTGCTCTCGCACGCGGCGCCGTCAAGGCGCTCGATCAGGGTGATGGACCAGTCCGGTTCGAGAAGCCGCAGCAAGGCCGACAGCGTGGCGCTCATGATTCCGGCGCCGACGAGGACCGCATCGGTCGTGGTGGCTGGTGGGTCTAACACGATGGCCAAGATTATCCCGCCAGGCTGCTCGCCGGTCTCGTTAAGGTAGGTCGCGTGGCGCCTACAGCGATGAACGGCTCTCATGAGGCGCAGGACTCGTGGGAGCCTGACGTTCTGCCGGGGTACTTTCAGCGCACGCTGTCGCTGGGGGTGGACCCGGACGGCGAGGGCGAGATCGTCGCCACCCTAGTCCGCAAAGGCTTGCCCGAGCACGGCGACCCGTCCCCCGCGCATGCAGTGCTCGACATCCACGGCTACACCGATTACTTCTTCAACACTGAGCTCGCCGATTACTTCACGGGCCTGGGCTTCGCGTTCTACGCAATCGACTTCAGCAAATGCGGGCGGTCCTGGCGAGACGGCCAGACCCCACACTTCACCACAGACCTTTCGCGATACGACATCGAACTCGAACGCGCGATGGCACTGATCGCCGACGAGACTGCGGGGGCCAAGACAGTCCTCTCCGCGCACTCTGCAGGCGGACTGATCGTGACGCTCTGGCTCGACCAGCTACGGCGCCTCGGTGTCACCGCAAGGATGGGCATCGCAGGCCTGGTACTCAACAGCCCCTTCTTCGACCTGCGCGGGCCGGCGATCCTGCGCACACCGGTGACATCCGCTGCAATTGGTGCAGCGTCGCGGCTGAATACCAAACGAGTGCTGCGGGCCACCGGCGACAGCGGTTACGGGAGCAGCCTTCACCGCGATTACGGCGGGGAGTTCGACTACAACCTCGCGTGGAAGCCGTTGGGCGGGTTCCCGGTCACGGTCGGCTGGATCCGCGCGATCCGGCGCGGCCAGGCCAGGCTGCACCGCGGGCTCGACGTGGGCGTGCCGAGCCTGATCCTGCGCTCCGACAAGACAATTCCGGAGACCAAGGATCCTGCCAAGATGCAACGCGGGGACGCGGTACTCGACGTCAGGCAGATCGCGCGCTGGGCCGGATGTGTGGGCAACCGCACCACGATCATCCCGATCACCGACGCGAAACACGACGTCTTCTTGTCGTTGGCGGAGCCACGCCGTGCGGTCTACCGGGAACTGTCGGCGTGGCTCGATACCTTGCTGCGCGACGCGAAGCAGATGTCATGACGCACGTCGACCTGGCCATTATCGGGACAGGTTCGGGCAACTCGATTCTCGACGAACGCTACATCGACATGAGCGTGGCGATCTGCGAGCAAGGGGTGTTCGGCGGTACCTGCCTCAACGTCGGCTGCATCCCGACGAAGATGTTCGTCTACGCGGCTGAAGTGGCTGAAAATGCCAGCGAATCAGCGCGTTTCGGTGTCGACGCCTCGGTCAGCGGCGTGCGCTGGCCCGATATCGTGTCGCGCGTCTTCGGCCGCATCGATCCGCTTTCGCTGGGCGGGGAGAACTATCGCCGCGCCTCGCCGAATGTCACCGTCTACGACTCCCACGCCCGATTCGTGGCCAAACGCGGCGACCGCTACGCCTTGCGCACCGACGACGGAGACGAGTTCACCGCCGACAAGGTCGTCATCGCCGCCGGCTCCCGTCCCGTCATACCGGACGCGATCGCCAGCTGCGGGGTGGCGTATCACACCAGCAACACAGTCATGCGGATTCCGGAGTTGCCGAAGCATGTGGTGATCGTCGGCGGCGGCTACATCGCGAGCGAGTTCGCGCACATCTTCTCGTCGCTCGGCAGTCACGTCTCGATGGTGATCCGCGGCAGCACCCTGCTGCGCGGCCATGACGACACGATCATGATGCGATTCACCGACATCGCCGCCAAGAAATGGGAGATCCACGCCCACAGCAATGTCGTCGACGCGCGTGAAGACCACGGACAGATCGAGGTGATCTGCGACAGCGGCGGGAGCGTGCGCGGGGACGTCCTTCTGGTCGCGACAGGGCGAACGCCCAACGGCGACCTGCTCAATGCCGACGAGGCCGGAGTCGACGTCGACGCCGACGGACGCGTGCTCGTCGACAAATACCAACGCACCTCCGCGCGAGGCGTTTTCGCGCTCGGCGACGTCAGCTCCGAATACCAACTCAAGCACGTGGCCAACCACGAGGCCCGAGTGGTCCGGCACAACCTGCTGCAGGACTGGGACGACACCGACACACTCATGCCCTCCGACCATCGGTTCGTGCCGTCCGCGGTGTTCACCGATCCGCAAATCGCCAGCGTCGGGCTCACCGAAAACCAGGCCCGGGCGAAGGGACATCGCGTCAGGGTCAAAGTTCAGGACTACAGCGACGTCGCCTACGGCTGGGCGTTGGAAGACGCCACCGGGTTCGCGAAGCTCATCGTCGACGACAACACCGGCCTGCTTCTCGGTGCGCACATCATGGGTCCCCAGGCGTCGTCGCTGATCCAGCCAATCATTCAGGGGATGAGCTTCGGCCTGCCCGCGCAGGACATGGCGCGGGGGCAGTACTGGATTCATCCCGCGCTGCCCGAGGTGATCGAGAACGCGCTGCTCGCCCTGTGTGGCGAGCCGCCGTGGCCACCATCACGGCAACACTGAGGCCTGCGGTCAGCCCGAACAGCGCACGTCTCAGTCCAGGAAGCCGTGCAAGAGCGCTGCTGAGCCGGCGATGTGCGCACGCATCGAGGCCTCGGCCCCGTCCGGGTCGCCGGCCAGAATCGCGATCACGATCGCCTCGTGCTGCTCATCGGAGTGGGCGATGTTGCGCGGCAGCAGCGGGATGCGATCCAGCAGCCGGTTCACCCGCATCCTGTTTTCCGCAAGCAGCGGAACCAGCGACGGCGAGCGAACCAGCTCGGCGATCGCCAGGTGCAGCCGCGAATCGAGCCGGCGGTAGTCTGCGGGATCAGCGCCACGGACGTCGGTCATCCGCGCCCACAGCAGCTCACGCTCGGCGGCCGTCAACGTGCGAGCCGCCGCCATTCGCGCGGCGCCCACCTCGAGTATCTCCCTCAGCACCAGAGCGTCATTCAACTCGGCCCGGGTAATGCCCTGTGTCCCACCGGTTTCCGCGCCGGGCTTCGGCAATTCGTCCGCCAGGAACGTGCCCCCGTACCGGCCGCGGCGCGAGACCAGATACCCCGCATCGGCGAGCGACTTGATCGCTTCGCGCACGGTGTCGCGACTCACTTGAAGCCGCGCCGCGAGCTCGCGCTCCGGCGGCAGCGATTCCCCGGGGCCGATGACGCCGAGCCGGATGGTCTGCAAGAGGCGCCCGACGGTGTCCTCGAACGCGTTCTGAGGCCGCACTGGCCGCAGCAGCGCGTCGCTCACCGCCTGTGCGCTCATATTGGCGTGACGTACGCGGAGCTGATTCCGCCGTCGACCAGAAACGTCGAGGCGGTGATGAACGAGGCATCGTCACTGGCCAAAAATGCCACAGCAGACGCGATCTCGGAGGGCTCGGCGAACCGCCCGATCGGCACATGCACCAGCCGCCGAGCGGCGCGCTCAGGATCCTTCGCGAACAGCTCCTGCAGCAGCGGGGTGTTCACCGGCCCGGGGCACACCGCATTGACCCGGATGCCGCTGCGGGCGTACTGCACGCCGAGTTCGCGGGACATCGCCAGCACGCCGCCCTTGGACGCGGTGTAGGAAATCTGCGAGGTGGCCGACCCCATCACGGCGACGAACGAGGCGACGTTGATGATCGAGCCTCCCCCCTTGGTGCTCCTCGCGTCCGCGCCCTGCGCAGGAGCCATGTGGCGCAACGCGGCTCGGCAGCACAGATACACCGATGTCAGGTTCACGTCCTGTACCCGCTGCCACGCGGACAGTTCGGTGACCTCGATCAGGTCGTCGTCGGGCGGGGATATCCCCGCGTTGTTGAACGCGATGTCGACGGAGCCGAATTCCTTGGCCGCGCTGTCGAACATCGCGTCGACGGCGTCCTTGTCGGTGACGTTCACCGGCACGAACAGCCCGCCGAACTCGTCGGCGGCCGCGCGCCCGGCGTCGTGATCGATGTCGCCGACGACGATCGTGGCGCCCTCCGCGTGCATCCGGCGCCCGGTCGCCAACCCGATTCCGCCACCGCCGCCGGTGATCACGGCGACCTTGCCGGCCAGCCGCTGCGTCAGGTCGATCATGCCTACTCCCCCGGTTCGATCGCGAAGAATACGTTTTTGGTCTCGGTGAACGACAGCGGCGCGTCGGGCCCGAGTTCGCGGCCGAGGCCGGATTGCTTGAAGCCGCCGAACGGAGTGTTGTACCGGACCGAGGAATGCGAATTGACGGAGAGGTTCCCGGATTCCACCGCTCGGGCAACTCGCACCGCACGCGACAGGTTGTCGGTCCAGATGGAACCGGACAGGCCGAACTCCGTGTCGTTGGCCAGTGCGATCGCGTCGGCCTCGTCGTCGAACGCTAGCACACTGACGACGGGGCCGAAGATCTCTTCTCGGACAGCGCGATCCGAACGCCGCGGGGTCAACACCGTTGGCGGGAACCAGAAACCGGGACCTGACGGCGCATCGCCGCGGAAGGCGACCGGCGCATCGTCGGGGACGTACGAGGACACCGTGTCCCAATGCGCACGCGACACCAGTGGACCCATTTCCGTGCTCCGCGACGCCGGGTCGCCGACGACCACGCCCTTGACCGCTGGCTCGAGCAGCTCCATAAACCTGTCATAGACGTTGCGCTGCACAAGGATCCGGCTTCGCGCGCAACAGTCCTGGCCGGCGTTGTCGAACACTCCGTACGGTGCGGTGGCCGCGGCACGCTCCAGGTCGCAGTCGTCGAACACGATGTTCGCGCTCTTGCCCCCGAGCTCGAGGGTCACGCGCTTGACCTGGGCGGCCGCGCCCGCCATCACGGCCGTGCCGACTTCGGTGGATCCGGTGAACACGATCTTGCGTACGTCCGGATGCGTGACGAACCGCTCGCCCACCACGGAGCCCTTGCCGGGCAGCACCTGGAACAGGTCTGCGGGAAGCCCTGCCTCCACGGCGATTTCACCGAGGCGAATCGTGGTCAACGGGGTCCACTCGGCAGGCTTCACCAGCACGGCGTTGCCCGCGGCCAACGCGGGGGCGAATCCCCACGACGCGATGGGCATCGGGAAGTTCCACGGCGTGATGATGCCGACGACCCCCAGCGGCTCGTTGAATGTGACGTCCAGGCCGCCAGCGACGGGGATCTGCTTGCCGGACAATCGCTCTGGGCTCGCGGAGTAGTACTGCAACACGTCACGGACGTGGCCGGCCTCCCACTCGGCAGCGGAGATCGGATGCCCGGAATTCGCGACCTCAAGCGCGGCCAGTTCATGTGCGTGCTGGTCGACCGCGGCTGAAAATGCCCGCAACCCTGCGGCCCTGTCGGCGGGAGCCAGTGCCGCCCAATCTCTCTGGGCGACACGCGCACGGGCGACCGCATCGTCGACCCCGTCGGTATCGACCCGTTCGACCGTCCGCAGTACTTCCTCGGTCGCGGGGTTGATCACTTGCGTCGCGGTCATGCGCGCGGCCTCGCGGTCGCGTGCGTCGCCGCCGCCTCGACGAGGCCTGCGAACAACCGTAGGTCAGACAGCCGTTCCTCGGGATGCCATTGCACCGCAACAACGAAATGCTCTCCGGGCAATTCGACCGCCTCGATCACGCCGTCGGTGTCCCGGGCGGTCACGACCAGTCCGTCGCCCAGCTCCGCGATTGCCTGGTGGTGGTAGCACTGCTCGTCGGAAGACTCGCCGATCAACCCAGCCAGGCGTGTTCCGGGCACGACGTCCACGCGCGACGTCGAGAACACCGAGTTGCCTGCCTGATGCCGGCTGTGCCCCACCGCGTCAGGCAGATGCTGATGCAGTGTGCCGCCCAGCACCACGTTGAGCACCTGAGCGCCGCGGCAAATGCCGAGCACGGGCAACCCCCGCCGCAGTGCGGCGGCCAGCAGTGCGAACTCCCACGCATCGCGGTCCTGCCGCGGTTCGTCGGTCTTCGGGTGTGCCGCTTGGCCGTAACGGGCCGGGTCGACGTCCTTGCCGCCCGTGATCACCAAGCCGTCCAGCCCGTCGAGTACCCGGGCGGCGATGTCGTCGTCAACGGGCTGCGGTGGGAGCAGCACCGCTATGCCGCCCGCCAACGTCACACCCTCGAAATAGATGTGCGGCAGGAAACTCGCCCGCACATTCCACACCCCGCTCTGCGTCTGCTCGAGGTAGGTGGTGAGGCCGATGACTGGACGCGCAACCTCACTAGAGCCGTTCAAAACCACGGACCCTCTCCCAGTCGGTGACGGCGGCGTTGAACGTCTCCATTTCGACCCACGCGTTGTTGAGGTAGTGCCCGACGACGCTGTCGCCGAATGCCTCCCGGGCGACCTCTGATCCCGCGAACAAATCAGCGGCCTCCGCAAGTGTCGTCGGCAGTTGATCTGCGTCGCTCTCATAGGCGTTGCCCGCCAAGGGTTCCGGCAGCTCCAGCTTCTGGTCGATACCGTGCAGGCCACCGGCGATCAACGCCGCCACTGCCAGGTACTGGTTGACGTCGCCGCCGGGTGCCCGGCACTCCATCCGCATGCCCGACCCGCGCCCCACCACGCGCACCGCGCATGTGCGGTTGTCCATCCCCCACGCGATCGACGTGGGCGCGAAACTGCCCTCGACAAAACGCTTGTAGGAGTTGATGTTCGGCGCATAGAACAACGTCAGTTCCTGCAGCGTCGCCAGCTGGCCTGCGATGAAGCTGCGAAACAGCTCCGACATCCCGTTCTCGGCATCCGGGTCGGCGAACACCGCACTGCCGTCCGTGCCGCGCAGCGAGATGTGGATGTGGCAGCTGTTGCCCTCCCGCTCGTCGAACTTGGCCATGAACGTCAGGCTCTTGCCGTGCTGGTCGGCGATCTCCTTGGCACCGTTCTTGTAGATCGTGTGGTTGTCGCAAGTGACCATCGCGTGGTCATAGCGGAACGCGATCTCCTGCTGGCCGAGGTTGCACTCGCCCTTGACGCCCTCGCAGTACATGCCGGCGCCGATCATGCCGAGCCGGATGTCGCGCAGCACCGGTTCGAGCCGGGTGGTGGCCAGGATCGCGTAGTCGACGTTGTAGTCGGTCGCGGGCGTCAGTCCGCGGTAACCCAGCGACCACGCGTCGCGGTAGGTGTTGTCGAACAACATGAACTCGAGTTCGGTGCCGACGTAGGGCACCAGACCCCGCTCGGCCAGCCGCTCGATCTGCCGGGCCAGGATGCTGCGCGGGGCCGCACTCACCGGGCTGTCGTCCTCCCACGTCAGGTTCGCCATCACCAGGGCGGTGCCGGGCAGCCACGGGATGCGCCGCACGGTGCTGAAGTCGGGGCGCATCACCATGTCGCCGTAGCCGGTGTCCCAGCTGCTCATCGCGTAGCCCGACACGGTGTTCATGTCGACGTCGACGGCGAGCAGGTAGTTGCAGCATTCCGCGCCGTGGGCGGCGACCTCCTCGCTGAACAGCCGCGCTGCCACTCGTTTGCCGGTCAGCCGGCCCTGCATGTCGGCGAAGGCCACGATCACCGTGTCGATGTCGCCCGCGTCGATGAGCGCGAGTAGCTCTTGTTCGGTCAACATGACGGAAAGTCAACCATTGGGCACGCCTCCTGCAGCACATCCCGACTCGAATTTACGAAACTGTCATTGCCAAAGGTAGGACTTCAGACCTTTGACGCTTTATTGTCCCCTACGAGTGGGCTGCGTTTTGCCTGTAAGTCAGGAGGAGAATGCCGTGCCTGAGGGCCACGAAGGCTTGCAAGAAGACGAACGACTGCTTGCCGAGCTCGGTTACAAACAGGAGTTGAATCGCACGTGGTCGGGCTTTTCGAACTTCGCGATCTCTTTCTCGATCATCTCGATCCTCGCCGGATGCTTCACATCCTTCGGGCTCGGCTGGAACAACGGTGGTCCGGCGGCGATCGCGTGGGGTTGGCCCATTGTGTCGGCGTTCATCCTGATCATCGGGCTGTGCATGTCCGAGCTGGTGTCGGCGTTTCCGACGTCGGGTGGAATCTATTGGTGGGCAAGCAGACTCGGTGGGCCCAAGGCGGGTTACTACACCGGGTGGCTGAATCTCATTGGATTGATTGCGATCCTCGCGTCGGTGTCCTACGGCTGCGCGACCTTCCTGGACCTCACGCTGTGCACATTCAGCGAAGACTGGTTGGCGGGCTACTCGCTGAAGCGAGTGTTCCTGATGTTCGTCATCATCTTGGCAATTTCCGCGGTGATCAACATCTTCTCGAGCCACCTCCTCGCAGTCATCAACAACGTTTCGGTGTGGTGGCACGTGATCGGCGCGGCAGCGATCGTTCTCATCTTGTTCATCGCCCCTGAGCACCACGCCAGTTTTTCGGACGTGTTCGCGAAGACCATCAACAACTCGGGGATCTTCGGCGGCGAAAAGGGCTGGGGCTGGATGATATTCGTGCTGCCCATCTCGGCGATCCTCACTCAGTACACAATCACCGGCTATGACGCCTCCGCGCACCTCTCCGAGGAGACCAAGAGCGCCGCGAACGGGGCGGCCAAGGGGATTTGGCGGTCGATCTTCTACTCGGCGATCGGCGGCTGGATTCTGCTGCTGTCCTTCCTGTTCGCCGTGCAGAACGCCGACAAGGTGTCGGCGGCGCCGACCCCTGTCGCGGAGATCTTCAACCAGGCGTTGACCAACAAACTCGCGGTACTGGTGTTATTCATCTCGAGCGTCGGACAGTTCTTCTGCACGACGGCCTGCCAGACCAGCGCGTCGCGCATGCTGTTCGCCTTCAGCCGCGACCGCGCGGTGCCGGGCCATCAGCTGTGGTCCAAGATCAACCGCAGCCGCGTTCCGGCAAACGGTGTGATCGTGACGGCCGTTCTGGCGGCGATTATCACGTTGCCTGCACTGCTCACCGTCACCGTGATGATCGGAGGGCAGGAAGTGCCGTCGCCGGTGGCGTTTTTCGCGGTGGTATCGATCGGGGTGGTGGGCCTGTACCTGTGCTTTGCGGTGCCTATCTACTTCCGGTGGAGGATGGGCGACGAATTCCGGCAGGGCAGTTGGAATCTGGGCAGGCATTGGAAGTGGATGGCGCCCGTTGCAATCGCGGAGATCATCATCACATCGATCATCGCGCTTTTCCCATACAGCAACGCCGGGATGCCGTGGGACCCGGCCTTCGAGTGGAAGTACGTCAACTACACCCCGATCCTGGTCGGCGGCGTGCTGATCCTGCTCTGGATCTACTGGCACGCCTCGGTGAAGAAGTGGTTCAAGGGTCCGATCAGGCAGATCGACGCCGTCGAACCGGAGCCCGAGCCCGCGTAGCGACAAAGCGTCGCGCGAATCTGAACGTGCTGCGAACCTCATCGGCGTGTCATCGCAGAAGTTTCAGACTCGCGACTGTCGACGGCCGACGCATGGATTGCCGCCGCGGTGGGTACTGTCAGACGAGTGTGCGCGGCCAGGCGGGCATCGGATTCCGGCGACGACGGTCCCGAGGCGATCACGCTTGGGCTTCACGACAATCCGCCTGCGCATCTCATCGAGGCGATGTCGAGCAATGTGGTGCTCGACCTCGGCTGGGGACGGCTGATTTTCGGGCAGACCTTCGCGGATCCGGATGAGCTCGCGGCGGTACTCCGACGCGAGCGCCCCGGCCGCCGCGACATCTGCATGTACACGCCGGAGGCGCACGTCGTCGTCGCCCGATCGCCACACGAGCTGTTCATCGATCCGAGCCACACCTATCGGTTGCGGTTCTCCGACGAGCCGATCGACGTCAACCCGACCGGATTCACTGTGCGCGAGCTGGAATCACCCGCCGACGCGGAAGAGATGAACCGCGTCTACGTGCGCTGCGGAATGGTGCCCGCCCGCGTCGACGTGATCTGGGACAACCACGTCGGCAACGATGCGGTGACGTACCTCGTCGCCGTCCGTGACGCCGACGGCGCGATCGTCGGCACCGTCACCGGCGTTGACCACGAACTACTCTTCGACGACCCCGAGCACGGCACCAGTCTGTGGACGCTCGGCGTCGACCCGGCAGCAGGCCTGCCCGGCGTCGGCGAGCAGCTCTCGCGGGCGCTTGGCGAGCGTTACCGTGCGCTGGGCCGCGCGTACATGGACCTGTCTGTCGTGCACGACAACGCCGCGGCGATCGCCCTCTACGAGAAGCTCGGCTTCCGGCGCGTGCCGGTGCTGTGCATCAAACGCAAGAACGCGATCAACGAGCCGCTGTTCACGGCCTTCCCGCCGGAAACCGTCGACGACCTCAACCCCTATTCGCGGATCATCGCCGACGAGGCGTTGCGCCGGGGCATCCAGGTGGAGGTCCTCGACGCCGAGACCGGCGAACTGCGGCTCTCCTACGGCGGCCGCACGGTGATCACCAGGGAGTCGCTGTCGGAGTTCACCTCCGCGGTAGCGATGAGCCGCTGCGACGACAAGCGACGGACACGCCGCGCGGCCGTCGAGGCAGGCGTCAACGTCCCGCGGGGCCGGCTTGCAACGTTCGACGAGGAGGACCACACGTTCCTCGATGACGTCGGCGACGTGGTAGTCAAACCGATCCGCGGCGAGCAGGGCAAGGGCATCACTGTGGGCATCGACAGCCCTGACGAACTCGACGCCGCGCTCGCCAGAGCCCACGAGCACTGTCCCGAGGTGCTGATCGAGCAGCGGGCACCCGGCGACGACCTTCGCCTCGTCGTGATCGACGGTGCCGTTGTGGCTGCGGCGATTCGCCGGCCGGCCGAAATCATTGGCACCGGACACCACAGCGTGCGGGAACTGATCGAAACAGAAAGCAGGCGACGTTCGGCAGCCACGGGCGGCGAATCACGCATTCCGCTCGACGCGGTGACCGAAGGCACGGTGCGCGAGGCCGGCTGGTCATACGACGACGTGCTGCCGGAGGGCACGCGCCTGCGGGTGCGCCGCACGGCGAACCTTCACCAAGGCGGCACGATCCACGATGTCACCGCAGCGGTGAATCCGGAGTTGTGCCGGGTGGCGGTGAAGGTGGCCGAGGCCGTCGGAATCCCGGTGACCGGCATCGACTTGCTGGTTCCCGACGTCGCCGGCGGCGAGTACGTGTTCATCGAAGCCAACGAACGCCCTGGGCTCGCCAACCACGAACCACAGCCGACCGCACAAGCGTTCATCGACTACCTGTTTCCAGGCAACCCGCGCCTGCCGCTGGCGTGGACTCCGGAGCGCCCGGAGTCTTAGCCGTTCACCAGGTGCTGGTGCGCAGCACGATCTCAGCGGCGAGCTGCGCAGTCGACTCCTGCGCGTTGCGCCGGCCCAGCAGCTCCACCATCCGGAAATCGCCGTAGACGAACCGCTGGCTGGCTCTTGCGACGGCACGTGCCGCCGGGGTGCTGACCAGCGCGGTTGTGTTGATCTCCACCGGCGGGCAGTGCTCGTCGCGGACCACCCCGGTCATGTCCGCGACGCGCGGATGGCCCCGGTCGATCACCACCAGGCCGATGAAACGGTCCAGCCGGCTTGCCGCCAACTCCCACGCGATCTCGCCGCCGACGCGATCCCCGACCAACAGGGCCCATTTGATACCCAGAGAGTCGAGGATGCCGACCACCGACTTGGGGGTGAGCCTGCTATCCGGTGCGATCACGACGGTGCGAAGAGACGCCGTGTGCAGGCGCTGGCAGACCGCGTCATAGGCGGCCGGCGCGTGGTGAGCTGCCCCGAGCATGACGACCACAGGCCCCTTCTCGGGACCTGACACGCTGACTGGCACCGGAAACCCGTCGACGGTGACCATCGTCGAAGGCACTTGACGGACGGTACAGCCCTCCGACGCCGATCGGGCCGTTTTGACCGGTCTCGCAGAAGATATTCAGCTCTAAGCGGACTGGATTCGCTGGGCCTGACGATCGACGATCTCAGTGAACGTCTGCGGCAGAGATGCTTTGGGATGTGGTGACTGCGTGGCACCCAGTTGCGGTGTCGGAAAAGCGATTCCGAAGACCCCCATGTTCCCGACATTCTCGAACGACATGAAAACACTGTTGTCCGTGTCCCCAAGTCGCATCGTCTGTTGGTAGGTCAGCTGCCCCTGCCGCGGCGACGGCAACTCGGTGGTGGTGATCGGAATGGGATCGGAGTTGCGATCGAAGTAGGTGTCGAAGTTGTGGCAGCGGTTGGCTTCGGCCGAGAGTTCGCTGAGGTTCAACGGGGATGTCAGCACGGTGACCAGAATCCGGGCGCCGTCGTAGATCAGGTTGTATTTTGCGGCGCTGCCGGGTCCGCGGTCCGCGTACGCGCCGATCACGGTGGTCAACCCGTTCGAGCAATTCTGCGGCACCGACAGCATCGGCGGCGGGCCGCCGGTGTTGTCGGGTTGACCCGGCGACTCGCGGATCCGGCCGTACTCAACGCCCGGCGGGAAATCGGCCTGCGTCAGCAGCACCTTCTCGAGTCTGGCCCCGGGCCAGGTCGGGGTGCCCTGGATCGCCGTCGAACAACCGGCGACGGTCGAGATCGCGGCGATGATCAGGGCTGCTTGTCGTAGCACGCTGTCAGGCTACTGACCGAGGCGACTGGTGACGACCGGACGGTGAGGTGCACCGTCCAGCAACGCCCACAGCGCGCCGAGGTCTACGTACGCGGCAAGCAGATCGGCCACGATGTCCAGCTGAGCGTCGCGACGTGCGCCGACGTCGACGTCGTTGGCGACCACGAACCCGTCTCTGCCGGCAGTGCGCGCCGACTCCGAGAGCCAGTCCCGACGGAACTGGTCATTGTCGAAAAGGCCGTGCCAGTGCGTCCCGTAGATTGCGTCGCGGCGGACGCCGACGCCGGCCCAGTTCGCCTCTGCGCATCTGACGATCTGTCCGTGATGTATCTCATACCCGGCAAGCGGCCGGGCGCTGCGCCGCAGCGTTTTCTGCGCACGGAACTCCACGTCGGCGTCGAGCAAACCCAGCCCGTCGACGACGCCGCCGGCCGATTCGACTCTGTCGTCGATGCGCCGGCACAGCATCTGAAAGCCCCCGCAGATGCCGAGCACCGGTTTGCCGCTGGTGGCGTGCCTTGTGACGGCGTCGGCCAGCCCGTGATCGCGCATCCACGCCAGATCAGCGGCTGTGGCCTTGGTACCGGGGATCACGACCACGTCGGCGTCGGCGACGTCGGTCGGCTCGACAGTCCACCGGACCAGCACACCGGGCTCGCAGGCCAGCGCCTCAACGTCGGTGGAGTTCGACGTGCGCGGCAGACGGATCACGGCGATGCGCAGCTGGTCGGCGCCGCGCGGCGGCTGCGGGTGGCCGACGACGCGGCCGGCAAGTACCGACAGCGAGTCCTCGGTGTCCAGCCACAGGTCGGCGGTGTAGGGCAACACGCCGTAGGTCGGGCGGCCTGTGAGCTGCTCAAGGTGCCGAAGTCCCGGCTCCAGCAACGTGGGATCGCCGCGGAATTTGTTGACGACGAATCCCGCGATGAGTCGCTGGTCCTGGGGTTCGAGGATGGCCAGCGTGCCGAAGAAGTGAGCGAGCAGCCCGCCGCGGTCGATATCGCCGACCACAATGACGGGCATGTCTGCGCCGCGAGCGAGACCCATGTTTGCCAGATCCGTTGCCCGTAGATTGATTTCGGCGGGCGATCCGGCACCCTCGCAGATGACAACGTCGAATTCGGCTCGCAGCGAGGCGAGTTCGTCGGCGACCACGGCAGCGAGCTCGTCACGGTGGCTCATGTAGTCACCAGCTCTGACGACACCGGCCACCTGCCCCCGCACCACAAGCTGCGACGAGTGGTCGCTGCCCGGCTTGAGCAGGATTGGGTTGAACCGGTTGCTCGGCGCCAACCGCGCGGCCCTGGCTTGCATCGCCTGAGCGCGGCCGATTTCGCCGCCTTCGACGGTGACCGCCGAGTTGTTGGACATGTTCTGCGCCTTGAAGGGTGCGACGCTGACACCCTTGCGGGCGAGCAGCCGGCACAGCCCGGCCACGACCATCGACTTGCCGGCATCGGAGCTGGTGCCAGCAACCAGCAGCGCCCCGCTCACATTCTGCGCGAGCGGATCATTCAGCCAGCGTCAGGATATCGGCGCCGTCGTCGGTGACGACCAGCGTGTGCTCGAACTGCGCTGTCCACTTGCGATCCTTGGTGGCCACCGTCCAGCCGTCGTCCCAGATCTCGTAGTCCAGAGAGCCGAGATTGATCATCGGCTCGATCGTGAACGTCATGCCCGGCTCGAGCACGGTGTCGACGGAGGGCTGGTCGTAATGCAGCACCACCAGGCCGTTGTGGAACGTGGTGCCGATACCGTGGCCGGTGAAATCACGAACAACGTTGTAGCCGAAGCGGTTTGCATAGGATTCGATGACCCGGCCCACCACCGACAGGGCCCGCCCTGGCTTGACGGCCTTGATCGCGCGCATCATCGCCTCGTGCGTGCGCTCGACCAGCAGCCGGTGCTCCTCGGAGACGTTGCCCGCCAGGAAGGTTGCGTTGGTATCGCCGTGCACCCCGTTGATGTAGGCGGTCACATCGATGTTGACGATGTCGCCGTCTTCGATCACAGTCGAATCCGGAATGCCGTGGCAGATGATCTCATTCAGAGACGTGCAGCAGGACTTCGGAAAACCCTTGTAGCCCAACGTCGAAGGGTAAGCACCGTGGCCGACCATGTACTCGTGCGCGATACGGTCGAGCTCGTCGGTGGTGACGCCCGGCGCGACGGCCTTGCCGGCCTCGGCCAGGGCGTTAGCAGCGATGCGGCCCGCGACGCGCATCTGCTCGATCACCTCGGGCGTCTGCACCCACGGCTCGCTGCCCTCGTTGGCGGTGCGCCTGCCGACGTACTCAGGTCGCAGGACTACCGACGGCACCGAGCGGGGGGGTGACAGCACACCGGAGCGCAGGGCAGTACGAACAGTCATCCCACCAGGGTAAGCGTTCACCTCTTGCGGAACCTGCCGAGCTTCTGCGGCCGCGGCCCGCGAATCTTCACCGAGCCCATCACCATCCGTCCGGTCAGCACGACGTGCGGTGTGCCCTCGGCCGGCGGATGCTTGCGGAGGTCACTCGCGCTGCCGACGTAGACCGTGACGTCGTCGACGGACGCGCTCGCCCCGTCCGGCAGCCGGATGTCGACCGAGCCGCGAACCATGTCGAGTTCGATGACCACGACAGGGCCCGCGAACCGGGCTTTCGTCAGATCGAGGTCGACGGACCCCAGCCGTCGAACCAGGGCGAGCCTCGTCGGAACGATCCATTCGCCGTGGCGCTTCAGCGATCCGGCCCAGCCGCGCAGCTCGACGCGGTCGGTGGCCGAGGTGACGATGGCGCCGGGCGCGGGCAGGTCGCCGACCAGGCTGTCGAGCTCGCCGTGGGTGCGGGCCCGCGACACCTGCGAGGAACGTTCGTCGAACTCCTCGATGTCGATCAGACCGAGCGCCAGCGCGTTCGCGAGCCGGCGCAGCGTGCCGTTGCGGTCGGCATCGCTGACCCGAAGCTCGACGAAGTGTTCGCTGGTAGTCATGGCACTACCCAAACTACCGTGAGTGAAGCGTAGTCAGTTCTGTTTCTTGGCGCCGACGATGTAGAAGACTATCGCAACGACTACAGGCAAGCCGCCAATAATAAGTAAGCCTGGGATGCCTTGAATGAAGGCCACCACGAGAATAACTAATCCGATAATCACGAGGACGTCCGCGATTGCGCGAGATCGCGACTTCCCTTTATTCGGCGGCCGCCAAGTGTGAGCGTTGCCCTCGGAGGTCTGTGGGGGTTTGTACGGGTAACTCTGCGAGTAACCCCGTAGATAAGTCTGTGGTGGTGTTTGCGGGCCAGTCGGTTGGTGTGCCTGATGGCTGGGTGCCGGATTCGGTTGTGGTGCCTGATGGCTGGGCGCCGGATTCGGTTGTGGTGCCTGATGGCTGGGCGCCGGATTCGGTGGTGGACTATGGTCGTTCGACGGTGGCGGGCCGACGTTTCTGAGCTGGGTAATGCGGCGGTCCACGTCCGCATAGAGGTCATCGCGTTTACTGAACCGTTCCATGATGGCGCGGCCACTTTCTCGTTCCTGCGGATCAGATGACACGAGGGCCGGTTCCAGCCGTCTGAGAACTTGCCGCTGGGTCTCGTGATCCATTGGCTCCGATCGAGTAATCGCATCGACGATGTCGGTGAGGTACGAAAGTGGAGCTTCCGGCGGTGTGGGCAGCGGATTCGGCAATGTGGGTGCCGGTGGAATCGTTGCGATCGCACCTCCGAGCTTCAGTGCAGCTGATAGTCGTTGCTGGGGTTCGGAGTAGTCGATGATCTGCCGCCGGGCGAAGCGGCTGGGCAGGCCCGGCGCGGGGGGCTCAACGGCAACAGGCACGACCGGCTTGCCGAGCGCATTGGCCCATTCGTATTCGCGAGCACACGCTGTGGAGTTCAGCACGGCTGATGAGTAGATGGCGATGAACACGTCGGTGTCAGTGATGCGTTCGAGGATTTCGTCCCACCAGTCCTGACCACCACGTAATTCGACATCGACCCACGTGTCGTAGCCCAATGTGGCCAAATGCTCCACGAGTTCATCGACGGCGGATTTGTTCTCACGGGCATAGGAGACGAACAGCTTCCGCACGGCCACCCCCTCTTGGTTCGCCAGATCAGTGCCGGGGAACACTGACGCAATTGGCGCGCAGCATACCTCTGAAAACCGCGCCCACGACGTGTGACAGCGGGAACTCTCAGGCCAGGTAATCCGGCGGCAGGCCGCCGAGCATCCCGCGGATCATCCGCACGGCGTATTCCGAGCTGCCTCCCCCGACGATCAACGCCGCGAACGCCATGTCACCCCGGTAGCCCGCGAACCACGAGTGTGAGCCGCCCTGGAATTCGGCCTCCCCCGTCTTGCCGTGCACCTCGCCTGACCCGGCGATGTCCTTCGCGGTGCCGTTCGTCACCACCAGCCGCATCATCGGGCGCAGGCCGTCGAGCATCTGCGGCGTGATGTCAGTGTGGTCACCGGTGATCTCGGTCGGGCGGCCCAGAATCAGTTGCGGCACAGGCGTTTTCCCGGCAGCGACGGTCGCAGCGGCCAGCGCCATGCCGAACGGGGTGACCAGTACCTTGCCCTGTCCGAAACCGTCCTCCGTGCGTTCGGCCAGGTTGACGGTCGGCGGCACCGACCCGGAGACCGTCGTGACGCCCGCGACGTTGTAGTCCGGTCCGATGCCGTACTGCGCCGCCGCGACCGACAGCCCCGTCGGCGGCATCCGGCTGGCCAGCTCGGCGAAGGTCGTATTGCACGAACTCGCGAACGCACGTGACATCGGCACCACCCCGAGGTCGAAACCGCCGTAGTTCGGGATCGTCCGGTGGCCGATGTCGATCGTCCCCGGGCAGCCCAGCATCGTGTTGGGGGTGGCAATGTCTCGCGCGATGGCCGCGCCGGCGGTGACGATCTTGAACGTCGACCCGGGCGGGAACAGCCCGGTGGTGGCCAACGGTCCCTGCATGTCAGCTGCGGCGTTCTGCGCGATCGCCAGGATCGCGCCGCTCGAGGGCCTGATCACCACGATCATCGCCTGCTTTCCGACACCGTTCACGGCGCTTTGCGCGGCGTTCTGGACGGCCCGGTCCAGCGTGATCGACACCGACGGGGCAGGCGTGCCGGGCACCTCGTTGAGAATGCCGACCTCGACGCCGTTCTGGTTGACGCCGACAACCCGCCAGCCGGCATCGCCGTCGAGCTGGGCCATCACCGACTTCTTCACCTGTGCGACCAGCGCCGGTGCGAATCCGTCGTCGGTGGGCAGCAGGTCGGGCTGCGGCGTCACCACCACGCCGGGCAGCTGGCCGATTGCCGGTGCCACCCGGTTGTTGTCGTCAGGGCGCAGGGTGATCAGATCCACCGGCGACGCCGACGCGCTCGACTGCTCAGCGAGGCGCTGCGCGTCGAGTGTGTCGTCGAACGGCCGCAACGCATCGACGACGGCGCGAGAGGTCGACATCAGTTGTGCGCCCGCCTGACTGGCGTTGAGCGCGTAGTGATACAGGTAGCCGGGCTTGAGGATGTCGGTGCCGCCGACCTCGTTCACCGACGCGCGCCGCGGCGGGGCGGACCGCAGCGCGAAGGTCTGGTGCTCACCGAGCTTCGGATGCAGCCCCGCGGGCGTCCAACGAACCTGCCAACGGCCCTCCTCGCGAACCATCGACAGCCTGCCGTCGTACGTCCACGTCCGGTTCTTCGGCAGGCGCCAGGTATAGCGGTAGTTGACGGTGCCGGTGTCCTCGGTGTAGCTCGACCCGAGAATCTGGGCGTCGAGGTGCTCAGCCTGCAGCCCGGCCCACGCGCTGTTCATCGCCGCGCGCGCGTCCTCCGGCCGGTCAGACAGCGCGGCGGCCGCACCGGTGTGCCCACCGCCAAGCGCGGCGAAGAACTGCTCAGCGACAGGCCCTGGGCCTTCAGGCCGGGGCGTGCACGCGGCGAGCGGACCCGTGACGACGACGGCCGCTGCGATAAGTGCTGTTACTCGTGATGTCAGAGTTGCCATTGAGGCAGATGTTACGAAGCGGTCACGCCGGAGTGGTGGAGGCGCACCGCAGCGCACGCACCGAATGCGCCGAGATGCACGTTCTGCAGAGAAAAATCGAGTAGAGGCCTACATAACGTGAATTTCGGCGCACCGCAGCGCGGAAGGCAAACCGCGGAGTCAGTCCAGCAGGACGGTCGCGAACGTCCCGACTTCGGCGAACCCGACCCTCGCGTACGCCGCGCGGGCCACGGCGTTGAAGTCGTTGACGTACAGACTCGCAATGCGCCCGCTGCCGACGACGTGCGCGACGACCGCGGCCGTCCCGGCGGCTCCCAGGCCTCGGCCCCGGTGTTCGGGATGCACCCACACGCCCTGGATTTGGCCGACGGCCGGCGACTGCGATCCCACCTCGGCCTTGAAGATCACCTCACCGTGCTCGAACCGCGCCCACGCGCGGCCTGCCGCGATCAGCCCGGCGACCCGGCGCCGGTAGCCGCGGCCGCCGTCGCCGAGGCGGGGATCGATGCCGACCTCGCCGATGAACATGTCGATGGCCGCGACGAGATACGCCTCGATTTCGTCGACGCGAACTCGCCGCACGTTGCTGTCGATCGCGCACGACGGATGAGACGCCATCGCCATCAGGGGTTGCTGCTCGCGGACGTCGCGGGCCGGCCCCCAGACGTGCTCGAGCCGGCGCCACATCGGCATCACCAGTTCAGCGCGGCCCACAACGGAGGAACAACGGCGGGCCGACCCCATCGCCTTGTCGGCGAATGCGTGCAAGTCGACGGCCGCGCCTCGCAGCGGAATGAGATTTGCCCCTGCGTAACACAGTGATTCTTCCACGGCGCGGCGTGTCCACAGCTCGCCGCCGATCGCGGAGGCGTCGATGCCGTGGTCGGCCACTCGCGCGGCCACCATGCAGCTGCCGACGGCGTCCGCGTCGAGTACTCGCTGTACTGCGGCAGGGTCACGCGCCACCGACACGCGTCGCTCATCGACTAAGCGGAAGACCGGTGGAGCCGACATCGAAATTCCTTCTGCGGTGCCGAGGACCCTAATGCTCCTCGCGTCCGCACCCGCTGACGATTACCGCATCAGCTTACGGTCACGACCGGCGAACCGCTCGGACTTGCCTCGTCTCCGTGCTCTTCGGCGAGCCGCATTGCCTCTTCGATCAGGGTCTCCACGATCTGCGACTCGGGCACGGTCTTGATCACTTCGCCCTTGACAAAGATCTGTCCCTTGCCGTTGCCCGATGCCACTCCGAGGTCGGCCTCGCGGGCCTCGCCGGGCCCGTTGACGACGCAGCCCATGACGGCCACGCGCAACGGAAAGTCGAGCCCGTCGAGTCCGGCGGTGACGGCATTGGCCAGTGTGTAAACGTCGACCTGCGCGCGCCCGCACGACGGGCAGGACACGATTTCCAGCCCCCGGGGCCGAAGGTTCAGCGATTCGAGGATCTGGTTGCCGACCTTGACCTCTTCGGCAGGCGGGGCGGACAGCGACACCCTGATCGTGTCGCCGATGCCGCACGACAGCAGGGCACCGAACGCCACGGCCGATTTGATGGTGCCCTGGAACGAGGGGCCGGCTTCGGTGACACCGAGGTGCAGAGGGTAGTCGCACTTGCTGGCGAGCAGCTCGTAGGCGGCGACCATCACCACCGGGTCATTGTGCTTGACGCTGATCTTGATATCGCCGAAACCGTGTTCCTCGAACAGAGACGCCTCCCACAGCGCGGATTCGACCAACGCCTCGGGGGTGGCCTTGCCGTACTTCTCCATGAACCGCTTGTCCAGTGAGCCGGCATTGACGCCGATGCGGATCGGAATCCCAGCCGCACCAGCAGCTTTGGCGACTTCGGCGACGCGGCCGTCGAACTCCTTGATGTTGCCGGGATTGACGCGCACGGCCGCGCACCCCGCGTCGATCGCGGCGAAGATGTACTTCGGCTGGAAGTGAATGTCGGCGATCACCGGAATCTGGCTGTGCTGGGCGATTTCAGCGAGCGCATCGGCATCTTCCTGACGCGGGCAGGCCACCCGCACGATGTCGCAACCGGTTGCGGTCAGCTCGGCGATCTGCTGCAGCGTGGTGTTGACGTCGTGGGTTTTAGTGGTCGTCATCGACTGCACCGCGATGGGGTAATCGCTGCCGACCCCGACGTTGCCGACCATCAGCTGGCGAGTCTTGCGACGCGGGGCGAGAGTCGGCGGGGGCGGTGCCGGCAGACCGAGGCCGACTGTCATTTCGAGCCTCCTACTTGAACGGATCGGCCGGGTTGACGAAGTCCGCGGTGACCGTCAACAGCATGTAGCCGACCAACACCACCAACACTACGTAGGTCGCCGGCATCAGCTTCATGTAGTTGACCGGACCGGCGGCGGCCTTACCGCGTGCGGCCCTGATCATGTCGCGGACTTTCTCATAGGTGGCGACCGCGATGTGGCCGCCGTCGAACGGCAACAGGGGTATCAGGTTCACCACGGCGAGAATGAAATTCAGCGAGGCCAATAAGAACCAGAATGCCAGCCACAGTCCGAGCGCGGCGGCCTTGCCCCCGATGGACGAGGCGCCGACGACGCTGATCGGCCCGTTGGGATCACGTTCCCCGCCACCGATCGAGCGCACGAGCGGGGCGACCTGGCTGGGGATCTTCACCAGGGCCTTACCGAGTTCCACCGTGACGTCGCCGGTGAACGTGAAGGTGGCGGGCACCGCGGCGAGCGGGTTGTATCGCGTGGGCCCGAGCACGCCGGGCGCGACGCCGATGGTGCCGGCGGTCGTCGGCTCCTGATCGTTCTTGGTGAGCCAGCGTTTCGTGGGCGCGACTACGACGGTCTTCGTCAGCTCTTTTCCGTCGCGCTGCACGACGAACTGCGTCGGTCCGTTGGACTTGCGGATCGCCGCCGACATCTCGTCGAAGTTGGAGACCGGCGTGTCGCCGACCCTGGTCACCACGTCGCCCTTCTGCAAACCCGCTTCCGCGGCGGGACCGGGGCCGGTGCAGACGCCGCGTTGGCCCTTCGCGACATCGCTTGCCACACAGTCGGTTCCGCCGATCACAGCTGGCTGGTGCAGGTTCGGCAGTCCGCCGGAGACCGCTAGCGCGTAAATGATCACCAACCCGATGAGGATGTTCATGCCCGGACCGGCGAACAGCACGAGGACGCGCTTCCACACCTTCTGCTTGTACATCGCGTACGGCTCGTCCTCGGGTGCGATTTCGTCAATCGACGTCATTCCCGCGATGTCGCAGAAGCCGCCCAACGGGATCGCCTTGATGCCGTACTCGGTCGAACCCAGTTTGTTCGGCCGACGTATCGACCACAATGTCGGACCGAAGCCGACGAAATACCGTCGCACCTTCATTCCGGTCGCCCTCGCGGCCCACATGTGCCCGCATTCGTGAAGTGCGACGGACACCAGGATCAAGACGGCGAACAGCACAATGCCCAGCCATAAGCTCATCGAACGGGTGCTACCTCCTGTGCAACGGCGCGGCTCGCGCGGCCACGGGCCCAGCGCTGCGCGTCAAGTACGTCCTCCACGGTAGCGGGTTGCGCCGTCCACTCGTCGGCATCGCCCAGCACCTCGGCGATTGTCCGCACGATCGCCGGGAAACGGATCCGTCCCGCAAGGAACGCCTCGGCCGCCTCCTCGTTCGCCGCGTTGTACACGGCGGTCATGCAGCCGCCGAGCTCGCCCGCGTGCCTGGCCAGTTCGACCGCGGGAAACACCGACGCGTCCAGCGGCTCGAAATCCCAGCTGGCAGCCACGGAGAAGTCGCACGCAGCGGCCGCACCTGGTACCCGGTCGGGCCAGCCGAGTGCCAGCGAGATCGGCAGTTTCATGTCGGGCGGACTCGCCTGGGCGATCGTCGACCCGTCGGAAAAGGTGACCATCGAATGCACGATCGACTGCGGATGCACGACCACCTCGATGTGCTCGTACGGCACGCCGAACAGCAGGTGCGTTTCGATCAGCTCGAGGCCCTTGTTCACCAGCGACGCCGAATTCAGCGTGTTCATCGGGCCCATGTTCCAGGTGGGATGCGCGCCGGCCTGCTCTGGAGTGACAGCCTCCAGGTCCGGCGCCGGCCAGCCGCGGAAGGGGCCGCCTGAGGCGGTCAACACCAGCTTGGCGACCTCCTCGGGCTGTCCTGCCCGCAGGCACTGGGCCAGCGCCGAATGCTCGGAGTCGACCGGCACGATCTGGCCGGGCCGGGAGGCCTTGAGCACCAGCGGTCCACCGGCGATCAGCGACTCCTTATTGGCCAGTGCCAGCCGCGCGCCGCCTTCGAGCGCGGCGAGGGTGGCCTCCAGGCCCAGCGCGCCGACGAGCGCGTTAAGAACGACATCGGCCTGGGTGTTTCGCACTAACTCGGCTGCCGCATTCGGCCCCGCCCACGCAACCTCACCCAGCGCCTCGGCCGCGTGTGCGTCGGCGACAGCGATGTTCGTCACACCCGTCGCGGCTCGCTGTTGCGCCAGCAGCGAAACGTTCGCGCCGCCCGCCGCCAGACCGACGACTTCGAATCGGTCCGGGTTCGCGGCGATGACGTCCAAGGCCTGCGTGCCGATCGAACCGGTGCTGCCCAGGACGAGCACGCGGATGCGACTGCTCACCCCGCTATTGTGCCCGGCGCGAAGTCGCCTTGCCTACGGTCGGTGAATCCGTCAAGCGGTGCTTGCTCGGTCCGCTGAAGCGATTCTTCGCCGGCTCGGTCTGCCAGCTTCCCGCGGCTTCTTGCCGACCGGCTTGGGCTTGCCGACCGGCGTCAGCGAATCGGTCGGCCCAAGATCTGCTTTGACTTTCAGGTTGTCAACGAGCGCGGGGTCGTCGGCCTCAGTTCTAGGATTCCGAAAACTGTTCCACCGCTTTATCTTCTTTGTCTTGTTGGTCTTGTTTGTCTTGCCGCTGGCGCGCGGCGCGACGGCCCTGCCACACCGTCGCGGCGCCCGCCGCCACAAGCACCACCGCGACCGCGACGATCCATGGCCATGCGCCGTGTTGGTGCACCCACACTGCGATCGTGCCCTGCAGCTGGCCCGCGGCAGTCACCAAGGGATCCACCGGGTTTCCGTGGGCGTGGAACAACCGCACTTCGTAGACGCCGTAGTAACCCACGTAGAGACCGACGATGATCAGCAGCGCACCGCTGAGCCGGTTGACGAACGGCAGCACCCACCTCATCCATTCGATCACCGCGGAGTTTGCAAATGCGGCCGCGACAGCCAGCGTTCCCACCACCAAGGTGAACCCGGCTACGTACGCGAGGTAGACAGACACACCGCCGATGACTGTGCTGCCCCGAAGGCTCACGCCGGTGACCGCCAGAAAAGGCCCAACGGTGCACGACAACGACGCGATCGCATAGCTGACTCCATAGCCGAACATGGATCCGAGCGCAGCGCTCGGCGCCCATCGCGCGCCTCTGCGAAACCACGCCGGCAGCACCAACTCGCGTCCCGTCACCAACCAAATCCCAAGTGCCACAAGTGCAACGCCGATGACGACGGTGACGAAGGGCAGATAGCTCTGCACCGTCGACGCCAGCGACACGGTCAACACTCCGAAGACACCGAAGGCGGTGACGAACCCGGCAGCCATCGCGAACGTGGCCGCCAACGCCCGGCCCAGTGCGCACAACGACGTGCCTAGGCCCGCATCGTCGGGCACGGGTTCGGAGTCCTCACCGCGGACGACCAGCGCGATGTACGCGGGAAGCATCGCGAATCCGCATGGATTGAGTGCTGCGACCAATCCCGCTCCGAAGGCAAGTGCTATGAGTTCCTGGTTCACACGCTATCTACGGTCTACGTCAGGGCCGCTACGCGCTGGGCGAGCTCTTGTTGTGGCATTGCGGCAGTCGGGTTGTTCACGAAGGTCGTCGATCCGTCGGGCTTGTAAAACACGTACGCGGGCTGCCAGGGCACGTTGAAACGTGCCCAGAGCGATCCGTCGGAGTCGTTGAGGTTGGTGAAGTTAAGGTTGTACTTCGAGACGAAGTTCTGCATCTGGCCGAGGTCCGACCGTCCGGCGATGCCGACGAACGTCACTTTCGGGTTCGACGCCGCCACCTGGCTGACGCCGGGCGCTTCGGCGTTGCAGAAGGGGCACCACGGCGCCCAGAACCACAGGACAGTGGGCTTGCCCTTCAGGCTCGACGCGTTGAACGACGAGCCGGACAGCGTGGTACCGCTGAAGGTCAGCTGGTCATCCGCCTGCACTTTCGGTGTCTGATACAGCCCGAACAGCATCGCTGCCACCACCAACGTCGTGGCACTGAACGCCCCAAGGCGCAATCGTCGACTGCTCATGACAGCCCCCTCCGGTCTCAATCCATCGTTGCCCGGCCGCAAAGCAGCAGCAGCCGGTCCTCCCTTCACATTAATGACACGGATGTTGCGCGCACTAGGTTCAGTCAGGACGGCGGTGGCCAGGTGTTTTCCCGACGGCGTTTGCGGACAGCATGACTGGTATGACAACGCTGCTGTGGTTTCGTCGCGATCTGCGGGTGCAGGACCTGCCGCCGCTGGCCGAAGCCGCTGCCGACGGCGACGACGTGCTGGCGTGCTTCGTGCTCGACCCGCAGCTGGTCAAGTCGTCGGGGCCGCGGCGGCTGCAGTTCATGGGCGACTCGCTGCGTGCTCTGCGCGACACGCTGGACGGACGGCTTTTCGTCACGCGCGGGCGCCCCGAGAAACGAATCCCCGCCATCGTCAAAGAGATCGACGCGTCGAGCGTCTGCGCATCGGAGGATTTCGCGCCGTTTGGGCGCAGGCGCGACGACACGGTGCGCGAGGCCCTGGGAGAGGTGCCGCTGCACATGACGGGCTCGCCGTACCTGGTGTCGCCCGGGCGCGTCGCGAAGGACGACGGAAACCCCTACAAGGTCTTCACCGCGTTCTTCGGCCGCTGGCACGACGTCGGCTGGCGAGCACCTGCGGACACGAGCACCAAATCGGCACGCTGGCTCGACCCGAAGGGACTGCGCGGGGGGGCCGACATCCCTGATCCCGGTGCCGACCTCGACCTCGGCGCAGGCGAACAAGCGGCGCGCAAGCAGTGGCAGCGGTTCCGCGACACCGCGCTCGACGACTACGCCGAGGACCGCAACCGACCCGACAAGGACGGCACCAGCAGGATGTCGGCCCACTTGAAGTTCGGCACGATCCACCCCCGGACCATGGCTGCGGACTTGGACGCACGCCGGAAAGGCCATGCGGCGTACCTGCGAGAGCTGGCATTCCGCGATTTCTACGCGTCCGTGCTGTACCACTGGCCTGACAGCGCGTGGTGGAACTGGAACCGCAACTTCGACGCGATCGACGTCGACACCGACACGTCGGCCAAGAAGTCCTTCGAGGCGTGGAAGGGCGGCAAGACAGGCTTCCCGATCGTCGACGCGGGCATGCGCCAGCTGCGCGAAACCGGCTTCATGCACAACCGCGTCCGGATGATCACCGCGTCGTTCCTCGTCAAGGATCTGCACCTGCCGTGGCAGTGGGGCGCCCGATGGTTCCTCGAGCAGCTCGTCGACGGCGACATGGCCAGCAACCAGCACGGCTGGCAGTGGTGCGCCGGTTCGGGCACCGACGCGGCGCCCTACTTCAGGGTGTTCAACCCGACGACGCAGGGCGAGAAGTTCGATCCCACAGGCGATTACGTTCGACACTGGGTCCCTGAGCTGGACAGTGGCGATTACCCGGAGCCGATCGTCGACCACAAGCAGGAGCGCCAGGAGGCGCTGCGGCGCTACGGACACCTCAGTTAGTCCGGATATGCCAGAATGACGGCCATGGTCAGCACCGAGGTTGAACGACGCACCAAGGTCGACACCGCGGACGCGCCGTCCGCCGAATGGGGATGGAGCGGGGGGAATCCGCGGGTGTGGCACATCGCCGGGATTCTCATCGCCGTGTTCCTGTTTGCGATGTCGCAGTTCTCACCACTGCACGGCAACCACGTCGGTCACACCGAGGACTGGTTTCTCGTCGTGTTCGCGTTGGGTGTGCTCGCTTTTGTCTTCCGCGACATGTATATGCGCTGGCGCGGACTCAAACGCGACTAACCTTGTGCGGCCAATTGCCCACAGGCCGCGGCGATTTCGCGGCCCCGGGTATCACGCACGGTGCACGGCACCCCTTGGGCGCGCACGCGCCGGACGAACTCGCGCTCGGCTGCTTTCGGGCTGGCGTCCCAGCGGCTCCCCGGCGTCGGGTTCAGCGGGATCAGGTTGACGTGGACCAGGGAGCCGAGCGCGTCATGCAACCGCTCGCCCAACAGGTCCGCCCGCCACGGCTGATCGTTGATGTCGCGGATCAGCGCGTATTCGATCGACACCCGACGACCGGTGGCGTCGGCGTAGTCGCGGGCGGCCTCCAGCGCCTCGGCGACCTTCCAGCGGGTGTTCACGGGCACGAGGGTGTCGCGGAGGTCATCGTCAGGGGCGTGCAGCGACAGCGCCAGCGTCACACCCAGATCCTCCTCGGCGAGTTTGCGGATCGCCGGAACCAGTCCCACGGTCGACACCGTGACCGAGCGCTGAGAGATCCCGAAACCGTTTGGCGCAGCGTCGACGATCCGACGCACGGCGGCGAGCACACGGTTGTAGTTGGCCAGCGGCTCGCCCATACCCATGAACACGACGTTGGACAGCCGGTCCCTCGCCTGCGCCAGATGCGCCGCGGCAGAGCGCACCTGCTCCACGATCTCTGCGGTGGACAGGTTGCGCGTCAACCCGCCCTGCCCGGTGGCGCAGAACGGGCATGCCATTCCGCAGCCGGCCTGTGACGAGATGCAGACGGTATTTCGTTGCGGGTAGCGCATCAGCACGGACTCGAAGGTGGTCCCGTCGACGGCCCGCCACAACGTCTTTCGCGTCTCGCCAGCGTCGCAGGCGATCTCCCGCAGCGGGGTGATCAGCTGCGGGAAGAGTGCATCGGCAACGGTTTCCCGCACGGCGGCCGGAAGGTCGGTCATCTGCCGGGGATCGGCGACGAGCCGGGCGTAGTACTGATGCGCGAGCTGTTTGGCCCGGTACGCGGGCAGGCCCGCCTCGGTGACAGCAGCGATGCGGCCGGCTTCGTCGAGATCCGCGAGATGCCGCGGCGGCTGCGCGCGCCGAGGAGGCGTGAAGACGAGCTGAGCACCGCTGGACATGGAATTCTCAGTATCTCAAGCCAGCAACGTCAGCACGATCCAGCCGGCGACGGCCGAGGGCAGCATCGCGTCGATGCGGTCCATGACCCCGCCGTGTCCCGGTAGCAGCGTGCCCATGTCCTTGATGCCTATGTCGCGCTTGACCTGAGACTCGACGAGGTCGCCGAGCACGCCGGTAATCACCAATAGCAGGCCAAGCGGAATGCCGACCCACCATTGCTTGTGCAGCAGGAATGTCACCACGAGCACCGACGCGGTCACTCCGAAGAGCAGCGAGCCGCCCAGGCCCTCCCATGACTTCTTCGGGCTGATGGCAGGCACCATCAGGTGCTTGCCGAACAGCACCCCGGCGACGTAGCCGCCGATGTCGGCGAAGGCAGCGGTCGCGATCACTGCGAGCACCCGGTAGCCGCCCTCGTCCTGAAAGATCAGCATCGCGCTGAAGCTGGCGAACAGCGGGATCCATGTCGCGACTAACACGGTGGCGGAGATGTCGCGCAGGTAGTTCACCGGCTGCTGGCCGCTGCCGATCAGCCGCCACACCATGCAGATGACGACGGTCGCTCCGTAGCCGAGAAGGACGCCGTACGGACCGTGCCACATCGACAGCCAGATCATCGCCTGCCCACCGGCGAGCAGCGGCACTATCGGCAGGTCGTAGTCGGCCTCGCGCAGCCGTCGGTACACCTCGTAGGTCGCGATCGCGATCGCGACGGAAAGTACCGGGAGCCATCCCAGCGGGTAGAAGACCAAGACCACGATCGCCATCGCGCCGAGGACGGCACCCACCGCGATCGCGGCGGGCAGATTACGTCCGGCGCGCGAGGTCTTCGCGTTGGGGGCGTCGGCCCCGTTGGAGGCGCTGGTCTCGGGTGTGGCCACAGGAGTCGGTCGCTGCTCAGACTTCGAGCAGCTCGTCTTCTTTGTTCTTGACGAGGTCGTCGATCTGCTCGATGTATTGGTGGGTCGTCTTCTCGAGGTCCTTCTCGGCGTGCTTGACCTCGTCCTCGCCGGCCTCGCCGTCCTTCTTGATGCGGTGCAGCTCTTCCATCGCCTTGCGACGGATGTTGCGCACCGACACCCGGCCATCCTCGCCTTTAGCCTTGGCTTGCTTGACCAGCTCGCGACGCCGCTCCTCGGTCAGCTGCGGAATCGCCACCCGGATCACGTTGCCGTCGTTGGTGGGATTGACACCGAGATCCGAGCCGCGGATGGCTTTTTCGATGTTGGGAAGCTGCGACTGCTCGTAAGGCTTGATCACGACCAGCCGTGCCTCGGGCACGTTGATGCTCGACAGCTGGGTGATCGGGGTCATCGCGCCGTAGTAGTCGATGTTGATGCGCGAGAACATGCCGGGATTGGCGCGGCCGGTGCGAATGGACGCCAAATCATCGCGGGCCACCCCCACAGCCTTTTCCATTTTCTCTTCCGCATCGAAGAGTGCTTCGTCGATCACGGCATCTCCTCAGGTCGTGACAAGTGTTCCGATTTTCTCACCTGCGACCGCGCGGGCAATATTGCCATCGGTGAGCAGGTTGAACACGAGAATCGGCATGCCATTGTCCATGCACAGGCTGAACGCAGTGGCGTCGGCGACCTGCAGCCCGCGATCGATGACCTCGCGGTGCGTGATCTCGGTGAGCAGCTCGGCGTCCGGGTTGTGGCGAGGGTCGGCGGTGAAAACGCCGTCGACGGCCTTGGCCATCAGCACGACGTCGGCGCCGATCTCGAGGGCGCGCTGGGCGGCGGTGGTGTCGGTGGAGAAGTATGGCAGGCCCATGCCAGCGCCGAAGATCACCACGCGGCCCTTCTCGAGGTGCCGACGAGCACGCCCCGGGATGTAGGGTTCGGCGACCTGACCCATCGTGATGGCGGTCTGCACGCGGGTGGCGATGCCTTCCTTCTCCAGAAAGTCTTGCAGCGCAAGACTGTTCATGACGGTGCCCAGCATGCCCATGTAGTCGGAGCGGCTGCGCTCCATTCCACGCTGTTGCAGCTGTGCACCTCGGAAGAAATTGCCGCCGCCGATCACCACCGCGACCTGGATCCCACTGCGGACCACCTCGGCGATCTGGCGGGCCACCAGATGGACGACATCGGGATCGAGCCCCACCTGTCCTCCGCCGAACATTTCGCCACCGAGCTTCAGCAACACCCGCGTGTACGGCGGGCGGTCCGGCGGCGAGCCGTTGACTTCCGCCATCTGTCTCCTCCCCGCTCCTGGCATGAGAGCGCCATCGGAGGCGATCGCCTGCGACGGCAGTTCTTATCCTGCCTCATGGTCGCAGTCGAATGGTCGATGGCGTACCCCTAGGCGCGGCGGATAGCCCGACGAGCGCCCGTCGGCCACCATTCGCACCACAAGCCCCACAAGGCACACCAGGTCCCGCCGTTGCGACGGTGCGCGCGCCGAGATCCGAGTTGATGCACGCTTTTAGGCGAATCGCGTGCAATAAGTCCAATCTCGACGAGCGCCTGCGCGCGCCGGATCACGCAGCGGAGGCCGGGTCCTGAATCCGGCGCCACGGCCGCGCCGCTTCGAGCTCGTAGGCCAGCTCCAAGAGCCGGCGCTCCTGCCCGGGCGCTGCGGAAAACATCATCCCGATGGGCAGCCCCGCCGCAGATTCGGCAAGCGGCAGCGAGATCGCCGGATCGCCGGTGGCATTCTGCAGCGGGGTGAACGCCACCCAGTCCATGAGCCGGGCGATGATCTGCTGATAGTCCGCGGTTGGATCGAAGTGCCCGATCGGGGTCGGCGGGTCAGCAAGGGTAGGCGTCAGCACCACGTCGTGCGTGCGGAACAACCGGGCCGTGCGCCGCCGCATCAGCCGCAGCCTCGTGAGGGCCAGCGGCAGGCGGTGCATGTTGCGCGCGGCGTGGCGCTCGAAGCCGATCGTCAGATTGTCGAATTTCGAGGTGTCGAAGCTCGGACCGAACATTCGCCGTCCGCCGTGCACCAGCGCGTAGCTCAGGAAGGCGTAGTACAGGATGAAATCGTCGGCGAAAGTCATTGGCACAGGCGGGTTGTCGAGGTGCTCGACTCTGTGCCCGAGCTCCTCTAGCAGCGCCGCTGTCTTCAACGTGAGCTCGCGGACCTCGGGATCGCATTCCCGGTACAGCGAACGGGTGAGCACGCCGACGGTCAACCGTTGCCTGCCCGCAGCCGTCACGTCGCCGATTGGCGCGAGTTTGCGCGGTCGCCAGAGCCGCTCGGCCTCGCGGTAGAACGCGGCGGTGTCGCGCACGGACCGGGTGACCACACCGTTGTGAACCACCCTCAGCGGCATCTGTCGCATCTGCTTGTCCAGGGGCAGCCGCCCACGGCTGGGCTTCAGACCGACCAGCCCGTTACAGGACGCCGGAATCCGAATGGAGCCGCCGCCGTCGTTGGCGTGTGCGATCGGAACGACACCGGCAGCGACGAAAACACCCGATCCCGACGACGACGCCCCCGACGTGTGATCGAGGTTCCACGGGTTACGCACCGGCCCGATTCGGGGGTGCTCGGCGGCTGCGCTGAAGCCGAACTCGGACAACTGGGTCTTACCAAGCGGAATGACCCCGGTCGCGAGAAACGTTGCCGCCCAATCGCCGTCCGCGGGTGCAGGCTTCGGATCCCAGGCGTCGGTGCCCTGCATCGTCGGCATGCCACCGACTTCGACGTTGTCCTTGATGAACGTGGGCACGCCCGCGAAGTATCCGGTCCGCGGCCTCATCGCTTCTGCCCGCGCCCGGTCGAACGCCTCGAACGCCAGCCCGTTGAGTGCGGGATTCACCGCTTCGGCGCGCGCTATCGCGGCGTCGACCACCTCAGAGGCGGACACGTCACCGGTTCGCAGCCGCTCCACCAACGCAACGGCGTCGGAATCCGACAGCGCGTCGTCGCGAAAGGCGTGCACACGTTCCACGCCTAGGCCTGACCCACCTCGAACCGGGCGAACCGCGTGACCGTCACACCTGCCTCCTCGAGCAGCGCCTTGACCGTCGTCTTGTTGTCCGAGACCGACGGCTGGTCAAGCAGCACAACATCTTTGAAGAAGCCGTTGACGCGGCCCTCGATGATCTTGGGCAGCGCCTGCTCGGGCTTGCCCTCGTTGCGGGCGGTCTCCTCGGCGATGCGACGCTCATTGGCCAGGACGTCTTCGGGCACGTCGTCGCGCGTCAGGTACTTGGCCTTCAACGCGGCGATCTGCAGAGCGACGGCATGGGCCGCCTCGGCATTCGATCCCGTGTACTCGACGAGCACCCCCACAGCGGGGGGCAGGTCAGCGGCCCGCTTGTGCAGGTACGCCTCGACGGTGCCGTCGAAGTAGGTGGCACGACGCAATTCCAGCTTCTCGCCGATCTTCGCTGACAGGTCGGCGACCGCTTGCTCGACGGTGCTGTCCCCGATTTTCGCCGCCTTCAGCGCGTCGACATCGGTCGCCTTCGCGGCTCCAGCCGCAGCGACGATGTCGTCGGCAAGCTTCTGGAACTCCTCGTTCTTGGCGACGAAGTCGGTCTCGGAGTTCAGCTCGATCAACGCGCCGCCCTTTGCAGCGACCAAGCCCTCAGCCGTGGCCCGCTCCGCGCGCTTGCCGACGTCCTTCGCACCCTTGATGCGCAAAAGCTCGACGGCCTTGTCGAAGTCGCCGTCGCTATCGGCCAGCGCGTTCTTGCAGTCGAGCATGCCGGCGCCGGTCAACTCACGCAGTCGCTTGACGTCGGCTGCGGTGAAGTTCGCCAATGTTTCGCCTTCCTAAGAAGTCTCAGTGGTGGTTTCGGGATCAGCGGCACCATCGGCAGCCGCGTCCGCGGTCGCGCTGGCCAACAGCTCCTGTTCCCACTCGGCGAGCGGCTCGGCACCCTCGGCGTCGGGCTTGTCGCCATTGCCGACGCCAGCGCGTGCCTGCAATCCCTCGGCGACTGCGGCGGCGATCACCTTGGTGAGCAGCGCCGCCGAGCGGATCGCGTCGTCGTTGCCCGGGATCGGATAGTCGACAAGGTCGGGGTCGCAGTTGGTGTCCAGGATCGCGATCACCGGGATGCCCAGCTTCCTGGCTTCGCCTACGGCGATGTGCTCCTTGTTGGTGTCCACCACCCAGACGGCCGACGGCACGCGGTTCATGTCCCGGATACCGCCCAGGCTGCGCTCGAGCTTGTTCTTCTCGCGGGTCAGCCCGAGGATTTCCTTTTTGGTCCGGCCTTCGAACCCGCCGGTCTGCTCCATCGCCTCGAGTTCCTTGAGGCGCTGCAGGCGCTTGTGCACGGTCGAGAAGTTGGTCAGCATGCCGCCCAGCCAGCGCTGGTTGACGTAGGGCATGCCGACGCGGGTGGCCT
>NZ_JAVHWM010000002.1:0-70131 GCF_032159765.1 Mycobacterium sp. | reverse complement strand
ACCCGGTTGTTTAGTACGGGTATTCGCGCTCGCGATGCGTCGTTGCGGGCGGGGGCGCGGCCGGCGGGCTGAATGAGTTTCCACCCGTCGGATTCGGTGCGTTTTGGCTCGGCGACACGGACGGTGCCGAGCTGGAGGGTGTCGTGGTTGAAGTCGTGGACGGGGGCTCGTTACCCTTGCCACCGCAGGCCGCGGTGAGTCCACCCGTCGCGATGATCACGACGGCGGCTGCGACACCGGCCACGCGCCGGGCCAAGCGAGGTGACTGCATGAATTCATTCCTATCTGTTCCACCGGTTAACCGGCCTCGATAAGGAAAATGTACACGTCCTGCACCGATGCTGTCTGGCGGCTGAGCAAATGCGTTGCCGAGTCGGCTACTGCTGCGAAGGGCACGACACGTCGACGAAGACGGTGGTGCGCTGGTTCGGATCGATGATCGCTCCCGAGTCGTCGACGTTCGAATTGTTCAGGCCGTGCAGACCCGTCACTGTGCACTTCGACAGCGATCCGCTGACCGTTCCGTTCAGTCGAACGTTGAAACCCTTGTCCTGCAGACTCTTTACCGTATCGGCCGCCGACCCGTCGGAGGGAAAAGCGGTTGCCGCACCGGCGAGTCCGAGAGCGCCTGCGGTCAGTGCGCCGAAGGTGACGGTGGCGATGATGATCTTCTTCATGGTCCAACTCCTTTGTTGTCGGGCTCGCGTGGTGTGTGAAAACGCGATGGCGACCCCTACAACGGGCACCTCGCCAAGGAGGTTCAAAGGAATTTCGGGCAGTTACAGGGTCTTGACGGCAAGCGGCGAATCGGAACCGGTGATGCGAATGTCGACACTGCGGATCTGCGAGGTGGGGATCACTGTCGCCGCCGACAGGCCAGACGCCTCGTCGCCGGCGGGACGCCACGACCCCACCGAGGTTTGCTTGCCGTCCAGGGTGGTGACCACCAGGTCGTAGCTGGCGACATTTCGGGACCAGTCCTTGGTGTACTGACAACTCCAGTCCAGCCGGGTTCCCCATTGCTTCTCGCTGACGGCGAGCTCGGCCGTGATCCCGCCGCGGCCAGCGGGTGTCATCGCCTGCAGCGACGGGCCGGCCGGTGATTGAGGGCGCCCAAAGATCGTCGAGGAGACAATGACGCCGACAGCGAGGAACGCGGCGGCGGTCGCGGCCATCACCGTGATGACGTTCCGGCGGGTTCGCCGCTGTCGCTTCTCCGCGGCGCGGGCCAGTGACGGCATCAGATCCAGCGGCTTGGCGTCCTGGCTACCGCCACTGGGCTCCGCGTCCAATGCGAGCGCCTCCTCGGGGCTGAGAGCATTGAGAATCCCAGGCAGGCCGGCGAATTCGGTGAGGCCCTCTGCAGCCTGCGGGTTATCGGCGAGGAAGTCTTCGTATTCGAGCCGGTCCTGTGCGCTGAGCGCGCCGAGCACGTAGGCCGCGTCCCAGGTCGCGATATCCCTGTCATCGGTCACTGGATAACCCCCTCTCCTGCAACGCATTTCGCAGCGCCTTGAGCCCGTAATGAAGCCTCGATTTGACTGTTCCTTCGGCGATCTGCTCGTGTTCGGCGATGTCGGCGACGGTCTGCCCGAGGTAATAGGCGCGGACCACCACGGCGCGATGGTCCTTGGAGAGCGAGAGCAGCGCATCGGAGACGATCCACTTGGTCAGCGCAGGATCGATGGCGTCTTTTTGATTGCGCTCCGGAACGACTTCGGTGCTGAATTCACGGGTATACCGCGAGCTGCGCCGATCGTCGATGACGACGTTCCGCGCGACAGTGAACAGCCAGGCTCGAGCCGACTCGGATGGTTGTTCGAGCAAGTCGGGCTTCTTCCATAGCCGCAGCAATGACTCCTGCACCACGTCCTCCGCGAATTGTGTGTCACCGTTGGTTAGTCGCAGCACGTACCGCATGAGCGCAGGGCCGTGCTCGTCATGCACGGCTTTCAGCAGCTCTGCGTGCTCCTCACCGCTCATCGCATCGCGGTCCTTTTATGTTGTGACTATCCAGGTGGCACAACGATTCGCCGACGCCATCCGTTCAAACCTACTGCGGTTACTGGGGCTTGGGTTCGTGGATCCGGTTGATGATCGGTATTTTTTCGATGATGCGGTCCCGCAGTCGGGGTTGCGGTTGCGGCTGCGGTGCCGCCGGTGCGGCATAGTCGGGCACCGTGGGCGGTGGCGCCACGTACGCGGGCTCGGGCGGAACATTGGCCGGTGGCGCGGGCTCCATCGGGCCGTATACCGGTGCGGGCGCAACAGGGGCAGCGTCGATGAGCGCCTCACCGGGTATCGCATCTGGCACCGAAGCCGCTTCCGCCACAATGGTTTCCGGCGCCAGCGGCGGGGGTTCGGCGGGCGGCGCCTGAGGAGGAGGTGGCGAAGCGGGCGATGGCAAGGCGTCGGGTGCCGGCACAGCCGCCGCAGGCGCGGCTGCCGCGGGTGGTTGGTCGTCGGGGCTCGGCCTCGCCGCGGAGGTCAGGCGAAGGCCCAGTGCGGCCGATACCGACACGACGAATGTCAGCACGGCAGCGACGAGCACGCTCGTCAGTGCCCCGACGCGGGTGTTGAGCTTCGGCAGCCGTCGGCTGCGGTGTTCACGGCGCTCGTCGGCTGCGGTGAGAACGCCGTCGGGTACGGCAACCGCAGGCTCGGCACCCGAAATCGCCCACGCCGCGGCCAAAGCGGCGCCTCGCGCCATCGCTCCGTCGGCCTCCGCGGCTGAAACGATCGACGACGGGGCCGCATCCTGTAGCAGCGCCACCACGAGGTCGAGGTCGTCAGCCGAACCGAGCACAAAGGTGGTGTCCGGCGTCCAGCCGGGCGGCTGCAGCAACGAGGACATGTCGCGCACGAGTTCGTCGATATCGTCGTCGATCCGCGCGATGCGGTCGGTCTGCGTCGCAGCGGAACTGACTGTCGCAACAAGAACTTCCTCCGGCTCGACGATGCACGCCGCGACGTCAGTCGATCCGGCAAGGTCCTTCAGTGCCTTCGCCAACGTTGCCACGGCGTCGGACTGCGAGACGGCGATGAAATTGTCGAAGCCCGCGTCTGCGAGGCCCTGCAGAACCAGTGTCCCCTCGGCCGACGCCGCGTCCGTCCAGACCACGCCGATCGAGCGAAGTCGGCCAGCGAGGTCAGTCGCGACGAAAGGATTCTCGAAAAGGAGTTCGGCCACACCGCGCGCGTCGTCCCGGCCGAACGTCCGGATGGCGTCGATGTCCACGGCGTGGTGACCAACGGTCTCGCCCTCGCCGGCCGTGCCCTCGACGACCACGAGGCGGGCGGCCGCAGACGTGATGGACAGGCCGAGCACTACGTCCACAGATCTGTCTCTCGTTGGGTGTCGAGTTGGGTCTGAGGCTACCGCTGCCCCCGTCGGACGGCAGAAGGGGTTCCAAGGCCTTGTGAGCTGGATCACACGCGGATGGGGAGTCTGCTGACCGCCACAATCGCCCGCCGGCATTGACCCCAGCGGGCTGTCGGCCCGTTGTTCCGGCCGAAGACCACTGGGGCCTTCACATTGCACAGATTGGAACGCAGAGTCATGCATGCGAAATTGCTTGTGATTACGGGTATCGCGGCCGCAGGATGCGTGGCCGCCATCAGCTCGGCGGGGGTCGCCTCAGCGGCTGAGTCGGCCGCAGTGACGATCGGTCAACTCGAAGCTCAGGGTTTCGACGTCAAGGTCAGCCGGATCGGCAGCGCGCCCCTGAACCAGTGCGTGGTCACCGACATCCGCAACCCGCGCGAGGAGACCAGGCTCGTTCGCCGCGGGGACGACCTGGTGCGCGAAGTTGTCGCGCGCCACATCTTCGTGACAGTGGATTGCTCACGCTGAATTTCAGCCTTGCTGTACGACGTTGCCCTGACCGGACTTGTTGATGCTCGGTGAACCTGACTGATACGTGACCTGGTTGTCGAAGCCAGAGGCTTCGATGGCGTCGACGTTCTCGATCGTGATGACGTTCTTGATCCCGGAGACCGTCAGGCTCGCGCAGTGGCCAGTGATCGCGACCGTGTTGGAACTCCCGCTGACGTTGACGGCGCTGTCGTTACACGCGAGGTTCACGTTCTTTTCGGATCCGAACACGCTGAGCTGCCCGCCGGGGGGCGCGACCTCCGTGGGCTGGCTACTGGGCGCTGGTGTTGCCGTGCCCGATCCGCTGGGTGACCTGGTTGCCGACGCAGTTCGAGAGACGCTCGGACGGCTTGTCGAGTAGGTGACGGTGGTCGTCTTGTTGTTGGACGACATGTAGACGAAGACGCCCGCCCCGATCGCGACGAGGACGACAACCGCTGCAGCGACGATGAATCCGACACCCCGGAAGCCCGCCGACATCGACGTGACCGGGCCGGGCACTGGTGCGGGATAGGGGATGGAGCCAGCGGAGTAATCGGGGTAATGCGGGGGTGACGGCGCCGGCGGTGGGGTGTAGGACGATTCGGTGGACGGCGTGACCCCTAACTCCGATGCGCGGGCCACGTCGGAAAGCGGGCGTTCGAGCTCCCTGATCCGGGCCTCGGGATCGTCGTCCTGCGGGTTCATGCGCCGAATGCTGCCACACCTACGGCGCTGCGGCCTAGGCCGTGCGGGCGGGCAGGCCGTAGCGGCTGCGGAGGGCGTTGAACTCCCGCTCGAATCGCTCGGTGAGCGCGGCGCGTTCGTCGTCGGGAGCCCAGCAGGCTTCGATGCCGTCGAGGCTGATCTGTTCCATCTCGGGGACTGTCCATCCGAATGCTTTGGACACGGCCACATAGTCGTCGGCCACGCTGGTCGCCGTCATCGCGGGATCGTCGGAGTTCACCGTCGCCAGCACTCCACGCGCGCGCTGTTCGCGAATCGGGTGGTGTGCGACGTCGGGCACCACGTTGGCTATCAGCACATTGGAGAGCGGGCAGACAGTGAGCGGAATACGTTCGGCGACAACCTGTTCGGTGAGCGCGGGATCTTCGAGCAAGGTCACGCCGTGATCGATGCGCTGGCAGCCCAGCTCGTCGAGCGCGATGCGGATTGTCGTGGGCGGGCCGTCCTCACCGGCATGGATGGTGCGATGCAGGCCGAGCATCGCGGCGCGCTGGAAAGCCGGCGCGAACGCATGGTGGTCGATGCCCTGTTCCACCGAGTCGCCACCGATGCCGATCAGCACGTTGCGATCCTGGCGGGCAGCGAATTCCACCATCTCCATCGCCTTTTCGGGCCCTGACGGCTTGTCGACGTCGAGAATCATCCGGCACCGGATGTCGAGATCGGCTTGCGCATCGGCAACTCCTTGCCTGATGCCCTCCCAGATCACATCGATCGACTGGCCTTCGTTCAACCGGAAGCCGGGCGAGAAGAACATCTCTCGATAGCGCACTCCGGCGGTGACAGCATCTTGCAGCGATTCGTAGGTGACGCGCCGATAGTCGTCGGATGTGACGAGGCTCTGCATGATCAAGTGGAAGACGTTGAGGAATTCGTCGAGATTCTTGAACGCGAACAACTTGTTCACGTCGTTGACGGGCAGTTTGATGTTGTTCTTGCGAGCCAGCTCCGCAAATGTCGCCGGCCGTACCGTTCCCTCCAGGTGCGCATGCAGCTCGACTTTGGGCAGTGCCTTCACCAAAGCGGCGGGCGCAGGTGCATTCAGCGAGCCGGGCGCGCCGTGAGCTGGGCTGACAGTGGCGGCACCGACGCACAACGCGGTTGCCGCACCGACTTGGAGGAATTCGCGTCGCTTCATGGCAACACACCATCACAGGCGCCGTTGTCAGGCAAACACCCCAAGTCTGTGAGTCAGAACGCGTCGGGGTCGTTCTGCACCGCGACAGGAACCGGGTGCTGATACAACCGGGAGGCGTTCTCCCAGGTCACTTTCCGGATCACCGAGTCGGGGAGCCCGCCGATCTGCTCGTGGATCGTACGTTGAGTATGCGGCCACGTGGAGTCGCAGTGCGGGTAGTCGGCTTCGAGCAGGATGTTGTCGGTGCCGATGCGCTCGTGCTGGACGAACGACGACTGATCCTCCACCGCGCAGAACCAGAAGTTGCGCTTGAACACCTCCGCAGGCGTCAGCTGCTCGCCGAGCGCTCTCCACGTCCCATACATCTCGTGGTAGCTCAGCATATGGTCAAGCCGGTCCAAAAGCCCTGCAACCCAACCGATCCCACCCTCGGAAAGGCAGATCTTCACGTCCGGGTACCTGGTACACACGCCCGAGTACAGCCAGTCCACCGCCGCGGTGATTGCGTAGGCGAAGAACAGCACCCCTGCCACATCGGGCGGAGCGTCGTCGGTGGTCGAGGGTGACGTGCCGGACGATCCGATGTGCAGGTTCACCACCGTTCCGGTCTCCGCGCACGCCGCGATCAGCGGGTCCCAGTGCCCGGAGTGGATTGTCGGCAATCCGAGCATCGCGGGGTTCTCGCTGAATGTCACCGCGTGATACCCGCGTTCGGCATTCTCGTAGATCATCTTCGCGGCGACTTCGGGGTCGAGCAGCCACGGAAGTTGACACGGGATGATCCGATCGGGATACGCGCCGGCCCACGCCTCGATGTGCCAGTCGTTCCATGCCCTGACCGCGGCCATCGCGAGCTCGCGGTCGGTGGTTACCTGCTGCAAGCGCTGGCCGGCGAAGCCCGGGAGAAAGGACGGGAAGTTCAGCGACGCATACACTCCGTTGACGTCCATGTCCTTGACGCGTTCGTGGATATCCCAAGCACCCCTGCGCATTTCGTCGAATCGGGCTGGTTCGAAACCGAACTCGGACACTGGTCGTCCGACGACGGCGTTGAATCCGACATTGGGCAGCTCGTGCCCGTCGTACAACCAGGTCTGTCCTCCGTCCTCGGTGTCGACCACCCGCGGTGCGCGATCGGCGAACTTGCGCGGCAGCCGGCCTTCGAACGTGTCGGGCGGTTCGACGATGTGGTCGTCGACGGAGATGACGGTGTAGCGACGCTCGGCTCGCGGCGGTTCGGGCAGGAACGTGACGGTACGATCTGCGCCCGTCTTTGCTGTGGTGAAGTTCAGGTTCGCCGAGAGGTCGTCGATGGACTTCATGGGCTGGATCCTTTCCCGTGATCCTTTGTCGCGCTACGCCAGAACGCTGCGATCGGCATTGATGGTCATCCGGGCGGCCCCCGCCCAGTACACATCGGCGGCGCGTTCGATCAGCGATGCCTGCATGCCGATCATGTCGCCGCGGTTCATTCTCGACGGTGTCCGGCCCGTCACCATGACGTCATAGGCCAGCCTGCACACGCGCTCGATGGACACCGCCCGGTACACCGCTTCGGCCAGGTTGCGGCCGGTGGCGATCACGCCGTGGTTAGCCAGGATCACGAGGTTGGCAGATCCGATCTGCCCAGCGAGTTCCCTTGCTCGCCAAGGTGTATCGATCTCGCCGTCGTAGTTCTCGACGAGATACATGTCATCGAGGAAAAGCGAGCCGGTCTGGTGAACGAGTTCGGGCAGCGTGCCCAGGGCCGCGATCAGGCTGACGTAGTACGGGTGGTTGTGGATCACCACCCGCGCGTCGGGCCGGATGCGGTGCAGCTCGGTATGGATGTGGATCGCAGGCGTGACGTCCCACCGTCCGCGGACCACACGCGCGTCCTCGTCGACCACGCAGATATCGGACGCGGTGAGCTCCTGCCACCACAGTCCCCATGGATTGACGTACATGGAGTGAGGCTCGTCCGAGCGACCATCCAGCGCGGCGCTGGAGCCGTCGGGCTGCCAGGTGATGTGCCCGGCCATGTTCTCGGCGAATCCGACGTCGGCAAGGTGGCGGAACGCCACCGCCATCTGCTGTTCGTCGGTGAGGTCGACGCCGATGGGCGGCACCTTGGACGGGGCCCACACCTCGAGGCCACCTCGCCGCACTTCGTCTGTTGTCATTTTCTCGACTCCCACTCGCTCCGGTCCTCGCTCGTTCCTCGCTGCGATCCTCACTCGCGCTCGTCTTCGGGTGTCATTTTCTCGACTCCCACTCGCTCCGGTCCTCTTCCAGTGTTGATCGGATGATCTCCCGAAGTCGACCTTTGGCGATTTTTCCCCCAGACGACCGCGGCAGCTCATCGAGGACCTCCAGCCGCTCAGGCAGCAGCTCCTTCGAAACGCCCTGCCGCAGCAGGTGATCGACGAGCGTGGGTAGATCGAGGGTCTGGCCGGCCTTGACTTCGACGAACACGCACACCCGTTCGCCGTACACCGGGTCGGGCATCGCCACGGCGCCGGCGACCGCGACGGCGGGATGAGTCGCCACGCCCTCCTCCACCTGTACCGCGCTGATGTTCTTGCCGCCGCGCAGGATGAAGTCCGACGTCCGGCCCGCCAGCCTGAGATAGCCGTCGCCGTCGAGCTCGCAGATGTCGCCCATCCGCATCCACCCGTCATTGGTGAACAGTTTGTCGTGGTCGGTGCCGCCGAGGTAGCCGAGGCTGGTCGCGGGTCCGCGGCACGCCGGTTGTCCGCGGCCGGATTGTGTGACGTCACGGTCGCCGTCGAACAACCGCACCTGCATCTCGGGCACGATCCGGCCTGCGGTACGCAGCCGGCGGTCCAGCGAGTCCCCCAGGGTAGTCGCGCTCAGCAGGCCGGTCTCGTTGGAGCCGTAGAACTGCAGGATCGTCGCTCCGGTGAGTTCCTCGAACCGAACCGCCTGTGTGAACGGCAGCGGCTCTCCGCCGGTGAACACCACGCGCAGGCTGGTGAGGTCGTAATCCTGGGACGCAGCGTCGGCAACGATCATCATCAATTGCGTGCTGACGCAGCACAACACCGTCGCGCGGTGACGCGCGATCGCCGCGCAGGTAGAGGCGGGGTCGAAACGCTCCAGCCGCACCGTCGTCGCCCCCAGGTATATGGGCGTGGTGTGCGAAGTCCAGACGCCGAACCCGAACGGTGTGGGGAGTACCGGGACGAACACGTCGTCGGGCGTGAGCCGGCCATTGGCGGCCGCCTTCTGGTGGAAGTAATGCCACCGGTTCTGGGTGTGCACGACGCACTTCGGCAATCCGGTAGTTCCCGACGTCGAGTTGATCAGGAAGACGTCGTCGGGCCCGACAGGGGAAAGCGCGATTGTCGGCTGCGGCCGGGAACGCGTGTCGACGGCGAGTTGGTCGCCCCCCAACGCGACGGCGCGAAGATCTGCGCGCGCGTCGGCAGCCGCGTGCACCGCCTGCTCGTGCCGCTTCCCGTCGCTGACCAACAACGTCGGACGCGTCGTCCGCAAGAGGTGGGTCACCTCCCGCACACCGGCCCGCGCGCCAACGCCGACGGCCACCGCGCCGCACCGTTCGATCGCTACGAGGAGCACGTGAATCGCCGCACTGTCCTTGTGCCATAACGCAACCCCGTCGCCCGGCGCTACGCCGAGGTCGGCAAGTTGTGCGGCTAGATTGGTCGCGGCGTGATCGACCTCCGACCATGTCAGCGCGTGGTGTTCTGGGCCGGAACTGAAGTCGACGTATGCCGATTTGTCCGGCGACGACTGCGCGTTGCGATGGACGCATTGCGACAGCGTCGTGTCGGACCACCAGCCCGCGGCGTAGTAGTGCGCGGCCTCGGCCCTCGAGACGGCATCCCCGTCGACGCCCATGACGTGATCATATGGAAGCTTTTATCGGCTGGGCCCGCAGCCGACACACAGCGGTTACCCTGCGAACGTGCAGCGAAATACGCCCCGTCATCCGACCATTGCCGTTTGCGTTCTCATCACCGGAGTGCTGGTCGCGTGCTCTTCGGCGAAACGGGCTGCTCCCAACAGTTCTCAATCAAACGCACCCCAGCAGAACCCGAATAGTTCGGCGGCCGCTGGGGCCATGTTCCGCACAGCCCAGCCATGGACGGCCGACGTTTCATCTGCCGTGCCTTCCGGGCGCAGCCCGGCCATCATCGCGGCGCTGCAGAATGCAGGCGGCTGGGGTACCGGCAATGCACTGAACATCGACTTCTCGATCCCTGTCTTCTACGCAGATGCCAACTCACCGCGACGGACCGTGGTGGGAATCGAGGACTACTGCGGAGGAGGCACCGATTGTGATGCGGTGCCCGCCGAGATGCCGATTCCAGCGAGCGCCTACATCGAGGGGTCGTCCGACCTGCGCTGCGACATCACCGGCGACAGCGAAGGGCAGGGGGACTGCCATCTACTCGTCGTCGACAAGTCTGCGGGCAAGCTCTACGAGATCTACCAGGGCAACCAGGTCGGCGAAAACATCAGCGCGCAGGCCTTTTTCGTGTGGGACCTCAACAAGAACTATCCAGAAACGCTGCGCGGCGACCAGTGCACCAGCGCCGACGCTGCGGGATTCCCGATCGCCGCAATGACACCCACAGCCGACGAGGTCGCCTCGGGCGAAGTGCCGCATGCCATCCGCGTCATCCTTCCGAACGACAGGATGAAAGACGGCGTCTACGTGCGGCCTGCCACCCATGCCGGCGGGCCGAAGAGCAGCGACCCCAACGCCGCGCCGTACGGTGTGCGGTTTCGGCTGCGTGCCGATTTCGACGAGTCGAGCTACAACCAGGCGCAGCGGGTGATCCTGCGCGCACTGAAGAAGCACGGCATGCTGCTGTCTGACGGCGGGGAGGTGCCGTTGACGTTCGCTGACGACAAGACGAGCACCGCCAAGTGGGCCGAACTCGGGATCGACGCCCAGTCGTTCAGCGGCCTCGGCGTCGAACAATTCGAGGTGGTGGAACTCGGCGAGGAGATTCCGCTGACCTTCGACTGCGTCCGAAATCCGTAGACGGGCCTAGCCCACTGCTCGCTCCACCATCGGCGTCAGCACCTCATGGGCGAAGCGGCGCAGCTCGGCGTCATCGCCAAAGTCCGGATCGCTTGGCGGCGAGGAGATGTAGGTGAAAAACAGCCGGGCGAAAACATCGGCCACCCAACGCACCTGCTGAGACGGGCGGCCCAGTGTCTCACCGTGAATGTAGTTGGCGATGAATGCCTTTCCCATCTCGAGGAGTTCAGCCGACTCGTCGGCGGTGGCCGGTTCGGTGTGTCCCACGCGACGCAGCATGGGATGGCTGCGGGCAAAGCGGACCGCGGCGATGAATGCCTCGGCGACGCCCTCGCGCGGGTCCTCGGTGGCTTCAATCGCGTCAGCGACGGCACTGAGGAACCGCTGGATCTCCCGTCGGGTCAGCGCTGCAATCAGATCGTCACGCCGCGGATAGCGGCGATACGCCGTCATCCTCGAGACGCCTGCCCTACGGACCACGTCTTCAACGGTGATCCGTTGCAGCCCAACGGCCGCCGCCTCGTGCAGTGCGGCGTCAAGGATGCGCTGGCTGGTACGGTCGGCGTCCTCGTCGACACGTAAGCCGCGGGTGGCGCCTCCGACGGCCTCGATGAACTGGGCGTCGATCACACGGCTGCAACCTTGAGCGCGCCGAGCGCGCGTTGGCGGGCCAGTTCGACGAAGCGCGGTGTGCCGAATGCCCACCGCAGCCGCCGGGCATCCAGAGTCAGCATGGGATCGATCAACGCGCGGGTGATCACGGACGGCCGGTCGAATCCGATGAGCTGGCGGGCCCATTCGGGTGCGCGGCTCATTCCTGCGAACACCGCGAACCTATGCAGGCCGCGGTCGAGGCGATCAGGCAGGTCCGGGAAGAACGGTGACGTCAACAGGAAGTCAATGAATTCGCGGGTCTGCGTATTGACACTGAGCTTCGGTCGCATATCGGCGACGTAAGCGTCGAGTTCGGTGGCGGTGGTCGGTACCCACTCCGCACCACCCATCCGGCCGATCACAGCCTGCTCGGAGAGGTACCGGTCCTGTTCGTCACGTGACAACCGCCGGTTGGTGTGGCTCGAACGTGCGCATGTTCATCCACGGAATGCAGTCGTCGTGATGCCCGGCGCCTTTCTCGAAGTCCGCGACGATGCGGTGCCGTAGCCAGTTCATGAAGTCCTCCGATATGAATGTTACATATCGGATACCAGATATACCAATATCCTGGTGGGATCGTCCTCGATATCAGGTGTCGCACGAGTGTCGTGGGGGTGAACTGCCCCCTTCGGAGGTTGCTGCTTTATGGTGTCGCTGTGCCTCAGATGGATCGTCGCAGCATCATGCTGATGGCGGGGCTTGGCTTAGCCGCCGCCGCCATCCCCACCCCCCAAGCCGGAGCGCTACCCGGGCAGCCGCAATCGCCGGCTGGACCAGCACCGCTGCCGAGCGCCCCACAGGATGCCGCCGCGGGGCCGTACCTCTTTCAGGATGAGTTCAACGGCCCTGCCGGTGCGCCACCCGACTCCGCGAAATGGATAGTGCAGAACTGGGATGTCGAGGTGACACCGCCGATCGAGGGTCACTATCGCGACGATCGCCGCAACATCTTCGTCGACGGCAACTCGAACCTCGTCATTCGCGCCACGCAGGAAATGGACCAGTTCTACAGCGGCAAGATCCAGTCGAACTGGCGGATGATGATCAACCAGACCCTGGAGGCCAGGGTCAAGCTGAATTGCCTGAGCCCCGGCTGCTGGCCCGCGTTCTGGTTGGTCAACGAGGATCCGCTTCCCGACGGCGAGGTCGACGTCGTCGAGTGGTACGGAAACGGCAAGTGGGCCTCGGGGAGCACGGTTCATGCGCGGTCGGACGGCAAGACGTGGAAGGGCGTCAACTTCGGTGTCGATGACGCGTGGCACAACTGGCGGATGCGGTGGGACGACCACGGATTCCAGTTCTGGCGCGACTACGTCGACGGCGCGAAGCCCTATCTGACGGTGCCTGCGGCCCCGATCGAGGGCGTGTGGCCGTTCAACAACCCCGGCTACTGGTTGACGCCGATCTTCAACCTCGCCGTCGGCGGACCGGGCGGCGGCGATCCCCACCTGGGCGCCTATCCGTCGGACATGCTCGTCGATTGGGTACGGGTCTGGTAACCCGCCGCGACTACCATCCCGGCAGTGACCGTCACACTGCGTGATCCGGCGTCATCGTTAGTTGCTCGGTTCGTGCCCGAGGCGGGCATGATCGGCACCTCGCTCACCGACAACGGCGTAGAGCTTCTCGGCCGGCGGCGCGGGCTGCAGGCGTATCTGAGCGCGGGCAAAACAATGGGCATCCCGATCCTCTACCCGTGGGCAAATCGGTTGGGCGAGAGCAACTATCGCGTTGGCGGTGACGCCGTGACGTTGGCGCCGGATGCACCGGGTTTGCGTACCGACGCCAACGGCCTGCCGATGCACGGGCTGCTTGCGGCGTTCTCGGGCTGGCGAGTGACCAATAGCGGCGAGGACACGCTGAGCGCCGACGTGGACTTCGGCGCGCACCCCGAGCTGCTCGCCAGTTTCCCTTTCCCGCACCGGCTGACGTTGACGGTGACGCTGTCCGAGCGCGAGCTGCGTGTGAGTACCACCGTGACGCCGACGGCAGACAAGGCCGTGCCGCTGTGCTTCGGTTTTCACCCCTATCTGCAGCTGCCCGACGTGCCGCGGTCGGAGTGGCACATCGAGACGCCTCCGATGCGGCACCTGAACCTCGACGAGCGCGGGATCCCCACCGGTGTTGGCACGGAGTGGCCGCCCACATCAGAAGCGCTGGGCGACAACACGTTCGACGACGCATTCGACGAAGTGCCGCGCGGCGCCTGGTTCGCGCTGTCGGGTGGGACCCGTCGTATCGAGGTGTGCTTTGACCGGGGTTACTCGGCCGCGCAGATCTTCGCCCCCGCCGCCGACGACGTGATTTGCTTCGAACCGATGGCCGCGCCAACCAACGCGCTGCGACGCGGGGGCTACGAGATGGCCGAGCCGGGCACTGACGCCACCGCGGTGTTCACGATCACGGTCGCATCGTGACGCCGCCGTCGACGGCGATCACCTGTCCCGTCACGAACCCGGCGTCGTCGGACAGCAGGAACGCACCCATCGCGGCGATGTCCTCTGGCGCCCCGTACCGGTTCTTCAGCGGGGCTTGACTGCGCGCCGCCTCTTTGGCCTTCAACGGGAAAGCGGCGTCCAGTGCAGCATGCTCGATCAACCCCGGCGTTATCGCATTGGCGCGGATTCCGTTGCGCCCGTACCGGGTTGCGACCGTGCGCATCAGCGCATGGATAGCTGCCTTGCTCATCGCGTAACCCAATCGGATATAGCTGGGCTCATGTGCAACGTCCGAGGAGGTGTAGACGATCGACCCACCGCCGGCCTCGATCAACGCAGGCACCGCATGCCGGGAGCACAACAGGAAGCCGCGCGCGTTCACGCGCATCACCTCGTCGTAGAGCTCCAGCGGAAGGTCGACGCCCGCGGGCGACATGACGTCGGCGAAGCTTGCGAAGTTGGCGTGAAAACCGTTGAGCGCACCGAAGGCTGACGTTGCGAGCGTGACGATCTCGGCAACCGAGTCTTCGTCGGCGCCATCGAGATGCACACCGATCACCCGCTCGCCGGAGGGGTCGATGTCGCGCGCGAGCGCCTCAGCGTGGCCGCCGTTGAGGTCGCCGACCACCACGCGGGCGCCTTCGTCGGCGTAACGACGCGCAAGCGCGTCGCCGATGCCGCCTGCACCGGCGACGACGATCACCTTGCCTGCCAGCAGTCCGGCCATGCTCAGCCACCTGGTGTCTACGTGGTCCGTCAGCTTGACGGCCGTTTGATCCTAGGCGGTTTCGGCCGAACGGCCGCGACGCCGAGGTGGCTGTCCAGCTCGGCGTCGACGGCGGGATCCGTCAGGGCTTCGGCAGCACTGTCGGCTTGATGGTCGCAATCGGCTGCGGAACCGGAATCTGCGTCAAGGTCGGGTGCGGCGTCGGCTTTGGAATTGGCGTCGGAATCGGAGTTGGCTTCGGCGTTTGAGACGGCGGCGGTGGCGGAGGCGGCGGAGGAGGAGGAGGAAGTTGTGGCAGCGGCACATTGACGATCACTACCGGGCCCGGTGCGGGGGGTGGCGGAACGCCTGGATCAGCCGACGGAGGCGGTGGTGAATCCTCCGGCGGAGGTCCTGCTTCGGGGGCGGGCGGAGGCCCGGCGTCGACGGCGGGCGGCGGGCCGCTCACGGGCGCGACGACCACCGGAGCGGGCGCGGCAGGGATGGTTGCCGTCGGAGGGCCGATCTCCGGGGCAGGGGCGACGACAGCCGGGGCGGGCGTGTTGGCGGCCGGCGTCACAGTCGGTGGCTTGACGGACGTCGTCTTTGAGGAGGCAGCACCCGGAGCGACAGCCACCGACTGGGCGTCATCCATGTTGACGTAGGCGAAGAGGACCACACCAAACACGGCGCCGGCGCTGATGGCGCCGATCAGCGGTCCAGCCAGGTGCCGCTTTTCGGCAACTGCGGGCATGGACGCCGAGGCGAGCAGGTGCAGCTGGTAGTCGCTTGGGACCGCGGGACCGTAGTCATGGTCGGCGGGGTTGCCCAGCGGGCTGGACGACCACGCCGAGGCGGCTGTTGGTTCGACGGGCCGGCTCGCGGTCTCCGACGATCTGATTGGCAGGTCCGAGGACCGCATTGTCGGTTGCGAGATCCACCTGGTCGTGGCGGTTGCTTCCGGGCTTTCGGTGTGTGTCATGGCGTTGGCTCCTGATGTCGGTTGCGGCCCTGTTGGCCGGTCACGAATAGGTTCTGATGGACGCCTTGGCGGATTCTTGACGGATTCTTGGAAACCCGAGTTCTGCCGCTCCGGTTCCGTTCACGGCAAATCCAGACATTGCGTTCGTGTTGACTCACGGCGAGAACAGATCAACGCAATCTGTTGTCCAACAGAGTGATTGAATGCGACCAGACCCTCAGGCGCCGAAGGCGGCGATCATCGCGGCGTCGATGTCCGCCAGATCCTCGTCACCATCCACGACCGACTCCATCACCAGGACATCGGTGATGGCTGTGGCGACGACCTCCGGGATCTCGTGAAGCATCATGTGCCCCGCGGCAGCGATGTGGGTGTGCGTGGCTCCAGGGATTCGTTCAGCGATGTCATGTGCGTGCGTGGACGGCGTCATCACGTCCGCTCCACCGCTGATAATGGTCGTTTGAGCGCAGATGGCGCCCAGCGCGCTGTAGACGTCGTAGTCGCGCAGGTTGGCCAAGAACCCCGCCGCGGTCGTCACGGAGTTGCGGCCGATCACGCCGGCCGACATCGAGCGGAAGTTCGAGCGTTCGTCGTCGCCGAAACCGCCCGCGCCGGCCAGCGCGGCGCACACCGGTTGGGCCAGTGTGCGGATCACGCGGTCGGCGGTTTCCTGCCGGACGCGCTGCAGCACGCCGCTGAGTAGTCGAGCGGCAGGGGTGGCCAGCCAGCGGCCCATGCCCCGCTCGGCGACCTTGCCAGCGGCGGTGGCGACCAGCACCAGGCCAACCGGGTCGGCGGGCCGCTGGGCAGCCGGCTGGCTCAGGTAGGCAAGCGCGGTCATGCCGCCCATCGAGTGTCCGGCCAGCGTGAGCGGTCCGGTGATATCCATGGCCGCCAGGACATCAGCGAGGTCGCTGGCGAGCTGATCGATCTGGTAGGTGCGGATCGGGGCCTGGCCGGATTGCCCATGGCCGCGGTGGTCGTAGGTGATGACCCGAACCTTGCGGCCCCAGCGGCGCAGCAGCAGTTGAAGCGGAACGTCCCAGGAGGCTTGGTCAACGCACAACCCGTGCAACAGCACGACGGTGTGGTCGGCAGAAGACCGAGATCCGTACTCGCGCACCGCGAGTGACACGCCGTCGCGAGTAGTCACGGTCCGCTCGGTGTAGCGAACGCCCTCGACGACCCGGGGGAGGCCGTAGACGTCCTGCATGATGATCAGCGCTCCTTCTTGTTCAGGGCCGGGCCCGTGCGGGCCGGTGATGACAAGGTTGGGGCGCACGCCTTGGCGGATTCTTGGCGGCTGCTTGGCACGCCGGTCGTGACGTGATCCGTTTCCTGATTGCTCCGGGAGCGACAGCGGTATAGTTCGCGCCAGCACAGGGATCGCCGTCGGACTAGGGGAAACGCTGTCATGGCGCTGTTCGTCAGCTACTCCAGGCTCGATAAAGAAGAAGTCGATGACCTGATCAAGACCGTCCGACTCATCGATGAACAGGTGTGGTTCGACGAGCACCTCGCTGCCGGCCAGGAATGGTGGAGCGAAATCCTCAAACGCATCCGCGAGTGCGACGTGTTCTTCTTCGCGCTGTCGAAGAACTCGCAGAATTCGCGGCATTGCCAGGCAGAGCTGCGGTACGCCCGCAAGTTGGGGCGGCACATCCTCCCAGTGACCGTCGGTTCGGTCGACAACAAGCGGGTCAACCCGGTGGCCGATTTACAGGCCATCGATTACGTCAAATCCGGGTTCTATGCGGGTGTCCAATTCTGCGTCGCGGTTGAGCGACTTCAGCGTCAGGCTGTCCCGCTGCCGTCGACGTTGCCGGACGATCCGGACATGCCCTATCACGATCTGTGGGACATCTCGGCCGCCCTCGAGAATCGACAACTCGACCCGAACGAGCTGGCCCTGTTGGTGCCTCGGATTGATTCCGCATTCGAGCGTGACCGCGACGATCCCTTCGCATGCGGGTACATCTCCAATTTGCTGATAACTCTGAGAGAACATCCCGGCGCCACCAACCGGATTCGAACAGAGGCCGAAGGCCTGCTGATGGCTGTCAGGTCGTCGAAAGGATCGACGTGGGCGGGGAAATTGCCGTGGCCCCGATCATGGGGTGATCGGCAGCATCGGGTGTTGTGGCCCAAGGCGGCGCCGATGGCAGCCTCAGGACGCGTGGCGCCTGCCGGCTGGTATCCGGACCCGACGGGCGAAGAGGGCGAACGCTGGTTCGACGGTAATGACTGGACCGATCAGCGCCGGTGAAAGCTATTGGTGCAGATGGCATTAAAGTGTGCGCCCGTGCCCGAACGTGCAGCGTGATTCACAGGTTCTTCAAGGACGCTCCGCCCCGCGGCGACGGCCATTAGAATCCGCTAGCGGATCGGTCCGAGGTTCGAGTAGCCACCAAGGGGATGTCATGGGTCTGATGGACAAGCTCAAGGGCGAACTGGTCGACATCATCGAGTGGTTCGATGACACCAGATCGACGCTGGCCTGGCGATTTCCCCGGTACCAGAACGAGATCAAGAACGGCGCCGAGCTGATCGTCCGCGAGGGCCAGCAGGCGGTATTCGTCTACCGCGGGCAGCTCGCCGACAAGTTCGGACCGGGCCACTACCAGTTGGTCACTGAGAACCTTCCGATCCTCTCGACTCTGCAGGGCTGGCCTCACGGTTTCCGCAGCCCGTTTCGCAGTGAGGTGTACTTCATCAACACCCGGCCGGTCACTGATCTGCGCTGGGGCACGCCGTCGCCGGTGACCGTGCGCGATCCCGATTTCACGATGGTGCAGGTCCGCGCGAACGGGCTGTGTGTCCTGCGGATCGCCGACCCGCAGATCTTCTTGCGCGAGGTGATCGGCACCGACTCGACGGTCACCACCGAGGAAATAGCCGAACTGTTGCGGCGAATCATCACGCTCGCCTTCTCGGACATGATCATGGCGACCAAGCTCGGCGTGATCGAACTTCAGGGCCGCCAGGTCGAACTCTCGGACAAGCTGCGCGACTTCGTCCAAGAGCGCATCGATGACGAGTTCGGCCTCAAGGTCGACAGCGTCACGATGAACATCACCCTGCCCGAGGAGATCACGCAGGCGATGACCCGCGGCGTCGCCCGCGGTGTGGAGCAGGCGCGCTACCTCGACAACGTCGGTCCGATGGATCGCCTGCAGCAGGGCGCGGCCGCCGAAGCGATGGTCGAGGCGGCCCGCAATCCCGGCGGCGGCGCGGGCGCCTTCATGGGAGCCGGAGTGGGCATGGCGCTCGGTCAGCAGATGGGCAACGTAATGGCGGCCGGCCAGCAAGGCGGGTATGGGCAACCGCAGCAAGGCGGATATCCACCGTCGGCCGGCCCTCCGCCGCTACCCCAGGCTCAGACGTTCCATGCTGAGATCAACGGCCAGGCAGCCGGGCCGTTCACTATCGACCAGCTACGGCAGTTCGCCACAGCGGGGCAGCTCAACCCGAACTCCAACGTATGGGCCAGTGGGATGCCGAATTGGGTTGCTGCGCAGGCTGTTCCGGCGCTTGCGCCGTTGTTTGCCCCGCCCTCACCGCCGCCGCTGCCCCCGCGGGGCCAGTCGTGACGCATGGCCCGATGGGCCCGCCCGGACCGCCGGATCGGCCGGCGTACCCACCTCAGCAGCAGTACCGACCGCAGCCCCCGCAACCACCAGGTCCTCCTCCGCCGGCTCCACCGCAGCCGCCGCCTCTGCGCGCCACACGGCAGGTCACCGAGCAGACCCGGACCTACCCCTGTTTGCAATGCGGCGCGCAGCTCGTCTTCGACATCCGCTCCCAGCAGCTCAAGTGCCCGGCGTGCGGCAACGTCGTCCCGATCATCGAGGATGCCGGCCGCCAGGTCGTCGAGCACGACCTTCGCGCGGCGTGGGGGCAGCAGCCGAGCGGCATCTCACGGTTCGCCGGGGCCGGCGGCGAGGTGGCGCAGAAGGAGATCGTCTGCCAAAACTGTGGTGGCCATACCACTTTCACGGGGACCTTGACGGCGATCCGTTGCCCGTACTGCGCGACGCCCATCCAGCGCGACGACGTCCAGGACGCGCCGGATCGCCTCCCGATCGACGCAGTGCTGCCATTCCGGCTGGACGAACCGACCGCCCGCACGGAGGTCGACAAGTGGATCAACGGCCGCTGGTTCGCCCCGTCGGAATTCAAGAAATACAACGAGACTGGGAGTTTCACCAGTATCTACGTCGCCTACTTCACCTACGACGCAACGGCGGTGACCGACTACACCGGTGAACGCGGCCGCCACTACACCGTCACCGTCGGCTCGGGCGAGAACCAGCGCACCGAAACCCGCACCGACTGGACCTATGTCAGCGGCCAGGTCACCAACACCTTCGACGATCTGCCCGTGCTGGCCAATACCGGTCTGGACGAGAAGAAGGTCGAGGCGTTGGAACCGTGGCCCACCGAACACGCGCGACCGTTCTCAGCGGAGTACGTCGCCGGGCACCTCAGTCGCACCTACGACCTTTCGGTGGAGCAGGCATTCGATAAGGCGAAGTCGACGATGGAGGGCGAGATCGATTCCACGGTCCGCGGCGACATCGGCGGCGACGAGCAGCGCGTCCACAGCAAGAACACCCAGTGGCTCAACATGACCTTCAAACACCTGCTGCTGCCGATCTGGCTACTCACCGTGATCTACAACGGCCAGCCATTTCAGGTGTGCATCAACGGATTTACCGGCGAGGTGCAAGGTAGACGGCCATACAGCAAGGTCAAGATCGCAATGGCGGTCACCTCGGCGGTGCTCCTCGTCATCCTGATCGTGGTGCTGTTCGTCAGCATGAAAGGACGATGACGTGTCTGGCTCCTTCGTGATTCTCATCGTGGTGGTGGTGGTGATCGTCGCGGCGATCGCTGTTTTCGCAATAGCGCTGGCGCGGCGGAGCAAAGCGCAACTCTCCGCAGGCACGGAGGTCATCCCCGGAATGCCTCCTGGCGCCCCTCCGGAGTGGGCCGGCGCCCACTCGCCGGAGGCGAAGATGCACCGGCGATTGGTCGCCATGGCGAAGACGATGGCGGCGCTGCCCTTGGGCGACGCGATGTCGATCGAGCGAGGGGTTGCCGTCCAGCAGGAGATACAGAGTTTGGACGGACGGTTGATCGCACTGGCGCCCGCACCTGAGTCTGCCCGGCGCGAAGCCGTCGCCGCCATGGAGCCACAGGTCGACGCGGCGGAGGCCGAGGTGGGCGCGTTGGTGACGCAGGCGCCGCACCCCTAAGGCTCTTATCCACATCAGGTCTCGCGATTTCGACCGCTCTAGACCTTAATGCCCATGCGGCTTAGGGTGAATCGATGTCGTCACCGTCCAACGACGCTGAATTGAACGAGCTGTTGGAGGACATTCCCGTACTCGCTGGGCGGCCGCGGCGGTTGGAGGAGCTGTCCGGCGGATTGACCAACCGCAACGTCAAGGTCACTACTCCCGACGGTGTGTACGTCGCCCGCTGCGCTGACACCGCCCGCAACTTCCTGGAGATCGACCGCGATCAGGAGTACTACAACACCAAAGCCGCTGAGCAGGCCGGGGTTGGTGCGCCCGTCATCGACTATCGCCCGGAGCGGGGCCTTTTGCTGCTGGGCTATCTCGACGGCACGACGCTGTGCAACGACGACTTTCAAGGTCAGGGAGTGATCGCGAAGGTGGCCGACGGGTGCCGGCGGCTGCATGCCGGGCCACGGTTTCGCGGCCGCTTCGACATGTTCGAACGGCAACCCAGCTATTTGAAGACCGTGCAGGACAACGGATTCAAGCTTCCGCCCGACTACCTGGACCATGCCGACGTCTTCGGCAGGATCGCCTCGATCCTCAACGCCACCGACCAGACCACTGTCCCGTGCAACAACGATCTACTCGCGGGCAACTTCATCGACGACGGCGACAAGGTATGGCTTATCGACTACGAGTACTCGGGCAACAACGACCCCTGCTTCGAACTGGGCAACATATGGAGCGAATGCGGTCTGTCGGACGAGCAGCTCGAGGAACTCGTCACTGCCTACTACGGCCAACGGATGCGGCACAAGATTGCCCGCGCTCACGTGCAGGGCGTGGTCGCGAAGTACGGCTGGACATTGTGGGGATGTATTCAGAATGGCTCCAGTGCAATTGATTACGACTTCTGGAGCTGGGCGATGGAGCGTTACGAGGCCGCGGTCAACTTCTTCAAGAGCCCTCTGCTCACTCGGCTGCTCGAAGACGTGCAGGCCAGCGACTGATGGCAACGACCTCGCTTCCCGACCGCGCCCACGTCGTCATCATCGGTGGGGGAGTCATCGGCACCAGCGCCGCCTACCATCTGACGAAGCTGGGATATTCCGACGTCGTTTTGTGCGAACAGGGCCAATTATCCTGTGGCACAACCTGGCACGCGGCCGGGCTAGTGGGTCAGCTGCGCGCGTCGGAGAGCGCGACGCGATTGGTGCAGTACTCCACCCGCCTCTACGGCGAACTCGAGAAGGAAACCGGCTTGTCTGCGGGCTACAAGCAGTGTGGAGGAGTGACGGTCGCGCGGACCGAGGACCGCATGATCCAGCTCCGCCGCACGGCGGCCAATGCCGCAGCGTTCGGTATCGAATGCAAGCTGCTCACACCCGAACAGGCGCTCGAACACTATCCCGTGATGCGGGTCGACGATCTGGTCGGAGCTATCTGGCTGCCCGCCGACGGTAAGGCAAATCCGACTGATCTGACCTTCGCGCTGGCCAAGGGTGCGCGGATGCGTGGTGCTCGCATTGTCGAAAAGACCCGGGTGCTTGGAATTCTCACGCGAGATGGTCGGGTCATCGGCGTGCGTACGGATGCGGGCGACGTCGAAGCCGAGATCGTTGTGAACTGCGCCGGCCAGTGGGCCAAGCAGGTGGGCGCGATGGCGGGCGTCAATGTGCCGCTGCACTCGGCCGAGCACTTCTACGTCGTCAGCGAGCGCATCGACGGTGTTCACCCCGACCTGCCGATCCTGCGCGACCCGGACGGCTACACGTACTTCAAGGAGGAGGTCGGCGGCTTGGTGATCGGCGGCTTCGAGCCGCACGCCAAGCCATGGGTGGCGCCCGACAGCATCCCTTACCCGTTCGAATTCCAACTGTTGGAGGAGGATTGGGACCATTTCGAGATTCTGATGAACAGCGCGCTGCTGCGGATCCCCGCACTTGAAAAGGCCGGGATCAAGAAGTTCTACAACGGCCCTGAAAGCTTCACCCCGGACAATCAGTTCATCCTCGGCGAGGCGCCGGAACTAACGAACTTCTTTGTCGGGGCCGGATTCAACTCGGTGGGCATCGCGACCGCAGGCGGCGCTGGGCGGGCTCTGGCGGAGTGGATTGCCAACGGAGCCGCCACCAGCGATCTCACGGCCGTCGACATCCGCAGGTTTGCTCCGTTCAACGGCAACAAGCGTTGGCTGCATGATCGGGTGGCAGAGGTGCTCGGGCTGCATTACGAAATTCCCTGGCCCAATAGGGAGATGACCACCGCGCGGCCGTTCCGTCGGTCCCCGGTGCACCACTTACTGGAAACAGCGAATGCCAACTTTGGCAGCAAGATGGGCTGGGAGCGTGCCAATTTCTTCGCCCCCACCGCAGCTGTCCCGACGATCGAATACACCTGGGGCAAGCCGAATTGGCTGCCGTGGTCGGCGGCTGAGCAGGTAAACACTCGGACGGCGGTGACGATTTTCGACCAGACGTCGTTCTCGAAGTACCTGATGACCGGACCCGATGCCGCAGCGTCGCTGCAGTGGCTGTGCACAGCCGACGTCTGTGGCGACATCGGCCGGGCGGTCTACACGGGGATGCTGAACGAACGCGGAACCTACGAGTCCGACGTCACCGTAACCCGCATCGGAGTAGAGGAGTTCCTCATCGTCAGCAGCGCCGCCACCACTGAACGCGACAAGGACCACATCCGCAGGAATCTTCCCGAACGCGCCCGGGCCACGCTCGTCGACATCACATCCTCGTGCGCGGTGTTCGGTGTAATGGGTCCGAGATCGCGGGAACTGTTGGCGGGATTGACATCCGCCGACCTGTCCGACGACGCGTTCGCGTTCGGCGCCAGCCGCGAGATCTCGCTGGGCTACGCGACAGTGCGAGCGACGCGGATAACATATGTCGGCGAATTAGGTTGGGAACTCTACGTGCCCGCCGACTTCGCTGTGGGCGTCTATGAGGACCTGATGGAGGCGGGCCAACAATTAGGGGTCGGTCGTGGTGGCTACTACGCGATCGAGTCGCTGCGATTGGAGAAGGGCTACCGCGCGTTTGGACGCGAACTGACGCCAAGCGAGAATCCAGTCGAGGCTGGGCTGTTGTTCGCGTGCAAGCTCAAGACCGACATCGCGTTCCTCGGTCGCGAGGCGGTCGAGAAAGCCAAAGTCGAAGGGCCGCGGCGCAAGCTCGTGAGTTTCCGGGTCGACGCGCCCGAAGCGATGCTGTGGGGCGGCGAACTGATCCTTCGCGACGGCATCGTCGCCGGCCAGGTCACCTCCGCGGCGTGGGGCGAGACGACGGGTGCCTGTGTGGGCCTGGCATATGTCGGCGCGGGCAACGGCTCCGTCATCAACGCCGACTGGGTGAAAGCCGGCAGCTACGACGTCAATGTCGGCGGCCAGCTCCATCCGATCACCGTGTCGCTGCGGCCAATCTACGATCCGACCAACGCGAGGATCCGGCCTTAGCCTGTCATGCCATCGCTTCGGCCCAGTCCAAATGTCCTTCGAAGCCAAGCGATTCCGCGAGCGCGCGATACCGATTGACCAAGTCACGGTACGCAGCATCGTCGCCATGGGCCCGGGCCAGCAGCGCGCGCAGTCTCAGCAGCCAGATGTCGCGCACAGCAAAACGGTCGTCGGTCGGCGCCGCTGCCAGCTGCTCGATTGCGACCTGGGCGTCGGCCACGTCACCGTCACCGCCGCGGTCCAGCAGGGTCTCCACCAGAACACCCGTCGCAGGAACGCCCCACCCCACCAGCTGTCCCCGGCGGACCATCTGGTCGATGGCCGCGACCATGACCGGTATGGCCCTATCGCGATCTCCACGCCGAGCCCACTCACGCGCCAAGTACGTCTCGGCGATGGGTAACTCGCCCAGGTTGTGTCCCCGGCGCAGGAACGTTTCGCAGACCTCGGCCAGGAGTTCCTGTCCCTGGATACGATCCGCATCGGCGCCGCGGTGCACCAGAGCCACGCCCAGCGCCATCTGGGCGTTGGCCACCGCGAGGTCATCACCGAATCGTTCGGCAATTCGCAAGGCATTCTCGATCTCACTGACCGCGGAATCGTCGGGCCTGAGCACGCCGCATGGTATTGCCACGAAATAGACGAAGGCCATGACACCGCCGTAGGACACGGGGTCGGCGTTACGGGCTGTGGTGACCGCGTCGCGCAGGTCTTCGCGCCACCCGGGGCGACCCAGCCAATAGCGAGCAATACCCCGCGTCGCCAACGCCAGGGCCAACGGAGACCCGACCATGAAGTCTCCCTTAGACGGATCACCGTCGGCCAGGTCGATGACCCGCTGTGACCACCGCAGCAGCTCAACAAACTCGGCGCTCTCAAACTTCGGGTAGGCCATCGGTAGGGAAAGCCCCACCGTCAGAACCGGATCACCAATCGACTCGGTGAGGGCCCAGACTTCGGACGCCAATCGCGACCCTTCGGCAATCCGGGCCTGATACGTGTGATCGACCGCGAGCCCCGCCAGGCCGATCGCCAGTGACGCCATATCCCCAGCGGCGGTGCATAACTCGCGCAACTCGTCGTATCGGGCACTGGCCACATGTTCGACAATTCGCCAGGCGGTCCCGCACAACATGGTGCGCGGTGCAATCCGCATCGCTGGCCGGTTGGGGTCCTCAGCCGGCAGTCCGTCGGCGATGCGGCGTGCGCGTTCCCAACTGAGCCGGGCACCCACGATGTCGCGGTGGGTGGCCCAGGTGGCGGCGCGCATGTGCCAGCCGTAAGCGGCGTGCAGCTCGCCGGCAGACTCGAGATGTTCGGCTATCAGTGCCGCGTTCTCCTCCACCGACTCCGGCGCGCGCTCTTGGATCACTGCAGCGACGCGCCGGTGCCACTCGGCGCGGTCAGATTTCAGCTGTGATTCGTACGCCACCGCGCGGATCAGCGGATGGTGGAAGGCGTACTCGGCGCAGGGGGTGAACCGCACCTGATCGATCAGCTCAACACCGAGCAGCTCGTCGAACACGGCATCGACTCCCAGCGCGGCCAGTAGCTCCGCGTCGAAGCGGGCTCCGATCACCGACGCTGCGTTCAATGTCTGCTTCGCCGCAACGTCAAGCCGGTCGATGCGCGCCTCGATGGCCGCCTGCACCGTGGCCGGCACGGCGACGTCGGAGACATCCGTCCGACAGACATAGCCTGCGTTCTCACCGTCCAGCACGCCGCGTTGAGCCAACTCGCGCACGATTTCCTCGGCGAAGAACGGGTTGCCGGCCGCCCGCTCGGCGATGACCGGCGCCAGCGCACCAACCGAGGGATCCGACCCCAGCAGCTCGCTCAGCAATGCCTCTGTCTCCGAATCAGCTAGCGGGGCAAGCGCTATCGTCTGCGCGCCGTTTACCCGCGTCAGCGCTCCGGCATATTCGGGGCGGGAGGTGATCATGACCATCAACTTCGTCTGCGCAATCACCGTGAGGAAATCGGCAAGCATCGACTCACTGACCGCGTCGACCCAATGGACGTCCTCGATGATGAACAGCGCCGGATCGGTGCGCGCCAGCGACGCGGTGTTGATCAGCGCGGTCAGCCGGCGCCGCCGCGCTTCCGGGTCGATCTGGGGCGGCGCAGCATCCGCATCGGCGATGCCCAAGAGGTCGTCAAGCAGCTGCAGGTCCTCGGGGTCGGCATCCGAAACTTGTTCGCGGACCCGGGCGCGGGCGGCCGCGCCGTCAAGATCTTCGATCCCACCCACCGCGCGCAACAGTCGCGCCACCACGTGGAAGGAGATGTCCTTGGTGTGCGATTCGCAGAACGCCCACGCCACCTCGAGCCCGTGACTGGCTGCCAGCGCCGCGGCCTCGCGCGCCGTGCGGCTCTTGCCGATGCCCGGCGGCCCCACGACGTTCACCACGGCACCCCGTCCACCGCCCGCGCGGTCCACAAGGGCATCGAGGACAGCCATCTCCCAACGCCGACCGACCAGGCTCGCTTCGGCGCGCCCGATCGCATTCCGCGCGCTGATCGCCAGGAGCCGGTGGACCCGCACCGGTTTGTCTGCCCCTTTGATCTGAGCCCATTCCGGTTCGGCGAGCATCACGGCGTGCTCGACGAGTCGCGCGGTCGATTCCGACAGCATCACCCCGCCCGGCGGCGCCACCGACTCCATCCGCTGAGCGAACCCGACCGTCTCACCAGTCGCGGTGTAACCGAATGTCCCCGAACCGATTTCACCTGCAATCACCTGACCCGAGTTCAGGCCCACCCGTAGCCGCAGGTCGACCCCATCACGACGGACCACCTTGGCCGCTAAGCCGGCGGCCTGCTCTTGGATGGCCAGCGCCGCTAGACACGCCCGAAAAGCGTGATCCTCCAACGCTGTTGGCGCACCGAATAGCGCCATCACCCCGTCGCCGGTGTACTCGACGCTGCCGCCGCCGTAGCGCTGCACCACCGCCACCGAGCGCTCCACCAGCTCGGTCATGATCTCGCGCAACCGCTCGATATCAAGTGCAGCGGCGAGGTGCATCGAACGCACCACATCGGCGAACAGCACCGTTACCTGCTTGTACTCCGCAAGGTCGCTCGGCACCGCAGTCGGAGCGCCGCACTCGTCACAGAACTTGGCATTCGCACGAAGCCCGGTGCCGCATGACCCGCACGCCACGCCCGTCATCACCTGAGCACCGCCGATCTCGAGGTTGCGACTCCCGATCGCCCAACGATAAGCCCGTCCACGAGCCAACAACGGCGAAATTGACACCGAGGTAGCGGCGCCCGACCGCCCCGAATCTGCAGTGGAGCACTACTGAGCTCGCCGAAGCGAACACGAGCAACGATCACGTTGATGGGAGGCTTCAACATCCTCATCCCGCGATACGGCGGCACAATCGGCATCGCTGATGACAAACTGAGACACCGCGCCGCTACTGCCGCGATACGCCATCTGAGGAGCCAGAATGAATGGGAACCGCGCCATCCTGCGCTGGCTTGCCGAAACGCTCGGCGCCTACCTGGAAGTCCCGGCCGCCACGATCAGCCCCACCGTCCCGCTCGCCGAAATCGGCGTCGATTCGGTCCACGCGGTCAGCCTGGCCGGCGAGATCGAAGCGAAATACGACATCGACGTCGAGCCCACGTTGATCTTCGACTACCCCACCCTCGCCCAGATCGCCGAATTCATCAGCACCACGGCCGCCGAGCACGAGCCGGCATCCTGAACTCCACGACTGCGCACAGGATTCTTGAACTCTGCTTCAAGGCTCGCCGTCATCATGCATAGTGTTGCTGAAATCGGCCATCTGTCGAGCTACAGATCCAGCGAGCAGCAATTACGAACGGGAACATCGTGAAAACCCAAGCGGGGCAGAACGACTTCGTTGCGCAGCTGCGGGCGCAGCTCGAGAGCCATGGCGATTCCCGTAGCTTGACGTTCCTTGGGGAGTCTCGGCACCAACTCGTCGAGGATGCGAACAGCTTTCGCGACCTCGACCGTGCTGCGCGGGAGGTTGCCGGGTGGCTGAGCGCCCGGCCGGAGAGCAACCGACCGGTGCTGCTCCTGTTTGAACCGAGTGTCGATTTCTGGCGGGCCTTTCTCGGCTGCCTGTATGCCGGGGTTGCCGCGGTACCGGTACCGCTGCCAATGGACGACCGGAGCATGAAACGGGTCGCGGGGATACTTCGCGATACCGACGGCAACCTGGCCCTGACCACGACGAAGTTGCGTGCCCTCCTCGTGGCGGGCGTCAAAGGAGCCGGCCTGGCGAACGACATTCAGTTCGTCGCCACCGACGAGGGACCGCTCGCCGACGCCGACGCCTGGACGCAAAAGCCGATCGGACCAGACACCGTCGCGGTCCTTCAATACACGTCCGGCTCAACCGGCGATCCGAAGGGCGTCGTCGTCACCCACGGCAACTTGACGAGCAACATCACGGCGATCATCGAAGCCACTGAGACGAGCGACGAGTCGGTTGTCGTGACATGGGTCCCGCACTTCCACGACATGGGCCTCATCTCTGTATTGGTCGGGTTGTACTCCGGGGCGAACATCGTCGGGATGTCGCCCATCGCGTTTCTGAAACAGCCGATCCGTCTTCTCCAGGCGTTCAGCGACTATCGCGGCACCATCACTGGTGCACCGAACTTCGCCTACGACTTGATCGCTCGCCGCGTCACGCCCGAACAATTGGCAGGCCTCGATCTCTCCAGCTGGAAGGTCGCGATCAACGGCGCCGAGCCGGTCCGCCGTCGGACCATCGAGCGGATCACCGAGATGCTGGCACCGACCGGATTCGCGCCCTCGGTAATACGACCGGGGTACGGCCTGGCCGAGGCGACGCTGATGGCCACCTTCAGCGGAGGCATCCATCGCTATCTGGAGGCCGACGCCGACGCGTTCGCCCTCGACCGCTATCTACCTGCGACGGGCCGGGCGGTCAGCCTGGTGAGTTCCGGCGCCCCGGCGCCCGGATTCGAAGTCCGCATCGTGGATCCCGACACTTTCGACGTGCTGGCCGACGACCTGGTCGGCGAGATCTGGCTGCGCGGCGACAGCATTGCCCATGGCTACCACAACCGGCCAGAGCAGACGGCGGAAGACTTCCATGCTCACACCGCTGACGGCGCGGGGCCCTACCTGCGCACCGGCGACCTGGGAATGCTGCACGAGGGCGAGCTTTACGTCATTGGCCGCAGCAAGGACCTGCTGATCGTCAACGGCCGCAACCTGTACCCGCAAGACCTCGAAGAGTTCGTTCAAGAACTGCACCCCGCCGTGGCCGGCTCACGCGGCGTCGCGATCTCCGTCGACGTCAAGGACGTCGAGCGGATAGTCCTGATCCAGGCCATCAAGAGCCCGTTGCTGGGCGACACGAGCCACGAGGAGCTGGCCGCTGCCGTGAAGGGCGCACTCGCACGGAATTTCGGGATACCCGCGCCCAGTGTGGTGTTCGTCAATCGCGCCGGAATACACCTCACCACCAGCGGAAAGGTGCAACGATCGTCGATGCGGGCCGCGTTTTTGTCCGCCGCGCTGACCGATGTCGTCTATGCGAACGTCGATCCTGCGCTGACCTGAGACAGGTGGTGGCATATGTCCGAGATCGCCGTGGTCGGCCTGGACTGCCGGTTCCCGAAAGCCGACGATGCCGCGGCCCTGTGGAAGCTATTGCTCGACGGGGCCGACGGCGTCGACGAGATCTCCGCCGACCGATGGGACGCGGCCGACCTCCAGGAGGCCGGTTCGATCAACCATCGAAGCGGCGGGTTCATCTCCGACGCCGATGCTTTCGACAACGACTTCTTCGGCATCACCCCGCGCGAGGCCGCGGCGATGGATCCGCAACAACGGCTACTGCTGCAGACCGCCTGGCGCGCACTGGAGGACGCGACGCTCGACCCCCGCTCGCAGGCGGGCTCGGCCACTGGAGTGTTCGTGGGCGTGATGGCCAACGAGTGGGCCCACCTGCACATGCGCGACTACTCGACGATCACCGCGCAGGACGGTACCGGCAACGGCTACTTCATGACCGCAAACCGGCTCTCCTATCAACTCGACCTCAAAGGCCCCAGCCTTGCTGTGGACACCGCGTGTTCGTCGTCGCTGGTGGCGGTGCATCTTGCGGTGCAGGCACTGCGCAACGGCGAATGCGATCAAGCCATTGCTGCCGGCGTCAACCTCGCCCTGACCCCAGCGCTCAACGTCTTCTACACGAAGGCGGGCCTGGCCGCTCCCGACGGGCGATGCAAGCCGTTCAGCGGGTCGGCCGACGGAATCGGCCGCGGCGAAGGCGTTGCGGTGCTCATCCTGCGCCGGCTGGAGGACGCCGTCGCGGCGGGCTTGCCGATTTATGCGGTGATCAAAGGCAGCGCGGTCAACAGCGGCGGCCGCAGCAACGGCATCACCGCACCGAACCGCTGGGCGCAACAGCAGGTCGTCCAGATGGCATGCGAAGGCGCGGGGATTGGGCCCGAGCAAATCAGCTTTCTTGAGGCGCACGGCACCGGGACCCTGCTGGGGGACATGATCGAGTCGAAAGCGCTTGCTCACGTGCATCGTTCGCGTCGCGATCAGCCGTGTGCCATCGGGTCGATCAAAGGCAACCTCGGCCACACAGAGGGGGCGGCCGGTATCGCCGGCCTCATCAAGGTCGTGCTGAGCCTGCACCATCGACTGGTACCACCGTCCCGATTCGCCGACACGGAGAACGCGCAGTTGCGGATGCCAGAGGGCGGACTCCAGTTGCTCCGACTTCCAAAGGAATTGCCGACGGGGATCGTTCACGCTGGCGTCTCAAGTTTCGGCATCGGCGGCAGTAACTGCCACGTGGTCGTCGCCAGCGCCCCCGAGACAGCGGCCCCGTCAACGCCGCCGTCAGCGGCCGATGCCGGCGGCGTCGTTACGCTCTCGGCGGATTGCCCGGAAGGGCTTCGCCGCAATGCTATTCAGCTCGCAGACGACATCGAGAACAGCACTGCGCCGCTGAGCGAGCTGTGCTGGTCGACCAACCGCATCAAGTCGTCGGGCAAGGCGCGACTGGCGCTCGTGGTCGACGGCCGCGCAGAGGCTGTCACGGCGCTGCGCAGTGAACTCACCACCGGCACCGCGTCTTTAATGTCGACGGGCTGGTTGTTCAGCGGCCAAGGAACGCAGTCCCCTGGCATGGGTAACGCGCTTTATCAGGGCAGCGCCCTGTTTCGCGACGGCTTCGACGAAGTCGAGGCCGCGATGTTGCCCTACCTTGGCGTCAGACTCCGTGATGTCATGGGCGACGAGCGCGTCGACCAAACAGAGTTCGCTCAGCCGGCGATCTTCGCGGTCCAGTACGCGCAGGCGAAGGCGCTCCTTCAGCTTGGCGCCGAACCCGCTTGGCTGCTTGGGCACAGCATCGGCGAATATGCCGCCGCCGTCATTGCCGAGGTGCTGAGTTTGGCCGACGTTTGCCGCCTGGTGGTCGCCCGCGGCCGCCTCATGCAGCAGCTGCCCACCGGCGGCGCAATGCTTGCGGTCCTCGCGGGGGTCGACGATGTGGCCGGTTTCGGCCTGGATCTCGCCGCCGTGAACGGCACGAATGAACTTGTGCTCTCGGGCGAGACCGAGGGGATCGAGGCCGCCGCACGAAGCCTGGCCGGCGCCGGTTTCAAGGCGCGCCAACTCAATGTCTCCCACGCGTTCCATTCGAAGCTCATGGAACCGATGATCGACACGTTCGCGACCGAAGCCGCTGCGTGCACCTACCAACCGCCCGTGTTTCCGATCTTCTCGACCCTGCAGGGCCGAGTTCTCGGCGACGACGAAACGATGGACGCCAGCTACTGGACCCGCCACATTCGCTCAACGGTTCGGTTCGCCGACGCGGCAACCGCGGCGATCGAGGCGCAGCCCACGCACCTCGTCGAATTCGGACCCAAGCGCACGCTGGGGCCGATGATCACCCGATCACACCAGGACGCACCCCCTGCGTTGGCCGTCGCGAACGGGGTGACGGAAACCGTCGCCGCGCTCTACCTCGACGGGCTCGATCCGAAGTGGGAATTGTTGTACCCCAAACAATCCCGAGTGGCCCATCCGCTCACGGGCTATTCGTTCGGCACCACCAACCGCTTCTGGATCAGGGCGCAGGAGCAGGCGGCCACGGCGCCCACCGCGTCAACTTCGACAGCAGAAATCTCCGAGGAGTCAACCATGGACAACCTCATCTCATTGTTTCGCGAACAAACCGCAGTGCTCGCGGCGCACAACCAGAACACACCTGCCGCCATCGCGGCGGTCCAGGCTGCACCCCAGACGGCAGCCACTGTCGATACACCCGGCATCGTGCGCGCTGAGATCGCCAGGGTCAGTGGGTTTCCCGAGAATGCGTTGCGTGTGACTCAGACGATCTCCGGTGACCTCGGGTTCGACTCGATCATGGTGACCGATGTGTTCACTGGGATCACCCGCAAGATTCCCGGGGCAACCATCGATGCGACCCGATTCACTGCAACGACGACGATCGCCGACCTGATTGCGATGGCAGGCGGCCAGGTACAGGAGTCGGCAGCCGCCCCCGCGGCGCCACCTGCTGAAGCCCAAACCCGGATCGGCGAATTCGAAGAAGTGAAGGCGCTGAAGGACCGGATCGCCCTCGTGGAGGCCGCTGGCGTCGAGAACCCTTACTTTCTGGTGAACGATGGTGTCACCCGCGACACCTCGATCGTCAACGGCGTTGAGGTCATCAACTTCTCCAACTTCAACTATCTGGGAATGTCGGGTCACCCGGCGGTGGCCGATGCGGTGTCGGAAGCGGTTCGCCGGTGGGGCAGTTCGTGCTCGGCTTCGCGACTGCTGGCCGGCGACAAGCCAATTCACCGTGACCTAGAGCGTGAGCTGGCGACTTTCCTCGGCACCGATGACGCCATTGTGTTTCCCAGCGGCCACGCAACAAACGTCACCGTGATCGGGCATCTGCTCGGCGAGGGTGACCTGGTGATCCACGACAGCATTGCGCACGACAGCATCATGCAGGGCTGCGAGCTGTCCGCCGCAATGAGCCGAGCGTTCCCGCACAACGATCACGCCGCGCTTGACGAGCTCCTGACAGCGATCCGTCACCAGTACCGTCGTGTGCTGATCGCGATCGAAGGTGTCTACAGCCAGGACGGCGACATTCCCGATCTTCCAGCCTTCATCGAAGTCAAGCGCAAACACGGTGCCATGCTGATGATCGATGAGGCGCACAGCATCGGCGTGCTCGGCCAGACCGGAGCAGGCGTCGGAGAGCACTTCCCGGTCAATCGCGCCGACGTCGAACTGTGGGCAGGCACTGTATCGAAGGCACTGGCCGGCTGCGGCGGTTACGTTGCGGGAAGCGCTGAACTCATCGAATTCCTCAAGTACACAACACCTGGATTCGTTTTCGGTACAGGCATCGCACCCCCGGTAGCCGCCGCGTCGCTTGCAGCGCTTCGCACCCTGCGCGCCGAGCCGGAGCACCTGGCACGGCTGCGCGACCGCTCGACCTTGTTGTTGACGCTGGCCCGCGAGGCGGGCCTCGACACCGGCGACAGCGAAGGCACCCCCATCATCCCGGTCATCGTCGGCAACTCGATAACGGCATTGAAGCTTTCCAACGCCTTACTGCGCCGAGGGATTTACGTCAACCCGATCCTGTACCCCGCCGTGCCGGAGGACCGCGCGAGGCTGCGCTTCTTTGTCACCAGCTGCCATTCGGAGGACCAGATCCGCTACACCATGAAGGCGTTGATCGAGGAACTGGCCTTGCTGTCCAAGGGCGCGTAAAGCGTTGCGGTTGTTCTGCTTTCATCACGCCGGGGGCAGCCCGGCGATGTTCAAGTCCTGGCAGTGGGCTCTTGGCCCGCGCGTCGACGTCGTCCCCGTCGAGATTGCCAACCGCCAACGCTTTGCGACACTGGGAGAGCTCGTCGACGAAGGCGAGCGTCAGCTGAGACCACAACTGGACGGCCGATATGCGTTGTTCGGCCACAGTTTTGGTGCCCTCGTGGCATACCGGATGGCTTGCGTGCGAGCGGAAGCGAAGTCGGTTCTTCCGCGCGCCTTGTTGCTTTCCTCATGTGCGCCCCCGCACCTCCCACCGCCGGTCCCCAGCGTCGAACACCTCGACAACGAACAGCTGGCCCGGCTGTTATCCGATCTGGGAGGGTTGCCGCCGGAGCTGACGCAGTGGCCCGCGCTACGTGACACCGCGCTCGACGCGGCGCGAGTTGACTTGCGGCTCTGCATGACCGATGACGACGTCGGGGACGTGGCGTTACCCTGTCCGATCCATGTGTTCGGCGGGCGGGACGACCCGCTCGTCAGCGAATCCGACCTCTCTGAGTGGCGGTCCCGCACATCAGGGCATTTCGCCGAGCACGTGCTCGACGGGGACCACTTCTACCTCACGCACGAGCCGAAGCTCTTCGCCACTCTGCGGCCGGTGCTGGCCGCACTCATGGTCCGGTAGGCTGCTACGCGCCTTTGCCGCCCTTCGCGTGCTTGCCGCCAACTCGGTTGCCCGTGAGACGGCGCTCACGAATAGCCTTCGAGAGGATTGGCTGCGATCCGCCCGGCGGCATCGTTCGCGACTGATGCAGCAGCCGCGCTGTCTGGCTTGCGCTTCGACTGATCGACAAAGCACGCGAGGAACTCCGAGCCAAAGCCCTGACGGGGATAGCGGGCGAGCACCTCTGCCCTTGTCTCCGGCGGGAATTCCTCCGGTCGTCGTCCGACTACCTCCCAACTCGTGGCGACCTGCAGAATGTGGGATTCGGGGTCGACGGCTGCGGTCACATCCTCGCGCATGTGCAGCACGATGATCTCCGTCGCCCTGGCCGCGCGTTCGGCTGGCCAACCGGCCGCGACGCCGAAGACCCAGGCTAGGTCACCGCCCGCCTCCTCGAAGGCCAGCGTGTGACTGTCGAAGGCTGCGGTGAGCCCGATGTCGTGCAGAAGCGCCGACACGTAGTACAGCTCGTCGTCGAAGGCGATCTCTTGTGCGGCAGCGTATTTCGCGCCCCACAGGTAGGAGCGGACACAATGGTTCAGTAGCGCAGGCGAGTAAAAGCGGGTTGCCACCGAGAGTGCGGCCGTGGCAGCGGGAGTGTGCGGAAACATATCGTAACTTTCCCACGCCGGCGTCCTCTAACTCTTGTGTCGTTGGATCCGTTGTCCGCCCGCGCCAGGTGAGGTAGTCGACTACCCGTGTGGATTCGAGAACTGGTTGTTAGATGTATGTATACGCAAACCTCGGCGAACGGGAGGTCAGCCGCGATGAATCAGCCATGGACGGTGGAGGTTTGGAATCGGACATGCACTTTTGGGCACCGCGCGACTCTTTGGCCTGATACCGTCGGAGGCGTCGTAATAGTCGACCTGAGGCGGCCCAGTGATGCCCACCGATAAGCCCACTCAACAAGGTCGAACACCCAGGCTCGACAATCCGCCAATACGGCCGCTGAAGGCGTTTGCCTTCGATCCGAGCCAGGGTCGACTCCTCGGGAACCAGATGTCCATGTCGATCCGGTATCAGGAACTCGATCCTGGCCCCGTCGTGCGTGACCCGATGGCGCGCGACGGGATTGCGGTAGTCGACTATGACGCGACGAATCGCGTGTATTACCAACCGGTGGATCTCGACGATCCGCGGATCCTGATCCGCGGCGGCCTAGACCCGAATGAGTCAAATCCACAGTTTCATCAACAGATGGTGTACGCCGTCGCCACCGACACCATTCAACATTTCGAGAATGCACTTGGCAGGCGCATCCATTGGCGCAGAACCGAACCCAAACCCGGTGAGCCGAACCAGGAAAACATCTTCACCCTGAACATCTACCCCCACGCAATGTTGGCGGCCAACGCCTTCTACAGCCCCCGGGCCCATGGTGTGCTGTTCGGCTACTTCAAGGCCGACAAAGACAATCCGGGACACAACCTGCCCGGACAGACGGTGTTCACCTGCCTGTCGCACGACATCATCGTGCACGAAATGACCCACGCGATCATCGACGGCATTCGAGGCTATTTCATGGAGCAGACCAACCCCGACGTCGCCGCGTTCCACGAGGCCTTCGCCGACATCGTCGCGCTGTTCCGCCACTTCTCACACACAGAAGTTCTTCTCGATGCGATCCAGCGAACCGGCGGTGCATTATTCGAGGCGCAACTCGCCGCCGCTGCCCCGCTCACACCCGGCACGACTCCGTCGATCGGCGCACAGATCGCGGGGCGAAATCCGCTCGTCGACCTGGCGCTCCAGTTCGGCGAAGCCACCGGGCGGGGGAAAGGACTGCGCTCCGCACTGGAGACGCCGCCGAACTCGGACGACATCCGTACCAAGTTCGAGCCACACGATCGGGGCTCGATTCTGGTTTCGGCGATCTTCGACGCCTTTTTCACCACGTATGTGCGGGAAACCACTGACCTATTCCGGATCTACCGCAGCGGGGGCGGTGGCGCGTCAGATGTGTTGCCGGATGCGCTAACTCGCCTGCTCGCAGCGAAAGCAAGTGCCACCGCCGAGATCTTCTTCAAGGTGTGCGTCCGTGCGCTGGACTACTGCCCGCCCGTAGACATCACCTTTGGTGACTTCCTACGCGCGGTGATCACATCGGACTTCGACCTGCACCCCGACGACTCCGCCGGTCTGCGCGATGCGTTCATGCAAGCGTTTCGGGTACGCGGGATCGTGCCCGAAGGGTCGGCCTTCTTCTCCGACGTCGCGATCGCCTGGCCCGCCGCGAAAGACCTTCCCTTCGTCGAGGGTCTCGTATTCGGCGATCCCAATGGCCTAACCGGCAAGCAACAGACAGCGTGCAAGCACGTGCTGCAGGAGTATTTCGACGATACGAAGCACCGCAGACTCCTCGGACTCGCCCCCGACGTCGCGATCACGATTCCGTCGTTCCATCCGGTATTCCGCATCAATCAGGACGGCAGCCTGCGCACCGACATGGTGGTCGAGGTCATCCAGGCGGTGCAGGCTCTGTTCGACCCCGCCAACCCGGAACTTGGGTCGTTTCCGATGCGCGGTGGCGCGACCATCATCATCACGAAGCCACCGCGTACCGACGTGCGCCGCCGCGAGTCCGGCAAGGAACGCATTGACTACGGCGTGGTCGCTTTCGTGATCGCGAAGCACTTGCACGGTGACATCGGCGCGAAGCGCCAAGCGCGGCAGCGGGCGCACTTCGAGCGGCTCGGGCTGGTGACGGGCAATGATCCTGATCGATTCCAGATCAACTTCGCGATCACTCACGGGGGGTTCTGACAATGGTGACGAAGATCGCTGCGAAGAAGGCGGCGGGCGCGGCGCCTACATCTCTACGAATTCGCATGTATAGGGTCGGTTTTGGCGATTTCTTCTTGATCACCGTGCCGACCGTAACCGGCCCGCAGCATATTCTCGTCGACTGTGGGGTCACCTCGGGTCACACGGGCAAGGGTGACATCAAGACGATCAAGACCGCGGTCAGTCATATGGCCAAAGAGACCGGCTCGAAACTCGCGCTGATCATCGTCACCCACCGCCATAAGGATCATATCGGTGGATTCAGCCGCTGCCCTGCCGAGTTCTTGAAGTTCGACGTGGGCGCAATCTGGATGCCGGTCTGGGAAAACGAGTTCGAAAAAGAGGTAGCCCAGTTTCAGGCCGATCTGGAGAACCTTGCGTTCGGCCTGCAGGCCGTCGCGCTCGCAGGTGACCGCGACGAGCACACTGACGAGATCCTCGCGATCGTCGAAAACGCGACAGGCAAGTCATCCAAGGATGGTCCCCGAGCAGGCTCGAATGCGGCGGCGCTGGACTTGTTGAAGAACAAACTGGGGGTCGAACCGCAGTACCTGGCCGAAGGCGATAAACCGAAAATGCCAGCGGGCCTTAGCAAGGCGGGCCTGACGGCACAGATCCTCGGGCCGCCCCCGGTCACCGAGCGGGATTTCCTGGAGCTCATGGACCTGAAGAAGGGTGTCGGCCAGTACCTGGCCGCGGTCGAAGGCGACGGTGGTGGCGGACGCCTGACACCGTTCGGACCGGAGTACGAGGTCGCGGCTTCTGCCTACCCCCCGAGCGCATTTCGTGAATGGGCACCGCGTGAAAAGCTGGGCGGGTTACCCGATTTCACGAAGCGTTACCCAAGCCAACTTGAAGAGGGCCTAAAGAACTCGATGCCCGCAGCGATGGCGGCGGCAGCCTCCGATCTCGACGACATGCTCAACAATCAGAGCCTCGTGGTGCTGTTCGGCTGGAAGGGTAAGACGCTGCTCTTTGCGGGTGACGCTCAAGGCGGGAACTGGGAGTACTGGTTGTACGACGAGGGGGTGCCTGCACCGGATCCGACCACACTGACTATGACGAAGGGCAGCAAGAAGATTCTCGCTGAGATCGACTTCTACAAGGTCGGGCACCACGGCAGTACAAACGCCACTCCGATCCCCGTGGTTGACGCCTTGGGCTCGAACTTCGTGTCTATGTGTTCCGTCCAGGAGGACACCTTCGGTAACAAAGACAACGAGTCCGAAGTGCCCCGCGAACGGCTGATTGATGCACTAGCCAAAAAGAGCGCGCTGGTCCGGAGCGACCAATTTGCAGTGTCGGAGGGTGGTGTTGAGGTGAAGCCGGCGGTGCCTGGGAAGCTGCCCAAGCCCAAGGCGGGCAGGTTCGAAGTCGGTTCCTGCTTCGTCGACTATTTCCTGTGATGGCCAAGACGCCGCCAATTCGCACGGTCGCGCCGACGGCTAAAGGGGATGAGATCGATGCCGGCTCGCCCCTTCCACACCGTCCTCCCGAACCGCTGGGTATCCCGGCTCCACAGCCAAAGTTCCGTCCCCTCAAGGTGTATGCCTTCGGGCCGAGCCGGGGAGGCGACCGAGGCAACATTCAGACGCTTGCGGTCCCGTACGAGAAACTGGCGCCGGGGCCGGTCGGGGCTCGCATCGCGGTGGTCGACTACGACACATCGAACCGATGCTTCTACGATCCCGTCGACCTTGATGATCCGTTGATCGCAATGAACGCCGGCCTGGATCCCAGCGAATCGGATCCGAAATTCCATCAGCAGATGGTTTACGCCGTGGTCAGTGAGACGTTGCACCGCATCGAAGTTGCGCTCGGTCGGACTCTTCGCCGACGCGGGCCCCACGGTCCCGAACCTCTCACGTTGACGGTGTACCCGCACTACGGCGTCATGGCCAACGCGGCGCCGGAGGGAAACCGGATAAAGCTGGGCTACTACCAGGCCCCACCCGCCGCAACCAACCGAATCCTCCCGGGCCAGACTGTATTCAGCTGTCTAGATCAAGATTCCGTGAGCCATACGTGCGCACAAACTGTCATCTCTGCAGTGCGGCCCGACCTCGACACCGACGGCCACGGCTTTCAAGCGGGCCTGAGTCTTGCGATTGGCGATTTCACTGCGCTGCTATTCCATTTTCGCAACCGGGAGCTCGTCTTCGACACGATCCAACGGACCGCGGGGGTGATCTACCAGTCGCAGCTTGTGACCCACGCGGCCGGAGACAAACCACGGATCTCCGCGGAGCTCACCTCCGACAACCCGCTGCTCACACTGAGCCCTGAGTTCGGCGACGCGTTCGGTCGCCATGGTGGCCTACGCAACGCTCTGATGCAGCAGGATGCCCCCGCCGGCGTGCCGGCTACCGACCCATATTTGCGCGCGGGGCGTGTCGTCGCCGCGATCTTTGACGCCATGTTCTCCGTCTACCAGCGTCACACTGCCGATTTGTTTCGCATCCATCGCGCCGGCGGTGGCCGCATTGACAGTGACGACCTGCCCGAGCCACTCGCGCTCCGGCTCTGCGATGAGGTCGACCGCATCGCCACGCGGTTCTTTCAGATGTGCTGGCGGGCGCTCGACTACTGCCCGCCCATCTCCACGACGATCGATGACTTCCTGCGCGCGTGCATTACGGCCGACTACGACTATTCCCCTGATGACCCGTGGGATCTGCGCGACGCGTTGACGCAGGCATTCCGCATCCGAGGCATCGTGCCAAAGGGCGTCGCGTTCTTCTCCGAGGACACCCTCCGCTGGCCTACCGCCGAGCCTGATGAGTGGAAGCGGTCGGCACTGGACCCCGGGCGCCTACAGGCGGATCCGGATGCGGAGATTCGTGCGTTCGTCGACGACAACAAGGCCGCTCTCGGGGCGTCGGCCGAGGCCGAGGTGACGATCTACCCGCTGGAGGCGTCGCGCATAGTGTCGGAGGCCGACGTCCCCCAACTCACTTGGACGACCCAGGTTTTGACAAGCGACACGAACGGCCGAACGCTGGTGTTCGACGATTCAGGCCGACTCAAGTACGCCATTCCGTCGAGCCCCCTACCCGCGCTCGACCCCGGCTAGAGAGGCGTCACGTCTCTGGTCCGTCCTCCAAAAAGGACCGACGCTTCGTCGCAGCGATGAGTCTGCCTGCGCCCGCCGGTCTACCTTGCGACAAAGACAACCAACTGACCGGGAGTAAGTCATGGGCCTCATCCACATCGAGCTTTTCGCGACCCTCGATCTCGTCGCGCAGGCGCCCGGCGGCCCCGATGAGGACCCGTTGGGCTTCTCGTTCGGCGGCTGGCAGGCACCCCTGATCGACGACGTCTCGGGGGCGCAGGTCGGTGCCGCCTACGAGGGCACGGACGCGCTGTTGCTGGGCCGGCGAACGTATGACATCTTCGCCGCCTACTGGCCGCACCAACAGGGCGGCGAGGACAACGAGATCGCCACGCTGTTCAACCGCGTCCCGAAATACGTGGCCTCGCGCGGCAGGCCCGATCTCTCGTGGGCCGGCTCCACACAGCTCGGACCGGATCTGGCCGGCGCAGTGCGTGAAGTGCGCGACTCCCACGAGCACGTCAAGGTCGTCGGGAGCCTGAACCTGGTGCAGACTCTCTTGCGCGAGAAGCTCTTTGACCGTCTTGACCTCTGGGTGCACCCGATCGTGCTCGGCGTCGGGAAGAAGGTGTTCGACGGTGGCGCGGTGCCCACGAACGTCACCCTCCTCGAACCACCGGTAGCCAGCCCGACGGGCATCGTGTTCCTGCGCTACGGGCTTGCCGACGGCACGCCCGGGACGGGGGATATGAGCGCACCCGACCGCGGCTCCGTGTGACAGGCTTTCGGGCATGGTCGTCCGTCTTGCCTCGATCATCGTCGCCGGGCTAATACTGTCGGCCACCTCGATTGTTCGCCCGTTTGTCGCCCGTGCCGACGTCGACCAGGCGAAGGCGACGGGCGGGATCGTCGCGCTCTACCTCCGCGATGTCGATGCGCATGCGCTCGCCATCCCCGGCGGCGCCCCACCGGAGGAGCTGCACCTCACCCTCGTGTCATACGGCCCGGACGTGCGTGGCCTACCAGAAACGGAGCTTCGACAGCGGCTGAGCGATACAGTCGCCGATCACGGGCCGATAAAAGCCGAGGTATTCGGGCACGGAGTCTTCAACCCGAACAGCGCACCGCGTGGCGTTTCCACCGTCTACATCGTCGGCGACTCGCCCGAGCTCGTTTCGCTACGGCAGCAAGTTCTTTCGCTCTCGCAGCAGCTGATTGAGGTGCCCCCTCAGCATGAGCCGTGGGTGCCGCACGTGACCGCCGCCTATCGCGCGCTCGACACCGACCTGACCTATATCGGCATGGTCGAGTTCGACCGGATCGGGCTCAGCTGGGCAGGTGACACGACCTACTGGCCGCTATAGGTGAACGTCGGAGCCCCAAGGCTTTGAGGATCATTCCGCTGGGGACGGTGCCATCGAGTCGCGCAACTCCTCGGTGAAGTAACGGCTCTTGCCACGGCCGGTTTTCTTGGCCTCATACATCGCCAGGTCGGCGTCATTCAGGATGGCCGCGGCGTCGCGCTGATCGTGCGGATCGACTGTCGCGATACCTATGCTGGCACTGGTCTGCAGCGTGTCGTCGACGATGCGCATCGGCTCCGTCAACGTGGCATGCAGCCGCTCGCTGAGCTGATCGAGCGTGACACGCGTCGTCGGGCCAACAAGCAAGGCAACGAATTCGTCGCCGCCCAGCCGAGCGATCACGTCCTCGGGCCGTACCGCGCGTCGAAGACGTTGCGCGGCAATCCTTATCACCTCGTCGCCAGCCTCGTGACCGTATGTGTCGTTGGCGAACTTAAGTTTGTCGAGGTCAATGAACAGTACGGCTGATAACGCACCTTTGGCGCCAGAAGTGAGCGCGTCGGAGATGCGGGCCAGCGCATACGCGCGATTGGGCAGGCCAGTCAGCGAGTCGTGAGTCGCCTGGTGCTCGAGGCGCTCGCTTGCCGCGCGTTGGTTTGCGATCTCGTCGACGTGAAGGGCCTGGATATACGTCGCGAGAAAAGCGGTGGCAGCTGCGAATGCGTATATCGCAACGAGGAATCCAGTCTCCGACCAGCCTATTTGGTCGGATATGACCGGATCCTCCCAGAGGGTCGCCGCGAACGCGACGACACTGACGGTAAGCACGACCGCAGCCCGTCGCCACGACACGTCGAGAGTCACCATCAGCGGGAGCAGCACCATGACAAGGAGCGGAACGTATCCACCCGTATTGAGCAATTGAAAGCACGACACTGCGACAACGTCGGCAATCGCGGCGGCCAACTGCCATTGAGGGCCGGTGATCAGCCGGCTGGCGGGGGAGAACGCGACAATCGCCGCACCTATCGCAGCAACGCCATATACCGCAATGAGCACAGATTGTTGAGGCCATTCGGCCTGGGCGGTGCTCACCAGCATGGCGCCGATCATCATCAGCACGACGCCCACGCGCAGCACCGCTGCGATTCTCAATGACCGCAGTTGACGCACCCGACGTACGCCGTCCAGCTCAACCGAATCCATCGCCGCTCATCTACTTCGCTGGTTGCGCCACATGGCCATACGCAGATTGAATCAGAACTCGCGGTCCGTGGAGTGACCTGGCTATGGCGCCGCGCTCGAAGAGATGTGAATCCGTGCCGCGGCGATCACCGCTATAGTGTTGAGGGCCAACATAATTGCCAGCGGCCAGAGTGCCGAACCATGCCTTGCGATGAGGCCCAATACAAAAACGATACCGATCGACACGACGCTGACGACGATCTGCGTGAAACTCAGCACCACAATTCTGTCGTCGTCGGACACTTCCCGCTCGATCCAGTCGTGAGAGGCTGGGAACACACCTTGACTCGCGATCGCCATCATCAACATCGCGAGCCCGAAAATCCACACCATCGGCAGCAGCCGAAATGCCATCAGCGTCAGGGAAAGTGCCGCAGCGCATGCGCCGATAAGTGCACTGCACAGGAGCATGCCGCGGACATCGAACCGCTTTCGCACATATGACCAAATGCCGATTCCCGCCAATAGGCCAAGGCCGATGAACACCAGTATCGAATCGAGTGCGCCGTTGTCGGGCCCCAGCGACTCCGAGCTGTATATGCCGTAGAACACGGCGCCCAGCGTGATCGACGTGAAGGCCGCTTGTGTCACCAGATAACGCCGCAGCCAGGGCGCACCGCGTAGGCGCCGAACTCCCTCTGGCAGTAGCTCACTCATCCGCGTCGGTTCGGCGGGCATCACGTCACGTTCGGGCCGCAGCCCCAAGCAACATATCGCCGAAACCACCATCGCGGCTGCGCCAACCCAAAGCAGCTGCGCGTTGTCTATCCCTGGCGAATCGTTAGGAAGAAACCATGCCGAATAGGCCGAGACCAACATGATCAACACCGCTCCATAGCCGGCTTGCTGTATCAGCAGGCTGCTTTGGCGTTCACGCGGCAACAACGCCGCGGTCGACAACGACACGATGACCCGAGAGCACCCTGACACCACCCCGATGAGGACGGAGGTCAACAGCACGGGATACACAGACACGTTTTCGGGTAGAAATTGGATGGCGCCCGCGTTCGCGGCAATCAGCAATGCCTGCAAAGAAACGCCCAAGAGCAGCAACACGACGATGGACGTCTGCCACCTGATGAACTGTGCAACGAAGACATTTCCGAATAGGGCGCCCACCGTGTAAATCGGCACGATGAGGGCGACGACAACCGCCGGTGCGCTGAGCTCAGCGCAGATGAACGGGATGACCGCGGTGACGCTCGTGAGTTGAACCCCAACGGTGTAGAAGATTCCCTGAGAAAGCAACACCGGGAAGTTGCGGGGCATAGCTGGCTACGTTAGCGCCTGGCCGAGCCCTCAATTTCCGCTTCGAGTTCGTGCGCGACGTGAGTGCCTTCGTCCGTGGGATCGAGCCAGCAGAACCACGGCCAGGTCGACTTGTCTTCGAATCGATCGACGTACTCGCTGCGGACCTGAGCCAGTGAATCGTGGCGCGTCCGCAACAACCGAGCGGATCAAGTTCAGCGTCTCGTCCTGGGTGACCGACAGTGGCGTGCCGGGGTTTTCCTCGGCGACGAAATCGTGAACGCGCTCGAGTTCGACCCAGTCGATCAGCCCCCACAGGATCACTTTTCCCGAGCGGATCTCGCTGCCCACGCTGCTTCATCCACGAACTCATCGTAATGTCGCGCTGCGGTCCCTTTTTCTAGCCGAATCTGCCCGGCGAAGTTGCCGATTCGCGACGTTATCGAGATCTGGTCCATGGCACAACACAGGTTTGATGAGACGGTGCGCGTGCTCATCGCAATGCTGGCAGTCACTTTCGGCCTGGCGGCGTCGGTGTTCGTCGGCGCAGATCTGACCGCCTCGGCCCAACCGGACGCCGCGACTCAGGCTGCGCCTACCCAGCCGGAGGTGGACGCAGAGGCGTGGTTGATCGCGAATCTCGACACCGGCGAGATTCTGGCGGCGCGCAACGCATCCGAACGTCGCGCGCCTGCCAGCACAATCAAAACACTGCTCGCGCTCGTCGCACTCGATCAGCTCCCGCTGAACTCCACAATCGTCGCCAACAAAGCGAGTGTCGACGTCGAATGTTCCTGCGCCGGAGTCAAACCCGGCCGACCCTACACCGCCCTGCAGTTGCTCGCGGGTGCCCTACTGGTTTCTGGGAACGACGCCGCAAATACGTTGGCCGACATGCTCGGTGGCCCCCAGGCGGCGGTGGCGAAGATGAATCTGAAGGCAAAGCAAGTGGGCGCGCTCAATACCTACGCCGCCACGCCCTCCGGCCTCGATGGACCCGGCATCACGGGTCTTACCACGCCGCATGATCTGGCGGTCATCTTCCGCGCTGCGCTGGCCAAACCCATGTTCGTTCGAATCATGCAAGCACCGTCAGCGATGTTCCCCGACGACAACGGGTTTCGAACGCTGACGAACCAGGACAAGTTGTTGGGAAGTTATCCCGGCATCCTCGGCGGCAAGACGGGATACACCGACATCGCCGGAAAGACTTTTGTCGGGGCCGCCCAGCGTGACGGCCGACGCCTGGTGGTGGTGTTCATGGGAGGCGGACCCGAGGACTACTGGGACCAGGCAGCCAACATGTTGAACTGGGGCTTCAGCCAACCCCACTAGGGCGAGGCCTCGACTCGACCTCCTTGTCGGGAGTGTTGGTGTGCTGAACTGGCGTTTTCCCACTCCAGCTGGCTAAAAGCACGAATGTGCTATTTGGCATGCGCAGGAATAGCACGATCGTTCGTTTATGCTCAAGCGCATGAAACAGCGCTCGAAGGGGCAGCGCACCAAAGCGGCGATCCTTCACGAGGCTGCGCGCCTGGCGACGGTCGACGGCCTCGACGGCCTTTCGATCGGCGGGCTTTCCACAGCGATCGGGATGAGCAAGAGCGGCCTGTACGCACACTTCGGCTCGAAAGAGGATCTGCAATTGGCGACGATCGCGTCGGCGCGGGAGACGTTCGTTGCCGAGGTGTTCGTTCCCGCCGTCGCGGCGCCGCAGGGGATCCGGCGGCTATACGCCGCCTGCGATGCGTTTCTGTCTCACATCGAGCGCGGCGTGTTTCCCGGCGGATGCTTTTTTGCGGTAGCGGGCGCCGACGTCGGCACGCGGCGGGGCGCGGTTCGCGACGCGGTCGCCGCGCAGCAACGTGACTGGATGGAACTCCTGGAGCGCCTCGCGCTGAAGGCGATCGAAATGGGCGAACTCGAACCGGGTGTCGAGCCGGCCCAGCTCGCGTTTGAAGTCAATGCGGTCGTGGTGTCGGCCAGTTCGACCTTCATTTTGCAAGGAGACGCGGCGGTGTTCGGGCGTGCCCGTGTGGCTGTCCGTCGATTGGCGCCGCCAGCAAGGAGATCACGCTCATCGATGCCGACCGGGTGATGCCGCCAGCTCGAGGTCGCGGACGAGATTTTCATCAACGTACGAACACGGTCGTGGTCGACCGCCTCCGCGCCGGGCCCTTACCTAACTGAACTGATCCGCCGCACCGATCCTGGGGGGCGGACACTGGGCCGGTTCTTCGCCGAGGAAATCGCCAAACCGCTTGGATTTCTATATCGGGCTACCGGCATCAGTAGACCGCGACCGCGTGGCGCACTTGCACGCATGGTCGGTAGCCCAGATGTTGTTCCATCTCCACACACTTCCGCCACGCTTTTCGCTTGCAATGATGAATCCGCGCAGCCTGACAGCTCGTTCCGGCAAGCCGCCCGGGGTCAAGGTGATCGACGAATTCAACCGCGAAGAACTGCGAGTTGTTGAGATGCCCGCAGGAAACGGCATCGGAACCGCGCGCTCTATTGCACAGCTGTACGGCGACGCCGCCACCGGCGGTTCTGAGATCGGCTTGTCATCAACAACTCTCGAGGCTTTGCAGAAGCCCCGGTACCCCCGTCAAACGGACTGCGCGACAGGTTATTACATGTGGCTACTTCGTGGTCTCTCGGCTTCCGAAAGCCCCCACCCTAAGCACCTTCGGATCTTCCGGCCACGCGTTTGGTATGAACGGAGCAGGCGGCTCATTCGGATTCGCCGATCCAGATACCGGCACCGGGTTTGCCTACGTGACGAACAAGATGGGTTTCCACCTCGTCAGCGATCCGAGAGAACTCGCCCTTCGGCAATCACTGTTCCGAGATGTGATTGGGGCTAGGCCGCAGACATAAGGTGCCCGAGTTTGTACGCGTGATCCAGACGTACGAAGCGAACATGCTTAACTGGGCTTCACGCCGCCGGTTCACGAATATCGATCAAGCCGCTACGGGCAGCTGAAGTCGATCTCGAACGGATACGTGTTGCTGCTTGCGCCGTTGGCAGGGGCGATGTTGCCTGTGACCTTGTAATCGTTGCCATCCTTGGTGGCAGAAACGTTCCCGTACGTCGTGACATGTTCCAGCCAGTGCAACTCCGTGTTGCCCTGGAAATGGCCGATCGTGACGAACCAAACAGCCGACGCATCCTTGGCCAACTCGACACTGACATCCCGAGGCGCCTTATCGGTGGCGATGGAGACTTCGAATCCTTGTCCGCCCCTTATCGGCTTGCAGACGGCCATACCTTGGACGTTCTTCGACTGGCCATCAACAGTGACTTTCGGGGCGGATGGCGTGCTGGAACAGCCCACCAGGCCGGCCACCAGGAGGGCGGCCCCGCCCACCAATCCGACTGCCGTTTTCGTCATAGACGTATTTTTCCGGACCATCGCTTTCGCCGCGGGCCTTCGGCTGATTCCAGTTAGCTGCCCGGGCTGTACGACTTACCGTGGTCCGGATCTACGGGGTCGGGGACGAAGTCGGTGTCCTTGTCATCGATCAGCGGCTCGTCCGCGATCTTTCCCATTGTGTCGTTGATCTTGCCGAGCGTGCGTTGAGTGGTGGGCCCGAGGGCGTCGAGAGCCTGCTGTTGCTTGTCTCGGCTTTTCGGGGGAGACATTTTCCCTGGGCAGAGGTTCGCTATTGCGATGTTGAAGAATCGTGGACCCATCGGATCCCTGTTCAGCACATCGTTCATCACGTCTAGTCGATCGGCCGCAGCGTAAGCACGCTTGAGATCGCAGAAGAGATAACCCAACTTCACCACCGTGATTATTTCGCGCTTCGAATATTTCATTCCTGCGTTTTTCATCGCCACCAGATAATCGGCCTCAGCGTCAAGACCTGCGGGTCCCACACCCGGGTCGGCGACGGCGACGGGAGCACTGATCGCACCGCCCCACAGCGCTCCGACTGTGAAAGTACTGGCCAGCAGGGCTTTGAGGTTGGTCGTACCAAGATGCATCGTTCAACCATTTCGTTTGCTGGTAATTCGCTGTGAGCGCACTGTAATGCTGTCGCGCCATCAACGGAAGCGAAACGGTGCAATAGGTCCCACGGTGCTTTCGTCGGCAACAAGAGTGTTTGGCGATGCGACGTTGTCGACGGTGACGATTCTATGCAGCGAGAGCTGAAAGTTCTTGGGGATAGCAGTATTTGAGCGTTTCGCTGCCAGCCTCCTCCTTTTGGCGAGAGGATCGGCATCGGCCATGCCGAACAGATCTTGAGTTCTCACCGACCGCAGCGGAATCGTCGCCGTGCGAGCCGGGCTCGGATCGCGCCGGACCTACCTGCTGGCTTAGCTGGCCGACGGCGCCATCCGGAGACAGTACGACCTTTTGCCGGTGGCTCGGCCGTATAGGTCTCAGGAGTCCCAGATCGGCCCAAAGGCCGGCACTCCCCGTTGCTCGAAGCCTCGGACGACCTCCGCGGTGACCGATCGGTTCGACACAATGATCACCGCGTCCGCGCCTGAGTCGACGCAGGCCTGATAGCTCAACTCGAACACGTCCGGTTTGCCCTGGGTGCTTGTATTCCAGATCACCCCGTCCGGCTGTGCCGTCGTGATCTCGTCGACGACTGCATCCCCATAGGTCTCCCCCGGGTCGCGAGTGACCCACACCAGCTTCGCACCCTGGCTGTCTGTGAGCAGATGGCCGAGTGTGGGCCCGATACCGCTGCCGGTAGCGACGTAGAGAACGCGGTTGAAAAGACGCTTCGCGTTCGCCACGCCGGGCGTGCTGATACCCCGCACCCAGATATGCGACGGCGCATTGTCGATGAACGCGCTCGTCCACTCTCCAACTCGGGAGATCATCATCCGGTAGCCGTCCTCGCCGGAGGCCGCGGGGACGCAGGCGAACGGGTGCCAGCTGTGCAGCGGATGCCGGCTGATTGCGCGGGTCGTGCCGACGGGCGGGGTGCGCTTAGAGTGCAGACGCACGATCGCGACGTGGTCGCTCGGCAGCTGGACTGAGATTGGCACGCGGCGCAACAGCAGCCACGGCCAGACCGCGAAGAAGGTCGAGACGATGAGCATCCAGAACACAGGGGACGCGGCGAGCGCAGACTCGTAGGCCAGACCGTGGCGCCGGGAGTGCAATTGAGCGAGGATGAAGGTGTTCGCCCAGGCGATTGCAAGGATTGCCGAGCCGCCAAAGCGGTGTGAAAACTCAAACAGCTCATGGTATTTCGCGCGCAGTTCCGGTGCGGCGAGGATGCAGATTGCGACGAGCATCGCGACGAGCAACGTCGCGAGGATCGTGCTGACATCGTCGATGTCAGGGTGGCCGTCGAAAAGCGCCGGCCAGATCCAGAGAACGTAAACGACATACCAGAGTGTCCCGGAGATCGCCGCCCCGATATGCGCGCCGCCAAAGTGGTAGTACTGCGCGAGCCGCCAGCGGATTGCGAGCGGCAACGACTTCGGCGCGTTCGTCGCAAGGAAACCGACAAGGCTCACGAGCCACTGCTGGCGGTGCAGGATCGCGATGAGCAGATTCGCCTGCGCGATCGCGGCGATCACCTGCAGGCTCACGGCGTGGTTCGTCCACCAACCTTAGGACATGCCGACGACAAACACGACCGCGTTTACCGCGAGGATCAAGACGATGAGGATGGCGTAGAGCATCATTCGGCCACGACCATTCGGCGGTGGGGCGAAGACCGACTGGTCGGCGCTTGCAGCGCCGCCGCCATTGCGCGTGCCGATCGCGATAGCGGGCGACACCGACCTATCCACGACAACTCCTCAAATCGATTGCTGATTATTTGCAATCAGGAATCTACGGACCTCCTGCCAGATTGGTGTGCGATTCGGACACAGGCGTCGCAAATCAGCACGACCGCCAGCGCGAGTGCGGAGAGCACGACGGCCGCCCGCCGTACCAGGCGAGCCGAATAGTCGCATCTCCCTGGTCAGAGCGGAGCCGATGACGGGAATCGAACCCGCGTATTCAGCTTGGGAAGCGTTTTCCAGGCCGGAACGCCCGTTCGTATGACCGTGGTGGGACGGCTTCACGGCTAACTCAACTACCAACTTTTGCTCCGGCTGGCGCACGTCTGCAGTCCGATGTCGGTACGGCAGCGGTCAGTCGCCTGGGGTACGGACGGGGAAGGTTGTGTCGCAGGGCATTTGGCGGCCGTACTTACGACACCGTGGCTACTTTCGTTCAGACCAAGAGTTTGGATGCATTCATCGATACTTTGCAGAATTCGATTCAAGGTTCCCGTAGCCCGACGATGATGGCAGGTGAAGGTCCGTCAGCGGAAGGAAGGCTCATGACCGACCAGGACACCGAGGATGAACCCCTGTTTTTGGTTGTCACCATCAGGCCTCGACTCGACCGGCTCGACGAAGCTGAGACACAGCTGCAGTCGATGCGGCAGAACACCCTCAAGGAGCCGGGCTGTGTGTTCATGCACCTTCTGCAGCCCCAGGATGATCCGGACACCTGGGTGATGCTCGAAATGTTTTGCTCGCGCGCCGCGTGGGACGAGCACATGCGCCAGCCCTACAACACCGAGGGCAACAAGATTCTTGAAGGTCTCCTGCGCGAGGCCTCCGACCTTCGCCTGCTCGACGAGAAATAGGCAGAGCGAACCCAGACGCAGGTCTGCCCGCCGGGACGATGGTGCGGGATGCTAGATACGTTTCTGCAGAACGTATATGGCGAGCTCGTCGCCGAGTCGCGTCAGTCTGCCGTGGCGTTCAGTAGCGTCTGCAGCGTCGCTCTCGCGCCGTGCGCGGCCAGGGCCTGGCGGTAGCCCTCGAAGCTGGCGACGAAGTCCTCGTGCTGGGCGACGCCGCTCGCTAGCAGCGGCTCGATCTGCAGCGCCTCGGCCGGATCGCCCGATGCCAGTTGCCGACGCGCTTCATCGTCAAGACGCGGCTCGGGCGCCTCAAACGTATTGCCGCCGTCGTCCTGGCCGTGGAGCACGCGGCTCCAGGCGGCAAGGGTAAAGGCGGGGATGCGGTGGTCGACGCCGCGCGCCAGCACCTCCTGGAGCGTGGTCGTGAAATATACCGGCACCTTGGACGCGCTGTCGGAGGCGATGCGTGTTAGCTGGTCGTGCATCGCCTCGTTGGAGAAGCGTTCGAGCACGGTGTTCTTGTAATCGACGAGGTTCACGTCCTGCGGCGCGTCGAGCAGTGGCAGCACGACCTTGTCGAGGAAGCGGTCCAGCAGCACCGGCACCTGGGGATCGCGCATCGCCTCAGCGACCTCGCGGTAGCCCAGGAGCAGAGCCGGGTAAGCCAACGTGAGATGACCGGCGTTGAGCACACGCACCTTCACCTGCTCCCATAGCTTCACCTCGTCGCTGAGTTGCACACCCACTTTTTCGAGTGCGGGGCGGCCGTCGGTGAAGCGGCCTTCGATCACCCACTGGGTGAAATCCTCGGCCACCAGCGGGATGCGGTCGTCCAGGCCGCTGGCCGCGTTGAGGCGCGCGGCGTCTTCCGCAGACACCGACGGCGTGATGCGGTCGACCAGCGAGTTGGGAAAGGCGACGTTGGCGTCGATCCAGGCGCCGAGTTCCGGGTCGCGCGCGCCGGCGAAGCCGACGAAGGCAGTGCGTGCGACTTCGCCGTTGTGTCGCAGGTTGTCGCACGACACCACGGTGAATGGCTTGATGCCGGAAGCGCGTCGCCGCGCCAAGGCCTCGGTGACGAAGCCGAACACCGTGCGCGGCACGCCGTTGCCGGCGAGGTCATCGGCCACGTCGGGGTGGTCGGTGACGAAGGCGTGCGAGTGCGGATCGACGTGATAGCCGCCCTCGGTGATGGTCAGCGTGACGATGCGTAGGTCCGGGCTGGTCAACAGGGCGAGCACCTCGTCCGGCTGCTCCGGCGCCAGCAGGTAGTCGAGCTGGGCGCCGATCACACGCACGCCGGGTTCGCCCTCCGGCGGTGCGATGGTGAGCGAATACAGGCAATCCTGCGCGCGGAACTGCTCGGCCTTCTGCCGGCCCCGCTCGCCGCCCGACAGGCCGATGCCGACGATGCCCCAATCCTCCTGGCCGGGCAGGGCGAGACAGCGGTCGATATAGAAGGCCTGATGCGCGCGATGGAAATTGCCCACCCCGAAATGCGCGATGCCCCGCTTGAGCCGGTTGCGGTCGTAGGACGGCGCCGCCACCTTGGGCGGTAATTGCGACAGCGTGCTTTCGGTGAGTTCGGTCATCCTCGACTCTCCTGAACAAGGGTGCCAACCGTCGAAGATACTCGGAATCGTCCTGACGACTCCCGTAAACACGGTTCGAGTCGCGCTCTGAGGCGCGGGATCAGTGCCGGGCGCGGCACATCGTCAGCGCGTGGATCGCCGCCATCATCGGGCCGGCGATGGGATCCGAGTGGCAGCGGATCGACGTCGGCATGGGAGCGGCGCCACACACGAACCATCAATCGAGGATCACGGCGTCGCCGATCTGGTGAGCTCTCGACTGCCCTGGCCCGGGCCCTCCGCCGCGCTTTCCAGGGCTCAGGCCTGGCGGAGCAGACGCCCCCGTGAGTTGGCGATTTAGGTCCAGCCGGGTCCGATACTCCAGCAAACGATTGTTGGCTGGGTCTCTCGCTGGGCCACGGTCAAAGGACGGTCAAGAATGGCCGCCAGGGGTCGATTTGGGTCACCCAGATATGGCTGTGAACTGCGGTAATGTGGAGCCGATGACGGGAATCGAACCCGCGTATTCAGCTTGGGAAGCTGATGTTCTGCCATTGAACTACATCGGCATCTCGACGTGGTCGAACACGAAGGCTAGCACTCTGGCCCAGAACGGCCGCCGTCGTTGACCGCACTCGTGTGCCTACCAGGGGCGAGGTGGTGTCACCACGCCGAAGCTGACATCATCCGTGTAATCAGCTGTCGAATCACCGGACGGGAGAACGTTGTGGTCGTGAAGAGATTCCTCATCGTCGGAGCCGCGGCTACGGTCGCATTTGCAACGGTGGCGGGGTGCGATTCGAGCAGCAAGCCCGCGGCATCGTCGTCGTCAGGGTCATCGTCGTCCGGCTCATCGCAGTCCAGCGGTGGCAGCGACGAGCAGCAGATCCGCGATGTCCTGAAGCAGGAGGAGGCCGCCGCAGCGTCGCTTGATACCGACAAGCTGATCGCACTCACCTGCTCGAAGTACCGAGACGAGCAGAAGAAACAGGTCGACCAACTGATCCCTCCGTTGTCGAATTACGGAACGGCCGACGAACTGGCTGGAAAATCCAGTGAGCTTGCCACCGAGTTCAAGAAGCAGTTCCCGTCGTCATCAGATGCCACCATCCAGGCGCTCGCCGACGCGTTGGCCAACTACGACCAAGCGGCGTACGAGAAGGCATTCAAGGCCGTCTTCCGCGAGAATTTCAAGCTGACTCTCGACAAGGTCGAGAACATCAAGATCACTGGAGACACCGCGACGGCCGATGTGACCTCGACGAGGACCACTGGCGACCAGCCGCCGGAGACCAAGACAGAGACCACACCTTTCGTCAAGGAAAGCGGCAAGTGGCTGGACTGCCAGCCGCAATCGTAGACCCCGCACCGCGTGGCCGCAGCCATAGGGACGCCGCACCTTCGGCTGAGTGCTCGCGTACTTGATCCCACAGCGGTCGGGGTGCTGGCATTTCTGATCGGCATCGTCGGCGTGGGCCGACCGTCCTTCTGGGCCGATGAGGCCGCCACCATCTCGGCATCAACACGCTCCCTGCCTGACCTTGCCCGGCTGGTCACGTCAGTGGACGCCGTCCACGCCGCCTACTACGTGCTTATGCACGCATGGTTTCAGATCGTGCCGCCCACCGAGGTGTGGTCGCGCGTGCCCAGCTGCCTCGCCTGCGGTGGCGCGGCGGCGGGCGTCGTCGTTCTGGCCAAGATGCTCGCCGACAGGCCCACGGCTCTGGCGGCAGGCGCATTCTTTGCTGTGCTGCCCCGCACGACTTGGGCTGCCATCGAGGCGCGCTCGTTCGCGTTGTCGGCCTTGGCAGCGGTGTGGCTCACGGTGGTTCTCGTGGCCGCTGTACGCCGCAACAGCGCGCGGCTCTGGATCCTCTATGCCCTTTTACTTTTCGTGTCTTCTGTGCTCTACATCTTTGTCGTCTTCATGGTGTTGGTTCACGCCGTCGCCGTCATCGCGCTCCGCGGGGGCCGCGCCGCGCAGCTGTGGTTCGCCGCGACCTCGGTGGCAGCGGTGGCATGTCTAGTGCCGTTCGTGTGGTTCGCATTGAACCAGGTAACCCAGGTCGGCTGGATCGCTCAACTCGGATTGCCCACTCCGATTGCGCTGGGGTATCAGTACTTTGACCATTCATGGCCGGCGGCGTTCGTGGCCGTCGTGCTGATTGCCGCGGCCCTGGTTGTCAGCCTTTGGCGCTCGCCGGCGCTGCCCAGTGTGACCGTCACGATCGCGGCCGCATGGATGCTACTGCCTACCGCCGTTCTGGTGGCATATTCAGCGCTGCGCACACCGATCTATCTCGACAAGTATGTGACCTTCACCGCGCCGGCGATGGCGCTGTTGCTTGGCGTATGCGTTCGACGACTGGCGCGAAACCTGTTGCAAGGCACCGTGATAGTCGTGGTGTTCGCCGCGGCCGCCCTGCCCAATTACATCGCGCAGCGCGGACCGTACTCAAAGCTCGGCATGGACTACAGCGAGGTGGCCAACCTCGTCAAGGCGCATGCGACGCCCGGTGACTGTTTGCTGCTGGACGACACAGTCACCTGGCAGCCTGGGCCTATCCGGGCGCAGGTCGAGAGCAGGCCGGACGCCTTCGAGAAGCTCGTCGACGTCGGACGCGGGGACTCGGGAGCCGACGAAGGGACGATGTGGTCGGTCAACCTGCCGCCGGATGCGGTGCTGGATCGGTTATCGCAATGCCCGGCCATATGGACACTGTCCCAGCGCGATTCGACTCTGCCCGCGCATGAGGAAGGAATCGCGCTCGAACCCGGCCCGCGGTTCGCGCAGTATCCCGCGTTCTTCCGCCCCGCAGAATTGGGTTTCCGCCTCGTTGAACGCTGGCAGTTCAACCTCAGCCAGGTCACACGCGCGGTTCGGTAGCAATTGTCTTGGCGGCCGATACGCTCGACGGGTGCTGCTCTCCGACCGTGACATCCGAGCCGAGATCAAAGCCGGCCGATTGGGCATCGAGCCGTTCGACGACGTCCTCGTGCAGCCCTCCAGCGTCGACGTCCGCCTCGACAGCCTCTTCCGGGTGTTCAATAACACCCGGTACACGCACATCGACCCGTCGGTGCAGCAGGACGAGCTGACGAGCCTCGTCGAGCCGCTGCCCGGTGAGCCGTTCGTCCTTCACCCCGGCGAGTTCGTCCTCGGTTCCACACTCGAAATGTGCACTCTGCCAGACGATCTCGCTGGCCGGCTGGAGGGCAAGTCATCACTTGGCAGGCTTGGCCTGCTGACCCACTCGACCGCAGGCTTCATCGACCCGGGGTTCAGCGGTCACATCACACTCGAGTTGTCCAACGTCGCGAACTTGCCCATCACACTGTGGCCGGGCATGAAGATCGGTCAGCTGTGTCTGCTCCGGCTCACCAGCCCCGCCGAGCACCCATACGGCAGCGCCAAGGTGGGGTCGAAGTACCAGGGCCAGCGCGGGCCGACGCCGTCGCGGTCCTATCAGAATTTTCTGCGTCACAACCCGTCAGAAGTCACCCCGGGCTGAACTTATTTGAGGCGCTAAGCGTTGTAGGCGAGTAAGGTTTATCACGCAGGTGCTGCGGGTCCACCCAGCGCCGCCGACTAGCAACTTTATACAGGTCAGCAAACGTCGGGGGATGTAACGCATCGGGCTGATCGCGCGATGAAGTGTCTAGTTAGACGGGCTGATTGGGTGGAAAGCGGCCCGGAGCCAGAGCCAGACAGCAAATATTGTGGAGGGGCCGTGGACATCGTACTAGGTGTATCGATGACACCCACGAAGGTCCGCATGGTGCTGGTCGAGGGCGAGCGCGCCGACGGACAGACCATCGATCACGATGTCTTCGATGTCGCTGCCGTCGACGGCTCAGCAAATGCTAATCCGGCGGAACAGGTGATCTCGGCGATCCTGGGCACCCAACAGAGCGCCTTGGCAGGTGGGCACCGGTTGCTTGCCACCGGTGTCACGTGGACGGACCACGACGAGGCGGCGGCGTTGCGCGACGGGCTGTCCGCATACGGCATCGAGGACGTCACGCTTGTCTCCGAGCTCCACGCAGCCGGTGCCATTGCCCAGGCTGTCGGGCGCGCTGTCGGTTACGACAAGACCGGGCTGATGCTCATCGACCGCGACACGGCGACGCTGTCGGTCGTCGAGACGTTTGATGGCTCCGTCGTCAAGGTCCTGACCCGCAGCCTGCACAGCGCGGATGCGATGGCGGAGCTGGCCGACATGGTCACCAGTGTCGAGGCGCAAGAGGTGCGGCCCGACGGGTTGTTCATCATCGGTTCCGGCGTTGACGTCACGTACGTCAAAGAGCATTTAGAGCACCTGGCCTCCATTCCGGTCAGTGCGCCAGAGGATTCCGAGATGGCGCTGACGCGCGGTGCGGCGATCGCGGCGGCCAACGCCCCGCGCTTCGAAGCGGCCACGGTCGGGTTGGCGTATTCACAGGACCCCGACGGGGTGCCCGTCGCCGATCAGTCCGGGATCGACCCGCTTGCCGCGACGCAGCTGCGGCTCGCCGTCGCAAGTGAGCCTGCCGTTGAGGAGGACGCGGTCCACGATGAGTCGCGACGCCCGTTCCTGCTCGTAGGCAGCACGCTGACAAGCGTTTTCATCATCGGGGTGGTAGCGCTCGTCATTACCCTCGCCGCCAGCATCAGGCCGACGGCCGACTCCCGCCCGAATGCCGCCAACCCGGGGGAGAACGTCGTCATCCCGAGCGCTCAGGCGCCCGCTCCGCCTCCACAGGCGCAGGTGGCTCCTCCGGCGCCGGTTGAAGTAGCGCCTGCACCGCCGGCGACCATCCCGGCTCCGATCCCGGTGGTGAAAGTCGCGCCGCAGGCCCCGCCGCGCCAGGTAGCACCGCCGCCGCAGGCACCGCCACCGGCACCCGCCGCGCCTCCGCCAGTGCCAGAAGCGCCCCCGCCCGTGCCTGAAGCTCCGGCACCCGCGCCGCTGCCGGTGATCGCGCCGCCGATCATTTTGCCGCCAATCCTTGGTGGTCCGGTGTATCCGCGGCCGCCGATCTTCCGTCCGCCGTGGTATCCGCCGCAGCAGCCACAGCAGCCGCCGTGGTATCCGCCGCAGCAGCCGCCGTGGACACCGCCACAGCAGCCGCAGCAGCCGCCGTGGACACCGCCGCAGCAGCCGCAGCAGCCGCCATGGACGCCGCCGCAGCAGCCGCCATGGACGCCGCCGCAACAGCCGCAGGACCGCCAGACTCGGTGGGATCCGCCGCAGCAGCAGGCACCGCAGTGGACTCCGCCCCAGCAGCAGACACCCCAGTGGACTCCGCCCCAGCAGCAGACACCCCAGTGGAGCCCACCGCAGCAGCAGACACCCCAGTGGAGCCCGCCGCAGCAGCAGATGCCGCAGTGGAGCCCTCCGCAGCAACAACGGCCCTCGAGTCCCATTGGCGGCGGTCCGCACATTTGCGTCGGCCGCGGCCCGTGCTTCTGATACGTAACCTTCCGTTGTTCTGCTGCTAAGTGTCGCGACGCGATTAGCTCATCGCCGATAGCTATACCGGCGCTATGAGGTGCACTGTCTTTGGTACGGGCTACCTCGGCGCGACGCACGCCGCGGGCATGGCAGAGCTGGGCCATGAGGTCGTGGGCGTCGACATCGACCCCGGTAAAGTAGCCAAGCTCGCGGCCGGCGAAGTGCCGTTCTACGAGCCTGGTCTGGGAAAGATGTTGCGCGACAACGTCGCTGCGGGCCGGCTTCGGTTCACCACCGATTATGACGTAGCAGCTGACTTCGCCGACGTTCACTTCCTCGGTGTTGGCACCCCGCAGAAGAAGGGCGAATATGGCGCCGATTTGTGCCATGTGCACGCCGTTATCGACGCGCTGATCCCCAAGTTGCGGCGCTCCGCGGTGATTGTCGGCAAGTCGACGGTGCCCGTCGGCACGGCCGCTGAGGTGGGGCTGCGGGCGCGGGCGTTGGCATCAGACGGCGTGGACGTGGAAGTCGCCTGGAACCCCGAGTTCCTGCGCGAGGGCTTCGCGGTTCAGGACACGTTGAACCCCGACCGCATCGTGCTTGGTGTACAACACGATTCGCTGCGCGCAGAGGCACTCGTGCGTGAGCTCTACGCTCCACTGCTCGCAAAGGGAATCCCGTTCATCTGCACAGACCTGCAGACAGCCGAATTGGTCAAGGTCTCAGCGAATGCCTTTCTCGCCACGAAGATTTCGTTCATCAACGCGATCGCCGAGGTGTGCGAGGCCGCGGACGCCGACGTCACCGTCCTTGCCGATGCGCTTGGCTACGACGCACGTATTGGACGGCGATTCCTCAACGCGGGCCTCGGTTTCGGCGGCGGCTGTCTGCCCAAGGACATTCGCGCGTTCATGGCACGGGCCGGCGAGCTCGGCGCGAGCCAGGCCCTGACATTCCTGCGTGAAGTCGACAGCATCAACATGCGGCGACGCACGAAGATGGTGGAACTCGCGGCCACTGCGTGCGGCGGCTCGCTGCTCGGTGCCAACATCGCTGTGCTCGGCGCGGCGTTCAAGCCCGAGTCCGACGATGTGCGTGACTCGCCGGCACTCAATGTCGCGGGGCTGCTACAGCTCAACGGCGCCACAGTGAACGTCTATGACCCGAAGGCGATCGAAAACTCGCGGCGCGTCTTCCCGACGCTGAACTACTCGACGTCGGTGATGGAGGCGTGTGAACGCGCCGACGCAGTGCTGGTGCTGACGGAGTGGCGCGAGTTCGTCGAACTCGATCCCGACGAGCTGGCTCAGACTGTTCGCGCGAAAGTCATTGTCGACGGCCGCAATTGCCTCGATATGAAGCGGTGGACCAAGGCGGGCTGGCGAGTACACGCATTGGGGCGGCGCGCCGCCGCAGCGTAGCGTGACACCGTATGACGGTGTACGCGCTGAACCTGTTCAACGTGGCTGATCGCGAGGAGTATCTGGCTTACAGCCGCCGCTCCGCCGCCGACGTCGCGGCACACGGCGGCAAGGTCGTCGCACTCGGGAAATTTCGGGAGGCGCTCGTCGGCGACATTGCGCCGCGACAGGTGCTGATCCTCGTCGAGTGGGAATCCAAGGCGGCGTTCGAGAGCTACCGCGACGATCCCGCGCTCGCCGATCTGCATCCTCACCGCGAGAAAGGTGCGTCGGAGTACATCTGGCATTTGTTCGATCGGTTGGACGATCTGCGCCCGATTCTTAAGCTGGAGTCGAGGTGAGCGAAGTGAAGCAAAGAATTCGTTGGTTCGTTTTGCACGGCGTGATTCGCGGCCTGTCGAAGATCGGGATGCGGCGCGGCGACCCGCAGGCGCGCATGGTCGCCGACCCCTCAGTGCGATTGGACCCGCTGCCGTTCATCGACGAGTTGCGGGCCAGGCGCCAGAAGATCATCACCACCCGCGCGGGCTACATGGCCGTCGACTACGAAATCGCCCACGAATTGCTACGTTCCGACGACTTCCGGGTCACCGAAATGGGCAACAACCTGCCCACGCCGCTGCGCTGGGTCTACGAGAAGACAGACCCCGGGCTAATTCATCCGCTCCAGCCGCCCTCGCTGCTGTCGGTCGAGCCGCCGGAGCACACCCGCTATCGCAAGCTGGTGTCGTCGGTGTTCACTAGCCGCGCCGTCGCCGCGCTGCGCGATCGTGTGGAAACCACCGCGAAGATCCTTCTCGACAACCTCGCCGACCAGGGCGACGTCGTCGACGTCGTCGAGCGCTACTGCTCGCAGTTGCCGGTCGCGATCATCGGCGACGTGCTCGGTGTGCCCGACGAAGATCGGCCCAAGATCCTGCATTTCGGCGAACTCGGCGCCCCGAGCCTCGACGTGGGGTTGCGTTGGCGGCAGTACCGGGAGGTACAGCAGGGCATCGTCGGCTTCAACGACTGGCTGGCCGGCCACCTCGACGGACTCCGCCGCAACCCGGGTGACGACCTGCTGAGCCAGTTGACCCAGGCCGCCGACGAGGGCGGACGGCTCAACGACCGTGAGCTGATGGCCACCGCCGGACTGGTGCTCGCGGCCGGCTTCGAGACCACGGTCAATCTGCTCGGCAATGGCATCAAGATGCTGCTGGACCATCCGCAGCACCTGGAGACACTCGCGGCGCGACCTGAGCTGTGGCCGAACGCCGTCGAGGAGATCCTGCGGCTCGACTCACCCGTGCAGATGAGCGCGCGGTTCGCCAAACGCGACGTCGACGTCGCCGGCACTACCGTGCCGCGTGGCGGCCTGGTGGTGCTGTACCTCGCCGCCGCGAACCGGGACCCCAAGGTGTTCGACGACCCGGACCGGTTCGACATCGAACGGCCGAACGCCGGCAAGCATCTGTCGTTCTCCAGCGGCAGGCACTTCTGCCTCGGTGCCGCGCTGGCCCGCGCCGAGGGCGAAGTCGGGCTGCGAGCGTTCTTCGACCGCTATCCGCACGCTCGCCTCGCCGGCGAGGGTCGCCGTCGCGACACCCGCGTGCTGCGTGGCTGGTCGTCGTTGCCGATCTCGATCGGTCCCTAGCGTGGACTACTCAAAGGCGTTGCTCGACGAGACGCGGGCGTTCGGTGAGCTGATTCGCGGCGCCGATCAGGCCACGCCTGTCCCGACCTGCCCAGAGTGGACGTTCAAGCAGTTGTTCCGCCACGTCGGCCGCGGTAACAGGTGGTCCGCGCAGATCATCGCCGAGAAGCGCACGGAGGAGCTGGATCCGCGATCGGTGCGTGACGGCAAGCCGCCAGAGGACCTCGACGCCGCGATCGATTGGCTCAACGCGGGAGCCCAGTTGATCCTCGACGCCGTCGACCAGGTCGGCGCGGACACTGAGGTCTGGACGTTCATCGGCCCGCGCCCGGCGGCTTGGTGGATCAGGCGGCGGCTGCACGAAGCGACCGTGCACCGCGCCGACGCCGCGCTGGCGCTGGACGCCAGATTCTCTCTGGATCCCGAGCTGGCCGCGGACGGTATTGACGAGTGGATCGAACGGGTGGTCATCGAGGCCGACGACGATGTGCCTCCGCTCGACACCGGCGTGACGTTGCACTTGCACGCCACCGACGACGGGCTGGGTCCGCAGGGGGAGTGGACCCTCACCAACGACGGTGGCCTGTCCTGGTCGCATTCTCACGGCAAGGGCGCGGCGGCCGTGCGCGGCCCTGCGACGGGGCTGCTGCTGGCGATCGTTCGCCGTGAGTCCGCCGCCGACGCCGGTCTGGAAGTCCTGGGAGACGCCGCGGTGTGGGACAGATGGCTCGAGCGGACGCCGTTCTAGGACAACGAAATTGATTTGCTGTACGAGGGATACTTTCTGAGTGACCGAGCCACCCATCATAGCGAGCCTGCGCCGCGCAGTAGAGGGCGCGCCCGATGACGTCACACTGCGCCTGCACCTCGCCCAGCAGTTGATCGAACACGAGCAGTATGCCGAGGCGGTGAGGGAAGCCGCCGCCGCGCTGGCGATCGACCCCACCTCTGCCGAGGCGCTCGCGCTGATGAATCGGGCGGCGGGTGACCCGAAGCAAAAGGAGCCTTCGCAGGCTGCGCCCCGGGCCACCGGATTCGATTGGGACAAGGCCGAATCCGAGCTCGGCGACGTCGTCCCGCCGATGTACGTCGAGGGCGGGCCCGAGCCTGAGGCCGCCGCATTCGACGTGGAGCGCAGCCGCATCAGCTTCGAAGACGTCGGCGGCATGGAGGACGTGAAGGAACGGCTCAACGCCGCCTTCCTCACCCCGTTGCGCAACCCGAAGTTGCAGGCCATGTACGGGAAGTCGCTGCGCGGTGGCCTGCTGCTCTACGGGCCGCCCGGTTGCGGGAAGACCTTCCTGGCCCGTGCGGTCGCGGGCGAGATGGGTGCCGCGTTCATCAGTGTGTCGATCGTCGACGTCCTCGACATGTGGCTCGGCACCAGCGAGCGCAACCTCCACGAGATCTTCCAACTGGCCCGCCGTTCTGCGCCCTGCGTCATCTTTCTCGACGAGCTCGACGCCCTCGGGGCGAAGCGTTCCAACCTGCGGACCTCGGCTGGCCGCACGACTGTCAACCAGTTGCTCCAGGAGCTCGACGGCATGGGCTCGGACAACGAGGGAGTGTTCGTCCTCGCCGCCACCAACCAGCCGTGGGACATCGACTCGGCGCTGCGCCGGCCCGGGCGGCTGGACCGGATGGTGCTCGTCCTCCCACCGGATGAGCCCGCTCGCGCGGCGATTCTGAAGACGCACCTCGATGACCGTCCCGTCGCGCGCATCGACCTCGGCCGGATCGCTCGGCAGACAGAGGGTTTCTCCGGCGCGGACCTCGCCCACCTTTGCGAGACCGCGGCCGAGAAGGCGCTGATGGACTCCGTGCGCACCGGCACGCCGCGGATGATCGAGATGCGCGACTTCGAGACGGCGCTCCCCGAGATCCGTCCGTCGACGGGCGCGTGGTTCGAAAGTGCGCGCAACGTAGCAACTTTCGCGAATACGAACGGTGAGTACGACGGCATTCTGGAGTACCTCAAGCGGCGCAAGACGCGGTGAGCGTGCGCGGACGCGAGGAGCACGGGCGTTGACCGACCTGCAGGACCGCGTCACGCACCTTCTGGACATCGGTCGCGGCGACGAGGCACTCGCCTTATTGACCAAGCACCTCGGGGCCCATCCCGATGACTGGTATGCGCTCTGCCAGCTGGCGTGGGCGCACCACGTCCGCGACGACAGCGCCGCAATGAGCGACGCCGCGGACGCCGCCGTCGGTGCGGCACCAGATCAGGAGTGGGCACACCGCCTTGCCAGTGTTGCGGCGCTTTGGCGGGGCGACCGGGCCAAGGCCTTGCGGCACGCGAAGGAAGCGGTTCGGCTCGCGCCGGAGAATTGGCATGCGCGTCACAGCCTTTCGCGCGCGTTGCTCGAAATGCGTCAGAAGCAGGCCGCGCACGAAGAGGCTCACTCGGCGGTCCGTCTCGCACCGCTGGAGGCCCAGGCTCATCTCCAGCTCAGCGTCGCCGCCGACGCGTGTCGCTACCGTGAGGAAGCCGACGCGGCGTTGCAGCGGGCGCTTGAGCTGAACCCGCACTACGGGCAAGCGCTCAACGTGAAGGCGGCCAGGGAGCTCCGGAAGCGCAAGCTTGGCCGCGCGGCCGCGTCGATGATCGATGCGTTGCGTCTGGACCCCCAGAGCGAGGTCGGCCACGAGAACCTCGCGGCCCTGATGGCGGCATTGCTGTTTCGCCTCTACGGCGTCACGGTGCTGTGCTGCATCGCGGTCGCAATAATGCTGTTCGCCGGGCGCAGCGGGGCCATCCCGCCGTACTGGCCCCGTGCCGCGGCGGGGCTGGTCTTCATCGGTCTCATCGTGGGAGTCGGCTGGCTCACCGTGCGCCATGTGCCCGCGACCGCACGGCGACGTCTGGCGTCGTTGCCTCGATTGTGGCGAGGACGCCGGCTGGTGGCTCCGGTGGTCTTCGGGACTGCTGCGCTGTGTCTGATCGTCATCGCATTCCTGCCGTCGGACATCGCGTTCGCGGTGGCGCTGGTTGGGGGAGGCGCGTTGATCGTGCTGTTCCGCATTTTTCAGGGCGCATTCATCATCTGGGTGGTGTTCGCGGCTGGGCGCGCCGGATTTCGGTTCGCGCGCCGACTGTCGGGGCGGGGCCGTTAGGCTCGCCTCATGCGCGGGATCATCCTCGCTGGCGGTTCGGGCACACGGCTGTACCCGATCACCCACGGCGTCAGCAAGCAGTTGTTGCCTGTGTACGACAAGCCGATGATCTACTACCCACTGTCGACGCTGATGATGGCGGGCATCCGCGACATCCAGGTGATCACCACACCGGAAGACCGCTCGTCGTTCGAACGTCTTCTCGGCGACGGAACACAGTTCGGTGTCAACATCAGCTACGCCGTGCAGGAAAGCCCGGACGGTTTGGCGCAGGCGTTCGTCATCTGCGCCGATCACATCGGCACGGGCACCGTCGCACTGGTGTTGGGCGACAACATCTTTTACGGACCCGGTCTCGGCACCAGTCTTACTCGTCACCAAAATGTCTGCGGCGGAGCTATTTTCGCGTACTGGGTGGCAAACCCGTCTGCCTACGGCGTCGTCGAGTTCGGGGCGGACGGCACGGCGTTGTCGTTGGAGGAGAAGCCCGCCGCACCCAAATCGCAATACGCGGTGCCGGGTCTGTACTTCTACGACAACGACGTCGTCGAGATCGCACGCTCATTACGACCCTCTGCGCGTGGCGAGTACGAGATCACCGAGATCAACCAGGTCTACCTGAGCCAGGGAAAGCTCTCCGTCGAGGTGCTGGCCCGCGGTACCGCGTGGCTGGACACCGGAACCTTCGATTCGCTCTTGGACGCAAGCGATTACGTACGCACCATCTCGCGCAGGCAGGGACTGAAGATAAGCGTGCCCGAGGAGGTGGCGTGGCGCGTCGGCTTCATCGACGACGAGCAGCTGTCCGCCCGGGCGCATTCCCTGCTCAAGTCAGGCTATGGCGGCTACCTGCTCGAGCTGCTGGACCGGAAGTAGCCAGCACCGCCGCGATCGCCGTCGTCAGCGGCACCGACAAGGCGAGCGCAATCCCACCCACGGCCGAGCGCGCGATTTCGATCGCGACGCTCTCACTGGTCAGCACATCGCCCAGTGACCGGTTCGCCACCGAGAACAGCAGCAGCAGCGGCAGCGAACTGCCTGCGTACGCGAGCACGAGCGTGTACACCGTGCTCGCGATGTGGTCGCGTCCGACCCGCATCGCGCCGAGAAAGATTGCGCGTCTAGAACTTTCGCCGACAGCGGCGAGCTCGAACACGGTAGACGCCTGGGTGATGGTGACGTCGTTCAGCACGCCGAGGCTGCCGATGATGAACCCGGCCAGCAGCAGGCCCGTGATGGACACGTTGCCCATGTAGGCGGCGACTTCGTTGTTCTGCTCCTCGGACAGCCCCGTCAGATGCGTGAGACCGATTGCGCCCCATGAGAGCAGGGCCGCAAGCAGCATCGACGTCAACGTACCGAGCAGCGCGGCGCTGGTGCGAAGGCTGACGCCGTGGGCCAGATAGATGACGACGTAGAGGATCGCCGCCGAGGCCACCAAGGACACGGGCACGGCCGGGGCCCCGTCGCGCAGTGCGGGCAGGAGGAACACGACGAGCACGCCGAACGCCACCACGATGCCCACCAGCGCGAGCAGCCCCCGCCACCGCGCGACCGCGACGATCACCAACGCGAACGCCGCCGCCAGCCCTACCAGCGGCCAGGTCCGTTCAAAGTCGAAGAACGCGTAGCTCGTCACACCCTGGTCGTCGACCTGTCGGCTGATGCGGATGGCGTCGCCAACGGCGAGCCGGGGTTGGCCCGGCCCCGGCGAGAACTCCAGCAAGGTGGTCGCGCCGGCATTCGGTCCCGAGTCGATGGCCACGATCGCCTGCGTGCAGTCCCCTCCACCCGGCGGCGCTGACTCGGGTGGCGCCGTCAAAACCTTTCCCGCAGAGGGACTTCCGCATGCGCCCAACGCGGTGGACGTGACATGGCCGGCCTGTGTGCTCACGGCCCCGCCGGTGGCGCTTTGGAATGGCAGCGGGATATCGACCTTCCGGTCGCTGGGCCACAGCAATACCGCGCCGACGATCACCCCGAGACCGATGATCGTGAGCAACCCGATCACCACCCTGGCGGCCATCGGGCCGATCGTCACCTCGGAGTTCGCGTGCCCATGCGTGTGCGCCACGCCGCACAGAATATGTCGGGACTATTGGCGGTAGCTGGACAGGAAGTTGCCGAGGCGCTCGATCGCATTCGCGAGATCCCTCGCCCACGGCAGCGTGACGATGCGCAGGTGGTCGGGGGCGGGCCAGTTGAAACCCGTGCCCTGGGTGATGAGGATCTTCTCCTGCAGTAGCAGGTCGAGCACCAGTTGCTCGTCGTCGACGATGTCGTACACCTCGGGGTCCAGGCGCGGGAACGCGTACAGCGCACCCTGCGGCTTGACGCACGTCACTCCGGGGATCTCGTTCAGTTTCGACCATGCCACGTCGCGCTGTTCCAACAGCCGGCCGCCGGGCAACACCAGGTCCTCGATACTTTGGTGACCACCCAGCGCCACCTGAATCCCGTGTTGGGCAGGCACATTAGGGCACAACCGCATGTTCGCCAACAGGCTGATGCCCTCCAGGAAGCTGCTTGCGTGTTCCTTTGGCCCGGTGATGGCCAGCCAGCCGGCGCGATACCCGGCCACCCGGTACGCCTTCGAGAGTCCGTTGTACGTGAGGCACAACAGATCCGGCGCCACCGCGGCGACGCTGACGTGCTCGGCGTCGTCGTAGAGGATCTTGTCGTAGATCTCGTCGGCGAGCAGCAGCAGCTCGTACTTGCGGGCGAGCTCGGCCATCTGCTCGAGCACCTCGCGGCCGTACACCGCGCCCGTCGGGTTGTTGGGGTTGATGACCACCAGCGCCTTGGTGCGGTCGGTGATCTTGGATTCGATGTCGGCGACGTCGGGCTGCCAGTCCTGCGTCTCATCGCATAGATAGTGGACCGGCTTGCCGCCGGCCAGCGACGTGCACGCGGTCCACAGCGGGTAGTCGGGCGCCGGGATCAGGACCTGGTCGCCGTTGTCGAGCAGCGCCTGCAGCGTCATCGTGATGAGTTCGGAGACCCCGTTGCCGATGTAGACGTCGTCGACGTCGAAGCGCGGGAATCCGTCCACGAGCTCGTAACGGGTCACTACCGCGCGGCGAGCAGGGATGATGCCCTTGGAGTCCGAGTAGCCCTGCGAATAGGGCAGGGCCTGGATCATGTCGCGCATGATCACGTCCGGCGCGTCGAACCCGAACGGTGCCGGGTTGCCGATGTTCAGCTTCAGGATTCGGTGGCCCTCAGCCTCCAGCCGCGACGCGTGCTCGTGCACCGGTCCGCGGATCTCGTAGAGAACGTCTTGCAGTTTGGTCGACTGCGCGAACGTGCGCTGCCTGGGGTGATGGCTGGTCGGATGCCACGTGGCGCCGGATGGCAGCTGGTGAGCGGTCACGTCGTCCATGGTGCCATCGCTGTCCACCGAAATTTGAATCGTGACCGAAGCGCAACATTGACACTGTCACATTGACACTGTCATAATGGGTGCATGACCGATGGGGCTGACTGGACGCTCGACGAGCTCGTGCGGCGCGTGACCGCCGCACTAGCCGATCCTGCCTACCCGGGAGCTCCCAACGGCAGAGTGCGGGATCTGCCTGATCGGCGGGTGATTCGGTGGTACACCACCATCGGTCTCGTCGACCGGCCCGTCATGGCAGGCCGCACCGCCCTATACGGAACCCGGCACCTGATCCAGATCGTCGCCATCAAACGACTTCAGGCCCAGGGCCGCTCACTCGCGGAGATCCAGGGCGAACTCGCCGGAGCACCGGACGACACACTGCGCCGCATCGCTGCAGTCAGCGATTTGGGCGTGCTAAGCGACGCTGAGCGAAGGTTTGCACGCCCAAATCGCACGCGCTTCTGGGCCCACGCGCCCGTCCCTGACGACGATGCCGTCAGCACACTGGCGGCCGTCCGGCTTGCCGGCGACACGTTGATCGTGCTGCCCGGCCGGCCCAGCGACGACGACGTCTCGGCGATTCAAGCGGCAGCCCGGCCGCTCCTGGACCTGCTGGCCGAACGGGGCCTGCTCCTCCACGAAGGGAATCCATCATGACCATGCCCGTCGAACCCATGTCGGACGCCGAGGCGGCCCGCGTCACTGCACCCACCGACGAGGCCGGGCTGGGCGCTCTGCGCACCGAGCGGGGCAACCTGCCACTCGACCGCATCGACGTGCGCGCAGAAATCACCGGGCTGACAAGCCAAGTCGAGCTGACGCAGGACTTCGTCAACGTCTTCGACGTCCCCTTGGAAGCCAGCTACGTCTTCCCGCTGCCCGATCGGGGCGCGGTGACGCGGATGCGGATGACGGCCGACGGGCGGATCGTCGAAGCCCAGCTGCGCGAGCGGGAAGCCGCTCGACAGGCCTACGACGACGCTATCGCGTCAGGCCGGCGCGCCAGCATCGCGGAGGAAGAGCGGCCAGACATCTTCACCATGCGGGTCGGCAACATCCAGCCCGGCGAAAAGGTAAGCGTCGCAGTCACACTCGTCTACCCGCTGAGCTTCGAGGACGGCGAGGCCACGTTCCGCTTCGCGCTCGTGGTCGCGCCCCGGTACATCCCGGGAACGCCGCTCGCGGACATTGCGGTCGGCGACGGCCACGCCGAGGACACTGACGCGGTGCCCGACGCGTCGCGCATCACGCCGCCGGTGCTGCTGCCTGGGTTCCCCAACCCGGTGACGTTGTCGATCGACGTCGGCATCGATCCCGCCGGGCTGACGCTGTCCGGCGTTCGCTCGAGCCTGCACACCGTGTCCACCGACGCCGGCCGGGTGCGAGTACAGCCCGGCGAGCGGGCCAATCGCGACTTCGTGCTACGCCTTCGCTACGGCGCTGACGATGTCACCGACTCGCTGCTGCTGGTTCCCGACGCCGAGGGTGAGGAGGGGACGTACCAACTCACCGTCCTTCCGCCGGCCTCCAGCGCGCCGCCGAGCCCTCGCGACCTCGTGCTGGTGCTGGACCGCTCCGGCAGCATGGGCGGCTGGAAGATGGTGGCGGCTCGCCGCGCGGCGGCCCGCATCGTCGACACGCTCACACGCAGCGACCGGTTCGCGGTGCTGACGTTCGACGACCGGGTCGACTGCCCCGAGGGCCTTCCCGATGGACTGGTGGAGGCCACGGACCGGAACCGGTATCGCGCGGTGGAGCACCTTGCACGCGTCGACGCCCGCGGTGGCACAGAGCTTTTGGCCCCGATGCGGAAGGCGCTCACCCTGCTGCGGGGAGCGAAGGACCGAGATGCGGTCGTGGTACTGGTCACCGACGGCCAGGTCGGCAACGAGGACCAGATTCTGCGCGACCTGAACACGGACCTGCAGCGGGTGCGCGTGCACGCCGTCGGCATCGATCAGGCGGTCAACGCCGGGTTCCTGGGCCGCCTCGCCGGTGCCGGCGGTGGCCGATGCGAACTGGTCGAAGACGAGAACCGCCTCGACGAAGCGATGGACGCGATCCACCGCCGCATTGGCGCGCCGATCGTCCGTGGTGTGAGCGTGCACGCCGAGGGCGTGAAGTTGATTGCGGATACGGAGAGTCCCGCTCGGACGCCGGACCTCTTCCCCGGGGTGCCGCTGGTGATTGCGGGGCGGTACCGCGGCGCTGCGAACGGGTCTCTGGTCGTGCGCGGCACCACCCGCGACGGCAAGAACTGGTCGACGACGGTCGCTGGGCAGCGAAGGGATGCCTCCGCGGTGACCGCGCGGTGGGCGCGCTCCTATGTGCGCGATCTCGAGGACCGGTACGTCTCGGCGCCGGCGTGGGGTGGCGATGTTTCGGCTCAGGAGCTTGAGACGCGAATCGTCAACGCGTCGTTGCGTTTTGGTGTCTTGTGCCGGTTCACCGCGTACGTGGCGGTCGACCCCCGCGTCGTCGGGGACGGCGGGGTTCTGCACCGCGTGATACAGCCCGTCGAACTCCCCCGGGAGTGGGATTTCGCGGCACCGAACAC
>NZ_JAVHWM010000025.1:0-8730 GCF_032159765.1 Mycobacterium sp. | reverse complement strand
CAACCACAAGCAGGCTGGTATCCCGATCCGGAGTTGCATGGCATCGACCGCTGGTGGGACGGCTTGCGCTGGACCGACGGACTCCGGAACACACCAGAGAACGTCAAGACCGCCGGGGACCTTTCGCCCGCTGAAGGGTGGTACCCCGACCCGGGGCTACACGCCATCGACCGGTGGTGGGATGGCATCCAGTGGACCGATCGCATGCGCAACCGCCCGGGCTGAGAACTCACGGGTTTCACTAAATGAGCCGGTAGTTACTCGAGCCGGCGATCGCGGGGATTCGGTGGCGGAAGGGTGTTTGCGGCGGTCTGAGCGAATGTTTGGATAGGGGGCGGGGGCAGGGGCTCCCACGATAGTTTCTGCTGCGCCCGATAAATTTTCGTCGCAAAGAATCGTTGCCGGTTTTGGGTGCCGTACCACGTTCCGAAAAGACATCCGCCGAGATATATCAGGTGATTCAAAAGAGTGAGGCCGAATACCACCCCAAAATCTACAACCGGGCCGTAGATGGCTAAGAGGATGACAATGACGAACATTCGAATGACAAAGACGATGCCGACGCCCGCCGCGATCCACCAGTACGGGTTCCTCCCCAGGTAGTGCGACGCGTAGGACGCGATGAAGAAATCGGCGGCCGCGCCCAACACTACGAAGACCAACATCAGCACAATGCTCGGGCCTTGGTTTGCCGCCGTGGCGAACAAGCCCCCGACGACGCCGACGATCGAGTCGACCGCGAGTACCGCGGCCACGAAGATCGTGACCACGAGCCCGATTGGGCGACGCAATTCGCCGCGCTGCAGGAGGGCGATGTCTTCGCCGGGATTCCGCCGGCGAGACTGCCGATGGTAGGCGACCGCGGCCGGCAGGGTGGCTGCAGACGCGGTAAGGACGCCTGGTAGGGGGTCTGGTAGGCCGGTGGCCAAACAGACGGTCCCGACCACAGTCCCGGTACCGACCGAGAACGCTATTCCCGAGAGGGACCGCTCGTTGTATCGCACTGCCCCAGTAGTCATGACGAGTCCTCCCCGGGCTTACCTCCACATTTGATCGTCAGGGTATTTCATCCGGGTCCGCCGTACCGCCGAATCGGCACCCCGCTCGGCGGTCGTGCTGGGAACGAGCCGTCGCTACCGTTAGCCCTTGTGAGTACGAGTTCTTCGTTGGAACCCACATCTGAACAATTCGCCGCATTGGCCGCGCGGCCGGCCGACGAGCCGGTCGTCATGGTCAATCTGCTGAAGTTCAAGCAGCCGGGCGGCCTGGAGCGGTATCTGCAATACGGGCAGGAGGTCGCCCCGCACCTGCAGCGTGTTGGGGGGAAGGTCCGGTTCGGCGGCGGCGCGCCGGGTGCCGTCATCGGCGAGGAGCCGGGCGGACGCGAGGAGCACAACAAGCCTTGGTGGGACGCGATTCTCATCGTCGAATACCCCTCGCCGGCAGCGTTCATCGACATGGTGACCGATCAGGAGTACCTCAAGGTCCACGAGCACCGGGCGGCCGCACTCGAGCGCGGCGAGTTGATCGCGACATCCATCTGGATGGTCCAGTAGCAAGCCAGGCTGCGGGCGGTCGCCTAGGTTTATGGCATGTACCTGATCACGGGGGCGGCCGGAAAAAGCGGCGGAGTCAGTCGGTTTGTCGTCGAGATGCTTCTCGGCGAGGGCGAGCCGGTGCGGGCGATGGTGCATCGCGAAGATGCTCGCGCACAACAACTTCGGGACCTCGGCGCCGAAGTGGTGGTCGGTGATCTCACCAAGCCGGGAGACGTCGTCGACGCCATGACAGGTGTTCAGCGGATGTTCTTCAACATGAGCGTGTCGCTGGACTATCTGGAGGCGACGGCGATCGTCTGCGCGGTGGCACGCGAACTGGGCGACTATGAGGCCATCGTCAACATGTCCCAAATGACTGTGTCGCAGATGTCACTGACCAGCAGCAGCGAGTCGTCGCAGCAGTGGCTGCACTGGCTGTCCGAGCAGGTGATGAACTGGTCCGGCGTGCCGGTGATACACATCCGGCCAACGATCTTCCTCGACAACCCGCTATTCACGCTGCTTGCTCGCCGGTCGGTGCACGAACGCGGTGTTCTGCCGCTGCCCTTCGGCACCGGCCGCACATCCCCGATCGCCGCCGCCGACGTGGCGCGCGTGATCACTGCGCTGCTGCTGAACCCGGCCGGGCGCATCGGCGATGTCTATGAGCTGACCGGCCCGGAGATTCTGGACATCCACGGCGTCGCCGAGGCGTACAGCCGCGCGCTGAACCGGCCGGTCGCGGCGGAGGACACGCCGTACGACGATTGGAATCGGCAATATCTGCGGAGCTCAGGGTTGCCTGATCACGTTCAGCAGCACATCGCGACGATGACGAAACTGCACCGCGACGACCGGTACAACCGCAGGTCCGATGCCGTGGAGACGCTGACCGGTGAACCTGCGCGCACCGTCGCGGATTACATCGCCTCCCATCCCAAACGATTCGGCGGCTGACGGGCGGGTGTCAGCGCTGACAGCGCGGGCACCAGTACGTGACACGTTCACCGGCCCAATCGGTTTCGATCAGTGTGCCGCAGCGCCGGCACGGTTTCGACGCGCGGCCGTACACCCACAACTCCCGGCCATGACGCAGGTCTCCGGTGGTGGTGCGGCTCCACCGCGACCGGTTGGCCATCAGCATGTCGTGGGCTCTCGAGACCAGACGCAGCGGATCCGCGACATTGCGTACCGGGGCAGTGGGCAAAAGCCCAGACACGAAACATAATTCGTTGCAGTAGACGTTTCCGACGCCCGCCATGGTGCGCTGGTCCAACAATGCGACGGAGATCGGGCGGTCCTGGTCGGCGATGAGATTGGCTGCCGCCGTGCCTGCATCCCAGTCCGTGCCGAGCAGGTCTGGGCCGAGGTGGGCGACCGTCGACATATCGTCGACACGCGGGAGGATCTCCAGTTGCCCCAGGTCGACGCCGGCAGCCTGAACTGACCCTGCTTCCAGGATGATTCGCACGCGGTAGTCATTTTCCCGCACCCGGCGGTTTTTCGCTCTTCGCGCAAGCGGCTCATCGACGGCTGATGCTCTTCGCGCAAGCGGCTCATCGACGCTGACGCGCCAGCTGCCGTCCATCTTCAGGTGTGAGTGAACACTTGCCGGGCCGACGCGGATGAACAGGTGCTTGCCTCGGCTGAGCACTTCGTCAACGGTGTGCCCGGTCAAATCCGTTGTGGCGAAACGGGGTACACGCACATCACAGCGCGTCAGCACCTTGCCGACCAACCCGTCGCGCAGTTTGGCCGCGGTGTGGTATACCGTATCGCCCTCGGGCATCAGTGCCAGTTGCTCTTCGCGCGAGCGCTCATCGGTCCCGCAGCCGCAGGCCCCGCGGCGTGCGCACGAAACCGGCCTCGGAAAGCGCCGAGGCGACCGTTTCCCGCTCGCCTGCCAACGCCGGGTCGAGGACCGCGGTGCCATCGACGCGCTCCACCAGGATTCCGCCGACCCGCCCCTGGGCCACGAGGTCAGCCAGCGCACCGGCAGAAGCGCGATGCGCGTCAGGATCCGACGAGAACGTCAGAAGCGAACGCCCGCCGCGCTCGAGGAACCACACCAACTCCCCGTCGACGAGCACGACGAGCGCTCCCGCTTTCCGGCCCGGCCGGTGGACCGTCTCGCCGTCGGCCTGCTTGCGCTCGGGCCACGGTAGCGCGGAACCATAGGGATTGGCCGGGTCAGCCGCCGCGAGCACGACAGCCGATAGCGCGGGCCGGTCGGGATCGAGGCCGTCCTGATGCTCTCGAAGACGGTCCACCGTCGACGCGACAGCGAATTGGGCGCCACCCAGCGACTCGACGAAATAGCCCCGCTGGCATCGGCCGGTGTCCTCCATCGTGGTGAGCACCTTGTACAGCGTCGCGAACCCGCCCGGCACGCCTTCGGTCGCCACGGCGCCCCTGGTCAGCACGCCGTAGCGGCCCAGCAGAAGATCGGCTGAGAAATGAGCGCGCAGCGTCGAATCGGGTTCGGGCAGCGGCAGTGCCGACCACCTGCCTGCGACGGTCGGGTCGGCGGGCCGGGCCATCGACTGCGCAACGCTGTAGTGACTCAGCCTCGGTGGGCGCCGTCGGTTCCGGTGCGCGGGCCGCCCGGCGCGGCGCGAACCGGCGAGCATCGCACGCACCGGCGCGAAGGTGTCGCCGGTGACGCGGCCGGCCCAAACCAGCTCCCACAGAGCTACTCTCAGCTCACTGTCGTTGATTCCGCCGGCGAGCTGGCGGAAGAAGAAACCGCCGCCGTGTCCGAGCGTGTCGAGGATCGCGCGGTGGTGATCGGTGAAGTCGATTTCTGCCGGTGTGGCCAGCGACAGCGGCGCGGTGTCGGCCATATGCAGCGAGATCCAGCCGTCGCTGCCGGAGATCGCGCCTGCGCCCGACCAGACGACCTCGCCGGACGCGAGAAGCTCGTCGAGCATCGCGGGCTGGTAGTTGCGCACACGCTGCCCGAGAACCAGCGGCTCGAGCGCCGATGCCGGGATGGCGACGCCGGCGAGCTGCTCGACCACCGCGGCGAGCCCGTCGACGCCGACTGCGCGCGCACCGAGCTGCTGCCACGAGGGCAGGAACCGGCCAAATGCCGCTGTGCTGACGGGCTCGACCTGCGCGCGCAGCGCCGCCAGCGATCTGCGGCGCAGCATCCGCAGCACCTCTGCGTCACACCACTGATCGAATTCACCGGGCGCGACCGATGTGGGGGCACCACCCGCTTGCGGGGGACCGCTTGCGCGAAGAGGAGGCAGCTCAGCGAATTCGCCCCGAATCAGCTTTCCGTCGACCGCCAGCCTGCCCAGCACGTCGGCGGCCACCCGCAGCCCGAGCCCGAACCGCTGCGCGGCCTCGGCCGTGGTGAACGGGCCGCGGGTCCGCGCGTAGCGGCCGATGAGTTCGGCGAGTGGATCTGCCACCGGGTCGGTGAAGCTCACCGGTACCCCGGGCGGTACCGCGATGCCGACGCCGTCGCGCAGCCGGCCGATGTCTTCGATTGCCACCCACCAGGTTTGGCCCGCATACGACACGGTGACCGCGCGGCGGGCGCCGCGCAGCGATTCAAGCCAGCCCCCTATCTCGAGGGTCGACGACCGCTCGGCCACTTCCTGTTCGGTGAGCGGGCCCAGCAGGCGCAGCAGGTCGGCGACGGCCTCGGCGTCACGCGCCTGCCGGTCGGGGCTGAGGTGCTGCAGCTGGCGGTGCGTGGCGGCCACCACCTCGGGGTCGAGCAGCTCCCGCAGCTCCACCCTGCCCAGCAGTTGGGCGAGCAGTGTGGTGTCCAATGACAGGGCGGCAGCCCGCCGCTCGGCCAGGGGCGCGTCGCCTTCGTACATGAACGCGCCGACGTATCCGAACAGCAGCGACGCGGCGAACGGTGACGGGGTGGCGGTCTCGACTTCGACGACCCGCACCCGGCGCTGCTGGATGCGCGCCATCAGCTCGGTCAGCATCGGTACGTCGTAGACGTCCTGCAGGCACTCGCGGACCGCCTCGAGCACGATCGGGAAATCCGGGTAGTTGCGCGCGACGTCGAGCAGTTGGGCAGCCCGCTGACGCTGATGCCACAGCGGCGACCGCTTGCCGGGATGACGGCGCGGCAGCAGGAGCGCGCGCGCCGCGCACTCTCGGAACCGCGAGGCGAACAGCGCTGAGCCGCCGACTTCCGCGGTGACGACCGGCTCGATCTCGTCGGGCTCGAACACGAACAGGTCGGCACCCGGGGCGGCGTCGCCCGCGTCGGTGTCGGGCAACCGCACGATGATCCCGTCGTCGGATGCGGTGGGCTTCTCGTCGATGCCGTACCGTTCCCGCAGCCGCCGGCTGACTGCAAGCGCAAGCGGGCCGTGCAGCCGCAGCCCGTACGGCGAATGCAGGATCACCCGCCAGTCGCCGAGCTCGTCGCGGAAGCGCTCGACGACGAGCGTGGAGTCGGTGGGCACGGCGTTGGTGGCTTGCTGCTGGTCCTCAAGCAGGCGGCGAAGATTGTCGCTGGCGTAATCGTCGAAACCCATTGCAGCGCAACGTTTCTGAAACTCGGGGAGCGCCAGCTGGGCCAGCTCGCCCGTGAACGCGCCGAGTGCCGCCCCGAGCTCGGCGGGGCGCCCGACACTGTCGCCGCGCCAGAACGGCAACCTGGCGGGCTGGCCGGGGGCCGGAACGACCAACACGCGGTCGTGGGTGATCTCGGTGATGCGCCAGCTCGTAGCCCCCAGCGATATCACGTCGCCGGGCCGTGACTCGTACACCATCTCTTCGTCGAGTTCACCCACCCGAGAGGGCTTATCGCCGTCAGCACCCGTCGCGAGGTAGACCGTGAACAGGCCGCGGTCCGGAATCGCGCCGCCGGAGGTCACTGCAAGCCGTTGTGCTCCCGGACGCGCGGTGAGAAGCCCTGCGTCGCGGTCGTAGACGAGACGTGGCCTCAATTCGGCGAATTCGGTGGACGGGTACTTGCCGGACAGCAGATCCAGCGTCGCTTCGAACGCACCGCGGGGCAGCGTGGCGAACGGCGCGCTGCGGCGTACCACGTCGAACCACAGCTCGGCGTTCAGCGGGTCCAGGGCCGAGGCGGCGATGGTGTGCTGGGCCAGCACGTCAAGCGGATTCGCTGGTACCGAAAGGCTTTCGATCTCGCCGGCGTGCATCCTCTGCACGGTGACCGCGCAGCTGATCAGATCGGTGCGGTGCTTGGGAAATACCACGCCGCGGGAAATCTCGCCGACCTGATGCCCGGCCCGGCCGATCCGCTGCAGACCGTTGGCCACCGACGGCGGTGCCTCCACCTGGATCACGAGATCAACTGCGCCCATATCGATTCCGAGTTCGAGGCTGGAGGTGGCCACCACGGCTTTGAGCCGGCCGCTCTTGAGGTCGTCTTCGACAGCCGCCCGCTGCTCCTTGCTGACCGAGCCGTGGTGCGCCCGCGCCAGCAGAGGCTCGGCGCCGAAGCTCTGGCCGCTTGCCATGATGTGAGCGGGCGGGCCGCCTGGCACATGGGAGTTGGCCGGAGCGTCGAGCTCGATACCCAACCGCTCGGCGTGAATCTCGTTGAGACGTGAGGTCAGTCGTTCGGCGAGCCGCCGCGAGTTCGCGAACACGATCGTGGAGTTGTGGGCCTCGACGAGGTCGGCGATGCGCTGCTCGACGTCAGGCCAGATCGTGTTGTCCTCGAGATTGGCCATGTCGGGTACCGGCACCACCACCGACAAGTCGAACGTCTTGGCCGCTGGCGGCGCAACAATCGTGGTGTGCGCTTGCCCGGACAGGAAGCGAGCCACTTCGTCGGCCGGCTTGACGGTGGCCGACAGCCCGATCCGCTGCGCAGGCCGCTTCAACAGCATGTCCAGGCGCTCCAACGACAGCGCCAGGTGGCTGCCGCGCTTCGTGCCGGCGACGGCGTGCACCTCGTCGACGATCACGGTCTCGACATCTGCCAGCGTGTCGCGGGCGGCCGAAGTCAGCATCAAGAACAGCGACTCAGGTGTGGTGATCAGGATGTCGGGCGGCTTCGCAATCAGCTCGCGACGCTTGCCGGCCGGCGTATCGCCTGAGCGGACGCCGACGCTGATCTGCGGGTCGGCAAGACCGAGCCGTTGCGCTGTGCGCGTAATCCCGGTGAGCGGCGTGCGCAGGTTGCGCTCGACGTCGACGGCCCGCGCCTTGAGCGGGGAGACGTACAGGACGCGGGTGCGGCCCGCTGCTGGCTGGTGGTCCGCCAGCCGGTCAATGGCCCAGAGGAAGGCGGCCAGCGTTTTTCCGGACCCCGTAGGCGCGATGACCAGCGTGTTGTCGCCGTCGGCGATCGCCGACCAGGCCTGCTCCTGCGCGGGAGTGGGCGCAGCGAATGTCCCGGTGAACCACTCCCGCGTGGCGGGGCTGAACCGGTCGAGGGAACTCACCCCTCCATCGTGCCAACCAGGTACGACAACAATCGTCTCGACCTGTTCGACCCGGCGGTGCAAGCGGTGGTCTCGTTTGCCGCGCGTACCGACCGGGAAGTCGTATCGCATGCCTACTTGTGATACCTGCGGCAATCACTACGACAAGACGTTCACGGTTACCTGGGGGGACCGCACCGCGACGTTCGACAGCATCGAATGCGCGGCGGCCCAAGTGGCCCCGGAATGCGGGCATTGCGGATGCCGGATCCTGGGGCACGGCGTGGAGAGCGAGGACGCGATCTTCTGCTGCGCCAACTGTGCGCGCAGCGCGAGCAACGCCGACATCAACGACCGTTACCCCACACCGGCCGGCGGATAGCTTTCCAGGAATACCATCGGGTCAGACCATGAAGATGTCACCCGACACCTCCAACCCGCAGCGCGATAGGAAAACGTTCGCCGCGGCGGTGAAATTCGTGGTCGTTTTCGTGGCAATCGCGCTTATCGTCCTGGTAGCCATCGTCGCGTGGGTGAGCGATTGCAAAACCGGCGCCAGCCCCGGGACGCTAGCCAATTGCAGTGGGTTGCAACGTAATGCGCTCGCCTTCGGTCCCGCTGCCGTTCTGCTCGTCGGTGGCATAACGGCCTTCGTCCGCACCTATCAGGTGTGGCAAGCGCGCGGGGGGTGGTGGATCTGGCAGGGCGCCGGCTGGTTCCTCCTGGTGCTGATGCTGGTCGTGTACACGACAACGACGCCGATAGCCCTGATGTAGCAGCCGTTTACCTAGTCGCGTACATGCAGTGGGCCC